>CADCIO010000041.1 GCA_902801475.1 uncultured Bacteroidales bacterium
AAAGAAGGTTAACACCGCAGTGTTCAACTCAGTAAAGGTAAACGCACCCGTGCACCTGGTCATCGTCCCCAGCAGGGAATACTCAGTTGACGTCACCTCACGCGAATCAGACCTCGCATCCGCCATCTCCTGGAGCATCAAGGACGGCGTGCTCAACATCTCAGCCCGCGACCTCGAGACCCTCGAACAGGCCAACGGCACAGTGGATGTCATCGTATCAGCCCCACAAGGTGTAGATTACACGATCGGTCAGGACATGCAGCAAGTTTCCAGCAGCAAGAAGCGCGCTCCCCTCTTCCGTCGTCATCATCGCCGCTAAACCATAGCCACTCTCTCTTATACAACATATATAATATATAACAAAGAAGAAGAGACTCTCACACGGGAGTCCCTTCTTTTTTTGTCATGAAACAAGAAATCAACCTTTTAACCCTTTCTTTGACATCTTCACGCGGCTAAAGGCAAAAGGTCGTGCGCCTTTAGCCATTTAATCGTGTGCCTTTAGGCAAATGATGGTGTGCCTAAAGCTGGTATCCGTATTAGCTTGATAAATTCTCCGTTTTGTATCGACAAGTTTCCCCTTTTGAGTTGGGTGATTCATCCTTATCACATGAAAGAAGGGAGATTTGTCACTAAATGATTTTTTTGCAACCCTTAAGGGAAACAATTGCAGCCTTACGAGGAAAAAACACGCTCCCACGTGGGGACAAAAAGGGGCTGACAAACGAATGTCTGTCAGCCCTCTTGTATAGGGTTTATGTAAAATGCTCGATTAGAAGCTTACGTAAGCACCGAAAGAGATGCTGTTGCTGAGACCCATGTCGAATGTGTTGCTCTTTACGTCGCCCTGCTTGTAGAAAGCGTAACCGAGGTCACCAACGTGTGCTACGAGGCTTACCTTGTCAGTGAGACCGTAAGAGATACCTGGCTTGAAGCCGAGAGCCCACTGGTTGCCATTGTCATCTACACCGCTGTAGTGAATCATTGTATAAGAGAAACCACCGTCAACGAAGAAGGTGAAGTCACCAGTCTTAGCGAACTTGTAACGAACGTAAGGATTGATAGTGAATGCGTTGCGGTTTACATCCTCGAGGTTGCCATCGAAAGTGTCAAAGTTCTGGCTTCCTGCATAATATTTGCCATTAGAGTTCTTGTGAGAGAGACCAATGGTCAAAGCGATGTCGAACTTGTCGTTGAGTGTGTAACCAATCTCAGGGAGAAGGTTGAAGGCAGCGGCTGCGCCTTGCTTGTCACCATCGATAGTTGTCTTAGTTGCGCTGAAACCAACTTCACCGCCGACCCAAACCTGTGCATTAGCTGCGAGGGATGCAACTGCTACGAGAGCAGTAAGAATCATTTTCTTCATAATTTTCTCGTTTTTTATCAATTAGTTTTTCCTACTCTGTTAACAACGTCAGTCCGAGGTTTTCGGAATCCCCTCTTTGTGGATGACGGTGCAAAGTTATAGCCTTTTTATATATCCTCCAACACTTTTTAACTAAAAAAGTATTAAGTGGCTAATTTTTGGTACAAATAGGACAAAACGTGTAAAAAATAAATGAATTTATTTTGTCATATCGGCATTTTTCTCTTACTTTGCATGCTTTTAACATTGAATTATGGGAGATAGCAACGATTATAAGTACTTAACGAAGATTGATTATCCTGTTGACTTGCGCAAGTTGAAGGTGGAGGAATTGCCTGCCGTGTGCGATGAATTGAGGCGTGACATCATAGAGGAGTTGGCAATGAATCCGGGTCATTTGGCTTCGAGCTTGGGTGTGGTGGAGTTGACGGTGGCGTTGCATTATGTGTTCAACACGCCTTACGACCGCATTGTGTGGGACGTGGGGCACCAAGCATACGGACATAAGATTTTGACGGGGCGTCGTGACCAGTTCTGCACGAACCGCAAATTGAATGGTCTGAAGCCTTTCCCTCATCCTGACGAGAGCGAGTATGACACGTTCTGTTGCGGACATGCCAGCAATTCCATTTCGGCAGCGCTGGGTATGGCTGTGGCGGCGAAGATGAAGGGTGAGAACAGGAAGGTTGTGGCTGTGATTGGTGACGGTGCGATGAGTGGCGGATTGGCGTTCGAGGGCATCAACAACACGGCAAGCACGCCTAACGACATGCTGATTGTGCTGAACGATAACAATATGTCGATTGACCGTAGTGTGGGTGGCATGAGGAAGTATCTCTTGCAATTGACTACCAACACTACTTATAATAACATCCGATATAAGTTGTCGCAGAAGCTGTTTGGCTGGGGCATCTTGAACGAGAAACGTCGCAGGGAACTGATTCGTTTCAATAACAGCCTGAAGTCTGTCTTGTCGCGTCAGAAGAATATCTTCGAGGGAATGGACATCCGTTACTTCGGTCCTGCCGAGGGAAACGATGTGGTAGAGCTGGTGAGAATCCTGCAAGTGGTCAAGGACATGAAGGGTCCGAAGTTGCTCTACATCCATACGACGAAGGGTTATGGCTATGCACCTGCAGAGGAGGATGCGACCATCTGGCATGCGCCAGGCAAGTTCGATCCTGACACGGGTGAGCGCATCAAGAGTGATGACGGCACACCTCGTCCGCCGAAGTTTCAGGAGGTGTTTGGCAAGACGCTCTTGGAGTTGGCACAGAAGAACGAGAAGATTGTGGGTGTGACGCCAGCGATGCCGACGGGCTGTTCGATGAACATCATGATGAACGCGATGCCTAAGCGTGTGTTTGACGTGGGCATTGCCGAAGGTCATGCGGTGACTTTCTCAGGTGGTATGGCGAAAGACGGGCTGCTGCCCTTCTGCAACATCTATTCGTCGTTCATGCAGAGAGCATACGACAACATCATCCACGATGCGGCGACGATGCGCCTGAATATGGTGCTCTGTCTTGATCGCGCAGGATTGGTGGGTGAGGATGGTTCGACCCATCATGGAGCGTTCGACTTGGCGTTCCTGCGCCCCATCCCGAATCTGACCATCGCTTCGCCCTACAACGAGATGGAGCTGCGCCGACTGATGTACACGGCTCAGTTGCCCGACAAGGGTGTGTTTGTCATCCGTTACCCTCGTGGCAGGGGCAACACGGTGGATTGGCAATGTGAACTGGAAGAGGTGCCTGTGGGCAAGGGACGCAAGTTGAAGGACGGTCAGGATTTGGCCGTGTTGAGCATTGGTCCTATCGGCGTGGAGGCAGAGAAAGCGATTGCTATCGCTGAGTTGAAGTCGCTGAACGATTCGCCTGACGCCCCCTTGAACATCGCGCACTACGACATGCGTTTCCTGAAGCCGATTGACGAGGAAATCCTGCACGAGGTGGGTAAGAAGTTCAAGAAGGTGGTGACGGTGGAAGATGGTGTGATCTCAGGAGGATTGGGCAGTGCCGTGCTGGAGTTCTTCGCCGACAACGGCTATGAAGTGGAAGTGAAACGAGTGGGCATCCCCGACAAGTTCGTGATGCACGGCACGGTGCCTGAATTGCGACAGATTTGTGGAATGGATGCACAAAGCATAGCGGAGACACTCTCAACCCTAAACTCTCAACCCTAAATTTCAACTATATCATGAAGATAGTGATTGCTGGTGCAGGTGCCGTGGGCACTCATTTGGCACGCATGCTGTCGAACGACCGTCAGGATGTGGTGCTCATCGATGCTGACGAGGGAAGACTCTTTCGTCTGGGCAGTGAGTTGGACATCATGACGCTGGTCAAGCAACCTTCGTCCATTCAAGGTCTGAAGGATGCGGAAGTGAATCGTGCCGACCTGTTCATTGCTGTCACTCCCAACGTGAGCGAGAACCTGACGTGTGCCATGTTGGCCAAGCAGCTGGGTGCGAAGCATACGGTGGCACGTGTCGATAATTACGAATACATGAAGCCCGAGAGCTTGGAACTGTTCAAGAACATGGGCATCGAGTCGCTGATCTATCCAGAACTCTTGGCAGCCGAAGACATCAAGGCCAGTGCCAGGTACAGTTGGGTGCGTCAGATGTGGGAGTTCAACAATGGCGAACTGCTGTTGCTGAGCGTGAAGATGCACGATGCAAACCCGATTGGCGAGAAGGAAATCAGCAATAAGGAAAATCTGTTGGTGGGTCATACCCTGAAGGAGATCGGTATGGCACATGGGCACAACTTCCACGTGGTGGCGATCAAGCGTGACGGCGAAACCATCAGTCCGTATGGTGACGAGAAGATTCTTCCTCGCGACCTCGTGTTCTTCATGACCACCAAGGAGAATCTGGGTGAAATCCGACACCTGACCGGCAAGGACGATTATCCAGCCGTGAAGAACAGCCTCATTATTGGTGGTGGCAAGCTGTCGGTGCGTGCCTGCTGGAAGTTGGAAACCATCCACGACGGCATCAAGCTGATCGAGCCAGACAGGAAACGTACGGAGGAATTGCAGTCACTCGTGTCGCCCAAGACGATGATTCTGGAGGGAGAGGGATATGATATGGACTTGCTGAACGACGAGGGCTATGGCAACATGGAGGCGTTGATTGCGTTGACCGACAATGACCAGCAGAACATCTTGGCATGTGTGGCAGCACGTCGTCGAGGCATCCGCAAGACGATTGCCCAGGTGGAGAATCTCGACTATTTCGATATGGCGAACGACCTCGACATCGGTACCATCATCAACAAGAAGCTGATTGCCGCCAGTCATATCTATCGTATGCTCCTGAAGGGCGATGTGGACAATGTGAAGATGCTCACCATCGGCAATGCCGACGTGGCTGAGTTTGTGGTGAAGCCTGGTTCGAAGGTGACGAAGAAGCCGGTGATGGACTTGCACTTCCCTTATGGTGTGAACATCGGAGGTATGTCGAGAGACGGCAAGTCGATGCTGGTGAGTGGTGCCACGCAACTGCAAGCCGACGACAAGGTGGTGGTGTTCTGCATCGACAACACCCTCAAGAAACTGGACAAGTTCTTCAAGTAAATGATCAACTGGAAACTCATAGCGAAAATCATGGGATTCCTCCTCTTCATCGAGGCAGGATTGCTGATGCTGTGTCAGTTTGTCAGTTGGATATATGATGAGGGCGTAAAGGTGTTCTCTCCTGCTATTGTTCTTGCGTTGGTGCTGGGTGTTGTGGGTGTGTTGCTCGGACGTCATGCCGGCAAGAAGATGGGCAGAAAGGACGGTTACATCGTGGTGTCAATGGTGTGGGTGCTCTTCACGCTGATTGGCATGAGCCCTTTCTTGCTCGATGGACATGTGCCAGATGTGGCCAGCGCCTTCTTTGAAACGATGTCGGGCTTCACCAGTACGGGAGCCACCATCATAGACGATCTCGATGCGATGCCCAAGGGTTTGCTCTTCTGGCGAAGTCTGACCCAGTGGATTGGTGGTATCGGTATCGTGTTCTTCACCATCGCCATCCTGCCAGCCTTTGGTGTGGGTGAGGTGAAGCTCTTTGCGGCAGAATCGACAGGTCCCTTGCACGACAAGGTGCATCCACGCATCTCTGTAGCAGCCAAGTGGATTGGTGGGGTGTATGTGATGCTGACTCTCCTTTGCATCCTTTCGCTGATGCTTTGTGGTATGCCAGCGTTCGATGCCGTCAACTATTCGCTTTGTACGACAGCGACTGGAGGTTATGGTACCCATTCTGCGCTGATTGACGACTACTATCATTCGCCAGCCATCGAGTATGTGCTTATCTTCTTCATGTTCATCTCGGGTGTGAATTACACATTAATATATTATACTATCCTTAAGGGGAAGGTGAAGAAGTTCTTTAGCGATGCTGAGCTGAAAGCCTACCTCGTCATTGTGTTGGGTGCCTCGCTGATTTGTACGCTGGTGCTGGTCTTGGTCGACTCTGCACAAGATGTGGAAGCATCCATCCGTCATAGCCTCTTCACCGTCATCTCCCTGCAAACCACCACAGGTTTGGCAACAGTCGATTACACGGTGTGGCCTGTGCAGCTGATGCCTGTGCTACTCTTTGTCATGTTTGCAGGTGCATCGTCTGGCAGTACCAGTGGTGGTTTCAAGTGCGTGCGTCTTAGCATCATCTACAGGGTGTTGAAGAACGAGTTCACGCGCATCCTCCATCCACGTGCCGTCACGCCTGTCAGGATGAACGGAAACATTGTCCCGACCAATGTGGTGCAGATGCTGCTGGCTTTTGTCGCCCTCTTCGTCTGCTCCCTCTTTTTGGGTGCTTTCGTCTTGGCGCTGAGTGGTGTTGACCCCAACGATGTGCACCCCAACTTCGACTACTACGAAGCCTTTGGTATTGCGATGTCGAGCATCAGCAACGTAGGACCAGGCATGGGTTACTACGGTCCCGTCCATTCGTGGGCCATCCTCAGTCCTGTCGCCAAGTTCGTCTGCTCCTTCTTGATGCTTATCGGACGTCTTGAGATCTTCCCCATCATCATCCTCTTCACCCGAGGATTCTGGAAGAAGGGCTAACTGCCCAACGCTAACCGCTAACCCAAATATTACAAACATAAACATAAAACCTTATGAAGAAAACAATCCTGACCGCAGTGTCGATGCTGGCACTGAGTGCGAATCTGGCTACAGCGCAAGTCAAGCTGCAACCAGATCAAATCGACAATGTCTTGAAGGCGATGACCCTCGAAGAGAAAGCGATGCTCGTTGTGGGTGGTAATCGCCGCATCGAAAATCAAGGAGACAACGGAATGGTGGGAGGTCATGCTCATCAGGTACCTGGTGCAGCTGGTATGACACAAGCCATCGACCGCTTGGGCATTCCCGCTACCGTATTGACCGACGGTCCTGCTGGCGTGAGAATCTCACCCACACGTCAAAACGACTCGCAGACTTACTACTGCACGGGCTTCCCTGTGGGTACGGCTTTGGCTTGTACGTGGAACGTCCAACTGGTGGAGGAAGTGGGCAAGTGTATCGGCAATGAGGTGCTGGAATACGGCTGTGACGTGCTTTTGGCTCCCGGTCTGAACATACACCGTTCACCTCTCTGTGGACGTAACTTTGAGTACTATTCTGAAGACCCCTTCGTGACGGGCAAGATAGCTGCTGCCTACGTGCGAGGTGTGCAGAGTCAAGGTGTGGGTACGTCAATGAAGCACTTCGCTGCCAACTCGCAAGAGACCAACCGTATGGGTGTGGATGAGGTGATGTCGCAGCGTGTGCTGAGAGAGATTTATCTGAAAGGATTCGAGATTGCTGTGAAGGAGGCAAAACCCTGGACAATCATGTCTTCTTACAATAGAATTAATGGCCCCTTCACTCAGGAGAACGGCGAACTGCTCACCACCATCCTGCGTGATGAATGGGGTTTTGACGGCATCGTCATGACCGACTGGACGGGTTTGCGCAATACGGCTGCACAGATCAAGGCAGGCAATGACTTGATGGAGCCAGGTGCAGAGTCGCAAATCAAGGACATCGTGGATAAGGTGAAGAGTGGGGCGTTGGCAGAATCCGACCTCGACATCTGCGTGAAGCGTATCCTGCAGTATCTGGTCAAGACACCCAGTTTCAAGGGATATAAGTTCTCCAACAAGCCCGACCTCAGAGCGCACGCCGCTGTGACTCGCAATAGTGCCACAGAGGGTATGGTGCTGCTGAAGAACGAGGGGAATGCGTTGCCCATGAAGGACGTGAAGCGTGTGGCTGTGTTTGGTACTACTTCTTATGACTTCGTTGCTGGTGGCACAGGCTCTGGCGATGTGAACAAGGCCTACACGATAGACCTGATGCAGGGTCTTAATGAAGCAGGCCTGGAAGTGAACAAGAAACTGACCGACCTCTATAAGAGTTACCAGAGCTACCAGAACAGCATCACGGCTGCTTCTCCAGCACGTGGCGGCTGGTTCTGGGGCAAGGCTGTGTTGCCTGAGATGCCTGTGACCCGTCCTGTCATCGATGTGCAGGCTCAGGAATCTGATATGGCAATCATCACCATCGGCAGACAGGCTGGTGAAGGAACTGACCGTACAGAAGACGGCGACTTCACGCTGTCCGACACAGAGCGTCAACTTATTACAGATGTGTGCAACGCTTTCCACTTGGCCAAGAAGAAGGTTGTTGTGGTGCTCAATATGGGTAATGTGCTCGAAACTGCTTCGTGGAAGGGAATGCCTGATGCCATCCTGCTGGCTTGGCAACCAGGTCAGGAAGGTGGTTACTCTGTGGCTGATGTGCTCACAGGCAAGGCGAATCCTTCTGGCAAATTGACGATGACTTGGCCCGTTACTCTGCTTGATGTTCCTTCCAGCGCCAATTATCCCAATGTGCGACCAACTGCTGCCAACCGTCCTCGAGGTGGTAACAACAAGGTTGAGTTCCAGGATTACACCAAGCACATGGAAGGACTCAACGTGGGCTATCGCTATTTCAACACCGCCAAGAAGGAAGTTTCTTACCCCTTCGGATTCGGCTTGAGCTACACGACCTTCGCCTACAGCAAACCCGCTGTTAAGGCTACGAAGGATGGTTTCGTCGCTTCTGTGACGGTGACCAACACGGGTGCTGTGGCAGGCAAGGAAGTGGTGCAGCTCTATGTGTCAGCACCATCTGGCGGCCTTGAGAAACCAGCCCGTGAACTGAAATCCTTTGCAAAGACCCGTGAACTGAAACCTGGTCAGAGCGAGACCCTCACGATGACGGTCAACAACTACGACTTGGCATCCTACAACGAAGCCACCCAGAGTTGGGAAGCTGCTGCCGGAAAATATACCCTTGGCTTCGCTGCCAACGTGGAAGACATTCGCGCCACCGCTGTCTATTCCCTCTCCAAGCAGCAGACAACTAAGTGTCATGATGTGATGAAACCCAATATGGAACTTTGAGCAGAATAGATTCTCTGCATAATAGAATTGGGCGAAACACTTGGTGTGTCTCGCCCAATCTTTGTTATAGGGAATCTCTTCTTATTTTGCTATCAAGAGGCTGTACTTCTTCTTTCCCTGTTGCACGAGGAGGTACTTGCCGTCGAGCAGGTCGGCTGTGGTGAGCAGCTGATCTGGAGCGGTTGCCTTGTCCTTGTTGATGCTTACACCGCCGCCCTTGACGAGGGTCTTCACTTCGCCCTTGCTGGGGAATATCTGAGCGTGGTCAACAGTTAGGTCGGCAAGTTTCACACCTGCTTCGAAGAGGCTCTTCTCCACCTCGAACTTAGGTACGCCTGCAAAGACGTCGAGCAAGGTCTGCTCATCGAGTTTGAGAAGGCTTTCCTTAGTGGATTTGCCGAAGAGGATATTGGAAGCTTCTACTGCCATATCGTAATCTTCACGAGAGTGCACCATTACCGTCACTTCCTCAGCGAGACGCTTCTGGAGCACACGGCGACCAGGATCTGCATCCTGCTCAGCGATGATGGCTTCAATCTCTTCCTTCTCCAAAGAAGTGAAGATCTTGATGTAGCGCTTCGCATCCTCGTCTGGTACATTGAGCCAGAACTGGTAGAACTGGTAAGGAGAAGTGCGATTGCGGTCGAGCCACACGTTGCCACTTTCCGTCTTACCAAACTTGCGACCGTCGCTCTTGGTGACAAGAGGACAGGTGAGGGCAAAGCACTCGTTGCCGTTCATGCGGCGAATGAGTTCAGAACCTGTGGTGATGTTACCCCATTGATCTGCACCACCTAGTTGGAGCTTGCAGTTCTTGTGTTCGTTGAGGTAGTAGAAATCGTAGCCTTGCAGGAGCTGGTAGGTGAACTCCGTGAAGCTCAGACCATCACGTGCCTCACCGTTGAGGCGCTTCTGTACAGACTCCTTCGCCATCATGTAGTTGACGGTGATGTGCTTACCAATATCACGTACGAAGGCGAGGAACGTGAAGTCCTTCATCCAGTCGTAGTTGTTGACGAGCTCAGCACGGTTGGGTGCATCGCTATCAAAATCAAGGAAGTGAGAGAGTTGCTTCTTGATGCAAGCCACATTGTGACGCAGGGTCTCCTCGTCGAGGAGATTGCGCTCCTGGCTCTTACCAGAAGGGTCACCAATCATACCTGTAGCACCTCCAATGAGGGCAAGGGGTTTGTGGCCACAACGCTGGAAGTGGCGAAGCATCATCACACCGCAGAGGTGTCCGATGTGGAGAGAATCGGCAGTGGGGTCGATGCCGAGGTAAGCAGTCACCTGTTCCTTCTTGAGCAGTTCGTCAGTGCCAGGCATCATCTGGTGTATCATCCCACGCCATGTGAGTTCTTGTACGAAATCTTTCATGATTTTGTATGTTTGTTTTTTAGTGATTTAGTTGTCTCAGTGTTTCGTTTTGAGGTGCAAAGTTACTCTTTTTCCGTTGCAAATGAGGAAGATTTATGCGTTTTTTCAACAAAAAACACGCTTTTCACGTTGTTTTCTCGCAAAAATAATCTTCATGTGCGAGAAAATGCCTAATTTAGTGCCCGAAAACTGTACTTGTAAATTCAAAACTTAAAACATACAAACTCAAAACTTAATTACTTATGTCATTTAGAAACATCATGCAGGCCGCTGCGCTTGCAGCTTTTTTGGGAGCGCCTCTGACGGCTTCGGCTCAGAAGGTGAAGGCTCCATCTGGTGGTAAGAAAATCAGTAAGGAACTTTTGGGCATCTTCTTCGAGGACATCAGCTACTCAGCAGACGGTGGTCTCTATGCAGAACTGATCGAGAACGGTTCGTTCGAGTACAACCCCAACGAACGTGATGGCTGGGGTGCTGGCACATCTTGGAAGACAGCACGTCCAGGTCACTCTTTGGGTATGTTGCAAGTGAGAATGGACAATCCTCTCAATGCCAACAACCCCACTTATATGCGTCTGCATACAGAGCGTGTGAAGGAGTACTACGACTATGCTGGTTGGAAGGGCTTCGGTCTGGAGAACGATGGTTTCGACGGCATCAGCGTGAAGGCTGGCGCGAAGTACGACTTCTCTGTGTTCTTCCGTAACATCGGTGCTGCTAAGCAGGTACGCGTCGTGCTGGCTGCTCCAGGCGGATGGGGGCAGAACCCTAAGGTGCTGGCTGAGACCACACTCAACGTGAGCGACACTTCTTGGAAGAAGTATGAGGCTACGCTGACATCTTCAGAGGACTGCACCAACGGTATTCTGCAGATCCTGGTATTGAATACAGGTGACCTCGACATCGATATGGTTTCCCTCATGCCACAGGACACTTATAAGGGTCACGGTCTGCGCAAAGACCTCGCTGAGGCATTGGCAGGTCTGGAGCCTAAGTTCATGCGCTTCCCAGGTGGTTGCGTTGTGCACGGTGGTGGTGACGGTTTCTGGGACACCTACCGCTGGAAGACAACTATCGGTCCAAGAGAAGAGCGTCGTGGTTTGAAGAACACATGGGGCTATCACCAGTCAATGGGTCTGGGTTATTATGAGTACTTCCAGTTCTGCGAAGATCTCGGTATGGAGCCACTTCCTATCCTTCCTTGCGGTGTGAACTGTCAGGGAACGAACGGTGGTTGGAGCATGCGCACACAGGCTCAGGATGCTGTGCCTATGAGCGAGATGGACGAATGGGTGGACGAAGCGCTCGATCTCATTGAGTGGGCAAACGGCGACCCTGCAACCAGCAAGTGGGCAAAGATGCGTGCTGACGCAGGTCACCCCAAGCCTTTCAACCTGAAGTATCTAGGTCTCGGCAACGAGGAGAAGATCACGAAAGAGTTTGAGGAGCGTTTTAAGTATATATATGAACGTGTGCGCGCGAAATATCCTAACATCGTGATTGTCGGCACAGCTGGTCCTGGTTCCCACAAGGGCAATCCTGACTTCGACAACGGTTGGCGCATCGCTGAAGAGACTGGTGTGGACATTCTCGACGAGCACTACTACGAACCTCGCAACTACTTCCTCGACAATCAGGCCAACTACGACAACTACCCACGCGACCGCAAGACTAAGGTGTATCTGGGTGAGTATGCTGCCAAAGACAAGAAGTTGGCTGATGCCCTCTACGAAGGTCTTTACCTCTTGGGTGTTGAGCGTAATGGTGACGTAGTGTCAATGACCAGTTATGCACCTCTCTTTTGCAAGAAGAACCACGAGAGCTGGAATCCTGACCTCATCTACTTTGACAACGAGAAGGTGATCCTTACATGCAGCTACTATGTACAGCAAATGTTTGGTACCACAGCCGGCGACTACTACTATGGTGATGTAGCTAAGTTCCAGGGTGGTGACAAGTATCAGGGCACTTCCGCTGTGCTGAACACAGAGAAGGGCGAACTTTACATCAAGCTCATCAATGCTGCTGAGGAAGCAAAGACTGCAACCATCGACCTGAGCAAGTTCAAGGTTCCTGCAACAGCACCTATGACAACGCTCACAGCTAACTCCCTCGAGGCTGAGAACAACTACGACGCACAGCCTGTTGCTCCTGTCACGAAGGACATCAAGATTGCTAAGAAGATGACGCTTTCCGTTGAACCTCGTTCAGCTAACGTGATTCGTCTGAAAGTGAAGTAAAAAAGAGGAAGAATGGAAGAAATGCGCAATTGGCAACGTCAATTGTGCATTTTTTTATGCTGAAAAGTGAAATTTTCTTCTCCAATTCTTGTTCTTATTCAAAGAATAACCTATATTTGCACTTCAAATAGAAAAAGAATATAAACCTTTGATTCATTCAGAAACACCAGAAAGACCTTGATTCGAATAATTCAATATATCCGAAATACGCTCTCCGCACGTATCTGCTGGTGGGTATTGCTGTCGGTCACCATTCTGTTTGTGGCAGCCCTCCTCATCATGTTCCGCTATTCTCACAATGCAATTGAGAAGGAATCGTTGGCAAAGGCAGAGCAGATGCTGAACGGAAAGGTGATGGACATCGAGAACATGCTGCACAGAGTGAATGTGGCCACGACGAATATGCGTTGGAACGTGGAGCAGCATCTGGATGACCCTGATGCGATGGTGAAATATACCATGCAGGTGGTGAGAAGCAATCCGGACATTGTGGGTTGTGCCATCGCTTTCGAACCCAACTACTATCCTCAGAAGGGAGAACTCTACATGACATACGCCTTCCGGCCAGAACCTGAGTCGGATGAAGTCTTGCTGAGCCAAGACCCCACCATCATCCAGCCCAACGAGTTCAAGACTGTGCCTTATGTGGCGGTCAACTGGTATTTCATTCCCAAGGCGGAAAACACAACCTGCTGGGTGAGACCTCATGCACCTGGCGATACTATCAACTCGACCATCGTGACTTGTTCTGTGCCGCTTCACGACAAAGAAGGAAACTTTATTGGTGTGGTGGCTTCCGACATTTCCGTGGAAGATTTTTCTTCCGCCATCCTTGAAACCAAGCCTTTCCCCGATTCCTATTGTGCGATGCTGGGTGTGCAAGGCACTTATATCGTCTATCCTGACAGCACCTATCTGTATCATAAGATGGTGCGCGAAGTGGTGAAGGACGAACCCGAAGATGTACGAACAATGGTTGAATCGATGTTGGCAGGCGAAGACGGCATCCGCGCTGTCAATATGTTTGGCAAAGACAGCTATGTGCTGTATAAGGGGTTGAACAACAAGCATTGGAGTGCCTGCATGGTATGTTCGGAGAAGGACATTTTCTATGCAAACAGGCGCTACCAGATCTATATGTTGATCATCACCATCATGGGCATCTTGCTCATCACCCTTTTCTGCCTCTATTTTGTCAGCCGTCAGCTCACCCCGCTCGACATGTTGGCAGATTCAGCGGAGCACATAGCGAATGGTCAATATTCTGAGCCCATTCCTTCCACCCATAGAGTGGATGAGATCGGTATCCTGCAGAACAGCTTTGGAGCGATGCAGACCTCTTTGTCGCGCAATATCCAGCAAATCAGTCAACTGTCTGAAACGCTCAAGGAGAACAATGAGGAATTGGCTGAGATTCATGCACATGTGAAGGAGGCCGACAACGTGAAGATGAATCTCATCCATAAGATTGCGGACAAGATGATTATGCCGATCAAGGAGATAGAAGGTGTCGTCAACCATTTGGAGGAACGTCGTGAGAGTGTGACGGTGGACGACGTTCAGACTATGTCGGAAGAGATGATGGTTCACACCAAAGCGATTACTGATTTGTTAGACCAGATGCTTGACATCCCTAAGAAGAAAAAGAAGACCTCATGAAAAGCCCCATCTACTATATTAACCGCTCTCTGTCACTGAAGCTCTGCTTCGGCATCCTGCTCTGTGTGGTGATTGTGTTCTCGCTCAGTCTGGGTTTCCTCTACGAGCGTTCACGTCGTATAGTGAGACTGGAGGCTGCGGCACATACAGAGCACGCATTGGACAACATCTCTCGCCGTGTGACGAACTACATTGACGAGGTGGAGGTTGCGACGAATAACATCGAGTGGTTGGTGATGGAGAACCTGCGACCCGACTCGCTCCTGAACTACTCCCACCGCGTCGTGGAGCAGAATCCCAACATCAATGGATGCTCCATCACGATGGAACCCAACTTCTTCCCGGATTACGGGCGCAACTTCTCTGTTTATTCGCTGAGAGGACCCGACTCGATTGAATCCGTCTATGAGGCACCTTACGATTACTACGATAAGGTTTGGTATAAGAAAGCACGTGAAAAGAATGAGGCGTGCTGGGTGGATCCCCACAACGACTTCAACGAGGGCACCTTGTCTTCGCCCGTCATGATTGCCTCTTATAGTTTGCCGCTGAAAGATAAAGATGGTTATCTTATCGGCGTCATCTCCACCGACCTTGCCATCACTTGTCTCTACCAAGCTGTTACGGCAGATAAACCTTATCCCAACTCCTATTGTGTGATGTTGGGTGAAGAGGGACACTATTTCGTGCATCCCGACCGTTTGAAACTGGTGAAGGAGAGCATCTTCTCGTCCGTTGATGCGCACGAGCAGCCTGACATGATTATCCTGGGTCATGAGATGACATCGGGCAAGAGGGGAAATATGCGTCTCGACATCGACGGAGAACCCTGCATGGTGTTCTACAAGCCAGTGGAAGGAACCCCGTGGAGCATTGCCATCGTGTGTCCAGAAAGCGACATCTCCAGCACTTACAACCGTTTGTTCTATCTCCTTGTGCCGCTGCTCATCGTCGGCTTGCTGCTGATGCTCGTGGTGTGCTGGAAAATCATCAATCACTTCATCCGTCCACTTGACCAACTGGCACAGCAGTCACGCTTCATCACGGCAGGACACTACGACAAGATGCTTCCTCAGGCCAAGCGTAAGGATGTGGTGGGACAGTTGCAGAACAGCTTCATCGCGATGCAGCAGTCCGTCAACGACCATATCAACAGCATCAAACAGGTGAATGAGGAAATGGAGAATCGTAACAACGAGCTCCTGTCTGCCAATCAGATGATTGAGGAAGCCGACCAACGAAAGGCCACATTCATTCATGATGTGTCGCTCCAGATACGTACGCCGCTCAACATCATTGCAGGTTTCATGCAGGTGTTGCGTGAGACGCTTAACGTGCTGCCAAAGGAGGAAATCTCTGCCTTCACTGATACGATGAAGCAGAACGCTGCCACCATCCATAGAATGGCGAATATGATCTTCGATGTGTCGAGACAGGATGTTCAGCTGAAGCTCGACTTGTCGAAGGAAGTGGAGGTGATCCCTGTGGTGAAGGAAGCTATTCAGACCTTCGAGGAAAAGGCAACGCCAGACGCTGTGACTTTCAACTTCATGACTCCGCTGCCTGACAATCACGCGATTCACACCAACCGTCTCTACTTGCTGAGAGTGTTGCGTGAGTTACTGCTCAATGCCAAGAAGTTCGCTTCGGATAAGCAGGTCAATATGCTTGTGAGGGTTGTGGATGAAACCAAGCTTCAGTTCATCGTTGAAGATAAGGGTAAGGGAATCTCAGAAGAAGAGCGTGGTCACATCTTTGATCCGTTTGTGAAGCTCGACAGCTTCAGCGAGGGTTTGGGACTCGGACTCGGCTTGTCCTTGCATCATGCCCGTCTGTTGGGTGGAAACCTCACGCTCGACCCCACCTACAAGGAAGGCGCACGCTTCATCCTCGAAATCCCCAACTCCTAACCTCAAACTTCTTACCTCTTACTTCTTATTCAGGAACTCTGCAATTCTGTTCCTTAACATTTGGTATGTGTCGCAATCCTTGAACTGGGTATTGCGGCGCAGCATTTGTGCCGGTTGGAACTGACTATGGGAATAGCAGGCCAGTTCGTTGTTCATCTGCTGATTGTTGCCTCGTGCCAGCATCTTGATGTCCTTCTCCCGTTCACGTCGCAGGATGGTGCAGACGGGGGTCAAAGCGGCATCCACCACATTCTCCATCAGGTGATGCCCCTGAATGAAGAGATAGGTGTTTTCCTTCCTCAAACCCAAGCCTTCCAGTTCCTGCTTCAGCGGCGTGAGTTTTCCTTTTGCATCCTTCACGTGCTGCTGCAACCAAGCCAGCTTCCGGTTCACCTGACGACGCACCCGTTCCAGCGCGTCAATGGGCTTGAACACATTCAGCTGATCCACGGCCACGATGTTGTTGAAGTTGTTCAATGGGAAGTCGTTGAAGCGTCCACATCGATGCAGCCACACCATCCACACAAACAGCTCGTAGATGATTTCTGAATATTGGCGCAGATACTCCTCGAAGTTGAAGAGGTTGCGGTCGTTCAGCGTCGCCATCACACACACATTGTGCAACGAAGGCGCATAGCATTGGTAACTTTCGATGGAATAAGCGTAGGTGTGAATCACGTAAGGGTTGTCCAGCATCTTCTGCGATGAAGGCGTGTGACGTTGCAGCAGGTAGTCGAGGTCGGCATCCACACATGCAATCATGTAGCCTCCCAGCGACTCGCCCAACTTATTCATCAGCGCCGTCTTCTTGCCCCTGTTCAGGTTCGTGCGCGACGGCAGCATCACCTCAAATGCCGTCTGCTCATCCTCAAACTCGCTCAGCACGTTTCGCCAGAAGAAGATGTCGTCATAGCTCTCCACATACACCACCACCTTCCGCTTCCGACTCTTAGGCCTTAAGCGGTTCGCTGCCTCGATGTAGGCAGAGGTGATGTTGGAGGTGAGATGCTTGGACATATATTTTAGTTTGTAATCTCATTCACTTCTGTCACATTGCTCATCCACCCGTCCATAATCAGGGCAGGGGAGTGCGTCGAGAGGATGATTTGTGCATTGGGGTTCAGTTGTCGGATTAGGTCGATGAGACGTTGCTGCCAGTCGATGTGGAGCGAGATTTCCGGCTCGTCCATTAGTAGGGCGTAGGGTTCGCGGTTCTCCACCAGCACCGTCATCAGGATGGCCAGCATCTGCTTCTCGCCGCTCGACAACTGGTAGGGCGTCAGGATTTGTGGCTCCTTATCCCCCATCGGAGCTTGGATGAACTGGATTTCGTTGCTCTTCCTGTCAATCTTCTTGTGCGTGTCGGCAAACAGTTCGTCAATCATGTCCTGAAACTGCTTCTTCGGCGCACTCACCTCAGCAGCCTTCATCTGGTCTTCAGGATCGCCGCTGGTCAGCAGTTCGATGATGCGGTTGCCGATGTTCACCTGATAGTCGAGGAAACGTTTCTGCAGACGATAAATCTGCCAGTCGAGCTCCGTCTTCACACGTGAGTCGGACAACTTCTCCAGCAGGTCGCTATGCAGCAGCGGACGGTCGAACGAACGGATGACGTCGAACTTGATGTACGTCGCGTCCTCCGGCATCAGCTTGATGGTCACTCCCTGTGGGGCATCCTTCGGCACAATCTCGTCGCGGTCAATCTCAGCCAACGTTCTTGCCGAATGGTTGATGATGGTGCTCTTGCCCACTCCGTTGATGCCACTGAGGATGTTCACGTCGGGTTGGAGGTTCCAAACCACGTGTCTGCCACCCTTCCACAGCGCCTTAATCTCTATGCTCTGGATATAATCAGCTCTTTTTCTCATAGTCGTACAGGTTTTGTCGCGGCAAAGTTAATAATTTTTTCGTACCTTTGCAAAAAAGTTGCATTTTTTTTGAAACGCTTCCGTTTCTGAGGTGTATGCTGTAGTAGAAAGGCATGATGACGTCAAGGTGCTTTCGAGAACGGAAACAAAAAAAGCAACAATAACTAAATAAAGAAAATGAAGACAAAAACAATTGGTTTGATGGTGGTTCTGGCAGGGCTGATGTGTTCATGCCAGCAACAGCAAAACCAGCAAAGTTCAGGAACGCAAGAAGCAGAATTGGAGCATTGGAATGTATTGAAAGATTCCATCTCTGATTTGAAGAGACTCCAGAAATGGGATGCCTACGTAGAGGATCATCCCAAAGACGAAATAGGTTGGCGAAATCTGTATGAGGCAAATACGACCTATTCTTATTATACGAAAAAATACGACGTATTGGAACAGGATGGAGAATTCATGAAGCGCGTGAAGGAAGCCATTCCTGACACCTACACCTATTATCTCTTGGCGATGGAGACCAGCCACGAATACAATAAAATAAAGAAATATGCTGAAGAAGCTCTCAAGCGGTTACCTGAAAAGTTGTATGAAGATGATTACCACACTTGGTGCCGGTATTTCCTCAGGGAGGATAAGGATGAGAAGCGTCTGAAGGACATGCTGACGCGCTACTACAAGAGTGGGCTGCTCTCGCCCGATGTTCTCTACTATCATTATAACGAGATGCAGGGAATGGAAGAGGGAGGCATCTATCTCGGTGAAGCAGAGGAAGACCTCATCCCCAAGAAGATGATTCAGCTGGTACTGGGTATGCACAAGGACAAGGTGCTGGTCAACCGAAATGGCGACTGGTACAAGATATGGAAGGCGTGCAAGGTGCCAGGACCTGCTGAGAACTGGGCAGAGACCACCCCAATGGATGACGCAGCTGTTTATTGGCACACACAAACCCTCAAGATGTTGGCTTGGATAGGAGATCACAGTGAGCACCCCGTCTATTACTCACCCTCGTATTTGTATGAAAGGCTAAGAGAAAAACTCTCCAAGGAATTGTTGAAGAATCTCTACAACGAAGGACTGCTCCTGCGCTACTCGGCAACGCCCTACGACAACATCGCTGTGACCTGCCGCAATATAGAAGAACGCTATTCGCTCGACTATCTCTACCTACCCTTCACACCATCGAAGGACGACGAGAAATATCATTCCGATGCCACAGGCTGCACATACCAAACCATCGTTTTGTTGCAGAGCATTCTGCCCCACTATCAGCAGTATGACCCCCAGCGTTGCCATTGGCTGAGTGGCGTGTTGCTCAAGGCGATTGAAAATAGGCACAGCAATGATTTCAGCGAAGACGGTTTGAAGGAAATCCGTCAGTATTACGAATCCACAAAATCTGCCGCACAATGAGCATCCTTCTGTTCAAATCCCATCGGCAGATGACCGATGAAGAGCTGATGCATCGGACGAGTCGAGGAAGCGACTCTGCCTTCGAAGAACTGTACCGTCGGTATGCCCGACGGCTACAGGGCTTCTTTTTCCGTCAGCTTGGAGGCGATGATGAGGCTGCATCCGACTTCACCCACGACGTGTTCCTCAGGGTGTATGAGGCGAGAGACAGCTATGTGGAGAGTAACAACGTCGCCACCTGGTTCTTCACCATCGCCTACAACCTCTGCAAGAACACCTACCGCCACAACGAGCATGTGGCCACCTTCCTCGCCACCCTCGACGACGAGCCGCTCAGCGATGAAGACGTGGAGGTGCGACTGACCCGAGAACAGCAACGCGATGCCGTCAGGAAGGTGCTGATGTCGCTGCCGCCACCAGTCCATCTGCTCTTCTCCCTGCATTATGAGGAAGGACTCACCATTCCCCAGATTGCACAAATCGAGCATCTGTCGGAAGCAGCCGTGAAATCGAGATTATTTAGAACAATGAGTATAATACGTCAAAAACTTGCAAGTATATGAACACACATCCACAACACCCAGAGAATATGAGCAATGAGGACATCATTGCGATGGCTTGTCGCATCCGTGAAGACGAGAACGCCCAACTGTATGTGCGCCCCTGGAAATCGCGCAGTCGCATCGCTTGGTACGTTGCCATTCCAGCAGCCTGCCTCGTGAGCTTTTTCCTTGGCTATCTCCTGCGTCCAGACAGCACAGGAGGGAACCCCCAGGGATTGACTGCCCAGACCACCACCGACACCGTCTTTGTACACGAGGTGGTGCACGACACCATCTATCAGACCACCAACCCTCACCAGCCCGTGCGTCCACGTCCCCTCACCGCATCCACCTCATCTGCATCCCAAGAGGGCAGAAAGATCGGCATCTCTGTGCTCGAGGACAACATCCGCTACGACCTGCTGGCCGCAAATCATAACGAGTATTACTAAGAATATACGTTTAAAATGGTGCTTTCGGGGCAAATTTTGGATGTACATTGCAAAAAACTCTCAACTCTCAACTCTCAACTCTCAACTTTTTCGTAACTTTGCACCCTGTAATCAAACACGCTACTATTTATGGGAGGTTTTTTTGGGACCGTATCAATGGAAAAATGTGCGGCAGACCTTTTCTATGGCACAGACTATCAGTCACACCTCGGAACGCGTCGCGGAGGTATGGCTTCATACAGCAAGGAAAAGGGTTTCTACCGTGCTATCCACAATCTTGAGAGCACTTATTTTCGTACCCGTTTTGAGGCGGAACTGTCTAAGTTTGATGGTGAATCGGGCATTGGTATCATCAGCGACACCGATGCGCAGCCAATGCTGTTCAACAGTCACTTGGGGCGTTTTGCCATTGTGACGGTGGCGAAAATCAACAATATGGAGGAGATTGCCTCCAGACTTTTGGATGAGAACATGTATCTGTCGGAGTTCTCGTCGGGCAAAATCAATCCGACGGAGTTGGTGGGTGTGTTGATTGTGCAGGGAAAGACTTTCGTGGAGGGCATTGAGAATGTGTTCAAGACGGTGAAGGGTTCCTGCTCGATGCTCCTGCTGACAGAAGATGGCATCATTGCTGCCCGAGATGCTTGGGGACGTACCCCTATCGTTATCGGTCAGAAGGAAGGTGCGATGGCTGCTACCAGCGAGAATACGGCATTTGCCAACTTGGGGTATGAGACCACCTATTATGTAGGTCCAGGCGAGATTGTGCGTCTGCGTGCCGATGGAATGGAGCAGTTGCGCAAGCCCAACAAGAAGATGCAGATTTGTTCGTTCCTGTGGATTTACTACGGCTTCCCCACCTCTTCGTATGAAGGTAAGAACGTGGAGGATGTGCGTTTCGAGACAGGTCGTGTGATGGGTGAGACCGATGATACAGAAGTGGATTGTGTAGGTGGCATCCCTGATTCGGGTATCGGTATGGCTGTGGGTTATAGTGCCGGCAGTCGCATCCCTTATCAGCGCGGCATCAGCAAATACACACCCACGTGGCCTCGTTCGTTCATGCCACCAAGTCAGGAGGTGCGCAACCTCGTGGCGAAGATGAAGCTCATCCCCAACAAGGAGCAGCTGAAAGGCAAGCGTTGCCTCTTCTGCGATGACTCCATCGTGCGTGGCACACAGCTTCGTGAGAACACGAAGGTGCTGAAGGAATTGGGTGCAAAGGAGGTACACATGCGTATCGCCTGCCCTCCGCTGATTTATGCTTGTCCGTTCGTGAACTTCTCTGCTAGCAAGTCAGAACTGGAACTTGTGACCCGTCGTGTCATCAAGGACTTGGAGACCCATTCACGCACAGCCACGATGTTGGCAGATGCACAGACTGCCCAGAATGTAGAGGTGCCAGCTGAGCGCATCAAGGCATACGCCACCACCAATTCGCCCGAATACAAGGCGATGGTGGCAGAGATTGCCCGTCGTCTCAACCTCGACAGCCTCAAGTTCTCCTCATTGGAAACCATCGTCCATGCGATCGGCTTGGAGAAGTGTCAGATCTGTACGCACTGTTTCGACGGCAGCTCGTTCCACTCGTTGGAGGAAGAGAACGAGAACTAAGCGTTAAGGTTCAAGTCAACGTTAAAGTTTAGCGTTCACCAAGTAGTCAATCACTTGCTCATTGACCACACGCAGTGCCTCGCAAGCCTTCTGAAGGTTGCGTGAGAACTCTTCGAAGGTCTCAGCACCGCTGTCGCAGAGGTCGGTGACAGACTTTACATAAAGGATAGGGGTTTTGAACAGGGAGCAGACAAAGCCGACGGCAGCGCCTTCCATATCTTTCAGTTGCCCCCCATGCTTTTCAATCATCTCAAGGTCACACGGTTGCATGTCCAACGACGAGCCCGTTGTGACCTTGCCCATTTTCAGTCCTAAAGCTTCTGCCAATGCTTGGCTCCCTTCCCAAATGGGATAGTTGCCCAAACTCTGCGTGCCCCAAGCGTCATCGCCTGCCACACGGCGGTCGTGAAACATTACCCCATTGCCGATATACACCTTAGCGATGTCGGCGCCATTCTTCTGAAAAGCGCCACAAGTGCCTGAGTTCACCACGATGTCGGGATGCAGCCGCTGAATGGCACTCAGTGCAGCCACCGATGCCGCTTCGCAACCTATCAGGTCACTTCCATTCTGCTGACCGTTCAGCACCACATCGAGGGTGGCACCATTCACTTCTCCTTCATAAAGTTCACAAGGTAGAGGGGCGAAGAATCCTTCCACCTGCTTGATACCGTATTTTTCAATGAAGGGTTGTGCTTCCGCCTTCATTGCCACTACATAACAAATTCTCATAGTCCTCAATTATTTTTTTGCAAAAGTACAAATTAGTTGACAATTGACAGTTGGCAGTTGACAATTATTTGCCGTTCGGTACGCTATTTCGGACACAAAAAGTGACAAATTCGACTCTCAACTAAAAAAAACTGTCAACTCTCAACTGTCAACTCTCAACTTTTCACTACCTTTGTACCACCAAAAACCTAATTATTATCACTTATTAACCATTTACCAATGAAGAAGCTATTAGCTATTAGTGTTTGTGCCATGCTCCTTGCAGCACCTGTTTGGGCACAAAAGAAGAGCGCCGTTTCATTCGACTCCTACGAGTATGACTTCGGAACTGTCAACGCGGCAGAAGGCGCCATCTGTCACACATTCACATTCAAGAACAAGTCGAAGGCACCTGTTGCCATCGGCGAGGTAAAACCCAGCTGCGAGTGCATTCAGGCACAGTATGCTGATGAGGCTGTGCAGCCAGGTCAGTCTGCCACTGTGCTGGTGGTGTTCAACCCGCTCAAGTCTATCGGCAAGAGTTTCCGTAGTGTGGAACTCCTGGACAAGAACGGCAACACGCTTGGTGCTCTCAGCATCAAGGCACAGGTGAGCGAGGGTCCTGCTCCTCAGAAGTACCCTTATCAGAACACCAATCTTTCCTACGCTGAGCGTGTGGAGAATCTTATCTCCTTGCTCACCCCAGAAGAGAAGGTGGGTCTGATGATGAACAAGTCCATCTCTGTGGATCGTCTGGGCATTCCTTCCTATAACTGGTGGAGTGAGGCTTGTCACGGTGTTCGTCAGGGCGACTACACCGTCTATCCTCAGCCTATCGGTATGGCGGCTGCCTTCAACCCTCAGCAGATGTACGAAGTGTTCTCCACCGTTTCTGACGAGGCACGTGCCAACTGGAACCGTACCGACCACAACGATCCTAAGCTGTTCAATGTGCCAATGGGTGTGACTTACTATCCAGGCAACCCAGAGTTGACGTTCTGGTGTCCTAACGTGAACATCTTCCGCGATCCTCGTTGGGGACGTGGTCAGGAAACTTGTGGTGAAGACCCTTATTTGAACGCTGTGCTGGGTGTGCAGACTGTTTTGGGTATGCAGGGCAACGACGACAAGTACCTCAAGACCCACGCTTGTGCCAAGCACTATGCTGTACACAGCGGTCCTGAGCCACAGCGCCACTCTTTCAACGCTTCTGTGTCGATGCGCGACCTTTGGGAAACTTACCTCCCAGCCTTCAAGGCATTGGTGAAGAAGGGCAATGTGCGCGAGGTGATGTGTGCCTACAACCGTTATGAGGGCAAGCCTTGCTGTACGAGTGACCGTTTGTTGGTTGACATTCTCCGTCGCAAGTGGGGCTATGATGCCATCGTGCTCACCGACTGCGACGCCATCAACAACTTCTATAATCGTGGTCAGCACGAGACTCACGCTGGTCCACTGGAGGCTTCTGTCGATGCTGTGCTCAACGGTACTGACCTCGAGTGTGGTAAGGTGTTCATGGTGTTGACTGAGGCTTTGGAGAAGGGTCTCATTCAGGAGAGCACCCTCGACTACCACCTGCGCAAGAGCCTCTACGGTCGTTTCGAGCTGGGTATGTTCGACCCTGCCGAGATGCTTCCTTGGGCTAACCTCACTCCTGAAGTCATCAGCAGCGAATCCAACAACGACCTCGCTACGCAGGCAGCCCGTGAGTCTATGGTGCTGCTCGAGAACAGCAAGGGCGTTCTTCCTCTCTCGAAGAACCTCAAGCGCATCGCTGTGTTAGGTCCTAATGCCGACGATGTGGAGTTGCTCAACGGTAACTATGGTGGCACACCTACGAAGGCTCACCAGCACTCTCTCCTCGAGGGTATCAAGAATGCGCTGCCTAACACGGAAATCCTCTATAGAAAGGCCTGCGAACTTTCTGACGGCTACACCACCATCCATCACCTGCAGGAGTTCAACGGTGGCAAGGGCATTCAGGCTGAGTTCTTCAACAACAACAGTCTCAGCGGCAAGCCAGCTGTTACAGGCTACTACAACGAACTGAACTTCTCCACCTTCGGTGCTTGGGGCTTTGCTCAGGGCGTCAGCAAGGACACGCTTTCTGTACGTCTTTCTGGTCAGTACAAGGCTACCTTCACGGGTGATATGCAATACACCCTCTCTACTGACAACGGCTATGTGCTCAAGGTGAATGGCAACGTCGTAGAAGAGTCTAAGGGCGGTGGTGGTCGTGGCTTCGGCTTCGGCTTCGGACGTGGCGGCGCCAACTACAAGTCTTTCCCAGTGAAGGCTGGCGAGACTTACGACATCGTGATTGAGTACAAGCACGGCAATGGTAACTTCGCGATGCTGCGTGGTGACATCTGCGAACGCAAGCTCATCGAGTTTGACGACCTCGCCAAGGAAGTTTCCAACGTGGATGCCATCATCATCATCGGTGGTATCTCTGCCCGTATGGAAGGTGAAGGTGGCGACAAGCAGGACATCGAGCTTCCAGCTGTTCAGCAGCGTCTCGTTCGTGCGATGCACGCTACCGGCAAGCCTGTTGTCTTCGTCAACTGCTCTGGTTCTGCCATCGCATTCGGCAGTGTAGAGGGTCAGTACGACGCACTCCTTCAGGCTTGGTATCCTGGTCAGGGTGGTGCAAAGGCTTTGGCTGATGTGCTCTTCGGCGACTTCAACCCAAGCGGCAAGCTGCCTGTCACTTTCTATCGTTCCAACAACGACCTGCCTGAATTCACCGATTACAGCATGGAGAACCGCACCTACCGCTACTTCAAGGGTCAGCCACAGTTCGCCTTCGGTTACGGTCTTTCCTACACCACCTTCAAGTGTGGTCAGGGCAAGCTCTCCAAGTCTTCTATGACTGCCGACGGTAAGGTGACACTCACCGTTCCTGTGACCAATACCGGTAGCCGTGAAGGTGCTGAAGTCGTTCAGGTGTATGTGAAGGCGCTCGACTACCCAGAGGCTCCTATCAAGTCCCTCAAGGGCTTCCAGAAGGTGTACCTCAACGCAGGTCAGACGGCACAGGCTGTCATCACCCTCGATGGCGAAAGCTTCGAGTACTACGACCCATCCATCGACGAACTCTCCACTCGTCCTGGTCGTTACAAGATTCTCTATGGTAGCTCTTCACTCGACAAAGACCTCCAAAGCCTCGACTTCGTAGTAAAATAATAGTAAAAGAAATGAAACTCAAATCAATCACGTTTGTAGCGGCTTGCCTCTGTGCGGCCGCTACAATGGCACAAAAGGTGCAGCAATCGACCGTTTGCAATGCCGACGGTACGGTGACCTTCCGTTATGAAAACCCCAACGCCAAGGAGGTGCAGGTGGATGTGCAGTTCGCAGGCAGAAACCCCATGCAGAAAGATGCCAACGGGGTTTGGACTGCGACACTTGGCCCTGCTGCCCCCGACATGTACCCCTACTGCTTTGTGGTCGATGGGGTCAGCGTGATGGATCCGCTCTGTCCGCAGTATTTCCCCAACGAGGGCTTCAAGAACAGCCTCTTGGAGATTCCTGCCAAGTCGGGCTCTTTGGCGCACGACATCAAGAAAGTGCCTCACGGCAAGGTGGAGTACATTCACTACTATTCCAAGAGCCTCAAGGGCACCAACAATGCCATCGTCTATCTGCCACCTGCATACGACGAGAAGAAGAATGCCAACAAGCGCTATCCTGTCTTCTACCTCATCAGCGGCACGACCGACACGGAGGAGGTCTATTACAAGGTGGGACGCATGAACTATATCCTCGACAACCTCTTGGCTGAGGGCAAGGCGAAGGAGATGATCATCGTGCTGCCCTACGGCAACCCCACTAAGCTCCTGCCAGCGCCTCCACAGGGCGGCATGATGGGCATGGGTATGGGCGATGTGTTTGGCAACGACCTCACAAAAGACCTCATGCCATACGTGGAGAGTCACTATCGCACCATCAACGACCGCGACCATCGCGCCATCGGTGGTTTCTCTCGTGGTGGCAATCAGGGGCTCTCCTGCGGCTTGACCAATCTCGACAAGTTCTCTTACCTCTGCTCTTACAGCTCCTTCACTTCCACAACCCTGCCTGGTGGCGTCTATGACAACGTGGCCGATACCAACAGCAAGATTCACCTCTTCTGGTTGGGTGTGGGTACTGACGACTTCCTCTATGGCACCGCACGTGACTACATGGAGTTCCTCGACAAGAAAGGCATCCGCTCTGTGAAGGAATACACTCACGACAAGTACGGTCACACTTGGATGAACGCCAAATATTTCCTCGACAAGACCATGCGTCTGCTCTTCAATCCTGAAGCCTCTGAGGAAGCCATGAAGAACGGTCAGCCTGCTCTTGCAGCCACAGGCAAGGAGGAGGCCTTCACCCCTGCTGTGATGGCTCGTCTCTTCCCTCGTGCTGTCGTGTCACCCGAATACAAGAGCGACGGTGTCACCTTCCGCATCAGCGCCCCCAACGCACAGAAGGTGATGCTCGAGATGGATAATATGCCTGAGCCTGAGCCTATGGAGAAGGATGCTGACGGTGTTTGGAGCATCGACATCAAGGGTCAAGAGAACCAAGTCTTCAAGTACTGCTTCGTCATTGATGGCATGAAGGTGGCTGACCCCAGCAATATGTTCCTCTCGCCCGACAAGGGATTCAAGTATAGCATCCACGAGAACCCTGCATCTCAATACAGTCTCCTCTCGATGGGCGACATCCCTCATGGCGTGGTGTCCTACGACCTCAACAAGAACACGGCCACCTACTATCCTCCTACCACCAAGAACGTGGACGAACTGCCCGTCATCCTGCTCATCCCAGGAACTGACGACACCATCGAAAGCTGGTTCAAGGTAGGTGGTGCCAACGCCATTGCCGACAAACTGCTCGCTGAGGGCAAGACTATCCCGTACATTATTACGACCGACACCTCCCTCAAAGACAGGGCAGTGACCGCTATGCCAGCCTCCATCAACAAGAATTGGAGTGCCCGCCGCATAGCC
>CADCIO010000042.1 GCA_902801475.1 uncultured Bacteroidales bacterium
GAGAGAAAAAAAGATATATATTATGATAACCTGAACAACATTCGTGTAAAGAATGACATGTTGCAATGGATAAAATACTTCCTTGTAGGGGTGGAAAAAACAGCAACGATAGCCGTTGAGACTCTTTCGCAAATTATTCGTTTCAAGGATGAGATGGAAGAGGACATACGTGCAAGATATGGAAGAAGGAGTACGACAGCAATTGTCTTGATGCACAAACTACTTGAGAATCCTTATACAAATGTTGAGGATGCTGCGAAGGCTTGCAGTGTAACATACAAGTCTGCCAACACACTTATCAAGGACCTATGCACCGACAATTATCTCAAAGAGCTAACAGGGCAAAGCAGAAATCGTATTTTTGTTTTCCAAAAGTATATGGACATCTTTGAAAAGGATTTTACGCATGACAGATTATAAACGTTTAGGCGACTATATCAGAGAGGTGAATGTTCATAATCGGGAGTTGAAGTTACAAAAAGAGAAATCCCCTATCGAATAGTTTCCAACATTTGTGCTTTTGGGGAATATATTCCATTTTTTTCGGTTTTTTGGAATATTATTCCATTTTCTTCAGTTTTTTGGAATAATTTCGCGTCCCTTGCTGTGAATAGCCCACTCATGTTTGTAATCATATTATTAGCCTATTCATTTAAGATTTCGCTGCTATTCATTTCTAACAAACTAGGCTGTCCGGAAAATTTCTAAAGTTTAGATTTTAATTTCCAAACTTTGGATTTTAATTTTGCAACTTTCAAAATTTTCCGGATACGAAGGGAAAACGGAAGAAGGACACAGGGAAAGGTATCTGTTCCAATAAGAAATCATCATTACTTCCAGAACACGAAATACACGGCTGCGACGAGGCAGAGGAAGGCGGCAGCGTGGTTCCAATGGAGGTGTTCGCCCTGGAACATGAGGGAGGCGATGATGGTGAAGACAGTCAGGGAGACGACTTCTTGAATCACCTTCAGTTGGACGAGGGAGTAAGGACCTCCATTGCCGACGAAACCGAGTTTGTTGGCTGGCACTTGCAGGGAGTATTCGAAGAAGGCAATGCCCCACGAGAAAATGATTACTAACCACAAGGGCCAACTGTTGGAGATGTTCATCTGCTGCAGTTTCAGGTGGCCGTACCAAGCCAGCGTCATGAAGATGTTACTGCCAATCAGCAACAAAATTGTATAAAGTCCGTTCAACATAATTGTTTGATTTTGGGTGCAAAGGTACGATTAAGTTGTGACTTTTTTAAAAAATAATGAGGTCAATTAAATCTTTTTCGTCATCTTTGCGTCTTGTTAGTAGAAATGACTCGGAAAGAGGCAGTGATTAGATAACGATTAACTCAAAAAGATGAACGAGGAAACGGAACAGTTATTGGCAGAATTAGAGCGGATTGTCGTGGAGCGGCAAGACTGGCTTTTCCGTTTTGCTTATATGCGAATCGGCATCAGGGAGGATGCAGAAGATGTGGTGCAGGAGGTGCTGCTGAGCGTGTTCCGACGGCTGCAGGAGAAGATGCATGTGGAGAGCGTGGAGCATTATGTCATCCGTTCCATCAGCAATGCCTGCAATGACTACTTCCGACGAAAACCGCTTCGAATGGTGCCGCTCGACAAAGCAGAAGAAGTTCCCATTCATGAAGGCGACAGACAGATACATGAGGAGTTTGTGAGAATCAATAAATTGCTGGATGCCTTGCCCCAAGAACAATCAGAAATCGTGCGACTGAAATGCTACGATGATTTGACCTTCAAGCAGATTGCCGAACTGCAAGACATTCCAGAGGCAACAGCAAAGTCACGATACCGATATGCCATCATGCATATCCAACAAATGCTCAAGAAGAAAGGAGAATAAGATATGAATACAGATAACATCAACATCCCTGAAGAGGACTTCAACGACGAGTTGGAGGACATCGAGCAGTTGCTCAAGCCCCAATGCGAGTTCAAGGCATCGGACACCTTGAAGGAAGAGGTGCTGGCTCAGGCAAGGGAGGAAATCAAGCCTCGTCGCAAGGTCAATGTATGGCCTTGGGTGGCTGCCGCCTGTGTGGTCGGATTTGCCCTGCTGTGGTTCACACCACCTGAGGAGAAGAAAGCAGACGCAGCCCTCCATGCCCATCTGGTCAGAGCCTACGACATGGAGCATGCAAAGAGCGCTTGTGCCAGTTCTTCTGACAGGATGAACACCTACGAATCCTTCGAGGACATCGAGCGGAGAATGAGAAGCAAAGGAGAGGCTCTGATAGCAAACAACCAATCCATTACATCTTATAATTAAAAATGAAAACAATGAAAAAAATCATGATATGGGCAACACTTCTTGTGAGTGTGTGTGCCTGCCAAAACAATCCAACGGGCGACGAACAGCCCATGCCATCCACCTTCATAGAACTGTTTGAAGGAATCGCCTCGATGAGAGGAGACGTCAATGTAACCATCTCGTCCAGCGACTCAGCCACCACCAGTTTTTATTATGAATGGTTCGGATATTATGAGGATTATGGTGTTCCCGCCATTGAAATGGACACTACCCTGATGAACGAAAGCAAGACCAACGATTCTGTCGCGGCTTTGGTGGCAGAGCGGGAAGCCATTGAGGATAGTGTGGCACAAACCAAACGGACGATTCGCGAGTATGTCGAAAAAGGCATCCTGCATGTAGTGAACAAATACCGTCCACAGGCAGCCAAGTATTACAGGTTTGAGAGCCACCAGAACGGAAGAGATTCGGTCGAGTTTGTGCTTGCACCCCAAGAACTGACCGACTCGTTGCCCAAAGATCTCGATGAGAAAAATTTCAAGGACACCTACATTTACTACCCGGAGTTCTTCCACTATTATTATAATGGGGGCAAAGCTCAGAACCTTACAAGTATTTGTTATCACAGAGAGGAAAGGAAGGCCAACAAGAAAGCCGCCCATGCAGAAGACGTCCGAGCCCTGTTCCTGAAATTCATCTCCAGCTATAAGGATACCAAAAAATATCCTGTGAAATATCAGTTGGAGGACAACAGCAAGGAATTTGAAGGTGGAACCATCGCTTTTAACTGGCGACATGGTGATGACAAGACTTCCCTCATCGAAGGAACGCTGTATGAACTTCCTGTCAGAGGTAAAGATAAAATCAAGGCAGTAGAGGAACTGCGTTCTATGATCATAGAATTCATGAACACTCACTATGCAGCGTGGCTTGAATGTCGCTATCCTGAATACAAGTTCGACATGACGGAATGTGACAGATATGCCGCTCAACTGATGCAACTAAGCGTCAACGATGCCAAGCCCAAAGACCGACTGAAAGGCATCTTCCATGTTCAGGTGGGAAACTATTCACAGGACGAAGGTCTCAAAATCCTTCTGATGGATGTCCGCAAAGAACATTTTTTCGTCCCGATGAATTGGATGATTGTAAAGGAAATCAACGATGACAGAATTGAATGGTTGCCCGGACACGAAAATGGATATTAGCAGTAAAGATTCGTGAAAAGTGAAGAGTGAAGAGTGAAAAAAACATGTTACATGCTATTCGAATGGTTGGTTACTTAGTTTTTTTCACTTTTCAAGCTCACTTGAAAAAACATTTCCGACTTTTCTTTGGTCATTATTCACTATTTTTCGTACCTTTGTGGCAAAATTTATTCTAATTAAAAACTAAAACCTGACAACAATGAGCACAAAACAAAAACGCTTCATCCTCACGGAGGATCAAATTCCAACACAGTGGTATAACATCCAGGCAGATATGGTGAACAAACCACAACCACCTATCCATCCTGCCACCAAACAGCCACTGACAGTAGATGACCTGGCACATATCTTCCCACGCGAATGCTGTGTGCAGGAGTTAGACACTGAACATGCTTGGATTGACATCCCAGAGGAAGTGCGTGATAAGTATAAGTACTACCGCAGCACACCATTGGTACGTGCTTACGGTCTGGAAGAGGCACTGGGTACACCTGCCCACATCTACTTCAAGAACGAGAGTGTCAACCCACTGGGTTCACACAAGATCAACTCTGCCCTGCCCCAGTGCTACTACGCCAAGATGGAGGGCACGACCAATGTGACCACAGAGACAGGTGCAGGTCAGTGGGGTGCAGCCCTCTCTTATGCAGCTAAGCTCTATGGACTGGAAGCCGCTGTCTATCAGGTGAAAATCACCATGCAGCAGAAGCCTTACCGCAGCAGCATCATGCGCACTTTTGGCGCAGCCGTGACGGGTTCGCCTTCCATGTCCACCCGTGCCGGCAAGGACATCATCACCAAAGACCCGACACATCCAGGCTCACTCGGCACTGCCATCTCTGAAGCTGTCGAGCTCGCCACCACCACCCCCAACTGCAAATACACCCTCGGTTCTGTGCTGAACCACGTGGGTCTGCACCAGACCATCATCGGTTTGGAGGCTGAGAAGCAGATGGAGATGGCAGGTGAATATCCTGACATGGTGATTGCTTGCTTCGGCGGTGGTTCGAACTTTGGTGGCATCGCCTTCCCCTTCATGCGTCACAACATCCTCGATGGCAAGAAGACGGAGTTCATCGCTGCTGAGCCAGACAGCTGTCCAAAGCTCACTCGTGGTCAGTTCCGTTATGACTTCGGTGACGAGGCTGGTTACACCCCACTCTTGCCAATGTACACCCTTGGCCACAACTTCAAGCCCAGCAACATCCACGCTGGTGGTCTGCGCTATCATGGTGCTGGTGTCATCGTCAGCCAGTTGCTGAAGGACGGTCTGATGAAGGGTGTGGACATTCCACAGCTCGAAACATTCGAGGCTGGTATGCTCTTTGCCCGCACTGAGGGTATCATCCCTGCTCCCGAAAGCACTCACGCCATTGCCGCCACTATCCGCGAGGCAAACAAATGCAAGGAGACTGGCGAGGAGAAGGTCATCCTCTTCAACCTTTCTGGTCATGGTCTCATCGATATGCCAAGCTACGAAGCCTACATCAACGGTGACCTGCAGAACTACACGGTCACTGACGAGGAGGTAGCAAAGAATATCGCAGAACTGGACAAACTCTAATGAACATCAAACAACTAGTATTCAGTCTTTTAGTCTCTTGTGCTGCAACTGCTGTGGCACAAGAGACTTTTCGTTTCGGCACCAACGTCAACCCTGATGGTGTGAAGTTCGAGGTGGACTCACGTGGTTTCATCATCGACGGAAAGCATGTGCTGCCCGTGATGGGTGAGATTCACTATGCCCGTGTGCCCGAAAGGGAATGGCGACGTGAGATTCAGAAGATGAGGGCAGGTGGCATCACCATCCTTTCCACGTATGTCTTCTGGATTCATCATGAGGAGGAAGAGGGTGTCTGGAACTGGAATGGCAACAAGAACCTGCGCAAGTTCGTGGAGATATGCCAGGAGGAACACATGCCTGTCGTACTGCGCATCGGACCGTTCTGTCATGGCGAGGTCTATCAAGGGGGCTTCCCTGTATGGTTGACTGACAAGGCACAAAGCAATCCTCAACAGTATAAATTGCGCACCACGGCAACAGGTTTCTTGGCTGCCACACGCAATCTCTACAGCAACATCTTCCAACAGGTGAAGGGCTTGCAGTGGAAAGATGGCGGCCCCATCGTGGGTGTGCAGATTGAGAACGAATGCCGAGGACCCTGGACATACTATATGGCATTGAAGGAGATGGCGGTGGAGGCAGGTTTTGACACTCCCTTCTATACGCGTACTGGTTGGCCGAAACTGAACGGCAATGAAGAGTTTGGCAAGCTACTGCCCCTCTATGGCGACTATGCTGACGGTTTCTGGGACAGAGACCTGACCGACATGCCTGGTGCCTACAAGGATGCCTTTATCATGAAGGACACCCGACTCTCTGCTGTCATCGCCACCGAAGCTTTGGGCAAGAACCAAGACACACAGATGGAGGCGAAGGACCTCTCCTACCCTTACCTCACCTGCGAGTTGGGGGGTGGCATGATGCCATCTTACCATCGGCGCATCAACATGAGTGGCAAAGAAGTGAAACCTCTCGCCATCTGCAAGTTGGGCTCTGGCTCCAACCTCCCTGGTTACTATATGTATCATGGAGGCACGAATCCCTACAACCCCAAACACACGATGGCAGAGACACAAGCCACTGCTGTGACCAACTACAACGACATGCCCCACATGAGCTATGACTTCCAAGCCCCACTTGGCGAAATGGGACAACCCAACTGGACAGCATGGCACGAAAGTCGCCTCCTGCATCAGTTCCTCGCTGATTGGGGAGAGGAACTGAGTCAGATGGATGTCGATACCCTCTCCAACCACTATGCCCGTCGTGGCGCCTTCGAGTTCCACAACGACTACGTACGCATCCTCAACGAAAACGGCACAGCTTACATCACCCCTCGCAATTGGCAATCTTCCATTTTCAATTCTCAATTTTCAATTTCCATCGATTGGGCCACCGCAGAACCTTTCTGCCAAGCCAACGGCATCCTCTATTTTATCGCCATCGAAGGCAAGAAGCCTCAACTCTGCATCAATGGCAAGGTCTATACAGCCAAGCTCAACAAGCCCTTCAAGGCTGCAGGCATGAGCTTTTGTGTATTGTCAAGGGAGAAGGCCTATACGGCCTACAAGATTGGTGACAAGCTCTATTACTCAGATGGCATCCTCTACCAGGATGGCAACAACATCATGGAAGAGACTTGGCAGACCTTGCCCACCACCGTCAACTATGTACTCACCAAAGAACATGGAGGACTGCGCGAAGTGAAGATGGGCAGTCAGAAGGTGGCTGCACAACCCATCGAAAGTGATTGGGAAAAGGCGGCCACATGGACCATCAGCAACCTCAACGAACTGAACGAGAACCTTGACCTCTATCTCCAGATAGACTACCAAGGTGATGTTGCCCGCATCTATGCCGACGACATCTTGGTGGAGGACAACTTCTGGAATGGCAAACCCATGCTCGTACGCCTGTCCGACCTCGTGGGCAAGCAGGTTGAACTGAAGATTTTGCCACTTGGCAAAGACTACCCCATCTACCTGCAACAAGAACAGAAAGCTGAACTAAACAAAGCCCCCAACGACATACTTATATCGCTGGGGGGTATCAAGGTCCTCGAAAGGAAGACGGAAGTCTTTACATCTTTGCCATTGCCTGTTCGAGGTCAGCAATGATGTCCTCGGCATTCTCGATGCCGACAGAGAGACGAACCAGGTCTGGAGCCACACCTGCCTCACGCAATTGCTCGTCAGAAAGTTGACGATGGGTGTGACTGGCTGGATGCAGCACACAGGTGCGGGCATCTGCCACGTGGGTCACGATAGAGATGAAGTCGAGGTTGTCCATGAACTTGATGGCTTCTTCACGGCTTCCCTTCAAACCAAAGGCAATCACACCACAAGAGCCATTGGGCATGTACTTCTGACCAAGGGCATAGTACTTGTTGGATGGCAGACCGCAGTAGTTCACCCAACCCACCTTCGGGTTCTTTTCCAACCACTCTGCCACCTTCTGGGCATTAGCACAATGCTGACGCATGCGGAGGTGGAGGGTTTCCAGACCGAGGTTGAGCAGGAAAGCATTCTGAGGAGCAGGGATGGAACCGAGGTCACGCATCAACTGAGCGACGAGCTTGGTCATATACGCCATCTTACCGAAGGCTTTGGTGTAAGTCAGACCATGATAGCTCTCATCGGGCGTGGTCAAACCAGGGAACTTGTCAGCATAGGCATCCCAGTCGAAGTTACCGCTATCCACCACACAACCACCTACTTGGGTCGCATGACCATCCATATACTTCGTGGTGGAGTGTGTCACGATGTCACAGCCCCACTCGAAAGGACGACAATTAATGGGGGTTGCGAAGGTGTTATCCACGATCAATGGTACGCCATGCTTGTGTGCCATCTTGGCAAAGCGCTCAATGTCGAACACATTGCCACCAGGATTACTGATGGTCTCACCAAAGAAACACTTGGTGTTGGGACGGAACTCCTTTTCGATGCGCTCGTCATCCCAATCAGGATCAACAAAAGTGCACTCGATACCGAGTTTCTTCATCGTCACACCAAAGAGGTTATACGTGCCGCCATAGATGGCATTGGAGGTGATGAAATGGTCACCTGCCTGACAGATATTAAAGACTGCATAGAAGTTGGCTGCCTGTCCACTGGACGTGAGCATAGCACCCACACCTCCCTCGAGGGCTGCAATCTTCTTCGCCACCATATCGTTGGTGGGGTTAGCCAGACGGGTGTAGAAATAACCATTGTCCTTCAAGTCGAAGAGACGAGCCATCTGTTCGCTGGTCTCATACTTGAAAGTTGTACTCTGATAGATGGGCAACTGCTGGGGTTCGCCCTTCGTGGGTTTCCATCCGCCATGAATGCAGATGGTCTCAAGATTCTTCTTACTCATATTGTTGATTTTAGTTTTTTGTCATGCAAAGGTACAACAAAAAAACGCACCATGCAAATACACGATGCGTTTTTCTTATTATTTCCGGAAATTCTGGAGATTCCAGTGTTTCCTGATTACTTACAATTAAACGATGCCCTGAGCCATCATAGCCTTCGCAACCTTCATGAAGCCTGCAACGTTTGCACCCTTCACGTAGTTCACGTAGCCGTCAGCCTCTGTACCGTACTTCACGCAGTTCTCGTGGATGTTCTCCATGATCCAGAGGAGCTTAGCGTCAACTTCCTCAGAAGTCCAAGACAGACGCTCTGAGTTCTGAGACATCTCAAGACCTGATACAGATACACCACCTGCGTTAGAAGCCTTACCTGGAGAGTAAAGGATCTTAGCCTCCTGGAATACGCGGATAGCACCTGGAGTAGAAGGCATGTTAGCACCTTCAGCAACAGCGATCACACCGTTTGCAACGAGTGCCTTAGCAGCCTCTTCGTTCAACTCGTTCTGAGTAGCGCATGGGAGAGCGATCTGAGCGCCCTTCTCGAACCAAGGCTTTGCACCGTCACCAACATACTTGGCAGTTGGGTACTTGTCAACATATTCCTTGATACGGCCACGGTAAACGTTCTTGAGCTCCATGATGTAGTCGAGCTTCTCACGAGTGATACCGTCTGGGTCGTAGATGTAACCGTTAGAGTCAGACATGGTCATTGGGATACCACCGAGCTGGAGCACCTTCTCAGCTGCATACTGAGCCACGTTACCTGCACCAGAGATGAGCACCTTCTTACCCTTCACCTCGTCGCCCTTAGTCTTCAACATAGCGCGGAGGAAGTAAACTGTACCATAACCAGTAGCCTCAGGACGGATGAGTGAACCACCGAACTCAAGACCCTTACCAGTGAGCACACCGCTGTACTCACGAGTGAGCTTCTTGTACATACCGAACATGTAACCTACCTCACGGCCACCTACGCCGATGTCACCTGCTGGAACGTCGATGTCTGGACCGATGTGGCGACCCAACTCAAGCATGAAAGCCTGGCAGAAACGCATTACCTCAGCGTTGCTCTTACCACGTGGAGAGAAGTCTGAACCACCCTTACCACCACCCATTGGGAGTGTAGTGAGTGAGTTCTTGAAAGTCTGCTCGAATGCGAGGAACTTCAAGATACCAAGGTTCACAGAGCTGTGGAAACGGATACCACCCTTGTAAGGGCCAATGGCATTGTTGTGCTGGATGCGGTAACCCATGTTGGTCTGAATCTGACCCTTGTCGTCCATCCAAGTAACGCGGAACTGATATACGCGATCTGGAATGCAGAGACGCTCGATCAAGTTCACCTTGTCGAACTCTGGGTGCTTGTTGTACTCTTCCTCGATAGTACCGAGAACTTCTTCTACTGCCTGATGATACTCAGGTTCATTTGGAAAGCGACGCTTAAGGTCTTCCAATACTTTTTTTGCGTCCATGTCAAATGGTTTTAAAGTTGTTGTTTTATAAGTTGAAATCTTTAGTTTTAGTTCGCGTTTTGTGATTTCGGCTGCAAAGTTAGACTTTTTCCACAATTCTTGCAAAAAATCTAACAAAAAAACATCTTTTTTTAAGAAAAAGTTTCAAATTTACTCAAAAACGACTAACTTTGTGGAAAAATTACAGCAACAAAACTGCATTTATACAGAATTAACGACATTTTGAAGACAACAGAAAAAATAAAGGCATTACGCCACCTCATGCAACGGGAGGGCATCCATGCCTTCATCACCCCCAGCACCGATCCACACGCTGGCGAGTATGTGCCTGAGCGTTGGAAGTCACGTCGATGGCTAAGCGGTTTCACGGGTTCAGCTGGTACAGCTGTGGTCACACTCGACCAAGCTGCCCTGTGGACAGACTCACGCTATTTCATCCAAGCCACAGAACAACTGGCAGATTCCAACTTCGTGCTGATGAAGGAAAAGATAGAGGGAACCCCCACGATTTCCGAATGGTTAGGGGCTGTCCTGCCCCAAGGAAGTGTGGTAGGTGTGGATGCGTGGGTCAACACCACCTCCGAGGTGGAGAACCTGGAAAAGGAACTGCAAGCATGTGGCATTTCCCTACGCACAGACCTGGATCCTTACGAGGAACTCTGGACCGACCGTCCCTCCATTCCCCAGAGCAAAGCTTTCATCCAGGGACTGGAATATGCCGGGGAAAGTGCTGCGTCCAAAATTCGGCGCATCCGTGAGAAGATCGGACAAAATGCCATCGTGGTTTCCAGTCTCGAAGAAGTGGCATGGACACTCAACCTGCGGGGCAACGACGTATGCTACACGCCCTTCATTCTCGGTTATGTGCTCATCACACCTGCCGATACATTATTATATATAGACAAGGAGAAGGTCACGTCCGAGGTGGCTGATTATCTGCACCAAGAGGGAGTTTGCATCCGTGCATACAGCGACATCATCGCCGACCTTCAGCACCTCGACATCCCCGTCCTGGTACAACCCGACAAGACCAACTATGCCGTCTATTCAGCCATCCAGCACCCCATCCGGAAGGAGAGTATCGTGGAACAGATGCTCATCATCAAGAACGAGACAGAGATCCGAGGTTTCCGTCACGCGATGGAGAAAGATGGTGTGGCGATGGTCAAATGGATGAAGTGGACCCTGGAGAACGTACCCAAGGGGGGACAGACCGAACTCTCACTCTCCAGGAAGCTGGAGGAGTTTCGTGCCGAACAGCCTCTGTTCATGGGTCTCAGTTTCGAGAGCATCATGGGTTATGCACATCATGGTGCCATTGTCCATTACGACCCGACACCCGAGACGGACATCCCTGTCAAACCTGAAGGACTCCTGCTCATCGACTCAGGGGGTCAATACCTCGATGGCACCACCGACATCACACGTACCATCCCATTGGGACCCCTCACGTGGGAGATGCGTCGCGACTACACTCTCGTACTCAAAGGTTGGATCCGTCTGGGTTCTGCGGTCTTCCCCAAAGGCACCTGTGGTACCCAACTCGATGTACTTGCCCGTGAAGCCATGTGGAAACACGGCATCAACTACCTGCACGGCACCGGTCATGGGGTGGGTCAATTCATGTCTGTACATGAAGCCATCGACCTCCACCAGTTCCGCATGCAGTGGCGCCCCACCCCCCTCCTTCCAGGCATGACCATCACCGACGAACCCGGCATCTACATCGAAGGCAGTCATGGTGTGCGCCACGAAGACACCCTCCTCGTCGTTCCCGCCACCGAAGGCATCACCTTCGGACCCTACTACACCTTCGAGCACCTGACCCTCTGTCCCATCCTGACCTCTCCCATCCTCGTGGAGATGCTCACCGACGACGAGCGCCAATGGTTCAACTCCTACCAACAAACTGTCTTCCAACGCCTGGCACCCCTCCTCGACCCCAACCACCAAGCCTGGCTCCAAGAAGTCACCCAACCCCTCCCCTCTCCCTAACCTCAAAAAATATCAATTATTGGACCCAATTATTGGCAATTATTGCAAATTATTGTTTTTCCAAGCCTCAGAAGGAGGCGCAGGAGCCACCCCAATTCTCAATTTTCAACTTTCAATTTTCAATTTCCAACATGATCGAATACATCCGAGGCATTCTCGACGAACTCACCCCCACCCAAGCCACCATCGAAGCACATGGTGTCGGCTATATCCTCAACATCTCGCTCAACACCTACACAGCCTTGCAAGGGAAGAGCGAAGCACGTCTCTTTGTCTATGAGTCCATCCGCGAAGATGCATGGACGCTTTATGGCTTTGCCACCAAACAGGAACGTGAACTCTTCCTCATGCTCATCAGCGTGAGTGGCGTAGGTGGCAACACAGCCCGTACCATGCTCAGCAGTTTCTCTGCCCCAGAATTGGCAGGTCTGATCATGGATGGCAACGAACGTATGCTCAAGACCGTCAAGGGACTGGGTGCCAAGACCGCCCAGCGCATCATTGTGGAACTGCGCGACAAGGTCGTTTCCTTGGGCATCGAGGCAGTCTCTCCTTCAGGCGACAACGCAGCTCCGTCCCTCCAGAACAATGAAATCTACAACGAGGCCTGCGAAGCCCTCAAGATGCTCGGATTCCCACCAGCTCCTGTGGCCAAGACCGTCAAGGCAATCCTCAAGGACGAACCCTCGGCTCCCGTCGAGAAGGTCATCAAACTCGCCCTCAAGATGCTGTAACACAACATCCTCACCTATTTTCATCAGAAACAGACATGAAGAAACTTCTCCTTTTGTTCATCATGGCACTCCAGATACAGAGTGTCTATAGTCAAGAATCCACCGATCCCAACAGGAAAAAAGTGGCAGTGGTGCTGAGCGGTGGTGGCGCCAAGGGTATGGCACATATTGGTGCGTTGAAAGTCATCGAACGTGCTGGCATTCCTGTCGATTATGTCACAGGCACTAGCATGGGCAGCATCGTGGGTGGACTCTACTCGATTGGTTACAATGCCAACATCCTCGATTCCTTGGTACGCACCATCGATTGGAACTACACCCTCTCCGACCGCGAAGACATGAGTCAGCAGAGTCTGCGCGACCGCGAGAAACAGAACACCTACGCCTTCTCACGTGGATTCACACTGGGCAAGCGCAACAGCAATGATGGTGGTCTCATCAAGGGAAAGAACCTGGCACAGCTGTTCCAGAAACTCTGCTTGGGTTATACAGACTCATTGGATTTCAACAAATTTCCGATCCCCTTTGCTTGTGTGGCGACCGACATCATCGACAACACAGAGTACGATTTCCATTCGGGACGTCTGCCCCAGGCCATGCGGGCATCGATGGCAATCCCTGCCGCCTTCTCACCTGTCCGTATCGGTGATAAAGTGCTGGTGGATGGTGGTTTACGCAACAACTACCCTGCCGACATCGCCCGTGAGATGGGTGCCGACATCATCATTGGTGTCACCGTTCAGGGGGCTCCTAAAACCAGCGATGACCTGGGACATACCATCAGCATCCTCAGTCAGATCATCGATGTGAACTGTAAGAACAAATACGATGAGAACTTGGCCATCACCGATGTACCCATCCGCGTGAACACAGAGGGTTACAACGCTGCCAGCTTCAATGACAACGCCATCAACGAACTCATCCAACGGGGTGAGGATGAAGCCATGAAACATTGGGACGAACTGATCGCCCTCAAGCAACGCATTGGCATTGACGACTCATTCGTTCCTCCTGTACTGACCCCCCAGAATCCATCAGCACTGACGGAGACGGTGAAGGTCAATCGCTTCGTCTTTGAGAATTTCACATCGCATGACGAGCACTTCATCCGTTCCAAGTTCCACCTGAGCAAATACGACAGCATCGACGCGCGTCAAGAAGCGGAGATTGCCACGTCCATGCGCATCGACCTCTTCTACCAGACCGTCGATACACGTTCCGTGCCTGAAGGCGATGGTTACGTCCTCATCTTCACTGCCGGCAACAAAAAGACCAGTCAGGTGAATTTAGGTGGACGGTTCGACACAGAGGAAATCGTGGCCCTGCAAATCAACGCAGACCATCCCCTGCAGACCTCCATCCCCATCGATGTGGACCTGACCATCCGTCTGGGAAAACGCATCATGGGCAAAGGTGAACTCACCTTCCATCCCCGCAGTTTCACACGACCATGCTTCTCCTATGTGTTCCGTCACAACGACATGGATCTCTACGAATCAGGGGAGCGTGACCACAGTTTCAAGTACAACCATCACCAATGGAACCTGACACCCATCAACTTCAACGTACGCAACTTCAACCTGCAGGCCAACATCCGATGGGACTACATCCATTTCCTCGGCAATCTGCTCACCACAGGTAAGACCCCCGTCACACTGCAGAACGACCACTACTTCAGCTATCACGCACTCGTCAGATACAACTCCGAAGACAACTGGTATTTCCCCACCATCGGTTCCCGTTTCAAGATGGAATATGCCTACCTCACCGACAACTTTGCCGAAATGGGTGACAAGCCAGGCGTGAGCGACCTCAATGCCAACTGGCGCACCTCCATCCCCTTCAGCAAACGCTTCACCCTCCAACCCCTGATCTACGGCAGATGCCTCTTCGGTGCCAATATTCCAGTCGTCTATGGCAACACCATTGGTGGTGAGTGGTTCGGACACTATCTGGAGCAGCAGATGCCTTTCGCAGGAATGGGCAATCTCGAATACACCGACCAGCACTTCCTCGCCCTGCAGGTACAAGGACAACAGCGCATCGCCACCAACCACTTCATCCTCCTCCGCATAGCAGCCGCCCAACATGCCGACGAGTTCAAACACGTGTTCGAGCGCAAAACGATGTTAGGAGGCCAACTCGCCTACTACTACAACACCGTCATCGGTCCCCTCGGCGCCACCCTAGGCTATACCAACAAAACCAAGAAACTCAACCTCTACCTCAACCTCGGCTTCGAATTCTAATCACCCATGATTAGAGAATCCTTTCTTGCATTTTCTGCCTTATAAATACAATAATGTAAGAATTTGTACGTTTATTAGGATAGAATATGTAGGAATGGGGTGTTGGTACCCCACAATATAGTCGTTGGATCTTGAAGCAGACACTTCGAAATATATTATATATCTTATTGGTAATGACGAGTATAAGTGCTATTGCGGAGGTGAGCAATAGTTCGGTATTCTCGTCATTGGTTGTGGTGTCTGGTCAGGGGGAGGCTTCTGGCAAGGAGGCAGTGTCGGGTGACACGGTGAAGGTGAAGAAGACGGATTATCCGCAGGAGGTGCATGGAGAGGACTTTTCCATGGACTTGAAGGATCCGGATAATCTGAAGCCTGACACGGCTGTATATGACGAGAAATCAGGACTTTACAAGGTGGGTACGAGGTTGGGCGACAACTTCCTGAGTCAGCCTTGGATGATGACACCAGATGAGTATCTGAAGTGGTCGGAACAGAAGTCGTTCAGGGACTATTTCAAGGTGAGGAACGACTCGTTGTTCACGACCAAGGGAAAGGAGAAGTTTGACTTCACCAACATGCACTTCGATTTGGGACCTGCCGAGAAGATTTTCGGTCCTGGTGGTGTGCAGATCAGGACACAAGGTAGTGCGGAGATGAAGTTCGGCTACAACTACAAGTTCATTGACAACCCCTCCCTGTCTGACCGTAGTCGTGTGACGCGGGCTTTTGATTTCGATGAGAAGATCAATATGAGCGTGAATGCGAAGGTGGGTGACCGCATGGATTTCAACATCAACTACAATACGGAGGCCACCTTCGACATCGATGCCAAGAACCTGAAACTGAGTTATGAAGGTAAGGAAGATGACATCGTGAAGTTGATCGAGGCAGGTAATGTCTCCTTCCCCACCAATTCGAGCCTCATCCGGGGTTCGAGTGTGCTGTTTGGTATCAGGACAGACCTGCAGTTTGGACGTTTGAGACTGCAAGCTGTGGCCAGTCAGAAGAAGACGCAATCGACCACCGTGGGCAGTCGGGGAGGTAACCAGCTGAACACGTATGACATCCAGGCCTACGACTATGACGAAAACCGTCACTTCTTCCTCGCCCATTACTTCCACGACAGTTATGACAAGGCCTGCTCCACCCTTCCCACCATCACCAGTGGTGTGACCATCAACCGCGTTGAAGTGTGGGTGACCAACACCGGTGGACAGACCACGAACACCCGTAACATCGTCGGTCTGGTGGATTTGGCAGAGGGCATCAAGATTGCCAACAGCACGTGGGCAGGTTCCCGACTGGACGTTCCCAGCAACGAGAGCAACAAGTTGTATGCCTATATGGTGAGCACCTACAGTGATGCCCGCAACATGGACCAGACGAGTACGGTGCTGGATCCTGTGATGGTGGGTGGCATCGAGTATGAGAAGGTGGAGAACGCACGTCTGCTGCCCTCCTCCGAATACACGTTGAACAAGCACCTGGGTTATATCAGTCTGAAGAACACCCTCCAACCCAATCAGGTGTTAGCCGTGGCTTACGAATACACGTATAACGGACAGACCTACCAGGTGGGTGAATTCTCAGCCGACCAGAAAGACAACGACAAGGCCTTGTTCGTGAAACTGCTGAAGAACACCTCCGGTTCGCCCCGCATCGCCAACTGGGACTTGATGATGAAGAACGTCTATTACCTCAAGGCCATGTCCGTGCAGAAAGAGAAGTTCAAGTTGGACATCAAATACCTGAGTGACACGACAGGTGTGAAACTCAGCTATATCCCTGAAGAAGCCTTCAAGCAGACCACCCTGTTGAAGATGCTCAACCTCGACCGACTGGATGACAACCAGAAGACCAATCCGAACGGCAGGTTCGACTTCATCGAAGGCTATACCATCCTCGCCCAGACAGGTCATGTCATCTTCCCCGTAGCAGAGCCTTTCGGTGACTGGCTGCGCAAGAAACTCGGTGATGAAGACCTGGCCGACAAGTACTGCTACGACGAGCTCTATGACTCCACCAAGACTGTCGCCAAGCAGATAGCAGAGAAGAACAAATTCACGTTGACAGGTGAATACAAGGCCACCAACGGCAGTGAAATCAATATCGGTCCTGGTGCCACCCCTGGTTCTGTGGTGGTGACGGCAGGGGGTGTGACCCTGGTGGAAGGCACCGACTACAGTGTGGACTACTCCTCCGGTATCGTCAGGATCATCAACCAAAGCATCATCGATGCAGGCACCAATGTCAGTGTCAGCTTGGAAAACCATGACTCCTTCTCCTTCATGCGCAAGACGATGTTGGGCGTGAACTGGGATTATGACTTCTCCAAGAACTTCAACATCGGTGGTACGTTCATGAAAGTGACCGAGAAAGCCCTCACCTCGAAAGTGAGGATGAACGAAGAACCATTGAACAACATGCTGTGGGGCTTCCATGTGAACTGGAAACAGAACTCGCAGTGGTTGACCAACATGCTGGACAAGCTGCCCCTCCTCAACCTCAATGCCCCCTCCAGCATCTCCTTCACGGGTGAATATGCCCAACTCCAAGCAGGTGCGTCGAAGGACACACAGGGCAATGCCTCCTATCTGGATGATTTCGAGAACACCAAGAAACCCCATAGCGTGAGCAACCCCAAGGAGTGGATGCTCTCCTCCACCCCCTCCCATCTGGAATATGGTAAGTTGACCAACGATGTGAAATATGGTTATAACCGTGCACGACTGGCATGGTACAACATCGACCCCCTCTTCACCCGTCGATCCTCCTCGCTGACCCCCAACCACATCAAGAGCGACCTCGACCAGCTGTCCAACCACTATGCACGTGAGGTCTATATCCGAGAGGTCTATCCGAACCGCGACACCAACTCGGGCGAGAGCAACACGTTGGACATCCTCAACCTGGCCTACTACCCCAACGAACGTGGTCCCTACAACCTCGACACAGACCTGGACGAGAATGGTCATCTGAACGACCCCAAGAAACGTTGGGGCGGTATGATGACGAAGATCAACATGAGTGACTTTGAGGCCAGCAACATCCAGTACATCGAGTTCTGGATGCTCGACCCCTTCATCTACACCAAGGATGACCGCCGGTATGGTGGTGACCTCTACTTCAACTTGGGCGACATCAGTGAGGATGTGCTGAAGGACGGAAAGAAAGCCTATGAGAGCGGTATGCCGGTGAACAGTGCCTCCACCTATGTGGAAACCCTCTGGGGACGTGTGCCCAGTGAGAAGTCTGTGGTGTATTCCTTCTCCAACGAGAGTGGTGCGCGCCCCAAGCAGGATATCGGTCTGAACGGACTGTCAGACGTGGATGAGCGCACTTATGGCATCTATGCCGACTACCTCAATGCCATCAAGGGCAAGATCAGTACGGCAGCCTATGACTCCATCTTTGAAGACCCTGCAGGTGACGACTACCACTACTTCCGTGGCAGTGACTTCGATGCTGCCCGCACCTCCATCCTGGATCGATACAAGTACATCAACTCCCCTGAAGGCAACTCACCCAACAGCAGTGGTTCGGGAGAACGTTACTCCACTGCCTATAAGAGTACGCCCGATGCCGAAGATGTGAACTCCGACTACACGATGAACGAGTACGAGAACTTCTACGAGTACCACGTCAGTCTTCGTCCTCAGGACATGATTGTCGGTCGGAACTATATAGTAGATTCGCGTGAGACCACTGTGGGACTGCGCAACGGCAAGAAAGAAGCAGCCACCTGGTATCAGTTCCGCATCCCTGTGGACGAATTTGACAGCAAGGAAGGAACCGTCAGTGACTTCTCCAGCATCCGTTTCATGCGTCTGTACATGACAGGGTTTGAAGAACCCATCGTGGTACGTCTTGCCAACCTCGACCTGGTGGAAGGAGAATGGCGCAACTACACGCAGCCCCTCTACACGAACGAGAAGCCCAGTGTGAGCGGAAGCATCGTGCCCTCCGCCGTCAATATCGAGGAAAACAACGACAAGACCCCAGTCAACTACGTCTTGCCTCCAGGCATCACCCGTGTGCTCGACCCCTCCCAGCCTCAGCTCTCGCAACAGAACGAACAGGCCTTGGCACTCACAGTGGAAAACCTTGCCACAGGCGACGCCCGTGCGGTGTATAAGACCATGAACATGGACTTCCGCAACTACAAGCACCTGCAGATGTTCGTCCATGCCAATGCGATGGAAGGTGACACGGAATTGCAAGACAACCAGATGAGCCTCTTCGTCCGAATCGGTAGTGACTACAAGAGCAACTACTACGAATACGAGATACCCCTCACCCTCACCCCTCCAGGACATTACGACACCTACACCACCCAGGGTTGTCAGGCAGTATGGCCTGAGGAGAACATGCTCGACATCGACTTCAGCACCTTCACCAACCTCAAGCATGAGCGCAACAAGGCCAAGGCGAACGGTACAGCCAGCTACACCCAGCTCTACTATGACTATGACAAGAATCGTCCGAATGATGAAGGTGGTTGGGCAGCACAGGGCAACCTCAATGTGCAGATGTCAGACCTCGGATCTGTGAACGTGACAGGTCATGTGGAGACAGCAGGCTTCGGCGGTCTGGAAGACAAGGTGAACCAGCGTCGCAATGACAACCTCTATGAGTGGAGCATCACCACGCAGTTGGAGTTGGGCAAGTTCTTCCCGGAAAAGTGGAAGATGAACCTCCCCTTCTATTACTCCTACTCCTGGCAGAAGCTGTCGCCCAAGTATAATCCGTTTGACACCGACATGCTGTTGAAGGATGCCCTTGACGAGTGTGAGAACAAGGCGGCACGCGACTCCCTCAGCAATCTCACGGAGACGATTGTGAAGAACAAGAACTTCTCGCTCAGTAACTGGAAATCGAACGTGCAGAGCCGTAAGCCCATGCCATGGGATCCTGCCAACTTCACGTTCAGCTACAGTTACAGCCAACGCTATAAGACAGGTGAGACCACCATCTACGAGAACGATGAGGACTGGCGCCTCAACTTTGGCTATAACTATGCCCCCAAGTACAAGCCGCTGGAACCCTTCAAGAACCTGAAGAGCAAGTCCAAATGGCTCGACATCGTCAAGGCACAGAACCTGCAATGGTTGCCACAAAGCATCTCGTTCAACACCGACCTCACCCGCAGTTATTATGAGTTCCAGGAACGTGACATCGATGCAGGCACCAAGATGCCTGTCATCTTCTCCGACCAAATCCTGTGGAACCGCGATCTGACGGTCAAGTGGGACATCTTCAAGGCACTCAAGATGTCGTGGAACTCCTCCACCCATGCAGAGATTGAAGAGCCACACGTGATTGTCAACAAGCACCTCTATCCAGACGAGTATGCGGTGTGGAAAGACTCCGTGAAGCGCAGCCTCGCCTCCTTCGGACGTCCTCTGACCTATCGCAGCACCTTCAATGGTTCCTACCAAGTGCCAATCAACAAGATCCCGATTTTTGACTGGATCACTGCTGATGGCACCTATGCCGCCAACTACAACTGGACACGTGGAACAGAACTCGAAGACGGTACCTTCCTCGGCAACACCGCCAGCACGCAACGTACCGTGAACATCAATGGTCGTCTGAACTTCGACACCCTCTACAAGAAGTGGAAGTTCCTCGCCGATGCCGAAAAACGTCTCTCCGGCAACACCAAGAAGAATAACGACACGAAGAAGACCACCGCCACGAGAAATGCCCGAACGGCAGCGAAGGAAAGTGAGGGTGAGGATGCTGAGGCAGACAGCAAGGATGCTAAAGATAGTAAGAAGTCCACAGCGAGGAACGACAAGAATGCAGACAGTAAGAGCGCTGACAATAAGAGAACCAGGAGTTTCACGAAGGAAATTACCCTCAATGACTCCACCAGTACGGAAGTCAAGCATGGCCAGAACTCCAAGCGTCTCATCGTGCGTGCCACGACAGCTGAAGGCAGAAGCTATAAACTGAAATACAAGAAGGTGGATGCCAACACCATCAAGGTGAAGAACCATGACACCATCCCCGTGAAGATCAGTGTGGTGGCCAAACGTCCGTTGGACGACCTCTCCTGGTACAAGACCTCACAAGTCTTCGCACGTGGACTGATGATGTTGCGCAATGCCAGCATCTCCTACCGCAACACCTACGCCCTCACCTTACCAGGTTTCCGGACGGAAGTGGGTGATGCCTTCGGACAGAAGCATATCGACGGCATGCTCTCCCCAGGTATTCCATTCGCCCTGGGTGCTGTGGATGATGGTTTCATCGACAAAGCAGCCCGTCGTGGATGGCTCATGCAGAACGACTCCAACATCACCACACCTGCCACGACAGCCACGATGGAAGACCTGCAGCTGAGAGCCACCTTGGAGCCCTTCAAGGACTTCAAGATAGACCTCACCGCCACCCGTACTGTCAATAAGTCACGCAGCATCCAGTTCATGTATGAGGGCATGCCAGCCACCCAAAGCGGATCCTTCTCCATGACAGTGGTGTCCTTCGGTTCGGCGTTCGAATCCAGGGGTAGCATCAACAACAACTACCACTCCAAGCACTTCGAGAAGTTCCTCAAGAACTTACCCATCGTGCAGAACCGTCTGGAAGCCAAATATGCCAACACGACCTATCCGAAGAGTGCTGGTAGCGAATGGGCAGGAAAGCCTTATAATGCAGAAAATGGTGGGGTGGAACTCTACTCTGCCGATGTGATGGTGCCTGCCTTCCTCTCAGCCTATTGTGGAGGCAACGCCATCTCCACCCCACTCGACATCTTCCCCGCCCTCTCCCGGATGATGCCAAACTGGAGCTTTACGTATAGCGGACTCACCAAGATCTCCCCTTGGTTGGCAGATCACCTCAAGAGTTTCAACATCAACCATGCCTATAAGAGCGTGTATTCTGTCGGAGCCTACAACTCGTACTCTAACTTCATGGAATACATGAACGACTGGGGCTTCATCAAGGATGTCACCACAGGCAACCCCATCCCATCATCCATGTACAATGTCTCCACCGTCAGCATCAACGAGAACTTCTCGCCGCTCATCGGTATCAGCATGACCTTCAATAACGACCTCACAGCCAAGCTCGACTTTAACAAGGTGCGTACCCTCAACCTCTCCATGACCAGTGTCGCCCTCACGGAGAATTTCTCAGACGACATCTCCTTGACCATGAGCTATAAGGTCAAAGACCTCAACCTCTTTGGTGCCAAGTCCATCCAGAGCAATGAGGGCAGAAAGTCGAAGTCGAAGTCGAAGAACAAGAAGGAAGAGCCTAAGACGAATACCAATACACGGAATACGAGGAGTATGGTCAGTCATGACCTGAATTTGAATGTGAACTTCAAATACAGGATGCAGAACGCGCTTAACCGCAACATTCAGACAGCCATTACGACGGCAACTGGTGGTGCGACTGCTTATACGTTGCAGATGACAGCGAATTATACGTTTAGCAGGCTGCTCACGTTGTCGGGATTCTTGGATTGGCAACGGAATGTGCCACTTGTGTCACAATCGTCTTATCCGACGACGACGGCAGACTTTGGGGTGAGTATGAAGTTCTCGTTGACGAGATAAGTAACGGTTAAAGGTTAAAGGTTAAAGGTTAAAGAGAGCTGACGCGATGTGTGGGGTGTTGCGCCGTTGGCGCCGAAGAAAAAATAGGTAAAAACAAGTAAAAATATAAAAAAAGAAGAAGATTATTTTTCATTATCTTTATCTATTTTTTTATATTTTTCTTTCGGCGGCTTGCCGCAATTTAATTGAAAGTTGAAAATTGAAAATTTTGATATGAAGAAGAGATTGGTTGTGAGTGTGTTGGTGGGCTTGGGTATTTGGAGTCTTTCGGCACAGAATTTGCAAAGAGGGAGTTATGGGTACCTCTATTGCCATATGAGTGATAATGGTGAGTTCACGGCGTATGCATTGAGTCGTGACGGGTTGCATTACCATGACCTGAACGAGGGGAAGGCAGTGATGGATGCTGGTCAGTTGGCTGGGATTGAGGGTGGACAGCGGGATGCGTATGTGTGTCGCAAGTCTGACTCGGGGAAGGGGTATCTGATGGTGACGACGGATATGTGTGTGGCGAAGAGTAAGCAATGGTACAACTACGGCATCAATTTGCTGAAGAGTGATGACCTCATCCACTGGACATCGACCACCTTCGACTTCCGCAAGGGGAATGAGATCTTCAGTGACCCTGAGAGTCCGGACATCATTGCTGACTGGAGCAAGATCAACCGTGTGTGGGCACCTCAGATCTTCTGGGATCCCAACTACGTATGGGCCAATGGCGAGAAAGGAGGTTACTTCATCTACTATTCCATCTGGAGTTTCAACGAGGATGACAAGTATGACCGTATGGTTTATAGCTATGCCGACAAGAGTTTCACGAAGTTGACCAAACCCCGTGTACTTTTCGATTGGGGGTACGCCACGATTGATGCAGACATCAATTACCTGGAGAGTGATCACCAATATCACATGCTCATCAAGAAGGAAGGAGGACATCCTGGCATCTTCCAGACCAAGGCAGACCAACTCACAGGACCTTGGCCAGAACCCGACGAGAACGACTTCGTCAGTTTCGAGGGTAACAAGAAATGTGAAGGCAGCAGCGCTTTCCAAATTATCGGTGAGAAAGGTTGGCGGGTGGCTTATATCCAGTATAGCGACAGACCCAAGCACTACCGCATCTGCCAGACAGACGAATACCTCAAGGGGTTCCATGATCCCGTGGACATTCAGGGTGTCACCGCCCCCCAGCATGGCAGTTTCATGCGGCTGACCAAGAAGGAATACAAGCGGTTGGAGAAGCACTTTTAGGTCAAAAGGTTAGATTTTTTAGTGGATAATAACGTTTTTCTCTTCTGATTATTTGGAGGTTTGTGGAAATCTTAATACTTTTGCATGCCTTTTGAAGAAAAGAGGTGAGAAATCGTTTATAACCTATTTCCAACTAAAACTATCTAATTAATTTTGAACAAATATTGTTTACTGTTTTGCGCCTGTCTATTGGCTGGATCTCTTGCGGCACAAAACGTGGTGACAGACATGTCGCCCAAGAAGATCAAGAAGACCCAGGACGAATACAACGTGGTGCATGAATATGCCAACGGCGATGTATATAAGGGCTCGTTGCAAGACGGGAAATTTGAAGGATATGGCATCTACCAATGGGCAGATGGCAGCATGTATCAAGGATATTTTCATGATGGTCTGCAAGAGCAGGAGGGAGCCGCCTTCTATGTAGATAGACGTAACACGTATCAAGGTGAGTGGCACCTGGGTATGCGTCACGGTAAGGGTGTGCTGCGCATGGTGAATGGTGACACTTATGAGGGCGAGTGGGCGAATGACAAGCGGACAGGGTTCGGTGTCTTTCGTTCGAAGAAGGGTGATGTCTATATGGGCGAGTGGCAGGATGACCAGCGTCACGGGCAGGGCACCTACACCTATGCGAATGGGGATGTGTACATCGGTCAGTGGGTGAATGGTGAGAAGGAAGGATATGGCTGTTACCGCTATGCGGATGGCTCCATGTATGAGGGTTCGTTTGTGCTATCCCAATTTGAAGGTGAAGGCACCTACCTCTACAAGGACGGAGCTGTGTATATCGGTCATTTCCACCATGGTGTTCGTCATGGATATGGCATCTATCGCACAGCCAACGGTCAGGTGTTGTCAGGTCACTGGACAGAGAACTGCCTGGATGAAAAACCCTCAAAGAAGCGGAAGCGTACATAGAGTATTTAGGGGCAAGGAGCAAGGGGCAAGCCCCTAAACTTCCTTCGGAATCTGCACAGGTAAATTATCACGTCGTGCCTCGATGTGTGGTGACATGATCTCCACACCTGCCCCATGCATGGTGTCGAGGATTTGTTGGTGGAGGGCAGAATAGACGGTGGAGAGCGTCTTGGCACGGTCTGTGATGCCATTGATCTCATACTCCACATAGAAGTCGTCGAGCGCTGTGATGCGAACGAATGGTTTGGGATGTCGTTTGATGCCATCTGTATTCTCAGCAGCCTGAACGAGGAGCGACTCAATCTTCTTCCAAGGTTCATCGTAGCCAATGGTGATTTTGGTGTGTACGATGATGCCATAACGCTGGGCAGAGAACGTGTAGTTCGAGGTCTGCGAACTCATCATGTTCGAATTGGGGATGGTCACGATATCATTCTTTCGTGTACGGATGCGCGTCACCAACATGCTCTTCTCAATGACCTCACCCTCTGTGTCGCCAAAACGGATGAAGTCACCAATGCGGAAGGGACGCATGTAGGTCATCACCAGTCCTGACATCACGTTGCCCACCACAGACGTGGAACCCAACGACACCACCACACCAATGAAGACTGACACACCCTGGAAAATCTCCGAGTCGGAATTAGGCAGCAAGGGCCAGATCATCACCAGCATGAAGGAATAGAGCAGCACGCGCAGCAGGGTGTGCGTAGGCATCGCCCAATCCGCATAGAAACCATTGATTTTCAGTCGTCCACTGGCCACCTCGTTGGCGAAGTAACGAACCAGTTTCAGCAGATAGTGGAAACAGATGATGATGACAATAATCTTGAAGAGGTTGGGCAGATATTCCACCACCGACTTCAAGATGTCGCTGAGCGGATTCCAGATGAAGCCCACCACGGTGTAGGTGACGGTCTTCGTCTCAGGGAAGAAGGAGAACATGAAACCCAGTCCCACCAGCACCACCAGCAGGATGAGCAACAGACGTACCAGGTTGAATATGAAAATGATGGCGACGCCCAGACGATGCGTGTCGAGCAAGGGGTAATTCTTGATGACCACTGACTTGATGCGTCCCAGCAACTTACGTGTGACACTGAATTTCCAACGATGGAAAAGCCACACAATGAACCAGATGAGCAGCACCTGCACAGCAATGATGAGTGCCACCCAACCCAGACTCTGCAACTTCTGCTGCAAGCCATAGGTCTCGTGCAACTGATCCACCTTCTTGCTGATGACCTCGCGATAAGTCTCAGCCAGTTCCACACGTTCCATGCCCATCCACAAGGCATCGAGATCCGTCACACTCAGGAGCACATCCTCCCCCACCATCACATCCGACGACACCTCGCTATCGAACACATAGAGGGAATCCACAAACATCGTCAGACGCTTGCCCACCTCATAAATCTTGCTCTTCGCCGCACTCACACGTGCCTCTGGCAACATGCCACCCTTGCGGGCATAAATCACCAGCAACGTGTCACCATCCACCACCAACGGAGCACCAGGCGTCACATTCCTCAACGAATCCACCCTTGCCTTGCGTGCCACCTGACGCAGCGAGTCCTCCTTGGCACTCTTGCCCGTCCGTTCCAACTGCTCCTGCATCATGATGCCCTTCAGTTTCAGTTCCTGCACCTGATTCCGCAGCGACTGCACAATCGAGTCATTCACCGCCTGCAGGGAGTCAATGACCGAAGGAGCTGCCATGGCCTGCTCCTCTTGGCAGAAGCCCGTAACGGCACTCATCAGCATCATGCTGATCATCACTATTCTTGTAAAACAGGTACTCATCATTCTCTTCTTATTTCTTTTATGGTTATGATAGAAGCGCGCCTATATGCAACTCTCATCGGGTACAAAGGTAATACATATTTTCCCCACTTCCAGATTTTTCCCCAACTTTTTTCGTTTTATCATCAAAAAGACCACTTTTCCCCATCTCATCACACTCATGTTTCAACTCTCTCGTTCCTACACATCGTAGGACTCACAAACAAACACCCACAGAGCCAGTGAGCCTTGTGGGTGTTTACATGAAGTGGTTTTGAGAGTACTTCTACATAGACCTTTTCAGCGGCCTCATTCTTCTTCCACCAAAACTTTCAGTTTCCTGACAAAGACATCCCAGAAAGATGACTTCATGGGCTGTTCGTCTTCTACATCTTCCCCCTCATCACTCTCTTGGAGATTCTCTTCCGCCATATCTTCTGTGGGCTCATCCACCACAGGAACGACCTCTGGTTCCTCCTTGACGGCAGGTTCCTCATGATGATCCGCATAATACTTCTCGCACAACAATTGCAGTCGCCTCTTCTCATCCGACTCATCATCACCCTTTCCGTTCAAATACTCCATCTGGTCAAATCCAGTCGCCACAATCGCCACCTTGATTTCATCCTCCAGCGTGTCGTCCTGATAATGTCCCCACAGCACATCGATATTCTCGTCAAAGTCCTCCATGAACTCATTGATTTCACGCAGTTCCGCCATCTTGGCAGGATTCTTCTGACCGCTATACACGATATACAGCAAACGTTTAGTGCGCTGCTTGTCCATATTGGCGATGAGCGGAGAATTGACAGCCTCCGACATTGCCTTCAAAATACGCTTCTCCCCACTCGCCTTGGCAATGGAAACCACTGCCGCGCCACCATTCTTCATCACCGTGTTCACATCGTTAAAATCTCGGTTCACCTTACCCCTCACCGTGATGATCTCGGCAATCGTCTTCGTTGCGATGGTCAGCACCTCATCCGCCTTCTTCATTCCCTCTTCCCAATCCATCTGCACAAAACGTTCATCCTCCAGCAATTTCTCATTGTTAATCACGATGAGCGAATCCACGCTCTTGCGCATCTCCTCCAGCCCTCTCAATGCACAATTGATGCGTTTCTTGCCCTCCATTCTGAAAGGCAACGTCACCACACCCACTGTCAAGATGCCCATGTCCTTTGCAGCACGAGCAATCAGAGGTGCCGCACCCGTACCTGTACCACCGCCCAGGCCAGCCGTGATGAACACCATTTTCGTGTCACCCTCCAGCATCGCCTTGACACTCTCCATGCTCTCCTCCGCCTTCTTCCGGCCAATCACTGGATCACCTCCGGCACCCAATCCGTCACCCAACTGAATCTTGTTAGGCACTTGATTAGGCACCAACGCCTGCGCGTCCGTGTTAATCACCACGAAGGAAACGTTCGTCACGCCCTTCTCCCACATGTGTTGCACTGCATTTCCGCCACCGCCTCCTACACCGATGACCTTGATAATTCTTTCCGACTTGTCCTCAATGGGAAAGTTGAAAGGAGGCAATTCGTCCTCTCTTTTCATTCAATTTTCAGATTTTAATAAGTTATACAATCTTTTTAACCAACCCTCACCGGCTGGCATCTCACTTTATCATATATTCTCGGATGCAAAATTACAAAGAGAGAAAGATATATCCAAATATCTCTCCATCTTTTTTTGACAAAACAAAAAAATTCTTCAGTCATGTTCTCATTTTTACATCCGTAAAGATTGTTCCGCAAATTCTAAGCCTACAAAGATTTCACAAATTGTGTTTCACCATCAAGCAGATAGAAAGAGAACAAATGTTCATTCAATGCCTCGATTTTGCTATACACAGGCTCAGTCAGGCGATTGCCATCCTTGTCCATCAAGCCGCATCGGTTATTATAGGCAAAGGTGTAATACACATAATAGTCCATCCTCATCTCCACATCCTGCAATCTCCATCTGCCTTCAGCATCTTTCTCCTTCAATTGCACATTACATTTCAGAGGCTCCACCTTTACAATGAGGTCATCCTGAATGATTTCGCCGTTATTACTCAGCAGCAACTTCGAATTGGAGGTCGTGGCAAAGATTCCAGATTCCGTCAAATCAACTTTCTCGTATTGGGGCTTTACTACCCATTCCCCTTTTCTGTTAATGACGCCCATCTGACCGTTACCGTTGGCCATCACGCATCGTCCATCCTTAAAGACAATGTCCGGACGGTCATTCGTTCTGTGTACGAATTGATATGGAATGACCAAAGCTCCCTTCATGTTGATAAAGCCAATCTTTCCATCTTTCTCCACTGCGGCAAGACCCTCAGAGAAGAAACATGCATGCGTATAAGTAGCCGGCACCAGCACCTTATCTGTGTTCAGACTGTAGAATCCGCGTTTCCCATCCTTCTTAAAGATGCCTATTGAATCCATACCATGTTTCCATGTTTCATCCACTTTCATCCCATCCACCTTTTCCTTTTCTTGCATGACATCATTTATTGCTCTTTCTACATTTGCATAACGAACCGTATTGTTTACTTCATGTCGTTCATCACACCCCCCAATAAGGTTTGCGATAAAAAAGGCCATGCACAATCCAGCCACAAATGAACACACCGTGTATAACTTCATGTTCTTCCCTGTTGACTTCTGAGCGTCAACCTTCTCTTCTTTTTCCTTCTTTTCCATAATCATTATCAAATTATTAGTTCAAAAACTTCCGTATCATCGACTTCCATTCTCTTCCTGATGCCATCATAATAGATTTTGTCAAATCCCTCCAAGTTCTCAAAGCATTCCGACTCAAAAAAATCTTCACACAACATTCCGATTTCTCGAAGTAATTCTGGTATGAGCAAGGGATGCAAATTATCTGGTTTATTCTTGGATCCAATAAAATCCCAAATGACATTGCTGATATAGCCCCACTCTTCTTCTGAGAATTCAGCCACACAGTCACGATAGTAGTAATCATTATATGCCTGAATAAGACGTAGGCGAATCATGTCTATATCTTTCTCATCTACCTTTTGAATTGGATTGCGATTTTCTCTTTCATCCATGAGCTGAGTATAAGCTTCTTTCCACTCTGGATATGAAAGTTCACCTTGCTCTAAAGATGGTTTTTTCCCATGTTCGGATTTTTGTTTGTATTGCAAATAATACTTACCACAATGATGACATTTCTGAACAGGAGACACTTCTGGTAACATAGGTGCTCGCATCCTTAGGTCGGACCAGTAACGTGCTCCGATAGTGTTCCCAGACATCAAACTCAGCAATTCTTTCTTTTCGCCGCAATACGGGCAATAAACGATACGTGCATAACCTGGCTGCATAATTGTTATGTTGTTTAGACTATTAATAGATTCTTTTAACCAAATTCTTTTTCCATGAATCAAAGACACTGGAACGATTGGCGAATACATGCTATATCTTTTTCTCATGTGCGATTCCCCATTTTACATCTTGTTTGGTTGTTCCTTTCTTGAAATAAGAAATGATTTTTACTTGATCGTCAGGAGAAGCTTCTTTATAGCGTTTCTTCAATTCTATACGTGCCCATTTCACATTGTTTCCACCTTTCTCTATCAGCATTGCGCCAAGTTCATCAATGGTGCTTTTGGATATCATTTGTTCATGCTGCTCTATTTGCTCTTTGAAAAGTAGTCTGAAAACTTCTTTCCTAACTTCATCTTGTTTGGTTAACCAACGGCAAGACATTAAATGAACGAGTTCTTCATGAGACAATGATGATAAACGGGAGATACAGGCTTTAATGGCCTGTTCCTCCCATTTCCCATAAAATGCTTTCTTGCATTCATTAATGATGTATGCGTAATTGTTCATTGTGAGTAATTTTGAAAATCTGAGTGCAAAGATACCCTCACTTTTCTACTCACCCAAACAATTTCGTTCCACAAGGCTTGTGAAAATGTGATTTTATTCCCAAATCACCAAGTCACGAGGAAGAGTTATTCTCTTTTGTTCTCCACTCTTACCTGTAATATAATATTGATCTGCCAGCGATGCATCAACCTCAGCAAGGAATACAGCTCTAATTCTGGAACATTTTTCATTGATGGAATTCAAAAGAGGATTGGTGACATCCTCTATACTCTGCAAAGAACGACTGTTCAATCCAAGAGGACGCAAATCGTTGTAAATGTCTATTATCTCTTGCCGATAATCGGGCAGGTGCTTAAAAGCGATGCCCTCAGGATGCTTCAAGTACAGAAGATAAACAGCCTTCACCAAAGGTTCCATCTTGATTTCCTTATTATCATAGTCAGAAAGGATAATGGAATAATCCTTTGTAATGGTCAATCTGCTTAGTTTCACCTGATTCTTTAGTTTATCATCATGGAATCCTAAACGCCAAAGGGTCTTTTCACATGTTTTGCCTTCATAGTATTTATCCAACACATCTTTGAAGATGTCATTGGGAGAGACCAAATCGAACAATGTCATGCACGATTTCACCTTCAGCACATCAGGGAAACCTAATATGTCATCTGCTGAAGGATTGCCACATTCGAGCAATGCCTTGGTGATTTCTCTAAGCCTTTGTCCTAACACAGAATGTTCCAAATAAGCTTTCGCTTCATCTTTACCACTGATGCCATAGAACTCAGAGTTGTAACTATGCCCAAGTCCTTTGATTTGAGGGAACACATACCATATCCAATGACTCTGTTTCTTTCCTGCTTGGATTTCTTTTAATGCATCATTATATGAGCACCATCCAGAATCCTGTGCCTGTAAGAATCGTTCCAAATCATAGTTTACATCATTGCCACTTAATGCATCCACAAAACTTTTAGGAAGACATACATTCTTCATCCCTAAAGCCTCTTGAAAAAAATGCGCCATTTCATCATCGTGATAACCAGCAATACCACACCCCACACGAGTCACCCAGAAGAACAGTTCTGTGTGTTCTTTGGCAAAGGCGATGAATCTGTCAACAGCTGCTTTCACCTCAGAATCTTTGCGAACATTCTTGCCAAAGTCAACAGGGATAGCATAACTCTGCCCCTGCAAACCTTCTGCCTGTCCCCATACTGCGCCAAACTTCTTGCGTGCTGTTCCTGAAGCCCCACCTGTATGATAACCCAGCGCATTGCTTCCAAACACAAACACCTGTCCTGGCTGAAGTCTGTCTATATAGTCAGGGGTGAAACCCATACATTTTCTCTCTTCCATACGCTTACATCATTGCTATTGAATAATCATCGTGTCCAATGAGACCATTCTTCCAACATTTGTGCAGATGCTTCTTAAAGTTCCCAACATTCCAGCAATTCAACAGTTTTTCTATAACATCTTTCTCAAAGTCCACCTTTTTCATCCCTAAAGCAGCCCTGATGAAATTGCTATCTTTTGTCTGAGCATCAATAGCCTCTTGCAGCTCATCTTCATATTGCTCTCTATGAGCCACCTCATACATCATTAATATGTAGTGAGCAAGAGCATCACTGGCCACAAAGACAATACTATCTTTCTGAATCTCGAATTGACCAGCCTTAAAACCAACCTCTTTCAATGGATCTTTGCAATTAACCAAATAAGGAGGATTGTTGAAATCTACCAGTCGCCCAAAACTATTCTGCAATTTGTCAGATGCTCTATCATAACAGAATGCCACACTGTCGCCATAACTCATCCAGTGCCCATCTTCCCAAACAGCAACAATCGTAGCAAACGAGCCTTCATCATAAAACTTGTTCAAGAGCATTCCACCTTCAACTTTTGCCAGTTCTTCGCAGTCGTTATAGAACGGTTCCCAAATACCATCTATCCATTTATCAAAAGTCTGATAATCAGTAATTGGCTCATCAGGCAAATGTTCCACCAAATACTTAGACCATAAATCTGCAAACAAACCTCCACCACCAGCACCATCCGAAACGGCAATCCATTTCTGAGTAGCCTTGACCGCATCTTCATTCACGATGCCTTCTTCAAATTTATGTATAGATAATGTAATCATTGATTTTGACTGATATTAGTGGGCGTTCCAATGTCCATCAGCTTAATGAGCGTTGTGGCATCGGCATTCACGCCCATTGCTACGTGACGTCCTGTTCTCGTATCATTTAGACAACGAGCAATATCCGGATTATAACGCTCTGGCAACAAACTCGACATATCGAATAGTGCTTCTGCATAGCCATTACCTCCAAGTTCACTCTTATTGATAGGACAAGCCACAGAGTCTGCATGAAGGTTCGCCGTGAAGTGTATATTGAAAAGAATCACGTTTCCATCGTTCGTAAACATCGCTTTCAATTCATTGGCTTTTTGTACCACTTCATCCCTTGTGGCATGATTGAATTCGCCGTCAGTAATGTGGATGACAGTTGGAGGGTAACAATCCTTATCATGGTGTTCTTTCATCCATTCATCCAATAAATGCTTCGCATAATCATACGCTTCATGGTAATGCGTCCAGCTTCCATCACACCTCGCACTTACCCATTGTACCTGTTCCACCTCTTTGACCTGCACACCCTTTCGAGTCCTTGTCTCCTTTCTTGTGGTAATCTTTGTAAATGGATGGTTCTTCAATTCTTCTGGCGAAACAAAGTCACGTCCTTCCAATTCTCCCTGCCATCCACTATATGCTTTCACGCCATATCCCACAACAGCGATGTCGTAATAATGTCTGGTATCACCCATCTTGACACATCGCCACACCAATTCGTTAATCTGATTGTTCACGATTCTTGCGGCAGCTTCAGCCATCGTCATTTCCTCACCATAGAGAGAGGTCATCTTTTTCATGCTCACCGAATGATCAACTAAGAAGATAAATGCCGTAGGCGTATTCCTCGTTATCTGTGCGGTATATGGATTCTTAATTTGCAATTCCCTGGGCTTTGACGGAATAGGTATACCAAAGTTGCCAATGTTCTTGATATATTCCAATGGGATAAAATTCTTCACCAACACTTCTGCCTGAAAGAACATTTGTTCCTCCTCTGGCAAATCAAAATGCTTACGGGCTTTTACCGATTGAAAATGAATCTTCTTGAAATCATCCAAAGTTCCACCCACATTCATTCCATTCTTGGCTGCATTCCTATCTGCATACATGGTGTCCTCACCATATATCACATCCAAATCAATCTCCAACACCACAGGATTAGAGATACGTCCGTCCCCCATCGCAACATACATCATAGGATGCTCTCTAGTAAAACTCACACGAACATACTTCTGCAAGCCATATCTTTTATCTATTTGATGTGACGCATCACTACCACCAGGTCTTGCCACAGCAAAACACTTCTCCACACAATCACCCCATGAATACAAACCACCATTCTTGATGATGGAGTCCAAATTCTCTCTATCCGTAAAATGATACAACTTTGTGATTCTGTACTGGTCAAGCACGGCTTTGAACTCCTGCCAATTACTCTTCTTTTCCATAATAACGTCTCTTTATTCTTTAAACAAATCCAATTGCAAATTATTGTCTTCCTTCTTGTTTTTTTTACGCTTCGATTTGCCTACCGGTTTCTTGTCATTCACTATTTCTTCTCCGTATGGATAGACACCCTCCACGTAAGCTTTGATAAGTGATGCATGAGATAGGGGTTTCTTTGCATTCTCCACATCAGCATTCGTATCATAATCCAGTAGCACAATCGTCTTCGTCTTGCTTGCCTCACGCAATCTGTCAATGATGAATGCCACTTTGTTTTCCAGTACCCACTTATAGGTTGGTATATAAATCAATTTCCTTGCCTCTATATATCCCAACAGCTCTGTCCCATGTACACCTTTTCGATGTCCCAAAGGTTTTCCAAAACGACGAACCGTCCGTTTTATATTCTTCATTGTGTCGTTCTGGAACATTTGCACATCCACATCACAACCTTCAAACACTTTCAATCCCTGCCAGATAGCTTCCACACAAGTAGCTGTATAACCTTCACTAAAAGGCACGGGAATACCACCATGCGGATAGAATGGACTCAGTTTCACCAATCCATCCTTTGCCCCACTCGTCACGTCTGCCAATATCGCATCTGGATATTGCTTTAGAATAGTTTCTGGCTTCTTACGTTTTGATTCAATGATAATCATTTTGTCTTATCAATTAATATTATCCAGCGACCAGCACTTGTGTTGCCCTCGCGTACCAATACTCCCTTCTTCTGCATATCGGCAAGATCACGTTCAACAGTCCGCTTAACTACCGACAAAACTACCGACATTTGCTGCGCCGATATAAAGGAATCTTTTAGTATCAATTCGCATATTTTCTTTTGTCTATCAGACAGTTGCAATACCGACAGACTACCGACAGAACTACTGACATCACTTATGACATTACTGGAAGTAATCTTCTTTCCTGTGACAACATCGAAACCGCGTTGGAATGACACCAGCGTACCACCGCAATGCGATGTAACAGTAGGAATCGCCAATCCAGCTTTCGTGAAACCTTCACGAATCTTCTTGTAACCACGTCCCCATGTATCAATAAACCCCGCCTTGAACATGGTGTCGGCTATATTTGAGTTACGAGGCATTGAAGAATGCTTTCCATAAAGTACCTTTTCGTCATAACCTTCAGGCAAATCACCCTGATTCCATATTTCCACATGGTCATTATACACATGCATCTGTATATCTGCACCCGTGTAATCCTTATGAGTGATGGCATTATACAGAATCTCTCGTAAAGCCTCAATAGGAATCTCCAACGTCTCTACACGATTCATTCCCACAAAACTGATGGGAGAAACCAAATATCTGGCTTTCAGCAAATCCACCACACGGTCGGCCATTTGGATAATGTTGCCTTCTACTACGTCTTGAATCAGCAAGTCGGCTTCGTCAACACCAAAACGTCCAATCTTAAACCGGACGTTGGTGAAGAACTTCAACGGGTCTTTGCCGAAAAGCAACAACGCAGCATTCTTCAAATGCCCGTTCTCGTCAATTAAATGTAAATTAGTTAGTACGTCCTGGGTAGATGCCTCGCGTTGGTCTTCTGGAATGCGCTGTGCATTGATGCCCTTGCGGAGGAAATAATCTATCGCATTGCGATCAATATCGTCAAGTGTGGCGCGGTCGTTGGTAACATCATCCCAAGAACGCCCCATCTTCTTCAACACGAATTGTTGAAGTGCTGGCCCACGAAGTTCCTGCATGGTACTGCCAGAGCGATAGTAGTACTTGCCTTTGTAGTTGATGGGGATATTGCTGGGTTCAATCACCACTTCGATGTATTCTAGTCCGTCCAAAGCATGGAGGTTCACATCCACAACGATACCCATTGTGGTGACAATCTTATTGGGGATGTCCTCCATCAATTTGTCCACATGTTCAAGACCAACCACCTCATGGTCATCATCCACACCAAAGTACATCACAGCCCCCTGCGCATTCGCAAATCCGCAAATCCACTCCAAGTATTTGTCTTGCCAACTGCGCTTATATTCCACATTTTGGCATTCTCTTGCTTTTATCTTTCCCATATATTTCTTTTTTATTTACAAAGATACGAATAGTTCACGAACCTGTTGCAACATGGTTTCAATTATTACTATTTCTGGCTTCTTACGTTTTGATTCAATGATTATTCATCTGCCATCTGTGCTAAAATAGAAGTTCTTAAATTTGTTACCTTTTCCTTCATTTTCTCTCCTCCCATATTTTCCGCTTTGTTTACATACTCTAATGCCGTTACGTAATCCACAGGAACACCATGCCCATTTTTATAACAAACAGCGAGTTGATAAAACGCCCAAGAAAAACCCTGCTCGGAAGCTTTTTTGAACCACTCGATAGCTTTGATATAATTTTTTTCAATGCCGTGCCCATTATAGTAGCAGTTGCCTAAACTCCATTGCCCGGCAGAATGACCTTGCTCTGCCGCTTTTGTATACCACTCAACGGCTTTGACATAGTCTTTTTCAATGCCGTGCCCACCATAGTAGCAATTGCCTAATCTCCATTGTCCTTCAGAATGACCTTGCTCTGCTGCTTTTGTAAACCACTCAACAGCTTTTGTATAGTCCTTTTCAATACCACACCCATTATAGTAGCAAAATCCTAAGAGTCCTTGCCCTGTAGCATTACCATGCCCGGCTGCTTTTGTATACCACTCAACGGCTTTTGTATAATCTATCTCTATTCCACATCCTTTATAGTAGCATTCGCCTAATCTCCATTGTCCTGTCGGGTTATCTTTCCTGGCTGATTTTCTATACCATTCCACCGCTTCATTTTCATCTACTGCAATTCCATGTCCTAATTGATAACATACTCCAACCCTCCACATTCCTTCACTTTCCTCATTGTTTGCAGCCATTAAATAATACTCAATAGCTTTATTAAAATTAATATTAACACCACCCCTTCCATAATAATAAATCTTTCCCATTATTACCATGGAGGTTTTGTCGCCTTGATGTATTGCTTCTTTATACCATTTAATAGCTTTCTCCATATTTTTTTCAACACCTAAACCATCTTCATAACACATCGCAATATGTCTCAATGCTCTTGTACACCCTTTCTTGGCTGACTTATTATACCATTTTCCTGCCTTTGAATAATCCACAGGAGTTCCATATCCGTTTTTGTAACAACAACCAACACAACATTGCGCTTCAGCATTCCCAAGATTGGCTGCTTTCTCAAATAACGCAAAAGCCTTATCACGATCCAATTCATCCTTGTTTTTATCTTCTCCACAAAAACTTCTTGCCAAAGCGTATATTGCATCTTGATGTTCTTGTTCCGCCGCCTTTCTCCACCACTCCATTGCTTTATCATTATCTTGTACAACACCTATACCATCCATGTAGCATGTTCCCAATTTATATTGTGCACTGGCTAGGCCTTGTTCTGCGGCGATTGTATAGCATTCCACTGCTTTCTCTTGATTCCGAACAACACCCAGTCCTTTCTCATAACAAAGAGCAATGTTGAAATGAGCACTTATGTTTCCTTGTTCCGCTGCTTTTTTCCACCATTCAAAGGCTTTCTCATAATCTACAGGAACTCCACGACCTTTATTATAAGCCCACCCTATACTATTTTGAGATCTAGAATCTCCTTGTTTTGCTAATTGTAAACGCAATGCAACTCCTCGTTTGATGTCTTTTTCGACCCCTATACCATGTAGTAAACAACATGATAGACAATACTTACTATCATTATCCCATTGCGCTTTAGCTTTTGAGTTCTTATAGACTTTCCTAAAATCATTGTCATGGAATAACAACATAAGAGATATAGTGTCTATTTTTCTCTCTGCAAGTACTATCATAAAAACCGCATATAAGCGAACTATCTCAGGGTTATTTGTTAATCCTACAATAAATTGGCATACGACACTATGAGCCACATCTCTATAATCTGATTCATGAAAAAGGAAGTCATCTTCGATTTCTAATTCTTCATGAATTTTGGGATTAAATGAAAAACATTTTAATGAGAGTAAGATTGTAATAAATGGGAAATCATCTATATGCTCATCGAAATCATTTTCTGTTCTTAATGGATGGCGAAAATCAGGAGAGCCCAGCTCACGTGCTTTCTGTCCCTTCATTGCTGGCACATACATCCCATCATAATCTACAAGAGCAAGTGTCCCATCTTCTCGAACAAGGATGTTATCAGGTTTCAAATCGCCATGAGCAAAAGGTTGAGGTATCAACCATTGTGCCAATTGACTGAAACGATATGCCAACATCTCAAGAGCGTATTGGTCATCCAGATTCTCATGCAAGTATTTGTCAAGTGTGATACCTTCCACCCAATCCATCAGTAATACTGGAAACTCAGTCTCATCAGTTTGGCTGCTATCCACAAATAGCTCCTTGTCAATATAACGGAAAGACAACAGATAAGGTGACTCCACATCCTTCAGTTCTTCTTCAATCAGTCTATAACTTTCCTCTCGTCCCTCTTGGGCGCGATGAAAGCAACGAACGGCATACAATTTCCCATCCCGTTCATCCTTCATCTTGAACACCACAGCAAAGTTCCCACTCGACATTACAGGCTGTCCCGTATCATCCAACACAGGACGCAGATAACTCAGCTCTTCAAAGTTATCTTCAGCCATCTTAATAGCTTCCACATATTCTGATATTAATGGGTAGTTCATATTATAATCCCATTTGTGCTTTGAGCATATTCATAAGCCATTCCCTTCTATGAATCTCTGCATCTTTTTCTTGTTGGGAAGCATAGGAGCAACTTTCTATATCTCGTTTTGTTTTCGCCATTAGAAAATCTATTGCTTCACGAGTTTGTTCTGTTGTAACATATCTGCCACCTAATAAAGAGTCCAAGAATTGAGCTGCACCTATTACATGCGCCTCCATTTCTGTATTATACATTTTTATCTTTCTATCGTTTATCATATCAATATGGTTTTATTTTTTCGTACTAATGCACATGCAAATTCCGCTAAGTCTTCGTGTCTGAAATCCATGGAATTGATGAACTCCTGAACTTTCTCGGAACAAAGGAATTTCGTTATCATTTCCCTGTCATGAAATGTTTGATGAATAGCTTGAATGAATTTGTCTGCAAGAGGAATACTTTCATACAAAACTCCTTTTATTTGTTCTATATTATTCGCGGGAAAATTACTTAAGCAGAGTCCGTGAGCAAATTGAGGTAAATAATGCTGATAATAATTAGCCATATTATCGCTAAATCCTATTTGCTTGTATATCATTCCATACTTCAACGGGGTTGGATTTTGCAAAGATTTGTATTTCCAATTTGCATGTTTAATGATCCTTTCAACATTCTCATCCTTGCGTTTTGAACATGGATGAGAATGAAGTAGATGTTCCAATTGCTTTATGATTGTATTACAAACTTCTTCATAATGTTGCTTGTCATCTTCTTTTTCCATAATTCCGTCAATAACATGTTGTTTATAGGTTTTATAACCGTCCAAAGCATATAGATAATGCCTAAACATTATTTCGTTTTCATCATCTCTTTGATAAATAAAACAATATGTTGCCACGTTATCTAAAATACCACGCAATACACATCGAACGGACACACCATCTTGACACTCATTTGTTAACATTTCAAGAGTGTGAAACATACGTACTATCTTCTGGATTATAACAGTTCTATAATGGTCAGTGTTCTCCAAAGAACTCTCCGTATACTTCCGAGAAAGATACTCTGAAAAGAAATCCATTGATGTTAGATAGAACTTGAATATTGTATAGTTTGCTTTAATCATATTATTGTTCTACTAATTTATCTTTATAATTTGAAGACGGATCCGAATGAATGGTCCTACCATGTAATAGATTTTCGAATTTTTCTTGACATCCTTTAGGGATAATGATGGACTTCAGATTTTTACAATTACAAAAAACGCCATCCCCTATACTTGTTAATGAACAAGGAAGCCATATTTCTTCCAAAGCCCTACAATCCATGAATGCATGTCTTCCAATATATTCAACAGATTCTGGGACTATGACTTTTTTTAAAGATTTACATCCCCAAAATGCACTTTCACCTATTTGTTTAACTGTATTTGGGATAAATATTTCGGTTAATTCGTCTGGTGCCAAATCAATTGTCCATGGAGAAAAGGTGCCTATATAATGATTGGAAAAAGCACGATTTCCAATAATAGTTGTTCCTTCTTCAATTGAATAAGACAAAATATTAAGATTTCTCTTTAACAATCGTTTCTTATCCTTACTATATCGTACACCGTATTGATCTACCCACGCATCCATCAATTCTTCATTCGTAACAACTGTCGAAAAATCATCTTCTCTTAGAAATCGGCTCAATGTTGGTAATAATGTACTGAATTTACGTATAGAGCCAACTGGAATAAAAATTTTATCAAGAGAGTAACAACGTGAGAATGCATTATCTGCTATAGTGACAAGAGATGTTGGTAAATCTATTTCATTAAGAGTAGTACAATTGGCGAAAGCACCACTCCCAATAAATGTCACAGTATCAGGAATTTCAACCCTTTCAATCTCGAAATTATCTCTAAACGCATCATCACCTATAATCAGCGTCCCCTTTTTGACAGAATACAATTTTATTTCTAAAGAATACCTATGGGAAGGCCCTTTTAATAATCGTTTCATGTCTTTACTATATTTTGCTCCTAAATCATCAACCCATGCATTAGCAATATCCTCATCTGTCACTTTTGTACTCAGATTCTCCTCATGCAAGCTACCTTTATATTTTGGTAACAGTTCTTCAAATTTGCTTTTTGTCCCACATTGAATACAAATAATTGGAATGTTTACGATTGATCCAAAGACTTCTTCGCCAATCTTTTCTATCGAATTGGGTAGAATTACTTTTCTTAATGATTTACAGCCATAAAATGCATAATCCATGATTTCTGTCACACCATCGGGAATCCCTATTTCCGTCATTTCCTCACAAAAAGCGAAGGCACTTTTACCTATTGTTTTCACCCCTTTGGGGATAATTGTATTTTTGCATCCTGCTATTAATATATTACTGAGAGTTTCAATAATTGCATTACTATCATTCCTAGAGTCGTAAAATGCATTTCTCTCATCGACAATTATACTCTCTATATTATTGCGACCATCAAAATAGCCTTGCCATTTTTTTGTTGAATCCACACCTGCGAAAGCCTCTTTCCCGATGTAACTCACGCTATGAGGTATAGTAATGCTTTGAAGTTTGTCACAACCAGCAAACGCTCGCTCTCCAATGCTTGTTATGCTATCAGGGAAGACAATACTCGACAGTTTGTTACAGCCATAAAATGCCATTTCGCCAATATTCACAATACCATTTAGAAGAGTGACAGTAGTAAGACCTTCGCAGAAATCGAAAGCACGATCAGGAATACTTGCCACACTGCCCGGAATGACAATGTTTTTTAGTCTTACACATCCATCAAACGCCCACGCATCAATGCCTGTAATTCCATTAGGAATGACTGTGTTTTGACAGCCAAGTATTAGAGTGTTGCTTTGAGTTTCTATAATCGCATTACAATTCTCTCGGGAATCATATTTAGTATTATCAATATCAACGAAAATACTGTCTAAATTGTTGTAGCCATAACATGCTCCATCTATATATCCGTTCATACGAAGACCTGAAAAAGCCCCTCTCCCAATACTTGTAACACTGCGAGGTATAGTAATGCTTTTGAGTTTGTCACATCCTTCGAATGCTTGTTCACCTATTGTAGTAATACTGTCAGAAATAACAACATTCGTCATATTAAGGCAACCATAGAATGCCTCTTTCCCTATAGTTTTAACACCATTTTGAATAATGACACTCGTCAGGCAGTTACAAAAATAAAACGCACCATCAGGGATATGTGTCATACTTGGGGGGATGGTGATATTAAGAATGTTGGCATCAAAAGAAAATGCATGTTTCCCAATGTCCACAACACCATTAGGTATAGTCGTGTTTAAACAGCCCACCATCAAAGTGTTGCTACGAGTTTCAATTATTGCATTACAATTATCTCTTGAATCATAATTGGGATTATTTGCATCAACAATAATTCTCCTTACATTTGGGCTGTACGAGAATGCTCCATCTCCTATGTGAATAACATTACGAGGAATTGTGATATTGGCAAGTTTCTTACAACTACTAAATGCATTTTCTCCAATAAATTTTACATCAGAATGGATGGTGACATTATTTATTATTTCACACCGCTGAAACGCTCCATTACAAATAACTCGTACTTCATCATGAATGATATAATGCTCACTATCGAATGTTTTTTCAACTCTTAATAATCGTTTCCCATCTAAGCTATATGTTACTCCGTATTCATCTGTCCATGCGTTCGCTAAATCTTCTTTCGTTACTTGTTCCAACCTTTTTTGTGCATCTACATGACCTTGCTCTGCTGCTTTTATCAACCATTCATTTGCCTTTTCGATACTTTGAGGAACACCTTGCCCCTTCATATAATGGAAGCCTAAACAATATTGCGCATGAGGATATCCCTGTTCCGCTGCCTTTAAATACCATTCAACGGCCTTTTCATAGTTTTGTTCTACACCTTGACCTTTATAATACAAGAATCCCAAGGCTGATTGTGCTGGAGCATGTCCTTGTTTTGCTGCTTTTGTCAACCATTCAACAGCCTTTTCATAATTCTGAGGTACGCCCTTACCTTGTTCATGCAATCTTCCCAAGTTGTGTTGTGCTGGGGCATACTCTTGTTCCGCTGCCTTTAAATACCATTCAAAGGCCTTTTTATAGTTTTGTTCTACACCTTGACCCTTATAATACAAGAATCCCAAGGCTGATTGTGCTGGAGCTAATCCTTGATCCGCAGCCATTGTGAACCACCTTACTGCTTCCTCATAATTATGAGATAAGACCAATAATCTTCCCAAATTATGTTGTGCTTTAGCATACCCTTGCTCTGCAGCTTTTGTGTACCATTCCATTGCTTTTTCAACATCTTGTGGCAGTCCCTCACCAGTCTCGTAATATCTGCCCAATTTGAATTGTGCTTGAGCATGTCCTTGTTCTGCCAACTCTGCAATCAAATCAATTCCTGCACTAACATTCTGTTTGCATCCAAAACCATTCATCAATAGACATGAGAGACAATATTTGGAATCACTATCAAATTGGGATATATTCTTATAACCCTCAAATAGATTATTTTTATCACCCGCCTTAAACACCAGTGTATAAGAATCTTCAGAAATTCTTTTTTCTGACAATGTAATAACAAATAAAGAATATATGCGAGAAATCTCCGCATTTGTTATTTGATTCAAAACTAATTGCAAAACAGCACTATTTGCAATATCTCGATAATCCTTTTCCGAAAACAACAATCTATCCGATGCACCATATTTCTCAAGCCATAAGGGATTAATAGATATGGCTTTAAGAGAAAGAAGTATAGATACCAATGGAAAATCATCTATATGCTCATCAAAATCATCCTCTGTTCTCAATGGATGACGAAAATCTGGACTGCCAAGTTCACGCGCTTTCTGTCCTTTCATCGCTGGTACATACATCCCATCATAATCAACAAGTACAAGTGTTCCATCTTCACGAACAAGGATATTGTCAGGTTTCAAGTCTCCATGAGCGAATGGTTGAGGAATCAGCCATTGAGCCAACTGACTGAAACGATATGCCAACATCTCAAGAGCATATTGGTCATCAAGATTCTCACGCAAGTATTTATCAAGCGTGATGCCTTCCACCCAATCCATCAACAATACAGGAAACTCTGTCTCATCAGTTTGGCTACTATCCACAAACAGTTCCTTGTCTATATAACGGAACGACACCAAGAAAGGCGACTCCACATCCTTCAGCTCTTCCTCAATCAATCTGTAGCTTTCCTCTCGTCCCTCTTGGTCACGATGGAAACAACGAACAGCATACAACTTCCCATCCCGTTCATCCTTCATCTTGAACACCACTGCAAAATTACCACTCGACATCACTGGCTGCCCCGTATCATCCAATACGGGTCGCAGATAACTTAGTTCTTCAAAGTTATCCTCAGCCATCTTTATGGCTTCCACATATTCTGATATCAAAGGGTAGTTCATTGCTTGCAAAAGATTGATTTGCAAATATACAACATATTATTCACTTCCAAACATTTTGGGAAGAAAAAAGTGTTTTTCACAAGCCTTGTGAAAAGTTTTTGTCGGGAAGATTGTATAATTATGGGCTAAGCGTTGGTCGAAGAGTGAGGCATTGTCATATTGATTTGTAAGGCAAAGTCTTATCGAAGACTAAGGCAAAGTCATTGGTGCTTGTTTGAGAATGTCGTCGAAATAAAGAAAATGGAAACATTTTCCAACAAAGCAGAGAGTTTGGAATAAAGTTACATGGCACAAAAAAAGGCACAAGGTTGTAATGGACTTTGTGCCAAATAGAACATTCACCCCAGAGAATAGGGAGATTCACTCAATATAATCGGGACATTATGTTGACTTAATAGGGATAGTGCCTTTAGGCAAATTATCGTTTGCCTAAAGGCACATGATCATTTGGCTAAAGGCAAACGATTAAATGCCTAAAGCCAAATGAAGTTGCAAATAAGG
>CADCIO010000043.1 GCA_902801475.1 uncultured Bacteroidales bacterium
GCTGCACCCTGTATCAACAATACACCACGGAAGAGGCACTTCAAACGGCAGCTAAAAGCTATGGAGGACTTACCAAGACGGTGTGATTCCAGTGAGTTTACACAATTATCGTGTAAAGCATGTACAAAAAATTGGTGCGGTCGGGACCATTGACTGTGATGGTCTGAGGGTTGTTGATGTTGTCGATGATGAGATTGCCTTCCGTGCCAGCGATGACCCCGATATTGTCGCCTACGCAGGAGGCGCTGGACTGCACGTTGGCAAGGATTCCATCGCTGAGGATAATGGTCATGGCGTTGGTCAAATCCATGCCTGTGTCGGACTTCACGCATTGGCCATCGAGGCTCACAATGTCGCTATCCGTGAACATCCTGACGAAGTTCAAGGCATAGACTCCCAGGTCGAGCAAGGCTCCGCCGCATAGGTCAGGACGCATGATTCTGGCCTTGTTTCTCATCGAATAACCTAAGGTGGCAGTGATGAGACGAGGCTGTCCGATGCGGCCTTCTGAGAGGAGTTTCCGCACCATGCTCACAGCGGGTTGGTAGCGTGTCCAAATGGCTTCGGCGAGGAAGACCTTCTGGGTGTGGGCGAGGTCGATGATTTCCTTTGACTGGCGAAGATTGGCCATGAAGGCTTTCTCGACGAGGCAGGGTTTTCCGGCAAGGATACCCTCTTTGGTCACGTCGAAATGGTGGGAGTGAGGAGTAGCGATGTATAGAAGATCAACATCGGGATCGGCTATCAGTTCGGAGTAGGAACCGTAGGCTCGGGGGATGTTCCACTTAGCGGAAAATGCTTGGGCTGTCTCTATCTTTCGAGAGCCGACGGCGTAGGATTCGATGGTTGGTAATCCCTGGAGAGTGATGGCTGCTTTCTCGGCTATCCATCCTGTGCCGATGATGCCGACACGCATTGTTTGGTCTTGTTTCATAGATGTGGGTTGTTTGGATGATTGGGTGGTGAAAACTTTACTTGACACCTACGATATTCTTGAGGAGAGAGCCGAAGATGATGTATTGAGTGTTGCCGGCTATGGTGCCTTCGTTCTGACCCCAAAGGAAAGGCCAGTCGTCGTAGTTCTCGAAGTGATCGGGACGGCGGAAGAGGAGACCGGGCGCCACGTTTCCTGGGATGAATGAGAAGTCGGCACGGTTGTTTCCGTAGAAGACTTGCTTGGGACGGGTTGCTCCGACTACTGCGACGAAGGAGTAGTTGTGATAGGGGTGACAGCCATAGAGCCAGTCGGCTGCGCGGAAGACCATATCCCTACGAACGATGTCGGGGAAGTAGAGGTGGGCGAAGCATACTGTAGTGCCAAAGCTGAGCACTTGTCCTCCACCTGCCCAGTTGCCCAATCCGATGGGAAGACCGTATGGATTCTGGGTGCTGAGGCTGTCGATGTATTTGGCATATTTGACCACATAGGGCTGGAGACGCAGCCGATAATCCTCATTCATGAAGGGGATGGCATCGAGGGCAGTCTGGATGGTTGAGTTGACATTCCTGTCCAAAGCTCTCCAGATTTGCTGATTGAAATTGTCGAGATACTGTGGCTCGCGAGTGGCACCATAGAGCTGGAGGTTTGTGGCCAAATCGCCCCGGCCTCTCTGCTGTCGCTGTGAGTTTCTTCCCATGAGTTCCGTAGCTTCTTGCATGAGCCTTTTCGACTGCACAAGGGCTCGGTTGGCGAGGTCGTCATTATACCCTTTCAGGGCACGGCTGGCTGCTGCGAACATTGTGGCAGCCTGGAAATCGAGGTTGGGGTTTCTGGAGGTGAAAGCCCACATGTCGTCGGGTGTGCCACTCCGTTTTCCGTCAGCTGAAACCTCATAAGGCTTCAGGGAAGGGTCGTAGTGAAGGCCGTCGGTGATGGAGGCGGCATCGCCGAGATGATGGTAGTTGTCGAGCACGGAATTGGAGAGCGTCGAGGCCATGTGGCCAATCTGTTCGGCTTGGGCGACGAGGTTGAGCGTGCCGTGCTCAATGAACTGAAGAATGTCAGGTATGCCATCCGGACGATGTAGGTCCACGTAGCGTTGCTTCTGACTGACGAAGGTCTCGTCTCGCTGGGGATTGAAGAGTTCCCAAGTGCGGATAAAGTTCTGCACCACACTAATATTGGAACCAGTCTCTATGTCGAAGTCGCCTGCATCGAAGAACCCACCAACGTTGAGTCCCGGAATCAGTTCGAAGGGCTTGAAACGTGTATCTGTCGAAGCGCCCTGACGGTGCAAATCGAAGTGGTCACTCTCAGGCGCCTGCAGGTATCCTTCCTTGAAAGGTTCCCCATGCCAAGTCCGGTAACCCTCTGTGACATACATGTGGTTCATGTGTATGGGAACCCACACATCTGTGGTGGCGTCGGTGATCTTATCATAGACGTGTTGGTCGATGAGGAAGTCGTTCGTCCTTGTGTTTCCGTACTGAATAAAATAGACTCCAGGCTCCTGCACAGTAGAGAAATCGAACTTCACATAGTTATATTTGTAGTAGTTTCCCCACCGATTGAGCGCACCACGGAAAGCCTCAGAAGTCTGACCATCTTCCTCTATCTTCATGAGCACAGCTTCCTTGAGCGGCGTATCATTCTTATCCAACTCAATCACTGCCACCTTGGGCTGATTGGCACCGCCTGTCCATCTACTTTATCTTATAAGCTGCGAAATATTCCCCATGACGGAGGTAGAGGATACCGTTGTCAATGTGCATGTGTGCCCAATAGGGACCACTACCTTGGGCGATGCGGAACTTGCTCACCACGTCGAACTTTTCAGGAGTTGGATTGACGAGTCCCACGAAGCCACGACGTTCGTCGTAGATGAAGAGTTTATCGTCAGCAGCAATGATGGAACCTTTGCCGGCACCACCAGTCCATTTCTCCTCGTAGTTTGTTTCGCCTGTTTCCCAGTCGATGCAACACCAGTTGCCGTCGTTGTTGTTCACCCAGTTGGAACCATAGATTTTGCCGTTGACCAGCACGTAGCCGCCATGATGGGTGTCGAGGGTTTCTGTACGCCAGACGCATTCCACACTCTTGAGGTCATCAGCCAACTGGAGTTGGAAGCCATTGATGTTGTAACCGTGGCAGAAGAAGATTTTGCCATCTTTGTAGAGCGCTGAGTTGGGCGCAATATTCTGTCCTCGACCGTTCTGCTCACCCGTGTGACGGGGTCCCCAATCATCAAACGTCCATTCAATCTCGCCATTATCCGGATTCACACCAATGACGGTTTGGTTGGTCGATCCGACAATCTGGCGCTTACCCTTATACTCAATCATGATAGGCGATACATAACCAGAGGCTTCGCCAATGGGACGGGTCTTCCAGATTTCCTCACCCGTGTTCCTATTGAGCGCCACCATCGTGGTTTGCTGACCGCAAGGTGTATAGATGACCTTGTCATCATAGACGAGCGGACATTCCGAAGTGCCCCACATGCCAGTCTGGCGGGCATATTTCTCACCAGCATCCACTTGCCAAAGAATCTTGCCGTCGCTGATGTCGATGCAAACCACCTCGCCCATACCGCTGACCACATAGGCTTTACCATCGACGATGGCTGGTGTGGTGCGCGTTTCTGGATAGGACTGTTTCCAAGGATGCCCGTAAGAGACGGTGTACTGCTTTTCACCTTTGAGGTTGTAGCAGTTCAGCACCTCCTCGTTCTCTTCCTCGTTCATGCCCGTGAGGTACACTCTATCGCCCACAACGAGTGGAGAGGAATAGCCCTTACCTGCATCGCTGGTCTCGAAGACGAGTTCTGGTCCTGCTTCTGGCCACTCATTGAGCAGTCCCTTGTCGGGATAATAACCATTGTGTTCGGGTCCGCGCCAACCGTATGGCGTTACCTGTGCCAAAGCCCCTGTGCAAACGGCTGCACTCAGGAGCACTGTAAAAAACTTCTTGTTCATACGCTTTGTTTGTTATTAGTTTGATTGTTAATATATTGTATAATGATTTGTTTGACACCGCAATATAATAAGACGCAAATGGCCATGAAGCACATGAGGGCAAGGAGGAGAGTGCCCCAACCTGCGCCTCCCACATTGGCACTGATGCTGATGACAGATCCTATGGCGCCGATACAGATGGCATAGAAGGGTATGAGCAGGTTCTCACGGAGCAACAACCGTCCGATGAGTTTCTCTGAAAAGCCCATTGCACGATACTGCTGGATGGTTGAGGTCTGTGCTGTCAGGTTCTTTCGTACGATGATGATGAGACTGAATATTCCTAAGAGCAGACCTAATCCTCCTAAGGTCAGGAAGATGATGAGATAGGTTTCTGTCACCTCGAAGAACATCCTGATGCGCTCCTCCACACTTTGTATATGGAGACCATATTCACTCATGGCAGTAGAAAGAATATCGATGGCTTCATCAGGACGAGACGATTGCACCAGAAGCACTTCTACCCCACTTTCCTTTGGCCACAAACGTCGGAAATCTTCTGACGACATGATGGCATTCCCATGAAAAAGACCTGTAGGGTACGTACCTGCAATCACCACAGGCACACTTTCTCCTTTTCCATTCTGATAGTAGAGCGTGTCGCCCACAGATTTCATGAGGCTCCAAGTGAGGGCTTCTTGGTCGATGTAGATAGAGGGGCAAGGGGCAAGGGGCAAAGAGTGAGGGATGAGTCCGAAAGCCTCCATCTCTTTGAGGTCAACGCCCAGTACCGTGGGGGTGCTGACCTGATTGAGGTTGAGACAGCTCGCCTCGTCTTGTGTATGGCGTAAGAAGCTGAGGAACTGTGTACTATCTGGTAATGATTGAAGTGATAGTTTGTGTCTTACAGCAGGATTATTCAGGTCGTATTGAATGGGCACACGACAATCCACATAATATTGATAGCCTCCTGTCGCTTGGACTGCCTGACTGAAATCAGGACGGTTCAGCCCCACTGCAAACACCGTGAAGACACCCAACGAGAGTGTCCAATAAGCCAGAAGATGCTGCTTCAAGGATGCATGAATGGACTGCCAAGTTAAGTTGAGAGTTGACAGTTGAGAGTTGACAGTTTGGGATTGACGACACACCTCAACACGGAGGAAGATGCCCCAAGTGAAAATCCACAGCAAACCGCAGACGATGAACAGCACCATGTTGTGGAGGTAGATGAAGTTCGTGGCTATCGAGACAAGCGTCAGTAGCAATAGGAGTATAAAGCTGAAAGTTGAGCGTTGAGAGTTGGAAGTTGGATAGAGAGTCGAAGCGGGTTGTATAGGCTTGAGCCTCTTTCGAATGACCAACCACAGCGTCACAGCACAAATGAGCAGTCCGACCACCCAACCGATGAGGAGTGTCAACGGCTGGATGTGCAGGGCAAAACCTTCTGTGTGTGTGGCACCAATCCAAACATTACCCAACAGCCAAAGCGTCAGGGTCGAATATGCCAACCCGGCGACAACACCCCAAGGGGAAGCATAGAGCATCACACTAAACGCCTCCCAGAACATCCTTCTGCGGATGTCCTTATCCTTGAACCCCATCTGCCGATAGAGTTGTATCTCGCCCTCACGCAGCATGAACATCTCCACCAACGGATTCTTCATCAGTAGGATAGCCGCCAGAATGATGAAGAAGCCCAATGACAGGAATAGCCCTGCGAAATCTACCCCACCCTTCGCACTCGTCAAACCTTGAGCACGAGGATGAAACAGTTGCACATCGGCATCCTGTGGGGTGAGTTGAGGGTTGACAGTTTGGGGTTGAGAGTTGACAGTTGAGGCAAACCGTATGGCTGTGGCGCAGCCGAAAGCATTGCTCCAATCGGGACTTACTGCTTCGTAGCTGACGATGGCCTTGGGCGTTTGACGATAGGTGTGCCAGAAGTCTTCATCGGCCTTGGTGACACGATCCATATTGATGGGCAGGTCGCTGTCCCAATCCGTACAATTCTCCACACGGGTCAGTCCTGGGAAGTCGGCCATCAGCAGGCTGTCGTGCATCAAGTCGGCGAGGGGCACAATCCGCTTCACCCTCAATGTCTGTTCCTGTGTGTCGAGGTTTTTCAGGTGTTTGGTGATGAAATAGCTCATGCGGATGGAGTCACCCTCCTGCACATGCAGACGTTCTGCGGCCACATCCGACAGAATCATCTCTTGTCCGTCCAACGCCTCTCCATGCCATTCGTTCACTGCTGTCACAAAGGAATACGGGATGGTGTCGACATCGTGAATGAGGTCGTTGACAAAGTATGACAAGTAGAGCGTGGAAGGCTGAGGGTTGAGAGTGGAGAGTTTGTCCACGATGTTTTTGGAGATGAAGACACCGTCATAGGTGAGCGTCGAGTCCGTCAGATGAAGACCAGACATCTCAGGTGTCCAACACGCCGCCAACTGTTCCTCCTCTATCCTGTCTTCAGAAAGGATCATGTTGATTTTGCCCTCCAGTTCCATCTGATCCGCCAGTTCCTTTCGACTGATGAACACGTTCAGCGGCAGGGTCTGTTCATTCTTCAACAGCAAGTTGCCGCCCTCCCCCACACTTTTCACACCAGCCACATGGACACGCATCTGGGTGGCATAGCTTTTGGTCACAAAGAGGCTGCCCGAGGGAACCAGATGTTGCGAAGGAAGGTGCAGCACAAAGTCCTCCTGATTTCCCAATTTCTGACGAAGCGGTTCGTTGACCATCACCTCGCCCGATGTCAGAGCATCAGCATCTGTGCCCCACACATAGACAGGCAGCAGTTTCTCGTCCACCGACACAAAACCATCCATCAGCAGATATCCCTGTGCATGTTCCATCAAAGGGTGCTTTGTCAGAGCGTCGCTCATGAATCCCGTGCCACTGGTGATGACGGTCTCAGTCCTCCCCAATCGCTCGTTGACCCGCTCCACCAACGTACCACGCACAGAGTCGCCCAACAGCAAGCTACCCGTCAGCACGGCAATCATCAGGATGACTGCCAGAGCGACCAAGCGGTAGAAGCGGCGGTAGTATTTGCGACTATGTGAGATCATGAGGGTTGAGAGGTGAGAGTTTGCCATCCTTGAGGAGGTAAATCCTATGAGCCACCTTTGCCATTTCTGCCGAATGGGTGGCCATGATGATGGTCGTATGGAACTCCGCATTCACCTTGCGGAAGAGCGTGGCGATGGTTTGTGCATTGGCGGCATCCAGCTGACCAGTCGGTTCGTCTGCCAGCAGGATGGCGGGTTGGTTGATGAGGGCGCGACAGATGGCCACACGTGTCTTCTCGCCACCCGAGAGTTGTGTGACAGGGCAGTCTTTCAGCGGGAGGATGCCCATGAACTCCAGCAATGCAAGCGCGTGCAGCTGTTCCTCCTCTGTCGATGTCTTCTTCGTGGCGAGAGTCGGCAGCAGGATGTTTTGCCACACCGTGAACTGCGGCAGCAAGCGATGATCCTGATAGACAAAACCAATCTCCTTGTTGCGTAAGTGGCAGAGACGTTCCGAGGGTTGCTCACCACTCACCTCAATCTGCTCCCCCCTCATCATATAGCTACCCTCATCAGCAGGCAGCAGGGTGCCGAGGATGTTCAGCAACGTGGTCTTCCCCACCCCCGACTCGCCCATGATGGCCATGAACTCGCCCTCGTCCACATGCAGGGAGAGGTCGTCGAGCACGGTCAGTTGTCGCTGACCGTCGATGAATCGTTTTGTTATGTTTTTGAGTTCTATCATATATTTAAGTTTCGCAAGCTCAACTTTTGAGGGGCAAGGGGCAAGGAGCGGGGGGCAAGAGGAATGTTCTGTTCGCTTGTTTGCCATTTTTGTATGTATGAAACTGAAGCATAGCAATGTTCCTTTGCTGGTTAATATGAAAAATCTGTCACCGATGATGGCAGGCGAGGCGATGATCTGTTCCCCCGCCTCATAATGCCATAGTTCCGTGCCGTCCTCACTGTCGAGAATGGAAACATGACCGTCCTTCGTACAGACAAGCACCTTATCCTGTGCCACCAGCGGCGAGCACTCGCCCGTCATCCCACGCAGCATCTTCTTCCAGCGCACCTTGCCCGACGCCCTATCGATGCAACTGATGTAGCGGTCGCCCGACAGGATCAACACATCGGTGCGCGTGAGCGTCGGCATCGACACCACACCGCCGTCCTGTCCCTCATTGTCAGCCGACGTGGCCAGCAGCTTCCGATGACTCGCAATCCGTCCGTCTTCCAGCGTCATCTCATACACGTTGCCGTTATAGTCGCAGGCACATGCCACACCGTCCAGGATGGCAGGCGAGGCAGGCACATAAGTGTCCAATTCCAGCGAGTCCGTCATCTTGCCCGTCGAGATGTCCACCACCCTCACCCACGAATCGCAGCCGCCAAACATCATGTAATGCTTCCACACAGCCGCCGTGCCGTTGATGTAGTAGCCCGTCTCAAACTGCCCCGTCTTCCTGCCCGTCCGAGCCTGCAGCGTGTACATGCTCCCGTCGTAACTTCCCACCAGCAACTGACCATCCACCACATTCGGCGAACCCGAAATCTGCCCCAGCGTCTCATATTCCCAGAGAGAGGTGAGAGGTGAGAGGTGAGAGGTGAGAGATAAGGCTGTCACCTTCCCGTCGATGCGTCCGATGTAAAGCGTTGTGTCCATCGCAATGAACGAAGCCTCCACCGTTGTCTTCAGGTCGTGATAGAAACACGAATCGCCCTCCATCGTATAACCACGCAGTTCACCCCTACGGCTCAGCATATACACCACCGAGTTGAACACGATGGGCGACGCCACCGTCCTCGTCTGTGTTGTGACACTCCACTCCAACTGTGGCACATCGGGCAAAGCACAATCCGTGTAACCGCAGAGCGATGGGCTCCCACGGAAGATCGTCCAATCCTGCACATCCGAATGGTCGTCCAGGAAATCCCTCGTGCCCACACAGGCAGTCAGCAGACACATCACTATACCATATATAACGCTCCTGTAGGACATAATTCAGCTATCCTTTCATCTATATTCTTCTTGCTCAGTTCTGGAATCACCACCTGCATGCCAAAACCTCGACCCTTAAACGTGAAACCATCGACGGAGTTATAGACGCAGAGCCCACAACGGATGCACTTGGCAGGTTCGAACCAGAGGCGACCCGTGACATGCTCCCGAACGACGGGTTCAACGGGCGGCAAGGGGGCAAAGCGAGTCCATTTCGCCTTCATCCGCAACGCCAAATCCCTCAACCGGCACTTCGCCTTACTCTCACACCCGCCACAGCGAGCCTTGTGCTCACTCAGCAGCAATTCGATCGCCGTGCGTCGTAACGCTATCACGTCGTCAGAGGACGTGTCAATGCGCATCCCTTCCACGGGAATGGTGGAACAGGAGGGAATCATCTGATTGTTCGCCTCGTTGCGCACCATGCAGATCATGCACGACGTGTGGTGCTTGGCATTGGGGGCATAGCAGAGCGACGGGATGTCGTATCCTGCCTCACGCAGTTCTTCAATAAGAACGCGCCTTCCACTGACTTCCAATTCTTTATTGTCAACAAATATCTTCATGACTTCTTCACTTTCTTGATGGCTTGATAATCACACTCATCCACACACAGACCGCACTGGGTACACTTGTCCGTGTCGATGACATGCTTCTCGTAGGGGGTATAGGCGATGGCGTCACTGGGACAGGAACGGGCACACTTGGTGCAGCCCACGCAGTCGTCGGTAATCTCCAGTTTCACCATCTGCTTGCAGGAACCCGTTCGGCAGAGGCCGCTGACATGTTCCTCGTACTCTTGGCGGAAATAGCGCAACGTGGAGAGCACAGGATTGGGCGCCGTCTTGCCAAGTCCGCAGAGAGCCGCCCGCTTGATGCTCCGGGCAAGTTCCTCCAGACGGTCGATGTCCTCCATCGTGGCTTGCCCCGTGGTAAAGCGCTCGAGGATGTCGAGCATGCGACGGATGCCAACACGGCAAAACGTACACTTTCCACACGACTCCGCACAGGTGAAATTCGTGAAGTAGCGTGCCACATCGACCATGCAACTGCTCTCGCCCAGCACGACAAGTCCGCCAGACCCCATGATGGCACCCATCTGGTTGAGGGCATCAAAATCCACTTCCGCATCACAGAGTTCAGCGGGGATGCATCCACCAGAGGGACCCCCAATCTGCACAGCCTTCAACTTCTCGCCACCTTCCACTCCCCCACCAATCTCATCAACAATCTGACGAAGCGTCGTGCCCATGGGAACCTCGATGAGTCCGCCGTGATTGACTTTTCCTGCGAGGGCGAAGACCTTGGTGCCACGACTGCCGGACGTGCCCACCTTGGCATATTCGTCGGCTCCATGACGGATGATGTAAGATATCTGACTCAGCGTCTCCACATTGTTGATGAGCGTAGGCCGACCGTTCAGACCCTCCTGAGCAGGATAAGGTGGACGACGATGAGGGAAGCCTCGTTTACCCTCCAACGAAGCAATGAGCGCGGTCTCCTCTCCACAGACAAAAGCACCTGCACCCTCGAAGATGCAGACATCGAAGGTGAAGTCGGTGTCGAAGATATGCTCGCCCAGAAGACCTTTCTGCCGACACATGTCGAGCGCCTTGCGGATGCGGATGACGGCTTGGGGATATTCGGCACGGATGTAGAAGATGCCCTCGGCTGCACCAACGGCATAGGCGGCAATCATCATGCCCTCGATGACTCGCAGGGGATAGGACTCCAAGAGGATGCGATCCATGAAAGCACCTGGGTCACCCTCGTCACCATTGCAGATGACGACGGGCTCAGAGTTGAGCGTTGAGGTTTTAGCGTTTAGAGGTGAGAGGTTAGCGTTGTCCCTCACAAGTTGCCACTTCTTGCCGGTGAGGAAGCCGCCCCCTCCCCTACCTCGGATGCCGCTGTGGAGCACCTCATCGATGACCTGCTGAGGCGACATGCCGTTGAGCGCCTTCTTGAGAGCCTCGAAGCCGCCCAAGGAGATGTATTCGTCGATGTCGAGGGGATTGAGATGTCCGTAGCCCTCAGTGGAGATGCGATACTGACCGCCCAGAAACGTGTTGATGCTCTGGGTGCGTTCCTTCTCAGGAATGAAGAGGATGTTGTCCCACGTCTGGTCGGTATGGAAGGTGTCAATCTGGTTGAGGATGGCATTGCGGAGACGACGGAGTCGGCTGGCTGGTCGGAAGTGATGAAGCAGAATCTCCTTCACCTCGTCTGGCTTGATGTTGGGATAGCGCACAATGTTGCCGTCGGGCATCGCCACATCGATGAGGGGCACCTGATTGCATGTGCCGACACAGGAGACAGGCTTGATGCGCACATGGATGCCCAGGTCCTTGCAAGCCTCCACCACAGCGGCATAGACCTCAGCGGTGCCACTCGCCTGACAGCAGTTCTCCATGCCCAAACGGACTTCACCCTGAACGGCCTTCCCGTCATCGTCCGCAGTCAGTTCTTCCTCATTCGCTACCATCGCTTCGAACTCGTCCAAGACCTCACGCACCCTGCCTGGCTGCACATGTCCGAAGATTTTCTCGTCAATCTGCACCACGGGCGCCAAGGCACAGCATCCGAGGCACGCCACCTTCTCGATGGAGTAGAGTCCGTCGGCAGTGGTGATGTCATCGCCCTCCAACTTCAACTCGCGTCGGAAGGCATCATAGACGTTGTTGGCACCCTTCACATGGCACGCTGTGCCGATGCAGACCTTGATGACATGTTTGCCGTAGGGAACCATCCGCAACTGCGAATAGAATGTCGCCACACTGATGAGCTGGGCACGGTCAATGTCCGTCTGCTCATACAGACGGTCGAGCGCATCGGACGGCAGATAGTTGAACTCCTGCTGAATGGCCTGCAAGAGCGGGATGATCTGTTCACGCCCCGAACCAATCCTGTCGATGATGGCATCCGTCTTGCGATATATGATCTCTTTGTTATCCATGCTGGTCAACTTTTCTTTACACAATACAGCGACTTGTCTGTCCGCACAATCATCATGCCGTCCGTGAAGGCAGGCGTGGCAAAGGTCTTCTCACCCGTCTCAAACGATGTGATGAGGTCGAAGGTGCTGGCAGAGAAGATGTACACCTTGCCGCTGTTGCTGAACAGATAGACCTTGCCATCCACCACCACTGGCGACGAATAGAAGGGGGTCGTCAGGTCGTGTTCCTTCTTCACCTCACCCGTCTTGGCATCGTAGGCACACACCATGCCGTAACTCGTGGCACAGAACACAAGGTCTTTGGTGGCCGCCAGACTTGAGCACTCCGGCAGATAGTCGCTCGCCTCCCAGAGGGTCTCACCCGTGGCACCATCGATGGCGATGCACTTGGCATATTCGCTGGCACCAAACACCACGCCTCCAGCACTCGCAGGACTGGAACCCACTTCGCCACTCATGCACTCCACACGCCACAGTTCGGCACCGTTACCAGGATTGTAGGCAGCAATGGCTGGATTACCCATCACCACAAGCGCTGACTTGCCGCCCAAGGTGGCAATGATGGGCGAACTCCAGGCTATCTTGTCCTTGGCCGACTTGCTCCAGATCTGATTGCCGTTCTTGGTGCTGAGCGCGAGTATCTTGGCATTGGAATTGTTCTGATACTGGATGATGAGCGTGTTGCCATACATCAGCAGCGACGAGGCATAGCCGTAGTGGTTGTCGGGCAGTCCGATGTTCTTCGCCCACAGACGCTTGCCTTCCATGTTGGCACAGATGACATCGCCCGTGGCAAAGATGGCGCACACTTCCTCACCGTTCGTGGCCACCGTACTGGCAGCCAGTCCTGTGTCGGCATTCACCTTCGGCATACTGCTGGGCGATCCAGCGATGCCATCAGCCTTCACCGTCCATTTCAGTTCACCTGTCCAGACATCATAACAATAGAGTTCACGAGCCTTCGCATCAGCCCCAGTGATGAAGACGTTCCGACCTGTGATGACAGGCGAGTTGTAACCGTGTTTGGGAATAGACGATTGCCAGAGGATGTTCTTCTTGCCGGAGAGGTTCCATGAGGTGGCAATGCCCCGTGCCGAAGAGGTGGCACTGGAATTGTTGCCACGAAAAGCCCTCGAAGCAATCTTGAGTTCGGGCATGTCATCCACCTCTGCAGAATCGGTATCCTCTCCTTTCACACTATCCGTTCGCAAGGTGTCAGCCACTGAGTTGGCATCAGAAAGTTGAGCGTCGGCAGATGGTTCCAGCATGGCCATCTGCTCTACGCTGTCCGCAGCCACCATTCCCTTCTCCCATGCCATCAGTCCCTTCCAATCCACGTGCTGCACAGCCACGAGACCCACACCAATCAGTGCCACCACAGCAGCAGCCCATCCAAGATAATTGCGGGCACGGCTCTTCGCCATCCACTCGTCAATCGGGTCATACTCCTTCTCCGGCAGATTCTTGGTCTCCTTATAATAAAGGTTCAGACAAAGCGCCAACACAATAGCCATGCCCAACAAGAGGTAAATGCCCATCTTCAGTTGACCTTCCTTCACAAAATAAGCCTTGCGCGACAGGAGATCCAACTCACGAATCTGCTGTTGCAGCACCTCGTTGTCACCGTTGGTTTCATTCAGTTCCTTCAAGGTCTCCATCACACCAGTCTCCAATGGTGACACCTGCTGCATCTGGTAATAACTGACACCCAGCATGACCGTCAGCGCCAAGATGAAGACGCTCGTGACAATGGCAATATTACGATATAACTTTCTCATGTTTGTTTAGAGGTGAGGGGTTAGGGGTTAGGGGTTAGGGGTTAGCGGTTAGAGATGACTTTCGCCCAGCGCGTGGGCTGGTTCGCCCAGCGCGTGGGCTGGTGGATTGGGGACAATAGTTGAAGCACTTGCCACAGAGGGTGCAACGTGCCATATCGATTTCGTAAGTCTTGCGTCCGCGCTTGAGGGAGAGTTTCAGCAATTTGAAACCAATCACGAACCCGATGAGTGCACCAGCCAGATAGGAATAGAACCTATAGTCACTGCGGATATCATCCACCTGGGCTTTCAGTTCGTTGATGTCGCCACCCAAAGCATGGAAGGTCTCCACCTCCAACGGCTCCTCCATCTCTGGATGAACCTCCTGCTCAAGCAGCAGTTCGTAGAGATACACATCCTTATGCGCCAAGCTCAACGCATCACTCTGACTGCCCACCAGCACAGCACCTGCCAACGTCAGCAGGGGCAGCAAGACAGCCATCAAGATGATACGCTTCACACCTTTTCGACGCTCCTCCTTCGTCCTACTGCTTTGTGGCGCACGAATGGCATCGACAGGGCAAGACACACTGCAGAGCGCACAGTTGATGCACCCCTTGTCCGTGATCTCCAGCTTCTTCCAAGACAACGCACTGAACACGCTCAACAAAGCTCCGTAAGGACAGAGGAACTGGCAGAACGGACGTCCGACGAAGATGGACATGACCAGCAGCACGATGCCGAAAGTCATCACACCAAGGTCACCTCCCAATCGGAAGATGCCAATGAAAGGATCCAGTCGGCAGATGAGGAACTGGCTTCGTGTGGCGGCATAGAGGATGGTGAACGCCAGATAGACCCAAGGAATCATCGTCAACGTGGCAGAGACCGCACGTGACAATCGGAAGTTCCTCACATTCACCAATTCCTGCAAAGCTCCCAACGGACAAACACCCGAGCAGAACACCCTGCCAAAGAGCAAGGCGAACACGATGGGCAGCAGGAACACCAGCAGCACATACCAGGGCAAGTGATAGTCGGGATTCACAACAGCCGTCACCACATTTTGTATGGAACCCACACTGCACACGCAACCGCTACGGAAGAATCCAAAGTACAACACCGACACCACCGACATCGAGAAGATGATGGCACGAGCACGTTTCTTGTAAGCAGCCCACACCACCAGACTCATCATGCCCACGAGCAACACCACATCGAGGATATTCCAAACCCACTCGTTGGGCGCTCCATGAAAGATCTCAGGATATTGGTAACCCGACGTGAAATCTGGTTTCGGAAACCGTGCCACAGCCCAAGCCCGGCAACTGCAGATGAATCCTATGAATATGGCAAGAACTTTACGCATGGTCTTTCAGTTTGTAAGCATGAGCATTCGATACACGCTGAATGGCATCCGAGGGACATACCTTGGCGATGGCACATTCATTACATTGCTGACACTTCTCCTGGTCAATCTGCAGGAACAGGGAACCATTACCAAACGATGTGCATCCCTTCACGCACTTGCCACAACCCGTACAAAGCGCCTCATCGATGGTGTATTCAAAATAAGGCTCCTCCACGAACTCACGTTTGATGGCACCTGTGGGACACATCATATTCTCTGCAGCCGTATTGAGTTCCTTCACATTGGGACGATAGTAACCGCCACAGAGATCGCAATAGCCACATACCCTGTTAGCATGAAAACATTTGACGGCAGAAACAGTCAGCACACAATCGGTCTCGCACCGTCCACATTGCGTACACTTGTATGGGTCAATCTGCCAAAAGACATCACCTTCTTTCGCGCTGGCTTTCGCTGCGAGCAATCCTCCCGATGCCAATGCAACACCTCCTGCAACAAAAGTGCTGCAAGTGCGCAGGAAATCCCTGCGATCCATCGGACTTTTCAGTTGAGCTTTATCTTTCATTTGTCAATATCATATTTTAAGTGGACAATCCAGATTGCACTGTCCGCACTCTGTTTGTTGACTAAGTCTTTTATCATATTGAAATACAGACACCTTGTCACCACCAGTCACGATGAGCTTGTCTTTCATGACACGAACATCATAAGCAGCAGTACCACGTCCCAAGGCTTTGCTATCCAGCAATACACTACGGAACTTTCCACTGGAACTATAACAACTGATGCGTGGAATGCCTTTTTCCGATGTCAGCAGTTCACCATTGTTCGATGGAGTAAGGATGGCAGGATTACAACATCCGCTGAAAGCACCTGCCTCAGCACCAGACTTTCCGAAAGAAGCCACAAACTCGCCTTCTGTAGTATAACTCTCCACCAAGTGACGACCTGGGTTGGAACAATAAATGATGCCGTCCATGTAGGTGATGCCAAAGCAATAGCTGGGCACGATGAAACCTTTGGGGCTATTGATGAAGCGTGCCAACATGCCATCAAGATGATACTTGCAGATGTTCTTGTTGGCAGCATCCGTCACAAAGATTCCCTCCTGACAGACAGTCAAGGAACAATAGTCGGCATTGTCGCTGCAAGCCTCCCATTCCTGCGTGATGTCTCCCAAACGGTCATACACTTCGATGCGAGTGGGGAACAAAGCATAAATGTGTCCATCATAAACGGCGATGTCACGAAGGTCGCTGGGCGTAGAGAAGTTGGTCTGCAATTCACCACTCATCCCATATACATAGATGTTATTAGGCGTGGCAATATAGATGCTACCGCCCTCCACCTCCATTGCACTAATATCGTCAGGAGCAAGGAAGCCATAGACACGACGGTAGGGAGAGACGAAATCTTCATCCTCCTTCAGCAGAACGTTTCCTTTAGCTCGCTTGGAATCATAGAAAAGCTTGTCGGGTCTCTTGAACATGTTCCACATGCCACGTCCGACGACAGAGAGAATCACCCCCCCGACAACCAGCGAACCAGATATTTTCAAAAATTTGCGCCTATCCATAAAGTGGTGGTAAAGTTTAGAGTTGAGAGTTTGAAGCTATTTTCAGACATTTGATGGTCTTGGAATCTCTAACAATCAGCATCCCATCTGCGTATGCCAGGGGTCCCCAAGCATCTATCCCTTCTTCCATAACCCTCTGCTTGCGCAGTAGTTTCATGGATTTAGTATTCAACTGATACATATAGAGTTCGCCATCTTCTTTGAAAGCAAAGAGTTTATCATCAATCACCATGTAAGGTCCCAATCCAAAACGCTCGTCAGCAGCAGAAGTCCAGATGGGATTGTGTAAATTGCTGGGGCTGTACATAGCCAAGCGTTCACGCATACCACCACCGTCCTTGGGAAGAATCGTGATGAGGGTGCCCTGATAGTTGATGGGGGTCTGTTGCTCGCTCGACATACCCTCATTGGCCTTGTAATCATCCTTGATGACAGCATTCCAGGAGGAGCCCGATTTGTCCACCTGAAGCAAGGCGCCACCAGCACCATAGCCTGCCACAAGGAATACCTGATTCTGAGAAATCTGCATGGGAGATGGAGCCACAACAGATGGTTGCCAGTCATCGGTGCTCCAGAGCAACTGCCCACGACTTCCTTCCTCTGCTGAGACGCCACACACACCGCCTACACCTACATAAACATACGTCAGCGTACCACTTAACATCATAGGAATGACAGAGGAGTGTGACATCTTAAACTCAACCGTGTTGGGCGTTCCCCACAGGGTTTTTCCCGTCTGCACATCAATACCGACCATCAAGGTATCCTTACCTGCTGGAGCCAGCACCAGCATATCATTGTCAATAAGTGGGCACTGACCTGTGTACCAAAATGGAATCTCTGTACCGAAACGCTTCTTCATATCAATACTCCAGTGCATCTCGCCTGTGATCTTGTCGCAGCACATGACGTGTCCTTCAGGTCCTATGGTGACAATCATTCCTTGGCTGATGGCTGGAATCGTACGAGAGAATCCATGATTACGTTTCATGGTCACACGATACCAACGTCGCCACAACTGTTTGCCCGTCTGAAGGTCAATACAACGCAAGGCGTCAGAACTCAGCTGTTCGTCATAGTCCAGCACATACACCCTACCCTCTGAGATGACAGGTGCAGCATGTCCCTCTCCTGTTTCCACTGACCACATTTCCTCGAAATCACCTTCCATCCATTTCATCTCGGAAGATTTGGTGGTCTGGTTGTCGTGATGGATGCCACGAAAACAAGGCCATTCACCCTTCAACTTGGAGGACACCTGCGTGGAAGCGTCCTGCATGAAGAACTCACCAATCAGGACGTCATCAGCCTTACGGATATGACCTGCAGGACGGTGGTCGGCACCAGGTTGCAACTCCGTGAAATTGCCACTGGGCTCGTAGAGGTGCCAAGCCATCAGCAGACACAGGTAGAAGACGATGACGCCAATGGTGATGATGGTGATCTTTTTATTGTTCATAGGCTCATGGCTTTTAGGGCGTTCAACAAGAAGAGGAGATTGTAAAGTTCCTCGGAATACCAGAGACGGGAGAAATACAAGCCAATGGGTTCCCGTTCGTAGAGTGTGCCTGCCTTGAAACGTTGGTAGAGGTAGTCCCATCCTCGCTGTTTTGCCTCTTCATGATCGTGAGGGAAATGCGCCAAAGCGGAAAGGGCACGACAGGTGTAGGTGACCTTGGACTTCACCCCCTGATTGCCTCCCCAGCCACCATCTTCGTTTTGGGTCTGGAGAATGAAAGGAAGGTGGGATTGCGCCAACGCCATCGCCACAGGATGACGGGACGACATCAGGTAATCGATGGCTGTAGCGGTGCCATACACGGGGGCTTTTTCGTCTGCTGCATCTTGATCGCCAAACCACAAGGGCACCCAACCTCCTTGCTCCTTGCTCCTTGCTCCTTGCTCCTTGCTCCTTGCTCCTTGCCCCTTGCCCCTTGCCCCTTGTTCACTCATCCATGCGAGCATCCGGTCAAGACTCTTCTGCACATCAGCTTTCAGTTTACCTTCCAATGAGGGCAACCATAGTCCCATCGCGAGGATGGCATGAGCGGTGATGTCGGGGGTGCTGCGGTCGAAAGGCAATCTTCCCCACCCCTTGCAGAAGGTGGGCATGCCGCCATCGTTGTTCTGCAATCCCATCAGCCATTTCAGACCATTCTCCACTTCGGGAGGAACATCAGCCTGCTGCCTGCTGCCATCTTCCGTCAACAAGTGATGCAGCGCCACCAATGCCCCACTGGTGTCGTCTGCATCAGGCACAGAGCCGCTGAGGTCGCTCCATCCCCAACCGCCTGGGGCTGCATGGGTGAAGGGATGGATGGATGTCGTGGCATGAGAGAGGATGAGAGAAGTAAGGGGCAAGGAGCAAGGGGCAAGGGGCAAGAGGTGAGAGGTGAGAGGTGAGAGGGGCAAGGAGCAAGGGGCAAGGGGCAAGATCTTGGCTGCCAGACTGGTCAGCCATCCAGACAGATTCGTGTCGATAGGCCAAGAACCGTCTTCACGAACGGTATCAATCAGGAACTTCGCACAACGCCGTGTCACTTCATGTTCACGAAAACCACCCGCTGCCAGACACATGCTCACAAAGGCTGTCAGAGGAGCGGCTTCGAGGAAGCCTCCATCGGCAGGTTGCATGCGGAGCAACACACGCATGGCTTTAGGGACAAAGAGTTTGCGGATGGGCGAGAACAGCCCACCTTTTTGATGCATCTGACAAATGCCAATGGCTATCAAGGCAGGAATGGCATAACTCACCACGGGCAGGTTGAGGAAGCGGAAGAAGCGTTGAGGGAGTGTGGCCAATTCGAATGGGAAGGGAGGTATCTTCTTCCAATTGGTGATCACCCCAGCCAAGGCACACATCATGAGAATGGGTACGGAGAACGTAAGGTCACGTCCATAATACCTGAGGACACCCTGAACAAGCGCCTCCTCATCATCGCCTCCAAACATGTTGGCGAGGTACTTTCGGGTCTCTGAGGGTGCTTGTCCAACGGCGTAGAGAGAGACATAGGTAAGCAGTGTGGCTGTCATGTTGGAAGGACTCTCAACGCTGTCACCCCACGAACCATCCGTCTTCATGGTCTGTTGCAACCATCGAACACCAGCGTCTATCTGTACGGCATACGTTCCTGCATCCATGCGCCAGAGAGCAAACACACTGACAGCCGTAGAGATGGCACTGCTCGAAAGAGAGCCTCTCCACATGCCATCTTCCGACCGACGCTGCATGAGTCGCTGCATGGCATCTGTCTGCATTTCCTTCAACTGACTGCTATTCATATAGAACCTAATGCTAAAAGTCCATAAAAGACGTATTCCACATCACTGTAGTCATCATACAAGGTGGGGGCAAAACCTCCATTGTCCAACCCATGCGCCTGGATGAATGGCGTTGCATCCTTCACATTGATTTCTAAGAGACGGAGCGTGAACAGCGCTACGGCTGTGCTCAGCAGATCGGGAATGGGCGCCTGCTCACTGGCATAAAAGCCACCCGTCTCATCTTGTCGCTTCTGAAGCCACTCCACATCAGTGGTATCGGACTGCAAGCCCATCTGATATTGCATGGCGAGGATGCAACAAACGGCATTGGTGGTCATCACCTCTTGCCCCTTGCTCCATGCCCCTTGCCCCTTACTCCATGTCATTTCATCGTTCAGGAAGTCGAAGAAACGTCCGTAAATGGTATCTTTGTGTCGGCTCTCCTGCACAGTGAGGCGAATGTTCGTAGTGAGGAGTTTGCGGGGTGTAAACACCGCCTCAAGCACTTCGCCAAACTGCTGATAATACGCATCCTCATGTCCTCCAGCATTCATGTAGCCATGTGCCGTCTTCTGCGAGGCAACGAACGTCTGTACGGCTCGTTGAGCCTCTGGTGTCATGCGTTTCCATCCTCTGCGCAATGCCCGATATACTCTATATAATAATGGCGCTTTCATCCTAATATCTTTTCTGTCACTTGATAAAGCAGGCGCTTCAGTTCCAATTCATCCATTCCGTTGAGTGCATCGAGTGCCTGTTGATGATAAAGGTCGGTCATGCGTTGCAGTTCCGTCTTCACCTCCTCTTGGCTCCACGTGGGATGTTCCGTCTGCAATGCCAGAACAGCCGAGGGACGATGTGCCAACTGGTTGTCCTGAACAAAGTCCTCCAAGTCGTCCTTCAACTGATAAGCAATACCCAAGGCATCGGAATAGGCCTTCAGCATGGGACGGAGGTGAACAAAGTTGCCCGTGCAGCTCAATCCCAACATGAGCGACACCTCGAAGGCTGGCACGGTCTTGTAACGGAAGATGTTCATCACGAAGTCCATGTTGATGGGCGATTGGTTCCACATCAGTTCCTCGCCCTGCCCCCGGCATAATTTGACATGGGCATCGGCGATGAGACGAAGGAGTTCGGCATTGTTGCTCTGAGCCAAAATGCGGTAGCCCAGTCCCAAGAGGGCATCGCCAACATTGATGGCAAAAGCGTCGCCATAGAGGGCATTGATGGTGGGCTGACCATAGCGCGTGGCATCTTGATCCTCCACATCATCGTGGATGAGTGAGGCTTTATGGAAGCATTCCACTGCGACTGCGGCACGATGCACATCGGTGGTCATCTCGGTCTTCCCTGTCAATGCTTGCCATACGGCAGATAGCAGGAAGGGACGCCAACGCTTTCCCTCGCCACTCATCCAATCCAAACAGGTCTTCTGTGTAGGGTCGGTGGCTGGCTGCATCAGTTGTTCCAATTCAGGACGGGTAAACCAACGGCTGACCTGTTCGTGAATGGCTTCATGATCAAGCAGCGCAGGAGCGGCTTCATCGCTCAACAAGGTGAGCATTTCCTCCACGTAGTCCACATCAACATGGGTGTTTCGGCAGCCAGAATCATTGAGGGCAATCGCCAAACCTGGTACAGCATGGCGTACGAGCAAGGGGAAGGCTTTCTCCAGGGAGTCCAAACAGCTCACACCTATGACGGCATCCACCACACGATTCTCAATCAGTTCGATGACCTGCGTGAATCCCTCTGCCACAATGCTGAGACCACCCAATTGCTCCACCTTGTCTTGTAAATGGGGTATGTGACAACGACCACAACGATGACAGAGCAGTCCATATTCGTCATATTCTGCCTGACACTCCCCATGTCGGCTCAGACATTTGGGCAACATCAGCAGACGACGCTCATGGGGGATGCCTGCAACGATGGGCAGCCAAATCTGGTTGTGAATCTCAACCATCAACCACGGACGTAGAGCGTTGAGGGTTAAGAGTTGAGCGTTGAACGCATCGGCCTGATGTTCGCTGACGAACGCATCGGCCAGCTCTTCCAATTGCTTGAGCGAAACGGGTGGACACAGATGCTGCGTCTGCACAAAAGCTTTGAGTGCCTTGCGCAGATGCATCCGCTCGTCCAGCGTCGGTGGTATGATATACTGTTCGCTCATTGTAACTCTAAACCCTTTAGCCTTTAGCCTTTAGCCTTTAGCCCTTAGCCTTTAACCTATAACCTTTAACCTATAACCTTTAACCTTTATAAAAAACCCACTACCCGTAAGCCCCAAATCCGAAGAAGTAATTCTTTTTCAACCATCGGTAGGGGCGGCTTTGCTCTGGGATTGCATTTGTGTTCATGTCGTGGCTTGGGGTACTAATCATTTTAGTGTATTCTCCCATCACATTGCCTCGGGTAGTGGTTTCGTGGGTTTCATATCCTTGAAGGATCTTGGCCATCAGTTGTGGATTCTCCATGATGATGCAGCCTCGTGTGGTTTGGGCTATCTGGCGACGCATGCCGGCAAGGAATTCGGACTGTGCATAGAGTTCGGTCATGTTGCTGGCGTCGGCGTTGAGGAAATCGGTTGCCATCTGGATGACGGGACAAAATTCGAGGGCGCCGGAAGGTGAGATGTGATGACTCATACCTGTGGCTCCAGGACAAATAGCTCGTCCTTCTTCATCCCAATAGACATCGACGAGAACAACGGGGGCATTCATGCGTTCATGGACAAGGAACTGACGGAGTCCCCGTATCTGTTCTTCCCTCAGCGCCTGCTCGGGATGGGCATCGGCTCCGACAGGTCGATAGATGTAGTACCACAAATAGGCGGCTCCCTCTTTCGCCACCCGCTCGATGTGCTGACGGCTGACCAGTTCGTCGTAGTTGTGTTGGCAGATGCTGGCGGCGATGCCGAAGATGAGTCCTGCTTTCCGACAGGCACGGACTCCGTGCAAGGTGCGCTGATAGACTCCACCTGCTTGACGGCGACGGTCACTTTCCTCCTCGAGTCCCTCAATGCTGATGAGCGGGGTGACATTGCCTGCCTTGCGGAGTTGCCGGGCGATGTCGTCGGTGAGGAGCGTGCCGTTGGTGAAGAGCTGGAAGTAACAGTCGCTGTGCTTGGTGAAGATGTCCAGCAGTCCGCGATACATCAGGGGTTCGCCGCCCAGTATGCCGAAGAAGGTGGAACCATGACGTTTGCTTTCGCGGATGATGCCGTCGATCTGCTGCATCGTCAGGCTCTTCCGTCCTCCCTGACTCACCCAACATCCGCTGCATGCCAGGTTGCATGCCTCCGTGACGGAAATCATGTTGAAGGCAGGGAAGAACGGTTCGCCTCGTTGCTGCCTCTGTTCGAAGTGGCGCATGTTCGACAGATTTGGCCAGCAGAAGTTCCAGCAGAACTTCCACAACAGCCTGATGGGGGTCTGTCTGAACACCCTCCAGCCGATCTTCATCAATGAGGCATACTCGTTCATCTATTTGGTAAAGTTTAGTATGGGTTATTGTTTCAAGAGGGATTTGCGCATGGCCAGTTTCTCGCGAAGGGTCTTGGCATAGAGTTCTTTCGAGTCGAGACGGATGGCATTCTCCTGCCGCTCTTCTCCGCCGTTGATGGGACTGCGGTCGTATTTCGGGAAGATGATGGCACTGGCGGGACAGGTGCGGGCACAGGCGGGACAGTTGTTCTTGCAGTGCTGCGGATGCACAACGCGGATGCGCTCGTCCACCATCTCGTACACGCCGAAGGGACAGAACTCCAGACACTTTCCACATTCTGCGCAGACGTCCTTGTCGAGGGTCGGATACCAAGCGTCTTCGCCCAGCTTCTTGGGCATCGTCTCCATCTGCTTCATCCATGCGTCGGCATCTTCCGGGGTGATTTCCACAGACTGAACGCCCAAGGATGCAAGCACTTCTTCTGCCGACTGACTCCGAAGGTTGAGCGACGTGACATGGTCTTCGCCTGCGAATGCCATCAGACTTTTCACTGCACGGGGATGACATGCCACGATGGTGGTGCCGGCGATGTCATGCACCTCTGCGGATTTGTTCTCACACAGTTCACAGAGGTCGCTGATCAGTCGGACTTCCAAGCCAGCCTTCTGAGCGGCGGTCGCCATCTTGGCCACTTCATCCTTGTCGATGAATGTCCGGGAGGAACATGTGCATATAGTTATCTTCTTCATTTGATATGTCCTTATCTATAACCTATAACCTTTAACCTATAACCTTTAACCTTTAGCCCTTAGCCTTTAGCCCTTAGCCTTTACCCTCTAATGACTTGTCATCCAGTTCTTGAATTCTGCTGCCTTGTTCTTGCTGACGAAGAGCGGTTCGGGCAGTTCGATGGGCATGCTGACGAGCAGACGGCTGTCGAACCACACCACGATCTCCTTCACACAGTCGCGCGCCACGATGTACTGTTTGTTGGCACGGAAGAACTTCGAGGGATCGAGACCGCCGGCAATGGAGTCGAGCGAACGGCTATAGAGCATCATCTGTCCCGACTTCAGGTAGATTTGCGTCTTGCGGTCGGTGCTGTAGATGCACACCACATCGTCCATGCTGACCGGCACGAGCTTGTCCTTCACCGGCACGAGCAGGGAGGTCGTGTAGTTGCCGGAACCTGCAGGCCGCATCTTCATCATGCGCTGGAGATAGTCCATCACGTCGCTCTGTGTCCACCGCTTGAACTTGTCGAGCGCACGGGTCAGTTCCGAGGTCTTGATGGGCTTGAGGAGATAGTCCACGCTGTTGACCGTGAAGGCATCGAGGGCGTATTGGTCGTAGGCAGTGGTGAACACGATGGGCACCGTCACCTCCATCTCCTGAAAGAGCGTGAAGGCCGAACCGTCACTCAGATGGATGTCCATGAAGATGAGGTCGGGCGCAGGATGGCTGCTCAGCCAGCGGACAGTCTGCTGAACACTCTCCAACACCTGCAAGACCTCTATCTCGCTGTCTATTTCCTGCAACATGGCGATGAGGTTCTCGCTCGCCGCAGTTTCGTCTTCTATAATCAATACTCTCATGATCCCAAGGGTAATATGACTTTAAATGTTTGCTCCGTTCTCTCCACACGGATATGCCGATTCATCAGCAGCATGAAGCGCTTCTCCAGATTGGTCAGTCCCGTGCCGTGTGTCTCGGGCTTGTACTGCTTCGGATACATCGGGTTGATGACCATCAGTTCCTTCGCCTCGTTCATCACGATGTCCACCCGCATCCTGTGCTCGCTGTCTATCATGTTGTGCACGGTCACGTTCTCGATGAGCGGCAGGAGTGCCAACACAGGAATGGAGAGGTTCATGCAGTCGGCTGGCACGTCGATGTGGACGTTGAGCTTGCCTGCATACCTCACTTCCATCACCTCGCTGAACGACCGCGCAAATTCCAGTTCTTCCTCCAGCGTCACCAGCTGTTTGCGCTCGCTCTGCAGGATGTAGCGGAAGATGTCGCTCAGGTGGTCGATATAGCAGATGGTGAGCTTGTCATCCTTCTTGCGGACGAGACTGCTGATGCCGCCAAGCGAGTTGAAAAAGAAGTGCGGATTGATCTGGTTCGTCAGTGCGGTGCAACGACTCTCCAGACTCTCAATCCGGAGTTGCTGCAACTCCTCCTCCTTCTTCTGATGGATAATGCCCAAGTAGTTCATGAAGCCCAACAGCAGTCCCATCATGCCCATGACGATGAACTGGAACGTCAGGATGATGGGGCGTCCGTCGAAGCCTGTGCAGATGAGTGCCGTGATGCCCTTGTAGAGGCCGTATGCCACGATGGTCAATGCCACGTTCGGCAGGATGCGCTTCAACAGCGACTGCGTCTTCAGCCAGCGCACATTGAACAGCAACAGTCCCATCGAGAACGCCCAGAAGAGCAGGAAACGGATGAGCATGTTGTCGATGTAGCAGACACGCCCATCGGCTGGCACGCAGTCCCAGTCCCAACTCAGAAACAAGAGGTTGGGATAGCTGACGAATGCCGTGCACACCAGACTGGCCAGCAGAATCTTATTGAAGGATTTATCGTATTTCATTCTTGGGAAAGTACTTTCAAGACCGTTTTACGCCACAAAGTTAAGAATTAATCTCCGTGCTTCACGACAAAAGTGCATAAAAACGTAAAATCGGCTCATCATGCCGATTTTACGAATCAATTAAATAACAAATCAAACCAATCTATGTGTCGGATTGGGTCGCCCGGGCTGTAAGTATCGCCATGCCAGCACCTCATCAGTGTATTGGCCGTCAATCGCCTGGACAAGCACCTCGCGGATGAGCTCGTCGAGATGTTCGGGCGTGGTCTCGACACGGGCATTGATGATGAGCTTCACGTTATCGCTCGTGCCAGCCGAACCACGCAGTTGCAGGGTCGATGCATCGCCTGTGATGTTGCCGACGGCATACTGCTTGCCATTCTCGGCAATGACCTTGACATGTCCCACACGCAGCCGCTCCTTCTTGATGACTTTTGCGATGCCCGTCATGATGTCCTTCAGCACCGTGTCCCAATAGACGTTCTGTCCGGAGAGGGCGACTGTGCCATTGAGCCAACCCAGCACCGCCTCGCCGTGGGCATACTTGTCGTAGTCGATGTCGAGAATCTTCGTGCCCTCGCCCTGACGGTTTGCCACATCCTTGAACCACTCGCGGATGCCTGTGCCGTTCATCGTGCTGCAGGCCATCACCTTCGTGTGGTGGAAGCAGGCTTGTGTGTCCTTCACGAGCTTTTCCAGTTCCTCGTCACTCAGCAGGTCGGTCTTCGTGATGAGAATCACCTCACTCTCCTCCAACTGCTTGCGATAGATGTAGGCGGCATCCTCGTGCAGACCTCCATCGCCTCCGTAAAGGATGGACTTCAGTCGGGCGGGATCGCTCAGCACGGTCAGCGGCGAGACAATCACCTCTGTGTTGTGATACTTCTTCAGTGGACGCACGATGGTGGCGGTGAGGTCAGCGCAACTGCCCACAGGTTCTGCCAGAATGACATCGGCCTGCACATTGTCGCGCAGAGAATGGATGGCATCGATGAAGCCATTGAAATTGCAGCAGAAGCAACTGCCCGCCACCTCCGACACTTGCAGATTCGCCTGCTTGAGCAATCGGCTGTCAACGAGTTCTGGAGCCTGGTCGTTGGTGATGAGTCCAACACGCTTGCCCTGAGCCATCAGCCGCTGGGCAACGTCCCAAATCAGCGTGGTCTTCCCCGCTCCGAGGAAACCACCGCAAAGAATCAATCTTGTCTGGTTCATGATTTTCTTATTATAAATATTGTATATCGTCTATTTTCCACATCCGCACGAACGGTTCTTCTTCTCATTGATGGGCTCGAGCACATACTTGAAGAAGAGCGCTGCAAGGCTGGAGCCGATGATAGGAGCCAGCACATACACCCAGAACCATCCGCCGACAGCATCAGGCAAGGCTGCATCGCCCCACCCTGTCACGTATGCCACGATGCGTGGTCCTAAGTCGCGTGCAGGATTCAGTCCCGCCTGCGTCAGCGGAGCGATGAAGAAGATGATGCTACTCACCGTCAGTCCGATGAACACGGGTTGCAGGTCAGACGACGGACGCCCCACGTTGCAGTCCTCCGTCAGGGCAAAAATGAACAGCGCCAACAGGAATGTGCCGAAACCTTCAGCACACATTGCCAAAGGAAGCGAAACTTCCGAGATGGTCGCATCGCCTGGATTCGGATAGAACTCGCCGAACATCCGTGCCGTATCGACCGACGCTGCCGAGCCTCTCACAATGCCATTCACGGCCTCGTAATGCTCGATGGAAGGCGAAAACAGTCCAAACAGCACCAGACCAGCCAACACGGCGCCCAACAACTGTGCCACCAGATAGAGCGGCAACCGTTTGGGACACATCCGACCGGCCAACACCATCGCCACCGACACAGCGGGATTCAAATGCGCACAGCAGATGTTCCGCGTCAGGAAAATCGCCAGCGTCACACCCAAACCCCACACCAAACCAATCTGGAAGATGCTGTTATACTCCCCAAAAAGAACCGCCACAGCCACGCTGCAGCATCCCAAGAGCGTGAGAACGAACGTTCCCATCAACTCGCCAATAAAATCCTTCATAAAGATATTGAATGTAAAGATATTAAATGTACAAGAAATCAAATTTCCCGCAAAGGTAATCAATAATCCCCTACCCTGTTTCAGTCCCTCTCGCTATCACGAAAAGCAGTTGTGCCAACACGAAAACCTTTCGTGTTCAGTCCTCATCTTTTCGTGATGAGTCCCTTTACAGACTCGCCATCCAACAATAATCATTATCTTTGCACCATTCAAACATCACACATATATCATCTATAAGAACATGAAAACAATCAAGACTATCCTTTTGGTATGCTTCGCCCTCTTCATGGGCGCAACCACAGTGAACGCAAAAAAGCACGGCATCAAAGTGCTCGTGCTTTGTACTGGCAACACCTGCCGCAGCCAGATGGCTCACGGCCTGCTTGAATCATATGGAAAGGATCTCGCCGTCTATTCAGGAGGTGTCAAGGCCGAACCTCGTGTCAATCCACGTGCCGTGCTGGTCATGCGCGAAATGGGCATCGACATCAGCGACCACAAGCCCTGCCAGGTCGATGAATACATGGATGAAGACTGGGACTACGTCATCACCGTATGCGACAATGCTGACAAGACCTGCCCTGTCTTCCGTGGCAACGTCAAGCATCGTCTCCACATTCCTTTCGAAGACCCCAGCAAGGTGACCGAGGGAACCTACGAATTCAAGATGAACGAGTACCGCCGCATCCGCGACGAAATCAACGACAAGTTCTTCAAACTCTACTGCGAGATGGAGGAAAGGAAATGAACTATTGGTTATAGGTAAGTTACCGTTTCCTCTATCGGCTTGAGACTGATGTGATTGGTTTTACTTTGTTTCCAGTTTCCAGCCGTTATCACCGTGGTAAATCATCTGATGGGTCATGCCACCGTCGATGCAGATGTTCTCGCCTGTGATGAAACCAGCCTTGTCGGAACAAAGGTACAGCACCATGTTGGCGATATCCATAGGATTGCCAACACGTCCGGCTGGCTGTTGTATGGCATCGGGGCCTTCATATACAGTATAGTTCGTATCAATCCATCCTGGGGAGATAGAGTTGACACGTACCTTCCCTGCAAGGCTTACAGCCAGAGCATGGGTCAATGCAGCGATGCCTCCTTTGGCTGCCGTGTAGCTCTCTGTCTGAGGCTGGCTCATGCGGTCTCGTGATGATGAGATGTTCACGATGGCGGCACCTTCGGCAAAATACGGAGCAAAGAGTTTGGTGATATAAAACGGAGCTGTGACTCCAACGCTCATAGCATATGGAATTCCTCATAGCTGCACACATCAATGCCCCTCATCAATGGCAGGGCATTATTGATGAGATAATCAACGTGTCCATATTTCTCAATGACCTCTTGGGCAAAGCACTCCAACACCGACTTGTCTGATATGTCACCGACGAAGTGACCTCCGTCCTGCTTGTCAATCACGCAGACCTTAGCTCCTGACTTCTGGAACTCCTCTGCGATGCAGCGGCCTATGCCCTGTGCACCGCCCGTTATGACGGCTACTTTATCTTTGAAAAACATATTCATTCTTGTTTTATATAATATATTTCACTTTTGAAGCATCACAAGGTTTGGCTTCAGGCTACTCGTCAGGATTGACTTCCATCTGCATGTCAGCCTCGATGGTGGAAACCTGATCGCGTGACTCATAACGTTTGATGACCTTGCCATCGCGTCCGATGAGAAACTTGGTGAAGTTCCATTTGATGTCACCACCGCCAGCTTGCTCCTTCAGCCACATATAAAGAGGATGTGCGTTCTCGCCGTTCACATCAATCTTGTTGAATTGTGGGAAGTGGATGTCGAAATTGGCCGTGCAGAACTGGTGGATCTCCTGAATGGTGCCAGGAGCCTGCTGTCCGAACTGGTTGCAAGGGAAGTCAAGAATCTCGAAGCCCTGACCGTGATACTTCTGGTAGAGTGGTTCCAAGTCTTTGTACTGAGGTGTGAACCCGCATCGGGTGGCTGTGTTGACAATCAGCAACACCTTCCCTTTGTAGTCAGCGAGTGACACTTCCTGACCCACATCGTTCTTTACCTTGAAATCATAAATGCATTGTGCCGAGAGGGTCAGCACACTTACCATTGCCATGAGGCAGAATAATAGTCTTCGTATCATCATCGTTTTGTTTTATGTTTGGTTGCTTGTTTGCTTTTATGATGGTTGTCATTCTACATGCACAACTTGTATTGATGAGCACAAAGTTATGATAAATTCTTTATATGACGATAGGTTTGCGAAACAGAAAGACCATTCATAAGGCATTTTTAACAATTTTGAACCCCCTACAGAGGGCTTTTTGTGATGTTTGTTTGGTGCTTTGATTGTTTTGCCCTACCTTTGTAAATCAATTTTTACCAAAACCACTGGCAGAGAGGTTCCGCAAGGAGCCCTACCGCGATATAGAGGATAGAAAACAAATAACAATAACAATAACACAAACATGAAACAGAACCAAATCCATATGATGCTTGTAGCCATTCTTTTGCTGTACACGTCTATCGCAAGGGCGCAGTATCAACAAGTGAATGACATCCCCTACACAGAATCGACAGATGCTTACGCACAAGAGCGCTGTAAACTCGATGTGTATTACCCTACGAATCGAAAGGATGCCCCTGTGGTGGTTTGGCTTCACGGTGGAGGCATCGAGGGTGGTAACAAACACATTGATCAGGAACTCAAGAACAGCGGTCTGGTGGTCGTGGCACCCAATTATCGGCTCCTGCCCAAAGCCAACATCGACCAATGTCTGGACGATGCTGCCGCTGCTGTGGCTTGGACATACAAGAACATTGAAAAATATGGCGGGTGCAAACGCAAGATTTTCGTGGCAGGACACTCTGCTGGAGGCTATCTGCTCGACCTCATCGGCTTGGACAAGAAATGGCTCGCCAAATATGGCGTCGATGCCGACAGTCTGGCTGCCCTCGTGCCTTTCAGCGGTCAATGCATCACCCATTACAATATTCGTAAGCAACAGGGCATTGGCCCTCTGCAACCGACCATCGACCAGTATGCTCCGCTCACCTATGTCCGTCTTGATGCCCCACCCATCGTCATCATTTCTGGTGACAGAGAGCTAGAACTCTACGGACGCTATGAGGAACAAGCCTATTTCTGGCGCATGTTGAAATTGGTGGGACATCCTGATGTCACTCTTTATGAAATGCAAGGCTACGATCATGGTTTCATGCCACAACCTGCCTATAAAATATTGAAAGATCATATCCGTCGCTTGACAGCCAAAATGACTTCAGCCCTACCCAAACCAACGATTAAAACTGAGCAACAGGCTGAATACCGATTCGAATGGAAACCCTCTTTTATCAGACGGGATGCCAAGATTGACGAATCGAATCCATCCGTTCTCCATCTTGGAACCAACAATGGCTATTACGACCTAACTGCTGAGACGGGGGCGCTCATCAAGAGACTCAAGGACTTTTCGGTGTCCATACATTTCAAAGTCAGTTCAGAAAATGATCTTGACGGCTACGGACACTTCCTCTTTGCTTTCTCCCAACTGGCTGAGAACAGCGCCCAAGAAGGACCCTATATGGCCATGCGTCTGAACGAGCAGCGATTCGAGACTTCTACAGGAGGATACGAACATGAGGAAATCATCATGCAGGGAGGAAAGCCCAAGCGAAACACATGGATACACGTCCTCTACCGACAGCAGGGACATAAAGGCGAGCTCTTCTTAGATGGGAAACTGATTGGACGGAACAACAACATGCCCATCCTCTCAGAGATATTCAAAGACGCACCAGCCAATTGCTGGATTGGACGAGCTCCTTTCCGTGGTGACAAATTCCTGACGCAGACAGACGTGGCAGACTTCCGTATCTACGATTATGCCGTCAGCAATCAAGAAATACAAAGGCTCAAACAAGTGAGCAAATAAACAATAAAAGAGAATACGACAATGAAAAAAGAGATCATTTTTGGTGCTGTCATAGCACTGTTATCATTGGCCAGCTGTTCATCAAACTGCAATGAAAATGAGCAAGCAACCTCTGCACAGTCTTTCGACGAAGTTCTTTCAACCCGTAGAAGTGTCCGTAGCTATGATGCCTCGAGGAAGATTTCAGAGGCAGAAGTCAGGGAACTTCTCAAAGCCACACAGGAAGCACCCTCATGGGCTAATCAACAACCAACGAAGTATTATGTAGCCATCAGCGAAGAGAAACTGGCAGCAGTTCAGGACATGGTCGGCGGTAACAAGGAGCGCATCAAGGATGCCCCCGTACTTATCGTTTCCACCTTCGAACGTGGCAAGTCTGGCTTTTTCCAAGGTGAGCAGACCAACGAGGTCGGTGACGGTTGGGGTGCTTACGACAACGGCCTGAGCAACTGCTACCTGATTCTGAAGGCAAGAGCGATGGGATTCGACACCCTCATCATGGGTATGCGTGATGCCGACCAACTCAGGTCCCTCTTCGCCATCCCAGAGAACGAGACCATCATGGCTGTCATCGCCTTAGGATACAGAGCAGAAGAACCCAACCGTCCAGAAAGACGAGCCCTTGACGAGATTGTGAAATTCTATTAATTTTCTCTCACATAGTCCATTTCATTAATACAGACCTGGGGCAAGGAGCAATTCAGCGATGTGGTGACGAATTGACGAGTGAGATTACTATCCCTTGTTGCTGTCCCTTGTAAACCTACCATGCTCATTCGGTGATTTTAATGTCTAAAAAATGAGGAATGTGCCAGATGCATGTACTATTGACTGATAATTGTAAACTTCTTCTCAATGCAATAATCTCTAATCACTAGTGTCTCTTAATATATGTTAATCAAATTTGAAGTCAATATGAAGCTGTCTGTCATCTGTCTCCTCTGCCTTTTGTCTGAGAGGCTTGAGCAAG
>CADCIO010000044.1:0-534 GCA_902801475.1 uncultured Bacteroidales bacterium
GGTGAACATCCAGTTCGCCTGCCAGCGTCACTTCTTCGGAAATCTGGCAGAGAAGTACTTCGACTGTCAGGAGCACGAAGCCAGCGTGAACGTGAAACGCAAGCAGAAGACTTTTGATGCCTTTGAACGACTTTCAGAAGAATTCACCAATGAAGATGTCATGCGCTGCTTCAATCTGAACAACGAAAGAGCTGCATACATGCGCATCAAGCGACTGATGGATGACCATCTTGTGGAAAAGGCCGGTACATTCAAGGAGAATGGAACCACCAAGGCAAGATACAAAAAAACTGGTGTGTGCATGCTCTAACAATCTAACGCATCAACGCACCAACGCATCAACGCACCAACATTAGGAAAACCAACCAGCCCATGCGCTGGGCGAAAGTCCTAACCAACTAACAAACTAAACAACTAAACAACAATGATCAAGCAAGGTTTTATCAAAGAGATCGGTGAGCCAAGAACATTCACCGACAAGGACGGAAACGCAAGACATGCGTATCCAGTAGTATGTGACTTCCCCTACACGAC
>CADCIO010000044.1:587-25497 GCA_902801475.1 uncultured Bacteroidales bacterium
ACGCATCAAGCTGAGCAACATCACGCAGCTGCTGAGTTAACCAGCCCACGCGCTGAGCGAAAGTTCCATGCGGCAAATATGACAATCACGACCTCAGCAACGGGGTCGTGATTGTTTATGCAGATATGAAAAAAAGGAGTTGCGCGGTTTGCGTAACTCCTTGTATTTCAGGGTGGACCAGCTTGGGCTTGAACCAAGGACCTCCAGATTATGAGTCTGTTGCTCTAACCAACTGAGCTACAAGTCCAAGCGTGGAGTTGTGCTACCAGGATTCGAACCTGGAATGACAGAACCAAAACCTGTAGTGTTACCATTACACCATAGCACAATCCTCATAAAAGCGTTCGGCTTGGAATTGCTCGTTTGAAGGGCACCTTTTGCCGAATGCGGGTGCAAAGTTATGGCTTTATTTTGGATTTAACAAGAAGTTTTGAGGAAAAATGCCAAAAAGTTCCATTTTGTTTGCATTTTTAAAGAAAATATGCCTACCTTTGCATACGTTAAGATAATTTGGCATGTCGAAAGAGAAACCGCTGATACATAATAAACGCAGGAATAAGATCCGTCTTCATCACGAGGGTAAGCATACTTTGCTCTATGCGGGCTGCTTGGGTGCTCTCATTATTTGTTTGGCATGGTTTTCCAAGGAATCACTGTGCTGGGGCTCGTATATCATCATTGCGATCGTGTTGGGTGTGTATGGAATTCTGCTGAATTTCTTCCGTTGCCCGATCCGCATGTTCCAGGGACCAACGAACAAGTCGGTGGTGGCTCCTGCCGATGGTCATATTGTGGTGATTGAGGAAGTGGAGGAGACGGAGTATTTCCACGATAAGCGACTGATGATTTCCATCTTCATGAGTTTGACTAATGTACACGCGAACTGGATTCCATGTGATGGAACGGTGATCAAGGTGGCACATCAGGATGGCAATTACCTGAAGGCTTACTTGCCCAAAGCGAGCACGGAGAATGAGCGCTCGATGGTGGTGATCCGCACGCCACATGGTGTGGAGGTGATGGCTCGTCAGATTGCTGGTGCGTTGGCGCGCCGCATTGTTACATATCCGAAGGTGGGTGAAGAGTGCTTCATTGATGACCACATGGGCTTCATCAAGTTTGGCAGTCGTGTGGATGTGTATCTGCCATTGGATAGCGAGGTGCTGGTGAAGATGGGACAGGCTACTGTGGGTGATGAGACTTTGATTGCGCGACTGAAATAAATAAGAGATGAAAAAGCATATACCTAATATCATTACTTGTTGCAATCTGATTTGTGGATGCATTGCAACTTATTCCGCGTTCCACCATAGCTATCAAGATGCATTCTTCTTCATCCTGCTGGGTGCCCTCTTCGATTTCTTTGATGGAAAGATGGCACGTGCGCTGGGTGTGAGTGGCAAGTTGGGTCTGGAATTGGATTCATTGGCTGATTGCGTGACCTTTGGTGTGGCTCCTTCTGCCATGATTTTCACGCTGTTCAACCATGTGGCATATCCTTCGTTCATGGGCAGTGAGTTCTTCTTCCGCGTGATGCCTTTCACGGCATTCTTGATGGCTGCATTTTCTGCTGTCCGTCTGGCGAAGTTCAACCTTGATGAGCGTCAGCACACGGAGTTCATTGGTATGCCAACTCCTGCGAATGCGATTTTCTGGGGCGCGCTGATCTCGAGTTGTGAAGATTGGCTGACGAGCCCTCGTTTCAATGCCTTGTTCCTCTTCCTGTTCATGATTTTGTTCTGCTGGCTGCTGGTGTGCGAGGTGCCTATGTTTGCATTCAAGGGAAAGCTTGCTTGGTCAAAGGACAAGATGAAAATCATCTTTCTGGTGCTGTCCTTCTTGTTTGTGAGCTTGGGAGGTTTCATCTTTAGCGACACTTCTCATTGGATGGGTGTGTGTCGTGGTGTGGCAGCCTCTGTCGGACTTTATGTCGTGCTGTCGATTGTGGCATCATATTTGCCCAAGAATGAGGAGTAATGGAGAACGGACTCCTTTATTCTAAAACGGCTACATCAACATGGACGTACTCATAACATTCTTATTATTCATTGTTATCCCTGCGTTAGTATTCATCGGTATTGGCTTGTATCTGATCAGCCGGCTGGTGGGTGGCTTTGGCAATTTGCGTGCTCTCTATCGTCTTTTCTCTGGCAAGCACACCAACACGGCACGAGGAGGTTCTGCCAAATCGTCAGCATCGGGCAAGTCCTCGCGTACATATAATAATAAAAATGGTCAAACCCATACAAAAAATGCCCAAACAGACAGTAAGGTGTTTGGGCAAAATGAGGGTACGTATGTGGAGTTTGAGGAGGTCAAGTAATCATTTGGGTCTTACCTGACCGTCACCTTCAATCAACCATTTGTACGTGCAAATTTCTTCCAGTGCCATAGGGCCACGGGCATGAAGTTTCTGGGTGGAGATGCCGATTTCTGCTCCGAGTCCGAATTGTGCGCCATCCGTAAATGAAGTAGGCACATTGTGATAGACACAAGCTGCATCCACCTGCGCCATGAACTGGTCGGCTGTGGCACGATTCTCCGTGATGATGCACTCTGAATGTCCTGAACCGAAACGACGGATATGGCGGATAGCTTCCTCTGCCGATGCCACAGTCTTGATGGCCATCGTGTATGCCTGGAACTCTGTGCCATAACTCTCTTCAGTCGAAGGCTTGAGCAGGTCTGCTGGATAATTTCCTTGTAGTACAGCCAAAGCGGGTTCATCGGCATAGATGAGCACGTTGCTTGCCTTCAGTGGCTCGCATATAGCAGGGAGGTCGGCCAAACGGTCAGCGTGAATCAGGGTGCAGTCGAGGGCGTTGCACACGCTCACACGACGCGTCTTTGCATTGTTGATGATGCGCGCACCTTTCTCTGTGTCTGCATCCTTGTCAAAGTAGGCATGACACACACCTGCACCAGTCTCGATGACTGGCACAGAAGCCTCTTGACGCACAAAGTCGATGAGGCGTTTGCTGCCACGAGGAATGACGAGGTCAACATATCCGTTAGCATGCAGCAAAGCACCTGTTGCCTCGTGCGTGGCAGGCAGGAGCGTGATGGCATTCTCGTTGATGCCGAATTCCTTCAGAACAGATTGGATGAGGCTGACGATGGCGCGATTGCTGTCGTCGGCATCCTTGCCACCCTTGAGAACACAAGCGCTGCCTGCCTTCAGACAGAGCGAGAAGACATCGAACGTCACATTCGGACGTGCCTCATACACGATGCCGATGACTCCAAAAGGCACACTCACGCGCTTAAGGTCGAGTCCGTTAGGCAATGTCGAATGTTTCAGCACCTTGCCAAGAGGGGATGGAAGTGTGGCCACATTGCGTGTGTCACCAGCGATACCCTCGATACGTTCCTTTGTCAGTTTCAGACGGTCGTACATAGGGTTGGCAGGATCCATACGTGCCAGGTCTTTGGCATTGGCAGCCAAAATGGAATCTGTTTCTTGGATGGCTTTATCAGCCACAGCCAACAACACCTTGTTGATGGTGTCGTTGTCGAGCATTGCAAGGTCGATGCTTGCATCCCTCGATGCTTGGAATATTTCTTCTAACATAAGAATTCTGTGCAGGGGGTATTCGCCCTGTCGTTCATAAGTTTAACCAGTATGTCGTCTCTCTTTCCATTGGCGATGATGACGCTGATGCCCGCAGCTGCCGTTTGTGTCGCCACATTCGACTTGCTCTGCATGCCACCACGTCCAGCCGTCGATTTCTTATCTTGGATGTACTCGTCGAGTGGTTTGCCTGGCTCGACCGTACGGATGAGCCGTGAGGAAGGGTCAGCAGGATCGCCTGTAAAGATGCCGTCGATGTTGCTCAAGATGATGAGAGCCTGAGATTGTGTCATCCGTGCCATCAGTCCAGAGAGTTCATCATTATCCGTGAACATCAGTTCCGTCACGGACACCGTATCGTTCTCATTCACAATAGGCAAAACGTTGTTCTCCAGCATCACCCTCATGCAGTTCTCCTGATTCGTGCGATGCTCAGTGTCGGAGAAATTCTCTTTTGTCGTCAACACCTGACCCACAGGGATTCCGTATTCCCTGAACATCTCAAAGTAGCGATTGATCAGTTTCGCCTGTCCCACAGCAGAGAAGAGCTGTCGCTGATCCACCGAGTCGAGGTCGTGCTGAATATGTTTCAGTTCGCTTCGACCACTTGCCACAGCACCTGACGACACAAGGATGACTTCGTGTCCCTCGTTGCGCAACCACGCAATCTGGTCCACCAATGCTGACATACGGGTCACATCCAACGACCCGTCCTTGCGCGTCAACACATTGCTGCCTATTTTGATAGTAAGTCTCATATATTATCCTCCTATTTTCGTATTCAATCCATATCGCTGCATGATGTTCAGCGCATGTTGTTGCACCTCCTCCGACGGGGCTTCCATTGAGAATGACTCAGGGTTGTACTTTGTCCCTAATCGGGCATGTTTGCCAATGCCTACATCATGATACACCAGCAAGTTCACCATTTCGGGCTTGGTGGGCAACGATGTCAAGAACTGTGCCGATGCCTCCAGATTCTCATCGTCAGCGTTGATCCCCACAATGAGTGGAATCCTGATCCAGAACTTCTTGCCCATCTCGCTCAGCATGCGGATATTGTTCAGTATCTGTTCATTCCCCACATGAGTGTAGAACCTGTGCTTCTCGCTGTCCATCAGTTTCAAGTCCACCAAGAACAGCTCGCATCTCTCTGCCACTCTTTTGACATTCTTTTCCGAGCAGAACAACGTCGTATCGACCGTTCGATGAAAACCTCTTTTGCCCAATTCGTCCAGCACCTCACACAAATAGTCCGTGTGCATCATTGGTTCTCCTCCACACATCGTCACGCCGCCACGGCTTTCTTCCATCACCTGCCGTTCCTTCTCCACCACTGTCATCAGGTCTTCCATCTTCCATGCTTTGCCCGCCATCTCCAAGGCGAGGGTAGGGCATTCATTCGTACATTTACCACAGGCCACACAATGTCCCAGGTCCTGGATGCCGTCCGACGTCAGCACGAGGTTCTTCTCTGGACAAACCTCCACACAACTCTGGCACCCGATGCACTTCTTCTTGGTGTACATCTTCACAGGCTTGTCTTCAAACCCTTCAGGATTGTGACACCACACGCATCTGAGGGGACATCCCTTCATAAAAATGGTCGTCCTGATACCGGGTCCATCATTGATGGCAAACCGCTTAATGTCGAAAATCAGTGCCAACTTGTTTTGCTTTTGGCTGCAAAGGTAAGAAAAAGTTGGGAGTTAGGCGTCAGGAGTCAGGTGTTTTTTTCAAAAAAGCCTTACTTTGCCTCTTCTTTCTCAGAGGGTGTCATTCTCTGTCCGTGCAATGATTTCGTTTTGAAGTTGTTCGGTCATGTCGTTGAAGTAGTCGGAATAACCAGCCACACGCACGAGCAGATCTTTGTAGTCATCGGGCTGTTGCTGGGCATCGAGCAAGGTTTGTGTATCAACGATGTTGAACTGGATGTGGTGTCCTCCCATGCGGAAATAGGTGCGGATGAGGGACACGAGTTTCATGAGGTCTTCATCACGCTTCAGGAGTGAAGGTACAAAACGCACATTGAGCAGAGTGCCACCCGAGAGAGTCTGGTCGAGCTTGCCTAACGACTTGATGACAGCTGTAGGGCCATTCGTGTCTGCACCATGAGCGGGCGAAGTGCCGTCGCTGATGGCGAAGTGTGCCAGACGTCCATTGACAGAAGCACCACACACGCTGCCGAAGTAGTTGTGGCAGGTCGTGGAGAGCATATTGAGCTGCGTCTTTCCACCACGTGTGTTGGGATGTCCCTCAATGGCCTTCACCAGGTCATTATACACTTTCACTGCGATGTCGTCGGCATAGTCATCATCATTACCAAAGAAGGGCGTGCGATTGAGAATAAACTGACGAGTTTTTTCGAGTTGACAGTTGACAGTTGATAGTTGACAGTTGTCACCTCTGCCCCAATTGGTGGCGACAGCTTCGAGGAGTTCGTCCATCGTGAACTTCTTGTCTTCAAACACATGCTTCTTCAGGGTTGCCAAGCAGTCGGTGATGGTACCCAAACCTGTGCATTGGATATAGGTGGTGTTGTAACGTGCGCCTCCGCTGTAGTAGTCGCGTCCCCGTGTGATGCAATCGTCGATGAAGAGCGAGAGGAACGTGGCTGGGGCATAGAGCGAGAACATGCGTTCGATGTAGTTGTTCACCGCCAGTTTCAGGTTCACGAAGTAAATCATCTGCTTGTGATAGGCATCGTACAGTTCCTCGTATGAAGTGAATGTGCGCGGGTCGCCAGTCTCCAGACCGAGCTTCTTGCCCGTCATGGGGTCAACTCCATTGCTGAGGGTGATTTCCAGAATCTTAGGGGTGTTCAGATAGCCCGTGAGGATGTAGGCTTCCTTACCAAATGCGCCTACTTCGATGCAGCCTGAACAGCCACCTTCGTTCGCATCTTCTTGTGTCTTGCCCTGACGCACCAGCTCTTTCGTGTAGGTGTCTGGGTTGAACACGGAAGGGTAGCCATGTCCCTGACGAATCACTTTGGCACCAGCCATCACGAACTCGTCGGGAGTGACTTCCGACACATGGATGCTCAAACCTGGCTGCAACTCGTGCAGCTCTTCCTGAATCTCCAGAATGATATAGGAAAGTTCGTTCACGGCATTGTTGCCATACTTGTCGATACCACCAATGTTGATGTTGGTGAAGTCGTTGTAGGTGCCGCTCTCCAAAGCGGTGATGCCCACCTTAGGAGGCGCTGGCTGGTTATTGAACTTGATCCAGAAGCACGACAGCAGTTCCTTGGCTTTCTCGCGGGTCATCGTGCCATCTGCCAGTCCCTTCTGATAGAAAGGATAGAGGTGCTGGTCAATATGTCCAGGATTCATGCAATCCCAACCGTTCAGTTCGGTCACTGTGCCAAGATGCACGAACCAGTACATCTGAATGGCTTCCTGCATGTCGCGTGGTGCATGGGCTGGTACCCAGCGACACACCTCAGCAATCTTCAAAAGTTCTTCCTTGCGTTGTGGTTCACTTTCTTCATTGGCCATCTTCTCAGCCAATTCTGCATGACGCTCTGCAAAGAGGATGGCGGCATCGCAGCTGATGTCCATCGCCTGAAGTTCCTGTTGCTTGTCTGTGGCTTCGGGGTCGTTGATGAAGTCGAGTTCCGACAGCGTCCTGGCAATGAGTGCTTTACAGTCGAGCAAGCCACGCTGGTACATCTTTCCGTCCATTGCCGTATGACCACCAGCACGTTGTTCCATAAATTCAGTGAACACGCCTGCATGGTATGCCTCTTCCCACTCCTTGCTCACGTGGCTGAAGATACGTTCGCGCTGGGTGCGTCCCTGCCAATAGGGGATGACCTCACGCTCGTAGGTGTCAATGTCTTCCTGCGAGATGAGGTAGGGTTGCAGTTCGCGGTCGTTGAGCGTGTGGAGGTCTTCAACGGTATGGCAAGTCAATTCAGGGAAAGTGGGTACCGCCTTGGGCATAGGGCCACGTTCACCCACAATCAGTTCGTCCTCACCGATATAGATGGTCTTCTTCTTGCAGATCTCGTAGAAGTTGCGGGCACGGAGGATGCAGTTGGGCATCTTGCCGTAGTTCTCCTTGTAGAATGCCGTTTCGATGAGCGCACGCTCAATGGTGAGTGTGGCGGGTGTGTCAATACTCTGTTGGCGCAGACGTTTAATACGTTCATTCATGCCCCCCTCATTTTCGGGGTACTGTAAAGCATAATTCATTTTGTTCAATATCAAATGTGGGTGCAAAGGTACGGAATTTAGATGAAAAGTAAATGACTTTTCACTTTTTCTTCGTATCTTTGCCCCATATTTATACAAAATGGAAAAAGCATTACGTGAACAGATTATCGCTTTGGTGAAGAGCGAGGTGGTGCCTGCTGTGGGTTGTACAGAACCGATAGCGGTGGCGTTGTGTGTGGCAAAGGCAACAGAAACCTTGGGATGTGTTCCTGAGAAGATTGATGTGCTTTTGTCGGCCAACATCCTGAAGAATGCGATGGGTGTGGGCATTCCTGGTACGGGCATGATTGGTTTGCCCATTGCGGTTGCGCTGGGTGCGCTGATAGGCAAATCCGACTATGAACTGGAGGTGCTGAAGGATGTGACGGATGAGGCTGTGGAGCGCGGAAAGGCGTATCTTGCCGAAAACCGCATCAGCATCGGACTGAAGAAGGGAATTACAGAGAAACTCTATATTGAAGTGAAGGTGAGCGCTGGTGAGTTGGGTGCTGATAAGGAGACTGCGGAAGCTGTCATCTGTACCAGCCACAAGGACTTCCTTTCTGTCAAGAAGAATGGCGTTCCCCTTTACGAAAAACCCTGTGTGTCGGAAGATGCGGACAATGAAGAGTGCGCGTGGCTGACCCTGCGTCAAGTGTATGAGTTTGCCACTACGGCTCCCATCGAGGAGATTGAGTTCATCCGTGAAGCCCAGACGTTGAACGAGCGGGCTGCCGAAGAATCGCTGAAAGGTAACTACGGACATACCTTGGGCAAGACCTTGACCCGTCCGTTGGGCAAGGGCATCTTTGGCGACACCATCTTCTCGCACATCATCTCCTCGACAGCTTGTGCCTGCGATGCACGTATGGCAGGAGCGAAGATTCCTGTGATGTCGAACTCGGGCAGTGGCAATCAGGGCATCTGTGCCACCTTGCCTGTGGTGAAGTTTGCGGAAGAGAATCACAACACCGACCACGAACTTCTTCGTGCCTTGATGCTTAGCCACTTGACGGCCATCTACATCAAGCAGTCGTTGGGCAAACTCTCTGCGCTCTGCGGCTGTGTGGTGGCATCTACGGGCTCCGCTTGCGGCATCACTTACTTGATGGGTGGCAACTATGAACAGATCACGTATGCCGTGAAGAATATGGTGGCGAACTTGACGGGTATGATCTGCGACGGTGCCAAACCTTCCTGTGCGCTGAAGCTCGCATCGGGCGTGAGTACGGCTGTGCTTTCCGCGATGTTGGCGGTGCAGCACAACTGCGTCACCTCTGTGGAGGGTATCATCGAAGACGACGTGGATCGCTCCATCCATAACCTCACCCGTATTGGCAAGGACGCGATGGACGAGACAGACCGTTGCGTATTGGAGATCATGACTCATAAAAAATGTGAATAAAATAGGCAGATAGGCAGAAAAGTCGTAATTTTGCCCACGAAACCAAAAAACAGAAAGAGAATATGGCATTAAAAACATTGATTATAGGAAGCGGTCCTGCGGGTTATACGGCAGCGATTTACGCTTCGAGAAGTTCGCTGGAGCCAGTGCTTTACGAAGGTATGCAGCCTGGTGGACAGCTGACGCAGACAACGGAGGTGGATAATTTCCCTGGCTATCCAGAGGGTACGACTGGCACGGAGTTGATGGACGACCTGCGCAAGCAGGCAGAGCGTCTGGGCACCGACATCCGTTTTGGAATGATCACGAAGGTGGAACTTTCCAAGGACGGTTCTGCTCCCCACAAGGTGACCACAGATGATGGTACAGTACTGGAGGCACATACCCTCATCATCTCGACAGGTGCTTCTGCCAAGTATCTGGGTCTTGATGATGAAAAGAAATATGCAGGACAAGGCGTGTCTGCTTGTGCCACTTGTGACGGCTTCTTCTACCGCAAGAAGGTGGTGGCAGTTGTAGGTGGTGGCGACACAGCTTGTGAGGAAGCACAGTATCTGGCAAGCCTTGCCAAGAAGGTCTATATGATTGTGCGCCGCGACGTGTTGCGTGCCAGCGATGCCATGCAGCAGAAGGTGAAGGAGGCTGAGAACATCGAGATTCTCTGGAACACGCAGACCGAAGGGCTCTATGGTGACAACGGTGTGGAAGGCGCCCACCTCGTCGAGAACAAGGGCAAGGAGGGTGAACGCCATTACGACCTGCCCATCGACGGTTTCTTCTTGGCGATTGGGCACCATCCCAACAGCGAGGTGTTCCGTCCCGATGTGGAAGTGGATGCACAGGGCTACATCAAGGTGCAGCATCCAACCACCGCCACCAACGTTCCAGGCGTGTTTGCCGCTGGCGATGTGGCAGACCCCCTCTATCGTCAGGCCATCAGTGCAGCGGGCAGCGGATGCCATGCAGCCATTGATGCATTACATTATTTACAGGAGAAAGGTATCGTATGAGAAGAATATTTGCACTCTTATTGACGCTATGTTGCATGGGTGTGGTGTGTGCACAACCCATGAAGCCTGTGAAGGTGACTTCGTCCTTCAAGGTGACTTCGAAAGACGAAGGTGTCCTCACGTTTGTGGCTACCATCGATAACGGATGGCACATGTATAGCACAGAGGATGTGGATGGTCCCACCCCCACCACCCTGACGGTGGAGAAGATTTCTGGAGCCCAGTTGGAAGGTGGTTTAACTCATCCAAGTGCACCCATCAAGAAGTTTGAGGAGATGTTTGGCACAAACGTATATTACTTCGAAAAGACAGCCACCTTCACCCAGAAAGTGAAGCTCTTGGGTGGCAAGTACGTCGTGGAAGGTTATCTGCGTTATGGTGCTTGCAACGACCAGAATTGCACGCCTCCCACATCTGTAGAGTTCAAGATCAATGGAGAAGTAACCTTGCCTCAAACACAAGACGAGGCAAAGAAAGAAGAGGTGCCAGAAGAAGTCCCTGAGGAGCCTCTGGCTGCCAACGATTCTGTGAACGAAGAGCCTGTTACAGTTCCTGTAGCGGCTTCTTCCTCTATTTGGGCACCCGTCATCGACCAGCTTTCCGCTTTCGACGAAGGGGGCAACAGCGACACCTCCAACACCTCCCTGTGGCAAATCTTTCTCTTGGGATTGGTGGGTGGCCTGATTGCATTGGTCACGCCCTGTGTGTGGCCCATCATCCCTATGACCGTGTCCTTCTTCCTTAAACGAGGTACGACCAAGAAATCCACAGAAGAGGAGAAAGCAGCAGCAAAGAAACGCGGTATCCGTGACGCCATTCTCTATGGTATCAGCATCATCGTAATTTATGTGACACTCGGATTGGCCATCACTGCCATCTTTGGGGCTTCAGCCCTCAACGACTTGGCGACCAATGCTGTGTTCAATATCCTCTTCTTCCTAATGCTGCTCATCTTTGGCATCTCCTTCATCGGAGGTTTCGAGATCACGCTGCCGTCGAAGTGGAATACAGCTGTCGATAACAAAGCCAACAGCACCACAGGACTGCTCAGCATCTTCCTGATGGCATTCACACTGGTGCTGGTCAGCTTCTCCTGCACAGGTCCCATCATCGGATTCCTCTTGGTGCAGGTGGTGACTTCCAGCATCGTTGGACCAGTCGTCGGTATGCTCGGTTTCGCCATTGCGCTGGCCTTGCCCTTCACGCTCTTCGCCCTCTTCCCCCAGTGGCTCAACGCTGTGCCGAAGAGTGGCAACTGGATGAATGTGGTGAAGGTGACGCTGGGCTTCGTCGAACTCGCCTTTGCCCTCAAGTTCTTCTCTGTGGCAGACCTCGCCTATGGCTGGGGACTCCTCGACCGCGAGGTGTTCCTCTCCCTCTGGATCGTCCTTGCCGTCCTGCTGGGCGCTTACCTCATCGGCTGGATTCGTTTCCCGCACGATGAAGAGGAGTACGATGAGATGGGCAATGTGGTGATGCATCCCAAGACATCCATTCCGCGTTTCTTCATGGCACTCATCTCGTTTGCCTTCGCCATCTATATGATTCCCGGTCTCTGGGGCGCTCCATTGAAGGCCGTCAGCGCTTTCGCCCCACCGATGAAGACGCAGGATTTCAACCTCGCTCCTGAGCAGGAAGTGAAACCGATGTTCACTGACTACGAAGAGGGCATGACTTATGCCAAGGCGCACAATATGCCGGTGATGATCGACTTCACGGGCTATGGCTGCGTGAACTGTCGTAAGATGGAGGCCGCCGTGTTCACCGACCCGACTGTGGCTGACATCATGGCCAACAAGTACGTGCTCATCCAGCTCTACGTGGACGAGAAGACCGACCTCCCCGAGCCGATGCTCGTGAGCGATAACGGTACGGAACGCAAGCTCCGCACGGTCGGTGACCGCTGGAGCTACCTCCAGTCGCAGAAGTTCGGTGCCACCGCACAGCCCTTCTACGTGCTGCTCGACCCCGACGGCAATCCGCTCGAAAAGAGCTATTCCTATGATGAGGACATCCCCAAGTTCCTCGCCTGGCTCAATAGCGGACTGACAAGATATCAAACTAAAAACTAACAACTAAAAACGAAAAGTATAAGTTACTTGCCATCTGACAGTGGAAACTTTAACTTTTAACTTTTAACTTAAATATATTATGTTATTAGACGGTAATCTTTATATCGCGCATTGCGACGATGGCCCCATCAACCTGGTGGGCAAAATGTGTAATCGTCATGGTCTCATCGCTGGAGCCACAGGTACGGGTAAGACCGTGTCGCTCCAAGTGCTTGCCGAGACCTTCTCACAGGCTGGCGTGCCTTGCTTCATGGCAGACATGAAGGGCGACCTTTCCGGCATCTCTCAGGCAGGTAAGACCTCTTCGTTCATCGAGAAGCGTAAGGACGAGTTCGGCGTGCCCAATCCGGAATACCAAGCCTGCCCCGTACGTTTCTACGACGTGTTTGGCGAGCAGGGCATCCCCATGCGCACCACCGTGTCGGCGATGGGTCCTCAGCTGCTGAGCCGTCTGATGGGACTGAGCGATGTGCAGAGCGGTGTGCTCAACATCGTCTTCCGCATTGCCGACGACAAGGAACTCCTGCTCATCGACCTCAAAGATCTCCGTCTGATGCTCGACTTCGTGGGACAGAACACCAGTCTCTTCACCACCGTCTATGGCAACATCTCTCCTGCCAGCATTGGTGCCATCCAGCGCGCTGTACTGGAGATTGAGAGCGAGGGCGGCGACAAGTTCTTCGGCGAGCCTGCCTTCAACGTGGAAGACCTCATTGACATGGAGGACGGCAAGGGTGTGATGAGTGTGCTCGCAGCCGACAAGCTCATGCTCAATCCGAAGCTCTACTCGACCTTCCTCCTTTGGCTGATGACAGAACTCTATGCCACCCTGCCCGAGGTCGGCGACATGGAACTGCCCAAGCTCGTGTTCTTCTTCGACGAGGCACACATGCTCTTCGACGGCACTTCCAAGGCAATGGTCGACAAACTCGAGCAGGTCATCCGACTGATCCGCTCCAAAGGCGTCGGCATCTACTTTATCTCGCAGTCGCCATCCGACATTCCAGACACCATCCTCGGACAACTCGGTAACCGTATTCAGCACGCCCTCCGTGCTTATACACCCAAAGACCAGAAGGCGGTGCGCGTAGCTGCCCAGTCTTTCCGTGCCAACCCTGCTTTCAGTACCGAACAGGCCATTATGGAACTCGGTACGGGCGAGGCACTCGTGTCCGTGCTTGACGAGAAGGGCGCTCCCACCATCGTGCAGCGTGCCAAGATCCTCTTCCCGCTCAGTCAGATTGGTGCCATCACCGAAGGTCAGCGACTCGATATCCAGAACGCGCTCCCAGAACATATCAAGGACTATGCCAACTACTTCGACCGCGAAAGTGCTTACGAAGTGCTCATAGCCCAGAAGGAGCAGGAAGATGCCGAGGCTGCCGCTATGTTGCGCCGTCAGGAGGAGGAAAAAGAAGCTGAGCGTCTGCGCAAGGAGGAAGAACGTCTTGCCAAGGAACAGGAACGCCAGCTCAAAGAAGAGGAGAAGGAAGAAGAACGCAGGAAACGTGCCGAGGCCATTGAAGCCGAACGCCGTCGCCGCGAGGAAGAGAAACTCCAACGTGATGCAGAACGTGAAGCCGAACGCCAACGTCGTGAAGCCGAGCGCGAGGCAGAGCGCAAACGTAAGGAAGAAGAGCGCCTCGCCAAGGAGAAGTCCAAGTCCTCCAGTATGTGGAAGCGCACCATCTTCGGCACCCTCATCGGTGCTGTCCTTGGTAGCGTAGGACATCAGGTCGGCACCTCCGTCGGCAAGAAGATCACCGGCAGCTCCTCCAGCCGCAGCACCTCCTCTTCCACCAAGAAGAAGACCACGACCAAGAAGAGTTCCTCGGGATCCATCCTCGGCAGTGCTGCCAAGACCGCAGCCAACACCGCCACACGGCGTGTCACCAACGAAATCCTGAAGAATATTTTCAAGTAAGTAACATTGAGAAACGAAGAGAGGACGACCGCATTAGTCGTCCTCTCTTATTGTGTCAAGCCAACATGCTTTAGTAGGTGAGCACTGGCTCCAGTTCCTTTGCCTGCGCAATCATCTTCTCCAGTTCTGATACGCTGGGGACGCGGTTGCAGAGGTTCTTCTGGTCGTTCACCTCAACGAGTTTGGGCTGGAGGTTGGCAGCCACGCGGTGACGGAATTCCTTGACGGTGTCCACACCTGCAGCCTCGAGGAGCTCAGCGAACTGGCTGGCAATGCCGTTAATGCGGAAGAGGTCAGCGTGGTTTGCCCACTTGAGGATGAGCTTGGGGCTGATTTTAGTTGCTTCAGCCAATGCCTTGCGACCTGCAGGGGTTGCACATTTTTCCAGATACTCTTCAGTGGTTTTGATACCAGCTGCTTGCAGTTTCTCTGCATACACGGGACCGATACCCTCTACATCAATAATTTTGTAGGCCATAGTCTTTGTAAAGTTTAGAGTTAATACTAAAAGATGGTTGTCAATTTCAGGGGCAAAGTTAAGAAAAAGTTGAGAGTTGAAAGTTGAAAGTTGAGAGTTTTTTCATTCAAGGAGCATTTTTTTTTGAAAAAGTAACAATTCCTCATGAAAAAGTTGTACCTTCGCAAGCGCATAAGAAATCTGAGATATGTTGAAGTTGTATCCATTCCTGTTTGAGCCGAATCTCCATACGATTGTGTGGGGAGGCAAGCGTCTGCGTCCCTATAAGGGTTTGGAGGCGTCGGACGAACCGATTGGAGAGAGTTGGGAGGTGAGTGCTGTGCCATCGAGCACGAGCATTATCCGTAACGGAGAGTTTGCAGGGAAAGACTTGAACAGCGTCATCTGTCAGGCTCCTGCCCGTATTCTGGGTGGAAAGGTGGCAAGGAAGTATGGGGGGGCATTGCCGCTGCTGGTGAAGTTCATTGATGCAGAGAAAGACTTGAGTATTCAGGTACACCCCAACGACGAGATGGCGAGACGGGAACATGGGAAGTTTGGCAAGAGTGAGATTTGGTATATCATCGATGCCAAGCCTGGTAGCCATCTCTATGCTGGATTCAAGGAGGAAATCACGCCAGAGGAATATAAGCTGCGCGTGAAAGACGGCACGATTGTGGATGTGCTGGCAAAACATACGGTGAAGGCTGGAGACGTCTTCTACTTGCCTGCCGGACGTGTACACGCCATCTGTGGGGGCATCTTGTTGGCAGAGGTGCAGCAGTCGTCGGATGTGACCTACCGAATTTTCGACTATAACCGTCTGGGTATGGACGGAAAGCCCCGTGAACTGCATACGGAACTGGCGTCGCAGGCGCTCGACTTTAAGGTGGAGGACGAGTACCGCACCCAATACAGCGATGTGGCGGGACGTGCCAACCGTATCATAGATTCTCCTTATTTCAGTGTGAGGGTGACGGAGATGACCACTGTCTTTCACCGCAACCTCATCAAGTACGACAGTTTCATTATCAGTATGTGCATCAAGGGTGACTGCCGTATTCGTATGCGCACGACAGGTGACGAAATTCTGTTGCGCGAAGGAAACAGCACACTCATTCCTGCCTCTATTGCCGACTACGACGTCATTCCGTTAACTGGTAAGACACGTATCTTGGATGCGTACATCGACAATAAAGACAGGAGTTTAGGAAGCCAAATCACCAGGTTCCTACATATTACAAGCAAATAAAGAGGGAAGCGCGCTTCCCTCTTTATTTACTACTTTCCTTTATACCATTCCTGCAACACATAAAATGCTTTTTTCTTCGCACCGTCGTCGCTGAAGAGACCTTTGCGGTTGTAGTATTGCTGAATGTCTGGGAGGACACGGCGAGGTGAACGGAAGTCCTTGAGAATCCAAGGGGTCGTGCCTGCAAGTCCTTCAATCTTGTCAATCATGGCGATATTCTCGCGATAAAGGTTCTCCTGGAACTCCTCAGTCCAGCGCTGGTTCTTCTCACCGTGATAGCCAGCTTTGGCACCGCCGCCGAACTCGCTGATGATGACGGGCTTGTTGTAAGGAATCTCCCACTTCATCTTGGGTGCGTCGTTCACATCACGATACCAACCAATGTACTGATTGAAGCTCACCACATCCACGTATTGGTTCATATTGTCGTTGAGGCGGTTCACGTAGTTGGAAGCGCCTGTCACCTCCATTGCCATGGAGATGAGACGGGTGTTGTCCTGTGTGCGTGCATATTGAGAAAGTCTGCTCAGGAAGGAATCACGCTGAGGAGAGTGGGGCGTCTCGTTGGCAATACTCCAAATAATAATGTTGGCGCGGTTCTTGTCGCGTGCAATCATATCGCGCAACTGTGCCTGTGCATTCTCGAAAGTCTGGGTGTTTGTCCAAGCGATCGTCCAATAGACAGGAATCTCCGACCACACGAGGATACCCATGCGTTCTGCTTCCTTAATGGCATATTCGTTGTGGGGATAGTGAGCCAGACGCACGAAGTTGCAGCCCAGTTCCTTCGCCCATGAGAGGAGGGTGTGCGCGTCCTCTGTGGAGTTGGCACGACCGCCACCGTTAGGCTTTTCCTCGTGGATGGAAATACCCTTGAGGAAGATGGGCTTGCCGTTGAGCAGAATCTCCTTGTCGCGTGTCTCAATGGTGCGGAAACCAATGTCGTCAGTCAAAATCTCGCCGTTCAGCGTGAGGTTGACACGATAGAGCTTAGGGTTCTCTGGCGACCATAACAGGGGCTTGGCTGCGAAGTTCCAAGCGGCCTTTCCTTCTGCATCGGTTGTGAGGGTCTTGTTGATCTTCAGTTCAGGAATGCTCAGCGTCACCTGCTGTCCTGCTTCTGCCTTGTTCAGCTTGACCTCAAACTGTAACTGCTGTTGTGGGGTGAGTTTGTCGCCTTTCTTCTGGAAGGGCTTCTGGATCTGCAGGGAGTAGTTTTCAATGTAGAGCGGAGCCACGTTGACGAGAAGCACGTCACGGGTGATACCGCCGTAGTTCCACCAGTCGAAAATCTGTGTGGGCACATCTTCTGCGTGACGTTTGTTGTCCACCTTCACAATGACGGTGTTCTCACCGTCCTTGAGCTGTTGGGTCACGTCGAAATTGAAAGGCGTGAAACCGCCGATATGGTGTCCCACCTTCGTACCGTTCACATACACGTGGCAGTCGTAATTGACAGCACCGAAATAGAGCAGGGTGTTGCGTCCTTCAGTGGGATGCCAGTCAAAGCTCTTCTTGAACCACACCGTACCCTCGTAGAAGAACAGGCGTTCGTCCCTTGTGTTCCAGTCAGACGGAATGGGCATGGTGGGAGAGGTGTCGAAGTCATACTCAATGAGGTCTTCGGGGCGCTGTGGCTTCGCATTGCGGAAGAAACCCCAAGAGGTTGGGTTCATACGGTAGTCGTAGTAGCCTTCCTCCTGCACATCGACGATGTAGTTCCATTCGCCGTTTAACGAGGTGGTCTTACGTGCCAAGACATTGCCCACCAAGGGGAGTGTGTCGGCCATTACGGAAATGGGGAGAAGTGACCCCAAGACGAGTGTCAATACAAGATGCAGTAATCTTTTCATGTTAGTAAATGATTAATAGGTTTGTGAATTTGGGGGCAAAGGTAGTGAAAAAAAGCGAAAAGTGAAAAGTGAAAAGTGAAAAATGACTATCTTTGCCAATAAAAAAGCTTGAAACCGATAGGTAAGAGAAGGAAATCTGTTGAGAATCCATGTGCTTTTTGGTAAAAAAATGCGCCTTTCAGTTAAAAAACTATAATGTACTGACGTGTCTATTTTACCTTAATAATCGGAAAAAGTCTAAAGAGGGAAAGAGAAATGAAATTAAGAAAACACATACACATGAAGAAAGGTCTTTTGTTATTTGTGCTGCTTTGTATGGTGGCATTGGGAGCCTTTGCGCAGGAAGCACGGCGATTTACAATTAATGGTAATTTGACAGATATCGATTCGAAAGAAGCGATGGAGCACGTGTCTGTGCAGTTGTTTACTGTGGCAGACAGCGCGTTTGTAGGAGGTACCATCTCCAACGAGCGAGGTAACTTCTCCGTGGATGTGCCCTCGGTGGGTACGTTCCGACTGAGGATTTCGTTTGTTGGATATGAGACGATTGAACGTGAGGTGACGCTGCGTCGTGAACAGAATCTGGACTTGGGTAATATCCGTATGGCACCCGACGACCGTCTGCTGAAAGAAGCGGTGGTGTCGGCGAATGTACCGCAAGTGGTGGTGAAGAAGGACACCTTGCTCTACAACCCCGAAGCTTTCCGCACACCCGAAGGTTCGGCTGTCGAGGAACTTATCAAGCGCTTGCCAGGAGCGGATATAGACGAAGACGGCAATATCACCATCAACGGTAAGGTCGTGCAGAAAATTCTCGTGGACGGTAAGGAATTTATGTTGGGCGATATTGAGACCGCCTTGAAGAATATTCCTGTGAGCATCATTGAGGCGGTGAAATACTACGACCAGCAGAGTGACCAGAGCCGTATCACGGGCATTGAGGACGGCGAAAAGGAGACGGTGCTGGACTTCTCCATCAAGAAGGGTATGAACCGAGGTTATATGACCAATCTTGACATTGCAGGAGGTACGGAAGACCGCTACGCCATGAGAGGAACGGGCAGCAGCTTCACGGACAAGACACGTATTATGTTGATGGGCAATGCCAACAACAAGGAGGAGAATGCTGGTTGGTGGAACCGTCGAGGCTTGAACACCAACAAGATGTTGGGTGCCAACCTGAACTACGACGACAGCAAGAAGCTGAGGGTGGATATGAGTGTGCGCTGGAATCACCGTACGGGCAACAACCGCAATGAGAATGCCAGCGAGAATTTCTACAGCCAAGACTATCGTACCTTCTCTAACAGAAGGTCTGTGAACCTGACACGCAACAACAACTGGAACGGCAATCTGCGCGTGGAGTGGAAACCCGACACGCTGAGCAACATCATGTTGCGCGCCAATGGCAGTTATGGCACCAACGACGGTACGACCACCTCGTTGTCTGCCACCTTCAATGACGACCCCTATCTTTATACGGCCAACCCGTTGACGGACGACGCTATCACCCTGATGAATCAGCAGAAACTGGCTGTGAACCGAAACGACCAAGCCAATCTCAGTTATGGGCGTAACCGGAATGTCTGGGGAATGTTGCAGTTCTATCGCCGTCTGAACCCAAAGGGCAGAAATCTGATGTTCCGTGTGGAGGGAAGTGCAGGCGACAACCGTCAGAAGAATGCGTCGAATAACGAGGTGCACCTGTTCCTCAAGCAGAATGCGGCAGGGCAAGATTCCACCTATTTCACTGCCCGATACAACGAGACGCCCAGCGACAACAAGGGCTATGTGTTGAGCACCTCCTATACAGAACCGCTTTGGAAAGGGGCGCATTTGACCGCCAATTACGAACTGCGCTACAACCAAAACAAGAGCGACCGTCAGACCTTCGATTTCAGTCACGAGGAGATGGATGTCTTTGCAGGCATTGTACCAGTCTATCGGGAATGGGATGCCTGGTTAGGACCTAACTCCAAATTCGCTGCGCTGGACACGCCGCTGGAGGACTTCCTGGACAAGAACCTCAGCCGCTACTCTGAATATAAGAACTACACCCACAATATTCGTCTGACCCTGCGCCACCGTGAAGAGAAATTCGACTACAATGTAGGTGTGCTCCTGCAACCTCAGCGTTCCAACTTTATTCAGGACTATCGGGGCAGGTATGTGGACACCATCCGTACGGTGACGAACTTCACCCCAACACTCAACTTCCGTTATAAGTTCAGCGACCAGAGCAATTTCCGTGTGCAGTATCGTGGCGACACCCGTCAGCCCGACATCACACAGCTGCTCGACATTACCGACGACTCCAATCCACTCTGGATCACTCAAGGTAACCCGGGATTGAAGCCTCAGTTCACCAACTCGATGAACGTCTATTACAACAACTTCATTTCCAAGTGGAAACGCTCCATTGTGGTCTATGCCAACTATCGCAATATTCGTAACAGCATTTCCAACCTCGTGCGCTACAATGCAGAGACGGGTGGAAGTGTGTCACGTCCTGAGAACATCAACGGCAACTGGAATGCGGACGGCGGTTTTACCTTCAACACCGCCATTGACACCTTGGCACATTGGAATGTCGGTACCGACACTCGTGTGCGCTACAACAACTTTGTGAGCTATGTGTCGCAGTCGAAGGCGGATGCCAAGAAGAACACCACCCGTTCCACCAACTTGAACCAGCGTCTGAATGTGAGTTTCCGCAACAGCACCGTCGAAGTGACGTTGGACGGTAATGTGACCTACCAGCACACACGCAACGAACTCCAGCCCAATGCCAATCTCGACACGTGGCAGTTCAGTTATGGTGGACAGATGCTCATTCGTTTCCCGCTCGGCTTCGAGTTCAGCACCAACCTGCGTGAACACAGCCGCCGTGGTTACAACGACCCGTCCATGAACACGAATGAGCTGATCTGGAATGGTCAGCTGTCCAAGACCTTCCTCAAGAGCAAGACCCTCGTGGTGGCGCTCAACTTCTACGACCTCCTGCAGGAGCAGAGCAACTTCGACCGATATGTGGGAGCCACCAGCCGGAGCGACACCCAGTACAACAGCATCAACTCTTATGCCATGCTCCACGTGCGCTATCGCCTCAATATGTTTGGCGGCAAGGTCGATACGGAAGGGAAGTACGACAAGAAGTGGGGTGGCAGATAAACAGACAACAACAACTACTAACCAATATATATGATAGAAATATGAAAGACTTTAATTACTACGCGCCGACCGAAGTGGTGTTCGGCAAGGAATCAGAGGAGCAGGTGGCTCGTCTGGTGAAGAAGTATGGTGGCACGAAAGTGCTGGTGCATTATGGTGGTCAGAGTGCCATCCGTTCAGGACTCCTGCCCAAGATTTGCGAGTTGCTCCAGAATGCTGGGATTGACTTCGTGCAATTGGGCGGTGTGGTGCCCAATCCCCGTCTCTCTCTGGCTCAGAAGGGCATAGAGCTGTGTCGCAAGGAGGGCATTGACTTCATCTTGGCTGTGGGTGGCGGCAGCGTCATCGACTCGTCCAAGTGTATCGCCTACGGTGTGCCTTACGAAGGCAATGTCTGGGACTTCTATCTCGGCAAAGCCAAGGCGACGGCGATGTTGCCTTTGGCGGCTGTACTGACCATTCCTGCCGCTGGCAGTGAGATGAGCGAGTCCAGCGTCATTACGAACGAGGAGGGTGACGTGAAGTTGGGCTATTCCAACAACCTGTCCCGTCCTAAGTTTGCCATTATGAACCCTTGTCGCACGTTCACTTTGCCTCCTTACCAGACGGCTGCAGGCGTGACGGATATGATGATGCACACGATGGAGCGCTACTTCACCAAAGACGACGATATGGACTTGACCACCGAGGTGGCTGAGGCGATGTTGCGCAGTATGAAGAACGCCGTGTTTGCCGTGCTGAAGAATCCGGAAGACTACCGCTATCGTGCCCAGATCATGTGGGGCGGCAGCCTGATGCACAACGGCTTGACGGGCTGTGGTGTGAGCGATGACTGGGCAACCCACCAGCTGGAACACGAGCTCAGTGGCATGTTTGATGTGACACACGGGGCTGGTTTGGCTGCTATCTGGCCAAGTTGGGCACGTTACGTCATGCAAGAGAACGTGAGCCGTTTCGTGCGCTTTGCCGTCAATGTGATGGATGTACCCAACGACTTCACCGACCCTGTAGGGACGGCGTTAAAGGGCATTGAGGCCATGGAGCGCTTCTACCACGCCATCGGTATGCCGATCAACATCAAGGAACTTATTGGACGTGACATCACAGACGAGGAAATCAAGGAGATGACCCGCAAGTGCAGTCGCGACTATCAACGCACCTGCGGTTGCCTGAAGGTGCTGAAGGCAGAAGATATGCAAGCAATCTATCAAATGGCAAGAGGACTATGAAGAAAGTGTTCTGTATTGGCATTTGTGGTCTGTTGTCTGTGACTTCGTTACAGGCTCAGATTCGCTACAACCAGGTGGGTTGCTACCCAGACCAAGAGAAAGTCATTGTGGTGGAGGGTGTCAACCCCGAGGGTAAGGTGCGCGTCACAACGCCCAAGGGGAAGTTGCTGACCCCCAAGGTGATGCGCGAGGCTGTGTCACCGTGGTCGGGCAAGACGCGTTATCTCGTTGACCTTGGCGACCTCAAGGCGCAGGGCAAATATCATGTGGAGATGGATGGACAGGCGTGCGACCTGTTGGTGACGAAACGTCCCTATCAGAACATCGCCCGTGCTTCTCTCCGCCTCTTCTATCTCATCCGTTCGGGCATTGCCATTGAGCAGGGTGGAGTGTACAACCGTCCTTTGGGACACCCTGACACCCACGTGCTGATACATCCTTCGGCAGCCACCGAGAAACGTCCTGCCGGCACCGTTATCAGCTCTCCCTATGGCTGGTACGACGCAGGCGACTACAACAAGTATGTGGTCAACTCTGCCTTCAGCATTGGTCTGATGTTTGCTGCCTACGAACAGCAACGCGACTACTTTGACCGGCTGACGACCGACATTCCTGAGAGCGGCAACAAGACCCCCGATTTCTTGGACGAGATGATGTTCAACCTCAAGTGGCTGCTCACGATGCAAGACCCTGACGACGGCGGTGTGTACCACAAGCTCACCACACCCAATTTCGAGGGCTTTGTGCTGCCCACCGACTGCCACCAGACCCGTTATGTGGTGGCGAAGAGTGTGACGGGCACCCTCGACTTCGCGGCGGTAATGGCAGATGCGGCACGTCTCTTTGCGCCCTATCAGAAGGACTATCCCGACTTCCCTGCCCAGGCAGCGGAGGCGGCTGAACGTGCCTATCTGTGGGCAAAGGAACACCCGACAGCTTTCTATCGTCAGGAGCAACTCAAAGACCCTGCTGTTTCCACAGGCACTTACGGCGATGGCAATGCGCGCGACGAGTTCTTCTGGGCTGCTTCGGCACTCTATCGCTTGACCCGCAAACCCGAGTATTTGGCAGATGCCCGCCAATATCAACCGCAACGCTTCTCCACCCCTTCTTGGGGCAATGTGTCTGCCTTGGGCACCTTCGAGTGGTTGACGGAGAAGAATATGCAGGCACCGGAAGATGAATTGCTGCTAATGACGCAGTTGCTCACCTACTGCGAGGACGCGGTGAAGGATGTTGAGACCTCCTGCTTCCAGTCACCCTTCGGCAATAATGCCCGCAACTTCGGATGGGGCTGTCTGGCAGAGCAATGCTGCTGTCAGGCGTTGGTGCTCCTCTATGCCGACCAACTCATGGGCACCACGAAGTATCGCTGTTATGCCCTCCAGAATGCCGACTACCTCTTGGGACGCAATGCCACCGGCTACTGCTACGTGACGGGCTTTGGCGACAAATCCCCCATGCACCCACACCACCGCATCTCCGACGCCGACGCTGTGGAGGCTCCCTTCCCGGGTATGCTCGTGGGCGGTCCTAATCCTGGACAGCAGGACAAGGCCGACGGACATCTCACCTATCCGTCCAACTATCCTGACGAGTCCTACCTCGACCAGACCGAATCCTATGCCTCCAACGAAATAGCCATCAACTGGAACGCCTCCCTCGTCGCCTTCCTCTGCTGGCTCGATGCCCTCAAATAAACTTTCAAGAAATGGGGGCTGGCACCACCACGGTGTCAGCCCCCTTTGTTGTTTATTGTTGAACAATGATTAGAAATTCGAAGACACGGGATTAGAACACAACTTTTTTGCCATCCTTGATATACACGCCCTTCGTGTTGGGTTTACCCTCCAGACGGCGGCCGCTCAGGTCGTAATAGACGTCGGCGTCGGTGTCGGTATCTGCTTCCACGGTTGAGATGGCAGTTGGCAATTCTGGTTGGACATCAGCCTTTCCTCCCTGTTCTTTGCTGGTCAGCAAGAACAGCTGACCGCCATAGAATGGGTTGCAGGTGCCGAAGTAGAGTCCCTCTTCGGTGGAAAGGAACGATGAGCAACCGTACTTGTACTTGTCGTCGAATCCTGTGCGGGTGATGACCTCAAAGTTTTCGCCGTCGACTGTACGTATGAGGTCGAAGCCCCATTCGTTGGTCATCACTTGGTGGTTGATGTAGAGATACATTTCTGCGCCCTTCAGGTCAATCTTGTTGGCGATGTCGGAAGCTGTGTCTTTCACCTTTTCCAAGGCGGCAATCAAGACCTTGCTCTCGAGGTCTTCACCAGGCATTGCTGCAATTTTCGCGTTTAGGAGAGCTATCTCTAATTTCACCAACACGTCCACAGCCGTAGCCATCCTCTCATAGTCGATATACCTCCTGACGGTCTCTTCATCCACCTGCTCCTCCACCACAAATCCTTCGAGGAAGACCTTCAGCAACTCCAGACCGTTTTTCAGTTTCTCGGCATTCTCAGAGCTCTTGGAGTCTGCAAGAATCTTGAGCACATTGGCGATGTACTGCACTTTGGTGAATATCTCTTCAGGTGTCATCTTGAAGAAGCTTTTGTTGGTGAGCTGGGTTAGGTAGTTGTAGAAGATACCTGCGTCCATAGTGGCGATGTAGAGTTGACCGCCATGTTCGCCCATACGCCAGATATATTCGTTGGTAGTGCCTTCCATCAGTTTCGTGAACTCCTTGCACTCCTTAAACTTGCCTGTGGCGTCGTCGAGTTTCCACACACGCTGAGGGTTTTGCAGCGAGTTGTAC
>CADCIO010000045.1 GCA_902801475.1 uncultured Bacteroidales bacterium
ACAATGAAGAGACAAGCATATGGATACAGAGACGAGAAGTTCTTTGAACTCAAAATCCTTTCTTTACACGATAAGACCTATGCATTTGTCGGATGAACCGAAAAAGACAGCGGAAAAGACAGAATTTGTAAAATGAGAAAGGGCTGGAGACGAGATGTCTGCCAGCCCTTTGTATAGGTTTGATATAAAAATAAAATGCGATATGTTTGTTGATGGTGGAATGCTATCCGCCGAAGCCTCCACCTTGCTGGAAGCGTTTCATCATTTCTTCTTGAGCTTTCTGGTAAGCCTTGAACTGCTCCTCAGTGAGAATCTCCTTCAGGGCCTTGTTTGTAGCTTCCTGCTGCTTCTGCATTTCTTCCATGTTGAAACCGCCGAAACCGCCGCCACCTTCACTCATTTTAGCTTGCATGTCCTTGGACTGCTTCAGATAAAGGTCATAAACCTTCTTGTACTGCTCGTCAGTAAGCTGACCAGCGTCCTTCACTTGTTCTTTGATTTGATCTGCACGGCGAGTTGCCATTTCCTCAGGTTTTGGCATTTGGAACTGTCCGCCACCAAACTGTGCGAAAGATGAAAGCGATACAACAGCCATCATCAGCGTAAGAATGATTTTTTTCATAATTGAATAAGTTTTTTTAATAAAAGTTTAGTTAAAAGATTTGTTTAGGAAAGTCTCTTTTCGATGGGTAAGACTACATGGAAAATGAAAGGTTTAAAAGAAAATGCAGAAAAAAAGAGGAATGCCTCATTTTTTTTCTTGATGCACTCCTCTGTTTGTCTTGTCGGTCGATGGGGGATTACATGTTCTGACCCTGTGGACGCTGGCCACCAGGACCACCCTGGCCACGTGGACGACCGCCACCTTGACCTCCGCCGAAGCCGCCACCTTGACCCATGCGCTGGCGACGCTCCTGCTGAGCTTTCTCGTAAGCTGCATACTGCTCCTCAGTGAGAATCTCCTTCAGGGCTGCTGTGGTAGCTTCCTGCTGCTTCTGCATGTCTTCGCGGTTGAACTGTGGGCGTTCACCCTTTTCCTGAGCCTCCTTCATGCGAGCCTGCTGCTCCTGGGCTTGCTTCAGGAAGAGGTCATAAACCTTCTTGTACTGTTCGTCAGAAATCTTGGCAGCTTCCTTGATCTGGTCTGCACGGCGAGTTGCCTGATCTTCTGGTTTCATCTCGCGACGCTGTCCCTGTCCGCCGCCGAACTGTGCGAATGATGTGAGCGAAATCATCGCCACCATCATAGTTAGGATAATTTTCTTCATACTGTTGTTGTTTTTTTGTGAAAAGTTTTTGGTTAAATAAAAATGGTTGTCTCTTTAGTTCTTCGGGCGTCTCTGCCGTCGAGCTTTCGTTTAATATGACCACCTTGCTGCCCAAAAGTTTATTCTGTTCATCAAAATTAATGCACATTTTTCTTTCGCACCGTTCCTTTTCACTTAGACAGATTCCATCCATTTCTATATATATAATGTACACAAAAGAAGGACACCGACTTCATTGTCAGCATCCTTCTTGCTTTTTTGCGTTGGTAGGGACGATCGGGTTCGAACCGATGACCTCTGCAATGTGACTGCAGCGCTCTAAACCAGCTGGGCTACGCCCCTGTCCTTTCGTTTTGCGATGCAAAGGTAAGGATTATTTTAATAACACCAAAAGATTTGAGAAAAAAAGTGGCGTTTGTTTGTTTGGTATTTGTTTTATTGTTATCTTTGCAACGAAATTATGGAGCGTTTTTTTATTCGAGAATATGATTGCTAAAAGACTATTGACATGTTGTGTGGCTGCCCTGATGGGTGTGTCGGTGATGATGGCCGACCGTGCCAGCGATTTCATCAACAAATACGAACTCTTTGTGGATGGGGTGTCTGCCCTTGACAGCAAGGAGGTTCTGCCCGAAACGGCTGATTCCATCAAGCAGGTGTACAAGGCGCTGACGGTGGAGTACAAGGGGGTGAAGAAGCAGATGACGCAGATTCAGCTGGAGAAATACTACAACCTGAAGGCGAAATACCAGAAGACTGTGGCTGTGTGGAAGACCAAGCGGGGTGCGAAGGCTGTCGGTGGATGGGTGAAAGGTGTTGTGGGAAAGAAGAAAACCAGCCCACGCGCTGGGCGAAATTTATGAGGTTTTAGAGATGAGGTATATTTCGTTGCCGGAGGAGAAGGAGCGTCGCTTGTCATTCTATTTGGCGATGGAGGAGTGGGTGGCACGTCATCTGGACGAGCCGGAATGTTTCTTCATGTGGCAGGTGGCACCAACAGTCATCTTTGGTCGTAATCAGGTGGTGGAGAATGAGGTGAATGTGGCGTATTGCCGTGAGAAGAACATCCAGATGTATCGCAGGAAGAGTGGGGGAGGATGTGTCTATGCAGACAAGGGGAATGTGATGCTGTCGTATGTCTGTGATGGCGACAATGTGGGTTTCACGTTCAACAAGTTTATCAACATGTTGCTGTTGGTGCTCAGACGATTGGGTGTGGAGGCAACCAGTACGAGCCATAATGATGTGATGATTGGTGACAAGAAGGTGAGTGGCACAGCATTTTATCATCTGCCCGGACGGAATATTGTGCATAGTACTTTCCTATATGACACGGACATGGAGAACATGTTGCATGCCATCACCCCAAGCAGGGAGAAGTTGCAAAGGAAGGGCGTGGAGAGTGTGCGTCAGCGCATCACGCTGCTGAAGGACTATACGGACATGGGTCTGGAGGAGGTGAAGACGCTCATCAGGCAGACGCTTTGTGAAGGGGAGAGGATGCTCACGTCTCAGGAAGTTGCGGAGATTGAACTGGTGGAGGCCAATTATCTGAAAGAGGATTTCATACAAATAGTAAGTTGACAAGGACTATGGAACAAAAGGACAAACGTACGTGTCTGTACGACAAACATGTGGCATTGGGGGCATTGATGTCTCCCTTTGGTGGTTTTGAGATGCCTATCCAATATGCTGGCATCGCAGTGGAGCATCAGGCGGTGCGTGAGAAGGTGGGTCTCTTCGATGTGTCCCACATGGGTGAGGTGACCGTACGTGGCAAGGATGCAGAACGATATGTGCAGCACATCTTCACGAACGACATCGCAGGTGCTCCTGTGGGGAAGATCTATTATGGAATGATGTGCTACGAAAATGGTGGTACGGTGGATGACCTGCTGGTGTATAAGATGGGTGAGAATGACTTCTTCCTCGTCATCAATGCTTCCAACATCGACAAGGACTGGGCATGGATGCAGCAACATGCTGAGGGCTTTGATATGGATTTGCAGAACCGTTCCGACGACTATGGACAGATTGCTGTGCAGGGCCCTGAATCAGAGCAGGTGATGGAGCAGGTCTTGGGCATCCCTTGCAGCGAGTTGACGTTCTATACCGTGAAGATGGTGGGTGATGTGATTGTTTCCAGAACGGGTTATACAGGTGAGGATGGCTTCGAGGTGTATGCCACGCCTGAGTATATCCGTGAGTGTTGGGACAAACTCATTGCCGCTGGTGTGCAGCCTTGTGGATTGGGATGTCGCGACACCTTGCGTTTCGAGGCAGGACTTCCACTCTATGGCGATGAACTGACCGAAGAGATTTCTCCCATCATGGCTGGACTGTCGATGTTTGTGAAGTTAGACAAGGACTTCATTGGTCGTGATGCGCTCTTGAAACAGAATACCGACGGTGTGTCGAAGAAGTTGGTGGGCATCGAACTGGCAGACAAGGCGATTCCACGTCATGGTTACACCGTACTGAAAGATGGACTGCCGATTGGTGAGGTTACTACTGGTTACCACACCTTGTCAACGGATAAGAGTGTCTGCATGGCGTTGATAGACAGTCAATATGCGGCATTGGACACAGAGGTGGCGATTCAGATTCGCAAGAAGACCTTTGCAGGCAAAGTGGTGAAGAAACTGTTCTATGAGAAGCGTTACAAGAAATAAAAACAATCAAACAATATTGAATTATGGCAAAAGTAATTGAAGGACTCTATTATTCTGAGTCACACGAGTATGTGAAAGTAGAGGGCAACATCGGTATCATCGGCATCACCGACTATGCACAGAAAGCCCTGGGTAATGTGGTCTATGTGGATATGCCTGAAGTGGATGATGAAGTGGAGGCTGGTGCAGAGTTTGGTGCTGTGGAAAGTGTGAAGGCTGCCAGCGACCTGAACTCCCCTGTCAGCGGTACTGTGGTGGAAGTGAACGAGGCATTGGAAGATGCGCCCGAACTCATCAATCAGGATGCCTATGAGAACTGGATCATCAAGGTGGAGATGAGCGATGAGTCAGAATTGGAGAACCTGATGGACGCAGCTGCCTACGAGGCATTCTGCGAGAAAGAAGCGCATTAACTCTAACCCCTAAACCCTCAACTAATAAGAATGTACAAATATTTCCCGCATACGGAGGATGACCTGCAGGCAATGATGGAGAAGGTCGGGGTGAAGAACCTCGACGAACTCTATGCCCAGATTCCAGAGCACATCCGTTTCAAGGGCGACTATGAGTTGCCACGAGCAGCCAGTGAACTGGAGGTGAGACAGGTCTTCGAAGAACTCGGCAACAAGAACAAACAGTTGACCTGCTATGCAGGTATGGGCGTGTATGATCACTATACCCCCTCTGTCATCCCCAATCTGTTGCAACGTTCGGAGTTCCTGACTTCCTACACGCCTTATCAGGCAGAAATTTCGCAGGGCACCTTGCACTACATTTTCGAATATCAGAGCATGATGACCCAACTAACGGGTATGGACATCTCCAATGCCTCGATGTACGACGGCACTACTGCTTGTGCTGAGGCGATGATGATGGCTGTGGCTGCCGGCAAGAAAGTGAATAAGGTGCTGGTGACAGGCTGCATGAATCCTCTGACCTATGAGGTGCTGAAGACTTATGCATTGCATCGGAATATCGAGATAGAGGTGTTGCCCATCCGCGATGGCATTACCAGCCTTGACGATGTGAAGGCAGCCCTTGCTCAGGGTGGTGTGGCTGGTGTCATTGTCCAGCAACCTAATGTGTATGGCATCGTGGAGGATTTCACGGGCTTTGCTGAGGCTTGCCACGAACAGAAGGCGCTCTTCATCATGGACAGTGTTGCAGCAGATCTCGCCGTACTGAAAACACCTGGTGAATGGGGTGCTGACATTGCTGTGGGCGATGGCCAGAGTTTGGGTATCCCCATGCAGTTTGGTGGTCCGTATGTAGGGTATATGTGCTGTACGGAGAAACTGATCCGCAAGATGCCTGGACGTATCGTCGGCATGACCCAAGACAATCGGGGTCAACGTGCTTTTGTGCTGACGTTGCAGGCTCGTGAACAGCATATCCGTCGTCAGAAGGCTACGTCTAACATTTGCTCCAACCAGAGTCTGATGGCACTTTGGGTGACAGTTTACCTTTCGCTGATGGGTAAGGAGGGGCTGAAGGAGGCTGCTCAACTGTCTTATGCCGGTGCGCATTATCTCTGTGATGAACTGCTGAAGACAGGACATTTCACGTTGGCGTTTGACAAGCCATTCTTCAATGAGTTTTATGTGAAATACGATGGTGATGCTAATGCCTTGTACAATCGTATGATTGACGTAGGTATCATGGGTGGCGTGAGACTGGAAGAGGGCTTCCTCTTCGCTGTCACCGAGAAGCGTACCAAGAAAGAAATCGATAACCTTGTAAAGATTGCTGCCTTATGAATAACCGACTTTATGGAAATTTGATCTTCGAACTCTCTAAGGAAGGCCGCAAAGGCTACAGTCTGCCAAGGAACTATTTTGGCGATTACGAGATTCCCTCTTCGATGTGTCGTGCCAAAGAGGCTGCGTTGCCTGCATGTGACGAGCTGACGGTGGTGCGTCACTATACGAATCTCTCTACGAATAATTTTGGTGTCGATACTGGTTTCTATCCCCTTGGTTCATGTACGATGAAGTACAATCCAAAACTGAACGAGGAGATGGCTGCTATGCCACAATTCCAGAACTTGCATCCTCTCCAGCCAGAGGAAACGGTGATGGGTGCCAAGGCGCTTGTCCTCTTTTTGGAAAAGGCGCTCTGTGCCCTTACAGGACTGGCTCACTTCACCTTTAAGCCCTACGCAGGAGCACATGGTGAATTGACGGGTTTGATGACCATCGACAACTACCACCGCTCTCGTGGCGATATGGCTCGCAAGAAGGTGATTGTACCTGATTCTGCTCATGGCACCAATCCTGCCTCTGCAGCTGTGTGTGGTTTGGAAATCTTGGAGGTGAAATCTACTGCGGATGGTCTCGTCGATTTGGAAGATTTGGAGAGACTGGTTGCTCAGGAAGGCCCTAACATTGCTGCCATGATGATGACCAATCCCAACACCCTCGGTCTTTTTGAGACCAGCATCCCAGAGATTGCGAAGCTCATTCATGATTGTGGCGGATTGATGTACTACGATGGTGCCAATCTGAATCCGATGTTGGGTGTGTGCCGTCCTGGTGATATGGGTTTCGATGTGATGCATATCAATCTGCATAAGACTTTCTCCACGCCTCATGGAGGTGGTGGACCTGGTGCAGGGCCAGTGGGTGTACGTGAGGGTTTGCAGGATTTCTTCCCCAATGTGTCACCTTATCAAGGCAATTTTGCTGTGATGATGCGTGCTTGTGCCTATATCCTCTCGTTGGGAGGTGAACAGATCAAGAATGTTGGTCCATTGGCGACGCTCAATGCCAACTATATCAAGGAGAGTCTGAAGGATGTCTATGAATTGCCAATCGACGGACTTTGTTGTCATGAGTTTGTGTTTGATGGTCTCAAAGACAAATCCACCGGTGTCACCACGATGGATGTGGCTAAGCGACTGCTGGATTATGGTTATCATGCACCCACGATTTATTTCCCGCTGCTGTTCCATGAATCGCTGATGATAGAGCCTACTGAGAACGAATCGAAGGAAACACTGGATGCGTTCATCGCTGTGATGCGGCAGATTGCAGAGGAGGCAAAGACGAATCCAGACGAAGTGAAGTCGGCACCGCACAACACGCCGATTGGACGTGTGGATGATGTGCTGGCTGCCAAGCATCCGATTGTCACTTATCAACAAATGCTCAATGACCAAGACTGACCTCATCATCATTGGCGCTGGACCTGGAGGGTACCGTGCTGCCGAATATGCTGCCAAGCAAGGACTGACTGTCGTTATCTTCGAGGCCGACCAAGTGGGTGGCACTTGTCTCAATGTCGGGTGCATCCCCACCAAGTCGTTTGCTCGCGATGCGGAGATTATACGAACCTTGAATAATGCTGAAGACTTTGGTTTAAATGGGCTGGATTATGAGTTTGATTTCCAAAAGGTTGTTCAGCGTAAAAACGAGGTGCTTTCATCGCTCCGTTCTGGCATAGAAACGCTGCTTGCTCATCCGAACATCACCTTTGTTAAGGCAGAGGCGCAGTTCGTGGATGCCCATACTGTCAAGGCTGATGGGCAGGAGTATGAAGCTGCTCACATCATTGTTGCCACAGGGTCTGTGCCCAAGACATTGCGTTTGGAACAACCTGTTTCTCGTCGTGTGCTCGACTCCTCCGACTTGCTCTCTCTCGACCATCTGCCAGAGCGCCTTTGTATCATTGGTGCAGGTGTTATTGGTATGGAGTTCGCCAGCATCTTCAATGGCTTTGGTACAGAAGTGACCGTGGTGGAGTTCCTCAAGGAGTGTTTGCCTGTATTGGATGCCGACATTGCCAAACGTCTTCGTAAGACCTTGGAGAAGCAGGGCGTCACGTTCCACATGCAAAGTGTCGTTACAGCCATTACGGAGGATGGGGTGATGTTTACCGACAAGAAGGGAAATGCCGTCACTATCGCAGCTGATGAAGTGCTGATGGCTGTAGGTCGTGCACCTCGTGTGTTTGCGCACTTCAACCATGCAGGTTTTGAGTTCTCAGAACGTACAGGCATTGTCGTCAACGAACACCTCCAGACCACCGTTCCACATATCTATGCCATTGGTGATGTGAATGGTCGTCAGATGCTGGCACATGCTGCTGAGATGCAAGCAGTTCATGTGGTCAATCAGATACTTGGAAAGTCCGATGACATCCGTCTCGACATCATGCCTGCTGCCATCTTCACCCAGCCAGAAGCTGCTTGTGTGGGTCTGTCGGAAGACCTTTGCAAGGAACAGGGCATCGACTATGTCTGCAAGAAGTCTTTCTGGCGTGCCAATGGTAAGGCACTTGCGATGAACGAGTCTGACGGTTTGCTCAAACTCATGGTGTCTCCACAGGGTGCTATCTTGGGTTGTCACGCTTATGGTGCCCATGCTGCTGACCTCATTCAAGAGGTGAGTGCTCTGATGTGTCGTCAGACAACGGTGGAACAGTTGGCACATATCGTCCACATTCATCCCACACTCTCTGAGATTCTCCAAGCTGCAGCTTTGTAGGGTTTCATGTTGAGGGATGAGTGTTTAGAACTGAATATTAAACAACCTAAAACTTATATCAAATGAAAAAGAATCATTTTTTTACGGTCATGATGTTCTTGCTGACAGGCATCATGACGTTACAGGCACAAACTGCAAGGAATTTTACGATTAACCTCACGGAAGACGGTAAAGCCAACATGGTGGTGTTCCTTCCTGAAAAGCCCTCTGGCAGAGCGATTGTGGGTGTACCAGGTGGAGGTTATTCGATGTTGTCCAACACCCATGAAGGTACCAATTGGTCGAGTTGGCTCAATGAACGTGGCATCGCCCTGTGTGTGGTGAATTATCGTCTGCCGAATGGCGACCGCACCATTCCGATGGGTGATGTCGAGAAGGGTTTCCGCATCGTGCGTGATTCTGCCGCTGTATGGGGCATCCAGCCTCGTGATGTGGGCATTATGGGATTCTCCGCTGGTGGACACTTGGCATCTGTCATTTCCACCCATTCCCCTTACGAGGTGCGTCCCGATTTCTCCATTCTCTTCTATCCTGTCATTTCAATGGATGAACGTGTGTCGCATGTCTATTCTTGTCGCAATTTCATGGGTGAGGATCAGAAGAACCCTGATTTGGTGCGCGACTTCTCTACCCAGAATGCCGTGAAGCGGCACCTCACTCCTCCAGCTATCATCCTCATGTCGAGTGATGACCGTGTCGTTCCTCCAGTGACGAATGGTGTGGAATACTACAGAGCCATGCGCAATGCTGGCAATGAATGCACCATGTACATCTATCCTACAGGTGGTCATGGATGGGGTTTCGGTCCTTGGTTCAAATACCACGACCAGATGCTCACCGAATTGGGCAACTGGCTCGATGCACATCCTGCTCCCAATCCTGATGCTGTCCGTGTGGCTTGCATTGGCAACAGCATCACCGATGGTCATGGCATCGAAATGGCACCCGTCAGTGGTTATCCTGCGCTCCTCCAGCAGATGCTCGGCAAGGGCTATTGGGTGAAGAATTTTGGCGTGAGCGGTCGCACGCTGCTCAATCATGGCGATATGCCTTACATGAAGGAGACGGCTTGGCAAGATGCACAGGCGTTCAATCCCGACATCGTCATCATCAAGTTGGGCACCAACGACTCCAAACCCCAGAACTGGAAATATGCCTCTGAGTTCAAGCAAGACCTCCAGCAGATGATCACCACGCTCTGTCCGAGTCTGGCGACCGCTGCGAAGAAGGGTAAGAAGGCAAAGAATGCAGCGCCTGTCAAACCTCAGATCTTCCTCTGCACACCCATCCCAGCCTTCAAGTCATCATGGAACATCAACGATGGAGTCATCGCCAACGAAATCATCCCCATCCAGCAGGACGTAGCCAAACAATATGGTCTGCAGGTCATCGACCTTCACTCTCTCTTCGCCAACGATGGTGACAAGATGCAAGAGGATGGCATCCATCCCGACGAGAAAGGCGTGCGCCGCATCGCCGAAATCGTGGCAGAGGCCGTAAAAAAGCAGTAAGGGAATTGATTCCTTTACTGCTTGCTTATTGTTTATTTTATATTGTCGTTTACCGTACCGCCCACCAGCATTTTCGTTAGTCGTTCAGGATGAATCGGTTTTCTTCTGTTGACCAACGGAAAGTGTTGGTGGCTGTGTATGGTTCCTTGGGTTTGTCGCTGCCGTCGGTGCTGATGAGGAAGGGGGCGTTGGTGGTGGTCACGGTGAGTTGGCTAGTGGCCTTGTCGACGGTGACCCTACGGAAGTTGTCGATGGGCGGCAGGGTATAGTAGTCGAGTGTGCGAAGAGGCTTCCAGTCGGTGGAGTAGAAGGCGACGGAGGAGTCGGGCGTGTCGTCGCAGAAGATGGTGCTGATGACCATGATGATTCGCGTGCCGTCGTTCTTCGTGAGGAGCTTCATCTCTTTTTCGGAGTTCTTGGAGATGACCAGATGCGCGTAGTCATCTGTCAGTTCCTTCATCTCGGAGAAGGTGCGGAAGAGATTGCGCGTCTGCATGGTCTTGTCGTTCTTCTGGTTATCGACAATCTCCAGGCGGTTGTACTCAGACAGCACGGGACACACCTCCTGCGGCATCTTGAGGAAGAGGTCTTTCAGGGACTGTGCCTGAAGAGCTAAAAGTGAAAAACTGAAAGCTATAAGTGTAAGTACTGTTCTCATACTATTGAAAATGACAATCGCCCAGCGCATGGGCTGGCTCCAAGTGCGTGGGTTGGTTATTCATGACGTATGGCTTCGATTGGATCCATGTTGGCAGCCTTGCGGGCAGGGATGTATCCGAAGATGATGCCGATGAAGGTGCAGACGGCGAAGGACACGTAGATGGACCATGCCGGGATGCTGGAAGGCATTCCCATCATCGGTATGACGAATTGCCCGACGAGACACCCTAAGAGTACCCCCAATAGTCCGCCGGTGAGTGAGATGAGCACTGATTCGATGAGGAACTGGAGGGAGATGACCATGCCTGTGGCGCCGACTGCCATGCGCAGACCGATTTCCTTGGTGCGTTCGGTGACGGACACGAGCATGATGTTCATGATGCCGATACCTGCCACAAGCAGGGAGAATGCAGCTGCCACAACGAGGATGATGGTGACGGTGTCCATAGTCGATGACATGGTTTCCATCATCTCAGCCTGTGAACGGATGGTGAAATCATCCTCAGCCTCAGCCTTGAGTTTGTGGTTGCTGCGCAGAATCTGGGTGAGTTCCTCGATGGCTGCATCGGAGAGTTCCTCGGTGAGTGCTGAGCAGACGATGGAAGAGAAGTAGGTCTGGGCTGCGATACGCTTCATCACACAGGTGTAGGGGGCGATGATGACGTTGTCCTGGTCCATACCCCAAGAGTTGTAGCCCTTGCTCTCCAAGACGCCGATGATGCGCAGGGGAATGGACTTGAAGCGGATGTTCTTGCCGATGGCTTCAGCCTCCTTGCCCTCACCAAAGAGTTCCTTGACGATGGTGGTGCCAACCACGCAGACTTTGGATGCCTTGCGGATGTCTTCCTCTGTGAAGTTGACGCCTTCTTCCAAATCCCACTGCTTGATGTCGAGGTATTCGGTCGATTCGCCATAGACGGTGCTGTTCGTATTGTTGTTGCCATAGATGACCTGACCGCCGGATGTGACTTCTGGAGACACATAGCTGACGAACTTCTTCTCGTCTAGAATGCGCTGGTAGTCAGCCATCTTGAGGGTCTGCATGGCAGAGGGGTCTTGACGCACACCACCACGTCTATCAGCGCCAGGACGGATGGTGAGCAGGTTGGTACCCATCGTGGAGAGTTCCTTGCGGATGCTCTCCTTCGAACCCTGTCCGATGGACATCATGATGATGACAGCTGCCACACCGATGATGATACCGAGCATGGAGAGGAACGAACGCATTTTGTTGTTCGCCACAGCGTTGATGCTGACCTTAAATAAGTTAAGTATGTTCATTTTGAATTTCAGTCGTTATATCGTTATCACGTCATTATGCCATTCGCCCAGCGTGTGGGCTGGCAGCGCGTGGGCTGGTTAATCGTCTACAGGTTTGGGCAGTGCTGCAAGTGCTTCGGCTGCCGACTTGATGTTGGTGTTGATCGTGTCCTCGCGAATCTTGCCGTCGCGCAGGTTGATGTTGCGTGAGGCGAAGGAAGCAATTTCAGGGTTGTGAGTCACGAAGATGATGGTGTGTCCCTCCTGGTGGAGTTTCTGGAAGAGCACCAGCATCTCGAACGACGTGCGGGTGTCGAGGTTACCCGTTGCCTCGTCGGCTAGGAGCACGGCGGGGTTGTTGACCAATGCACGGGCAATGGCGACGCGCTGCATCTGACCACCCGACATCTGGTTGCTCTTGTGGTCGAGACGGTCACCGAGTCCCACTTCCTGCAATGCCTTGATGGCAGCCTCGCGACGTTGCTTGGCACTATACTTATTATTATACATCAGCGGCAACTCCACGTTCTCCACTGCTGTGGTCTTTGCCAAGAGGTTGTAGTTCTGGAACACGAAGCCAATCTTCCTGTTGCGCAGTTTGGCGCGCTGGTTCTTGGACATCTTGCGGACGGGAGTGCCATCCAGATAGTATTCGCCAGAGGTGGGCGTATCGAGACATCCCAGCTGATTCAGCAGGGTCGATTTACCCGAACCCGACGTTCCTTGTATGGTCACGAACTCTCCCTCGTAAATCTTGAAGCTCACGCCACGCAGGGCTTTCACGGTCTCAGATCCGACCTGAAAATAGCGCTTCACGTTGTCGAGTTCGATGACAACTTTACGATTATCTTTCTGTTCGTTCATCTTCAATCTTCTGTTCGTTGATTATCTGGAGAAATTACCACCACCGGCTGGTCTGTTGCCGCCCATTCCGGCACCGCCGCCTGCTGCACCACTTGGAGCACCACCACGGGCACCAGCTGCGCCATTAGCGCCGTTTCGGTTTCTGTTACCTGGACGTGGCATGAATGGGTTGGAAGTTGCAGGCTCTTCAGACTCTTCCTCACCGCCAATGATCTCGAAGTCGGTGAGCACTTCCGTACCTGCCTTCACGCCCGAGATAATCTCGGTGAGCATACCGTTGCTGAGTCCCACTTCCACCTTGTGCGCCTTGAAAACATTACCTTCCTTCGTCCACAGCTTGGCAGGAGCCTGTACATCCTCCACCGTCTCGCCGTCCTGCAGGAGGGCTTCGTTAGGAGTGAAGCGCAATGCACGGGCAGGAACAGCCAGCACACCGTTCTTCTCCATCGTGTAGATGGTCACGTTGGCAGTGAGTCCGGGCTTCAGTTTCAGCTGGTCGTTAGGAGCAGAGATGACCACCTCGTAAGTGACCACGTTGCTCTCCGTTGTAGCCTGCTGACGAACCTGAGTGACAGCACCCTTGAAGATGTCGTCAGGAAAGGCATCCACTGTGAATGTGACGCGCTGTCCTTCCTTCACACCACCGATGTCAGCCTCGTCGATGTCGGCAATCACACGCATGTCGGTCAAGTCCTGAGCGATGATGAAGAGGGTAGGGGTCGTCATAGCAGAAGCCACCGTCTGACCTTCCTCCACTTCCTTCGAGAGCACCACGCCGTCGATGGGTGAAGTGATGGTTGCATAGCCGAGGTTAGTCTGTGCCTCCGTCACGTTCTGCTGCTGCACCTTCACCTGCTGCAAAGCCTGTTCGTAGCTCAGCTTGGCATTCTCGTAGTCGTTGGCAGAGACGAGTCCCTTTTCATAGAGTGTTTTGTAACGCTTATAATTAGCTGATTGATAGTTCAGTGATGACTGTGCATTAGAGAGATTGCTCTGCGCTGATGCCAGTTTGGAAAGCAGGTTGGTCTTGTCAAGTTCGGCAATGACCTGACCGCGATGCACCTCTGAATTGTAGTCCACGTAGATACGGTCGATGATACCAGAAACCTGTGTACCGACCTCCACCTCAGTCACCGGCTCGATGGTACCTGTGGCGGTGATGCTGGTGGTGATGTTCTGCTTCTCTACAGGAGCGGTGGAATAGTTCACCTTGGTTCCTTCGCTACATGCGGCAAAGGCTGTTGCGATGATGAGCGCTGCGAATATATTGCTTGTTTTCATTGCTATATATGGATTATCTATTATCATTATTATAAATTATAGTCTGATTCTTTCTCCTGCATAGAAGTTCAACATCGCCGCATTGAGCAATGCCGTATATTTGGTTTGCAGCAGTTGCTGTTCGGCTTGCAGCAGGTTATTCTTGCCAGTGGTCAGATCCACGACGTTCTTGAGTCCGACGTTGAACTGCTCGTTCACCAGGTCGTAGCTCTCCTGCATGCTCTTCACGTTTTTGCGTGCAGAGATGAACTGCTGTTGCGACGTCGTGGCGTTCAGCCAATAGTTCTCAATGGTCGAGTAGAGTTGCTTCTGCTGTTCCTGCAGATTCAGTTCGCTGGTCTGCAAAGCATATTTCGCCTTGCGGATGTTCGTGCGGGTCTGATGATTGTCGAGGATTGGCACCGACACAGACAAACCCAGCGAGTTGTTCATGTTCGTCTTCACCTGCTTGAAGAAGTCCGTATGCTGACCCGACGAGTTGTTCGAACCGATGCCGGCAGTCATCGACACCGTAGGCTTATATCCTGCACGGGCTGTATGGATGGCGATTTCCGATGATTCGATGCTCAGCTTGCTCGATTGGATTTCCGGACGACTTTCGAGCGCAGAGTTATACACAGCCTGCTCGTTCGGAATCATTGCCAGCACCTGGGCGTCAGTCACTTCGGGCACGGCAATCTCGAATGCCTCATCATCATGAATCTCTAAGAGTTGCTTCAGCTGCAGCTTGTAGTTTGCCAACTGGGACTGAGCCTGTACTAGCGCCAGTTCGTCCTGACTCACCTGAGCCTCCAACTGCACCAGCTCCACACGAGCGAGGCTTCCCACCTCTACCATCGTCTTCGCACGGTCGCGCTGCATCATGCTTGACTTGATGATCTCGCGGCACACCTTCACCGCCTCGTCCTCATACAGTATCTGCACATACAGCTGCGCAATCTGCTCCTGAATCGTGTTCGCCTGCTGGTTGATGCCCAGTTCGGCGATTTTCTCTGTCAGTTTGTTCTGCTTGATCGTGTTGATGTTGCGATTGCCGTTCCACACTGTCCAGTTTGCGTTGATGCCATACGAGCCGTTGTAAGATACCGAATTACTGTTCGTCGTCATCGTACCGCCTGCAAGGTTGATGGTTGTCTCGGCGAAAGGTCGCCACGAAGCGTTCTGGTTCGTACTGAACGACACAGAGGGGAACAGTGCCGCCTTGCTCTGCAGCACGTCCTCATGATTTGAAGCCGCCGTGATCCGCTTCTGCTGTAGCTGGATGTTGTTCGCCAGGGCGTAGTCCAAACACTCCTGCAGCGTCCAAATCTTCTGCCCCCAGGCCGCAGAGCCTGTCAGCACAATGGATAGCGTCGCCAATAAATGTTTCTTCTTCATTGTTTGTCGTTTGTCTGAGTTATCCGAGTTCTTTGAACTCGTCAAACCTGCAAAGTTTAATATTCCTATCTATAGTTTAACATACTTTATTATCTGAAAAGGAAAGCAGTCGGTCTGTAAGCCGGGTTCTGTACGCACCGAAGCGCGCGTCTGCCATTTATCTACTCCATGAGTCGCCCCATGGCTCAAGCGTTCTACCCTCCACCGCATGAGCCCCGGCCCTGTTGCATTGCTGCTCAGACCTTCGTCAACTCGGACGGGCTACCCTCTGTCGGGTGGTTTACATGAACTTGCAGCTCCCAAGATGCACAGCCGACACGTCACCGCGCCGCTGGTGAGCTCTTACCTCACCTTCTCACCATTTCTGCCCGAAGGCAGTTGTTATTTTCTTCTGCATTACTCAACCCTCGCGGACTGCTTCTACATTAGGAAGTGGGATGCCCTGTGCTGCCCGGACTTTCCTCTTTCGACCCCGTAGAGTCGCCAGCGGCAGACCGTCCGGCTGCTTTCAATCGACAAAGGTACGGAAAAAATGAAAAAAGAAAGACAAGCCACGGGGAAAATGACTTGTCTTTTAATATATTTTGTATAAAAAGTGGCAAAATGCTCACTTTTGACCACGTTGATCCAATGGTTCACTTCACTCTTCCCAGCGGAACACACTGCCGTTTCTCCTTGCAGGGTCTGGACCTACGAAGTCCATCGAGTAGGGGCTTCCGGTCGTGGGACTCTTACCCATGTAGCGGTGGGTCTTCAGCGAGAGAAGCATGAAGTCGTGGTCGAGGTAGTCCTGCCAGAGGAATCGCTCGGCATCCGAGAGTTCTGTGGTGAAGCGGACGTCGCCGGGGAGACCATCGCCATAGACTTTCAGGTATCGGCCGTCGGCACATTGCAGAGAGACTGTTCCCTGACCGCGATCGATAACGCGGAATTGGGTCAGTTCGCTCTTGTCGTCAGGACGAGAGTCGTAGAGCATTCCGTGCTTGAGTGCGATGGCAGGCTGACCCGTAGCCTTGTTGATGATGCGGATGGTCTTGCCGTATGGGATGTTCTTCGAGCGGTCAGCCATAGGCTCTTCCACCGTGAAGTTGTCGAATTCGGCATAGCCACCGTTCTTTTCCTTTATATTATATGCGAAGAGGGCGTGGCGTGAACCCTGGAAGGTGATGAGCTGATAGGTCAGCGGCATTTCTGCTCCCAGTGTCTTGAATTCCTTTCCATCCACGCTATAGGCATACTGCGCCTTGTTGTTGTCGTAGTCACCGATGCAGCGGAGCCATATCTTCCCGCTGAAAGCATCAAGCGGCTCGGAGACGGTGGTGTTGGTCATCTGATCAAAGGCACGGAGGGTCTGGCTCTTGCCGTCCTTCACGATACCAATCCAAGAACAAGGCACGTTGATGTTGCCCAAGCCACATACGTCGCCGTCCTTCATCCCCTTTGTGTAAAGCTCGACGGTGGCGATGCTCTTAGGACCAATCACACGTTGGGTGAGGGTGTTCCTTGCCCACATCAGTTGTTCGGCTGGCATAGCGTTCAAGCGCAGACGTCCGCCAGTCAGACTCCACATCTTGTCATCGGGATTGTGGTTCCATTGCCAGATGCGCCCAAGTTGCTTTCCGTTGAAGTTCTCGTTGCGGTCGTAAGGAGCACGCATGGGCTGTGGTTCTTTGCCGATGGCATAACATCCCAGTTTCGTGTCAGGCTTGAACCATGTTCTTGGTGCACGACCGTAATTGCCCTTGAAACCAATCATAGGCCAGCCATCCTCCCAAGTGATGGGCATGAGGCAGACGGTACGTCCAATCGAGTGGAAATCCTGCATGAGCAGTGCCCACCAAGTGCCGTCTTTTGCCTGAACGATGCCTCCCTGATGGGCGTTGTCGCATCCTGTGGCATCAGGACTGGCTTGAGACACGCCAAACTTTGCGCCGTCGCTTCCAATGCGGTATTTCTCACCGCGTGGTACTGTCGTACGTCCTACACCATTATATCCGTAAGTCTCGTCGGCTGAGATGACGCGGGTCTCGTAAGGTCCCCAGATGCTCTTCGAACGCGAACAGAGCGTGCGGCCGTTGGGGCTGTAATCCGTCGAGATGAGGTAGTACATCCCGTCAATCTTATACATGTGATGTCCTTCGCCCACACCATTTCCCTCCGGGATGATGACACGGTCTGTGCCCTCGATGGGACCGCTCATGTCGGGCTTCAGTTCCGTGCAGTGCACCTCGCCGTACTTGTGGATGGCATAAATCTTGCCGTCATCGTCGAAGAGCACCGAAAGGTCGTAGATGTTGCCTTGCATGTTGTGATGCTCCCACGGACCACGAATGTCCTTCGCCGTGTAGCATTGCAAGCCCTTGCCGTTGATGTTCGAGAAGACATAGAACTGTCCGTTGGCATAGCGGATAGCTGGTGCCCAGATGCCTTGTCCGTAAATCTCCTTGTGATTCTTCAGCGAGAACTGGTCGTCGTCGAAGTCGAAGCGGTCGAAGCAATAGGAGATGTTCTCCCAGTTCACCAAGTCTTTCGAATGGAGAATAACAAGGCCTGGCACCGTGTGCATCGTGGTGCCAGCCAAGTAGTAATCATCCCCCACGCGAATCACGTCGGGGTCGCTGAACTCGTCATAGAACAGCGGATTCGTGAATGTTCCATTGCCGTTGTCGGCAGTCCAAGAAGTTGTTTGTGCGTTCGCACATAGGCAGATAGCCCAAGTCAGTAGTAAGTTAATTAGTCTCATTTGTTGTTAGTTATTGTTAGAAAGTGTATAGGTGCTGTTACTTGATGCCCAGCTTCTTGGCGATGTTCTTCGGAATGGCATCCTTATGTACGAGGATGTTCAAGGTCTTGTAGGCAACGAATGCCTTGGAAGCGTACCATACGCCATTGTATTTGTAGTCAGTTCCCCAAGAGTTCTTCACCATGAAGTATTCCTTGCCGTTCTGATCTGTGGCGAGACCATAAATGAGCATACCGTGGTCGTCAGTCGTCTCCCAATTGTCGTATGCCTCTTGACGCATCTCTTGTGTCACCTCGATTTCTGGCCAAGGACGTGCGGTGTAGGCAGTACGGTTGTTGACAGCTCCAGGACCACCGAACCAGCGCTCGTAGTCGTTGCCGTCGGTGTCCTTCGCCTTCTTGAGGTCTGGGCATACGGCGATGCCTTCACGCGAGAAACCATTCTCAGACACGTCGGCACCCCAAGCGAAGGTGTAACCGGTCTTCACGGCATTGTCCATCACCTCCATAAACTCGTCGATGGGGAGATTGTAAGAGAGTCCCCAACGCCAGTTGTCCTGCACCTCGATGATGAACTGCTCGTAGAAGGGGTGGTGACTGAAGGAGGTGAGGCTGATGTAGTCATCCATGTTCAGACCCGTAGAAGCCATGAAGGTCATGGGTGTATAGGTCTTGCCCTTGTAGGTGAACTCCGTTGGACATTCGCCCAGATAGGTGTCGAGCGTGGCGTTGATGGGTTTGAACCAGATGGGGGAGAGCTTCTTCTGCTTGCTCTCGGCAACGGCTTTCACCATTGGCGTGAGGATGTTGAAGAACTCGGTGAAGTTAGGCAGAGAGTCGCCCTGAAGTGTGCCAGGCTCTGGCATAGCCGACTGAGGAATCATGCCGTAGTGCTTCATGCAATAGACGCAGTCGTAGAACGAACCGCCCTGACTGAAGTCCATGTCGCCGTGGAGACGTACTGTCGCCTTGGCTCGGTCTTCGTAAGTCTTGTGCGCGAGGAACATCTCGGAGAAGTCCCATTCGCCCTTGCCCATACGCAGCAGTTCTGCCTCAAAGAAACCCAGCGAGGAGAATGCCCAGCAGGTGCCGGAGTTGTTCTGATTCTTGGTCGATGTGATGGGGAGCTCCTTCACGACGGTGAACTGGAATCCTTCGTTCTTCTTCTCTTCCTGTGCGAAGAGGGTAGTGCCGAGCATCAAAAGCGCGGTCAATAAGATAGTCTTTTTCATTATGTTAGTTGTTTAGTGATTAGTTTGTTAGCGATTAGTTTGTTAGTTTGTTAGTGATTGGTTTGTTAGTTATTTTGCGATATAGGCTTCCACCTCGTCGATGTGGTAAGGAATCACCTTGTCGCCGATGATTCGACAGCCCGTGTTCGTGATGATGATGTCATCCTCCAGACGTACGCCGCCAAAGTTGCGGAATGGCTCGATGGCGTCGTAGTTGATGAAGTCCTTGTGCATGCCCTGGCTCTTCCAAAGGTCGATGAGGTGAGGGATGAAGTAGATGCCTGGCTCGTCGGTCATCACGAATCCTGGTTGCAGACGACGTCCGCATCGCAGACAGTTCAGTCCGAATTGCGTCGATGGCTGCACCTCATCGTCGAAGCCCACGTAGTTCTGTCCGAGTCCCTCCATGTCGTGTACGTCCATTCCCATCATGTGACCGAGTCCGTGTGGCATGAACAGGGCATGAGCACCAGCACGTACAGCCTCTTCCGTGTCACCCTTCATCAGTCCGATGGCTTTCAGGTGGTCGGTCAAGATACGGCAAGCGCCCAAGTGCATGTCGAGCCATTTCACATTAGGTTTGGCATTCTCAATCACCCAATCGTGGGCAGCTTCCACAGCCATATAGATATCGCGCTGCTGTTGCGTGAATTTGCCTGAGATAGGTGTGACACGGGTATTGTCTGAACAGTAATTCTCCTTGCTCTCGGCACCAGCGTCACACAGCATCAGTCGTCCTGCCTCCATCGGTGTGTGGCTGGGGAATCCGTGCTGAATCTCGCCGTGCATGGAGAGGATGCTCTGGAAGGAATAACGGTCGCCGAGACTCATGGCAATGCCTTCGATGACACCAGCGATGTACTTTTCCGTCACGCCTGGTGCACAGAGTTTCATGGCGGTGGTGTGCATCTGGTAGCCGATGTCGGCAGCACGTTTCAGTTCCTCAATCTCTTCTGGCTTCTTGATGGCACGCATTTCCACGATGGCCTTGATGAGTTTCACCGATGCCTTCTCCTTCGACTGCAAGGGATGGATGCCCACGAGGTCGGCCAACTGAATCATCAAGTCATGTCGGCATTGTGGCACAAAGTGAATCGTCTGTCCCTTGGCTTGGGCGGCATCAAGCACCGTCTTCAGTTCCTGCATGGGCGCCGTCTTTGCAACACCCACTTCTTCAGCAAGTTCTTTCACCGATGGTACATAGCCGTACCAGATGATGTCGTCAATGTCGATGTCATCTCCGAAGATGTATTCCTGATCGTTGTCAATGTCAATCACCCCGACTAGCCCCTCACGTTTCTGTCCGAAGTAATACAGGAAGCAGCTGTCCTGACGGAAACGGTAGGTGTTGCTGGGGTAGTTGTTCGGCGCGTCATTATTGCCAAACAGCAGGATGAGTCCTTCATCCACCCGCTGTTTCAGTTCGGCACGACGCTGTACGTATATTTCTTTTGCAAACATATAGGCTAATAGATTTTTGGTTTGGTTGCAAAGGTAAGAAAAAAATGTCAAATGTCAGATGTCAAATGCCATTTTTTTTCATTTTATGCCCAGCTCGTGTTGCTTTGACTCATACTTGCTTTTTAATGTCTGAGCCAGTCGCTTCACTTCTGGAATGCTTTTGCTGTTCTGCTCCACACACAGATAGACGTTGTCCAGATTGCGCAACACACCCAGTCGGCATTCCTCATATCGGCTCATCTCCTGCTTGGTGTTCACCTTGTCGATGTCCCTAATGAGGTCTTTCAGGTTAGCGATGACACCGTCGGCTGGCACCTCGTATTCCTGACATGCCTGTCTGTATGCCTTATCTGCCGTTGCCTTGTAGGTTTGCACCAGCGACTTCTCCTGTCCGCTCAGTCCCTGCATGTCGTTGCTCAGGTTGGTCGTCGCCAGGATGTATTGCTTCTTGGCGCTGATGAGTCCTTCGGGCGACAGCACGTGTGTCAGACGGTCGGTGGCGATGTCGAGGTTGTTGCAGATGACGGCACATTCCTTGCCCACGTGTTCCTTTTCTACGATGCTGTCAGCCAGCAGTTCCTCCCATGTGGGTGTCTGCTCGTATTCCTCCAGATAAGTCTCGCCACTCATGCCCCCGTTCTTCTTTTCCTCGCACGAGGTCATCGTCAGCACGAGGGCGACGAGCAGGTAGGGGAGTGATTTCTTCAAGTTCCGCATAAATATAATAATGTGTAGAAAGAAGGGACACATCCTTGTGGACATGTCCCTTGGTTATGTTTTGTCAGTTCGATTCAATTATTCCTTGGCATCGTCCATCTTCTCCTTGAGGGCAGCGAGAGCATCGATGTCGCCGAGAGAAGTGGATGCAGCCACGTTCTTGATGACAGGAGCCTGCTCCTTCTGAGGACGAGTAGCCTTCTTGGCAGCAGCCTCAGCCTTCTTGGCAGCCTTAGCCTCTGCACGTGCTACATCTTCGAAGATGCGAGAGTGAGAAAGGATGATGCGCTTAGCCTCCTTGTTGAACTCGATCACCTTGAACTCGAGGGTCTCGCCGAGCTGAGCCTGGCTACCATCCTCCTTCACGAGGTGCTTAGGAGTAGCGAAGCCTTCCACACCACCTTCGAGCGCGATGACAGCACCCTTGTCGAGCACTTCGATCACCTTACCCTCGTGGATGGAATCCTGAGTGAACACCTCTTCGAACTTATCCCAAGGATTCTCCTCCAACTGCTTGTGGCCGAGAGAGAGACGACGGTTCTCCTTGTCGATGTCGAGCACCTGCACGTCGATAGTTTCACCAATCTTAGTGAACTCAGATGGGTGCTTCACCTTCTTAGTCCAAGAGAGGTCAGAGATGTGGATGAGACCGTCAACGCCTTCCTCTACCTCAACGAATACGCCGAAGTTAGTGAAGTTGCGCACCTTGGCAGTGTGCTTGCTGCCAACAGGATACTTCTCATCGATCTTCTCCCATGGATCTTCTCTCAACTGCTTCACGCCGAGAGACATCTTGCGCTCGTCGCGGTCGAGTGTGAGGATCACTGCCTCAACCTCGTCACCCACCTTCATGAACTCCTGTGCAGAGTGGAGGTGTGCGCTCCAAGACATTTCAGATACGTGGATGAGACCTTCTACACCAGGTGCAATCTCGATGAATGCGCCGTAGTCAGCCATCACAACCACCTTACCCTTCACCTTGTCACCAACCTTGAGGTTAGGATCAAGAGCATCCCATGGGTGTGGAGTCAGCTGCTTCAAGCCAAGGGCGATGCGCTTCTTCTCGTCGTCGAAGTCGATGATCACCACGTTGAGCTTCTGGTCGAGCTGAACGATTTCCTTAGGATCGCTTACGCGGCCCCAAGAGAGGTCTGTGATATGGATGAGACCGTCAACACCACCGAGGTCGATGAATACGCCATAGTTGGTGATGTTCTTGACAGTACCTTCAAGAATCTGTCCCTTTTCGAGCTTAGAGATGATCTCCTTCTTCTGCTGCTCAAGCTCTGCCTCGATAAGAGCCTTGTGGCTGACAACCACGTTGCGGAACTCCTGATTGATCTTCACAATCTTGAACTCCATGGTCTTGCCAACGAATGTATCGTAGTCGCGGATTGGCTTCACGTCGATCTGAGAACCTGGGAGGAATGCCTCTGTGCCGAGCACGTCAACAATCATACCACCCTTTGTGCGGCACTTCACGTAGCCCTGTACAATCTCGTTGTTCTCCAGCGCTGCGTTCACGCGCTCCCAAGAACGAGCCTGACGAGCTCTCTTGTGAGAAAGCACCAGCTGACCCTTCTTGTCTTCCTGATTCTCGATGTAAACCTCTACGGTGTCACCCACCTTGAGGTCGGGAGCATAACGGAATTCGCTACGAGCGATGATACCTTCACTCTTGTAGCCAATGTTTACAACAACTTCGCGGTCGTTGAGAGCGGTAACAGTACCGTCCACAACCTCGTTGTCGTTTACGTTGTTGAGCGTGCCTTCATAGGCTGCCTGTTGAGCCGCTTTGTCAGCTGCGCTCACGCCGTCGTTCTCGAATGCTTCCCAATCGAAACCTTCCAGCGGTTGAATGTTCTTTGTTTCCATAAATAATAAAAGTTTGTTTTAATTAATAAAGTTAGACATTATGTTGATAAAATCTAATACTTTCTCAGTCAAAGGGCTTTTTCAGACCCAAAAACGGCTGCAAAGTTAGTGGTTTTCTGTCAATTGGCAAAGAAAAAGGGTGAATAAATGCGTCGTAATCCCTATTTTTTGTATCTTTGCAACCGAAATCTAACCAAATTATCAGTTGTTAATACTAACTATACACATATTTTATGAAAAAGACAATTAGATGTATCATTGCCTCCATGATGGTAATGTCGTGCTTGAACGTGTCTGCACAGTCCAATGCGTAGACTGACAGTCCATATATCCAACCTCTGACCGAAGAGCAGGATCTCCAAATCAACTGCATCCTCCAGATCATCTCAGGCGACACGGAGAATTACGATGTCCACGATGACGAAGAAGAAGATGCAGGTGGAGCACTCTAACTTCCGCCTTATGTTGGTGTGACATAGGATGATTCCCCCATACATCAAACGAAAGCACCCGTACAGTTCTACGCTGCACGGGTGTTTCTTTGTTTGGATGTCGATGAGCATCAATCGCCGTCGTCAATCAGCTGGCCATTGCCGCCACCGTTGTCGTTGCCGCCACCGTTGTCACCGTTGTTGCCACCGTTCTGGCCGCCCTCGCCATTCGTTGGGTTCGTGTTCGAACCGCCACTCTCCGTTCCGGCATTGCCACCCTTGGCAGCTGCGATCTCGGACTT
>CADCIO010000046.1 GCA_902801475.1 uncultured Bacteroidales bacterium
ATGTTTTTCATGTCTATCCTCCTGATTCTGTTACGATTGCAAAAATACGCTAAACATAGCATCCGGGTAACAAACTGGGTAACAAAATTAGGGGTGAGAAGTAAGAGGTGAGAGGTTAAAGGTTAGCGGTTAGGGAGGGGGTGGAATAGGGGAACAAAAAAAACAGCGGAGGTTTTCCGCTGCTTTTGATTGATTCGTAAAATTCGTTGTTTTATTTCATCGAATACACCACATTCATAATGGTCTTGCCAATCTCATCGGCTGCTTCCATGGTGGAAGCTTCGGAATAGACACGGATGATGGGTTCGGTGTTGGACTTGCGGAGGTGCACCCACTTGTCGGGGAAGTCAATCTTCACACCGTCGATGTCGTTCACTTCCACTCCTTCCTGTCCTGTGTACATGGCCTTGACCTTGGCGAGGATGGCATCCACATCGGTGGAGGCATCGAGGTCGATGCGGTTCTTGGCAATGGCATAGTCGGGATAGGTGGCACGGAGTTGGCTGACAATGAGCCCTGGCTTTGCTTCGCGTTCGTGTGCCAGATGACTGAGGAAGAGGGCAATGCCTACGAGGGCATCACGACCATAGTGGGCAGCAGGATAGATGACACCACCATTTCCTTCGCCACCGATGACGGTGTTGGTCTCCTTCATCTTGGTCACCACATTTACCTCGCCCACAGCGGCTGCATTGTACTGCTGACCGTACTTGCGGGTCACGTCGCGCAGGGCACGGGTGGAGGAGAGGTTGCTGACTGTATTGCCAGGGGTGTGCTTGAGGATGTAGTCTGCCACCGTGACGAGGGTGTATTCTTCACCATACATCTTGCCGTCTTCGCAGATGAAGGCGAGGCGATCCACATCGGGATCCACCACAAAGCCTACGTCGTTGCCTCCCTTTGCCATGAGTCCCATGATGTCGGAGAGGTTCTTTTCGAGTGGTTCTGGATTGTGCTGGAAGTCGCCCGTTGGGTCTGCATAGAGTGGGGTGACGTGTTCCACGCCCAATGCCTTGAAGAGTTTGGGCAGGATGATGCCACCTACGGAGTTGATGCTGTCGAATGCCACACGGAAGTTCTGCTTCTGGATGGCTGGTACATCCACGAGGTCAAGACCTAACACCATGTCAATGTGCTTCTGGTCGTAGGAGTTGTCTTCGATGTACTTGCCCAGACCATCGACATCGGCAAAGTCGAAGTCTTCTGCCTCAGCAATCTTCAGCACTTCGTTGCCTTCAGCGGCATTGAGGAACTCGCCCTTCTCGTTGAGCAGCTTGAGGGCATTCCAATGACGGGGGTTATGACTGGCTGTGATGATGATGCCACCACAAGCCCCTTCCATTGCCACAGCAATTTCAGTGGTAGGTGTGGAAGCGAGTCCGATGTTGACCACATCGAAGCCCATGCCCATGAGGGTGCCACACACGACGTTCTTGACCATCTCACCTGAGATGCGGGCATCGCGACCCACCACAATCTTGTTGCTCTCCACCTTGGTGGTGCGACGAATCAGGGTAGCGTATGCACTCGTGAATTTCACAATGTCGAGGGGATTCAAACCCTCGCCGGCACGGCCACCAATGGTGCCACGGATGCCGGAAATAGATTTAATTAAACTCATATTATTTAAAAGTTAATAACTAAAAACTAAAAGTTAAAAGTAAAAGTTACTTGCTATCTGAATAGTGGATACTCACACTTTTAGTTTTTAGTTTATAGTTTTTAGTTTTAGTAGTTTGGTGGAATCATGTAACTGATCTCGTAGTAGAAGGGCTGCACGTGACCCGAGGCATTGCTGGTGCCAGAAGAGTGGGGCACGATGAGGCGCACTTTGGCTTCCTCACCATCGGTCTTGGTCAGACGGATGAAATCCAGGGGTTTGAGCCAGCCTGCAGGTACGACAGAACCATAAGCAGTTTTCATCTCACCCTCGGTGAACGATGCTGTATAACTGCGGCTGTAATGGTCGTAGGTACACATCATCTTGTCAATCTTACTGGTCATGTCCTTGTAGATGGTCAGGTTGGTGTTGGTGGTGTCGCCTCCCTGAATGTCGTATTCGAGGAACTTGCAGAGAATGGGTCGTGTGACGGTGGAGTCTTTTCGCTCTTTGGCTAATTCCACCATCGTGGGACCCTCACCCTTGCGGATAATCTGCATGTAGATGCCGTCTTTGTTGAATCGCACAAACTCGTTCTTCGACACATCGGTCATGCTGTCTTGCGCATAGAACTGCTCTTCGCTGATGGGATTGATCTTGCCCACGAAGTCATTGTCCTGAAGGAAATGATTGATGGAGTTCTCCTCTTTCTTTTTCCGCTCTGCGTAGGTCTCGCCGTCTTTACAGCTGGCGACAAATATGGAAGTGCTCACGGTACACACCGCGAGCACTAAATAAAGTAATTTCTTCACTGATTATTTCTTCTTTTTATCATTCTTTTCTGTTTCAAACGCCTCTGCCTCCTCGATGGGTTCGATGTCTGCCACCTCGGCTGTTTCCTTCTTCTTTGCCAAGTACTCTGGCAAGGAAAGACCTGCCTGGTCGAAGAGCTCGTGGAGTGGGGGAACACTCTTCATCAGACCACTGAGGAAGTTGGCTGTACTGCCCTTGCCGTCGGCAGAATTGCCTGAATCCCAAACAGTCACATGGTCGATGTTGATGCCCTTGACGGCTTCCACCTGTGTCTTGACGAGTTCTGGCAACTTCTCGAGCAAGAGGAGCATATAGGCCTTGTTGGCATCGCCACCGGCTGCCTGCACCATCTTATCATAACCCGATGCCTGACGAGACAGGATCTCGAAGAGACCACGTGCCTCGGCTTCCATCTTGGCATAAGCGGCATCAGCTTCACCCTTCGCATTCACACGAATCTTTTCTGCCTCTGCCTCTGCCTCGATAATCTTACGTTGCTTCTCAATCTCCTGACTGACGAGCACGTTGGCACTCTGCGTGGCACGTTCACGGTTGGCACGAGCTTCTTCGGCTTTCTGCTCAGCAGAATAAGCCTCTTCGAGTGCCTTTGCGGCTGCCACCTTCTCGGCTGCAATCGCCTTACGCTGTGCTTCTGCCTCACGTTCACGACGGTCAGCATCAGAATTGGCAATCTGTACCTTTGCTTCGTTCTCACCCTGCACGGCCTGTGCATTGGCTTCGGCAGTACGGATACGGGTCTCTCGGTTGGCATCTGCCTTACCGATTTCACCAAACTTCTCCTGCTCTGCCACACGCACCTTGGCTTCGTTGATGGCCTTGGCTGCTGCTTCCTGACCGAGTGCCTCGATGTAACCGCTCTCATCGTTGATGTCGGTCACGTTCACGTTGATGAGACGGAGACCAATCTTCTTCAATTCCACCTCGACGTTGCTGGAGATGGCCTCGAGGAACTTGTCACGGTCGGAGTTCAATTCCTCAATACTCATGGTGGCAATCACCAGACGCAACTGACCGAAGAGGATGTCTCGTGCCAGTTCCTGAATCTGACCAGCCGTGAGACCCAACAGACGCTCAGCTGCTGCTGTCATGCTCTCGGTGTCGGTGGAGATACCGACCGTAAAGCGGCAAGGTACATCCACACGGATGTTCTGACGTGACAGGGCATTGGTCAGGTTGGCATCAATGCTGATAGGGGTCAGGCTCAGGTAAGCATAGTCCTGAATGATAGGCCAGACGAAGGTACCGCCACCGTGTACACACTTGGCAGAGCCTTTGTTTCCTGTGGTTCCATAAACTACCAGAATCTTGTCGGATGGACATCTTCTGTAACGATTGATGATGGAAATTAAGAGTACGATGGCGACAACCACCGCTACAACGATAAGATATACCATATTATAATTTATTTTATTTAATTTTCTGGAGTTAATGTGGAAGTCAAAATGGAAGTTAAAATGGAAGTTAAGCGCTACGCGCAGGACATGTGTATTGTCAATTTGTATCGTCCTCTTTTACTCCCTCTTCTACTTCCTTTTCTACTCCCTTTTTCTACTTCCGAAAGTTTAGTTTTTAACTTTTAACCTTTCACCAACACAGTAGATCCGTCCACAACGCTGAGCACTTCCACCTTCTGACCACTGGCGATGCTGTCGCCTTCGGTCATGGCTTCCAGTTCCTGCACCGATCCGTTGAGGCTGACCTGCACCTTGCCCTTACCGCTTTTGGCAGCAGGAATGCGCAGATAGACATCGACGGTTTTGCCGACACAGTCGCTGATCTGGAAGGCACCGTTATGTTCCAGTTTCTTGGTCTGTTTCTTGATGAAGAAGAACATGAGCACGAATGCCACGCCCACCAGCACGGCCACGAGGGTGAGCAACCATTTGTTTTCGATCACTCCGGCAAAGCAGACGCCACCCCATCCGAAACCGACAATGAAGTTGACGAAGTTCTTGATGCTGAACAACGATATGCCACCACCCAAATCCATGGTGTCGGCACCGTCGAAGTCCACATCCATGTCACTGCTGTCCATGCCGACCAGGGTCAGCACCATCTGCACGATGAAGATGATGGAGCCGATGACAGCACATCCCCAGAACACCTGCATCCAAGTGTCCATGCTTTGAAACATTTCCCAATACGCTTGCATAGTCTTTGTAATTTGTGAATAAACTCGCTACAAAGATAGAGAAAAGTTGGGAAATAAGAATGAACATTTAAGATTTTTTCATACCTTTGCAGCCGAAAAAGTGAAAAGAGCATTATGAAAATAGGATTTGACAACGAGAAATACCTCAAGATTCAGTCGGAGCATATCCGTGAACGTATCGCACAGTTCGATGGCAAGCTGTATCTCGAACTGGGTGGCAAGCTGTTTGACGACCATCATGCATCACGTGTGTTGCCTGGATTCAAGCCTGACAGCAAACTGCGTATGTTCCAGCAATTGAGCGACAGTCTTGAGATTGTGATTGTGATTAGTGCAGAGGACATCGAGAAAAACAAGATGCGTGCGGATCTCGGCATCACGTATGATGAAGATGTGTTGCGTCTGCGTGACGAGTTCATGAGCCGTGGTTTTATGGTGGGTTCAGTGGTCATCACCCATTATGATGGACAACGTGCAGCCGACCAGTTCCGCCACCGTCTGGAACGTATGGGCATCAAATCTTATTTCCACTATCTCATTGACGGCTATCCACACAACGTGGATCTGATTGCTTCTGACGAGGGTTTCGGAAAGAATGATTATGTGGAGACGACCCGTCCGCTGGTCATCATCACGGCTCCTGGTCCTGGCAGCGGTAAGATGGCTGTGTGCCTGAGTCAGCTCTATGGTGAACACAAGCGCGGCATCCGTGCCGGTTATGCCAAGTTCGAGACGTTCCCTGTATGGAACCTGCCTTTGAAGCATCCTGTGAACATCGCATATGAGGCTGCCACTGCTGACCTCAACGATGTGAACATGATTGACCCCTTCCACTTCGATGCCTATGGTAAGGTGGCTATCAACTACAACCGTGACATTGAGATTTTCCCTGTACTCAACGCCCTCTTCGAAGGTATCTATGGTGAGAATCCTTATAAGTCGCCAACGGACATGGGCGTGAACATGGTGGGATTCTGCATCAGCGATGATGAGGTGTGTTGCCAAGCTTCTAAGGATGAGATTATTAGACGCTATTACGATGCAACGAACAAACTGGCTGATGGTGCTTGTAACGAAAGTGAGATTAGCAAGATTCAGTTGCTGTTCAATCAGGCAAAAATCACGACAGCTGACCGTCGTGTCACGGTGGCAGCCAACGAACGAAAGGCTCAGACGGGTGTGCATTGCGCCGCCATCGAATTGGAAGACGGCACCATCATCACGTCCAAGACGGGTGATCTGCTCGGCTGCTGTGCTGCGCTCTTGCTCAATGTGATGAAGCACTTGGCTGGCATTGACGACGATGTCAAACTCATTTCCCAAAGCATGATTGAACCGATTCAGAAGACCAAGATTGACTATCTGCGTGGCAAAAACCCACGTCTGCATACGGATGAGGTGCTGGTGGCAATGTCTGTACTGTCTCAACATGACGTGAACTGCCAACGTGCCCTGGAACAACTGCCCAAGCTGCGTGGTTGCCAGATGCACAGTACGGTGATGTTAGGAGAGGTGGACCGCAAGATCCTGAAGCGATTGGGTTGTGGACTCACTTGCGATCCCGTCAAGAAGAAATAAGTGAGTATTATATATATAACTTAACTTTCGGGAGTTCCTATATGCTTATTTTCAACAACGAATATAACGAATGAAACTAATTTTTCCATCCAGAAAGGAAGTGCATTTCGCGAAGCCGCAAGCGGCGACTAATTTCACGAATGCCATCCGGATGGTATTCGTGATATTCGTTGCACAGAAGGTGCTTCGTGTAACGCTTTCTATCTGCATATTTCGTTTCATTCGTGAAATTCGTTGTTAAAAATGAACATCCGAAACTTCAGTATATAATATATAATATGTAAGAAACAATAATGGAAGGCTCGAGCCTTCCATTATTTGTTTTAATCTTCCATTATTTGTTGAAGTTTTTCAAAGGTTAGACCTTCGTAACTGTCCAATACATAGTTGCACTTGTCTTGGATTTCTTCTTTGGTGTGCCCTGTGGACAGTCCGATGGTGAAAATGCCTGATGACATACCTGCTTGAAGTCCTGTGTAGGCATCTTCGAACACCACGCACTCGTCGATGTCGGCATCGAACACCTTGGCTCCCTGCAGGTAGCAGTCGGGAGCAGGTTTGGAGGCAGTGAAGTCTTCAGCGGTGAGCACCTTGTCGAAGAGACTGTCCAGTTCGGGTATTTGCCGTCTGACACTCTCCATCTTTGGGATGTTGGAACTGGTCACTACAGCACACTTCACCCCGTTGCGTTTCAAGTCTTTCAGGAAGTCGAGCGCACCAGGATAGAACTCATAACGCATCTGCGCTTCCCAAGCGTTCAGCCCTTCTGTGATTTCCTTTTGCCACTGAGGGTCAGGGAAATACGTGTCGAAGATCTGTGTGAGGGTAGTGCCCTTGATGAGGAACTCCAGTCGTGGCACATCGGGACGGTATTTCCGTGCTGTTGCCCCCCAGAAGACGGTGTATTGGTCTTCTGTGTCAACCAGTGTGCCGTCCAAATCGAACAGCGCCACCTTCAAACGTCTGCGTCGGGGGATATTCCTGTCGCCCTTCACAAACAGTTCGCCCCAAGGCATTGCCGTCTTCTCATCCTCGATGTCTTCGTTCCGTTTTGTCCAAAAAGTTGCCATGTACTGATAATTTTGCTGCAAAGATACTGGTTTTTCTTGAGATATCAGTGGTTTAAACACAAAAAAAAATGAAATCCTCGCGGACTCCACTTTCCTTGTCATCTTTCATCACTCATGAAAAATGAACCAAAATCTTTTACTAACCTAAAACCTATTGTATAACCTATGTCTAATTACGATTTCCTTTTTGTGATGTTATGATATCCTGTGTAAAAACAATCTATTTTACCAAAAGAACTAACCTTACTGAGCTTTCCTTAACACTAATACCTATATAACCGTATGAATAAAATTTCAATGCTAAATTGTCATTGTTTCCCAGGCTTCGACCAGCCTTTGTTTCTTTTGACGATGCAAAGTTACGACCTTTTGAGGAGGTAATGCAAATAAATGGATGAAAATCTTTTAAAAAGATGTTTTTACTTGACATAAGTCAATGTATGTGTGCGCACACACGCCGCATTTTTATTGTTTTCGTGACGTCTTTTCATGATATGATTGTATAATCTCTGATGCTTCTCTTTGTGTTTGTATGGTATGATTATGTTTCTTTTTACGTATGGTTATGTTTCCTATTTACCCCATTTTTTATTGAAAAAACGTCGCGGAATGCCTATTTTTAGGGCATTTTTGGCTTTTTCGTACAATTTTTACTTTTTTTCTCTCAAAAAGTTTGTTTGTGAGGGTATGATTCTCTATATTTGTACCGTGATTTTGAAAGTTGTGTGAAACGACGGAAAGGAGATCAGCATATGGATAGTATAGTTTCGATCATCATCATTGTACTTTTAGTGATAGCTCTGGCGGTCATAATATATATGTATTATCAAGAAAAACGCAAGGGTAAAAAGTACCAGCAGGCCATCAAATCTCAGAAAGAGTACCTGCAGAACATGAGTCATGACATTCGTACACCGATGAATGCCATTTGTGGCTTCTCCCAGATCTTGTGCAACAAGCAGATTCGTGACATGCTGTCGGAAGAGGAGATTGCAGAGTATGGCGTCATCATCCAGAGCAACACGGATTTGCTGAGTAATCTGGTGAATGACATTCTTGATATCTCAGATATGGAAAGCGGCAAGTACAAGCTGAATATCGGTACTTGCCATGTGAATGACGTGTGCAAAAAGGCCATCAGTACGGTGAAGTACCGTTGTCCTGCAGGTGTGAATATGTATATGACCTCAGACGTGGATGATGAATACACCATTCAGAGTGATTCGAGACGTGTGGAGCAGGTGCTGATGAACTACCTGACGAATGCGGAAAAGCATACGGATCAGGGTGAGATTCATGTACACGTTTCGTTGAAAGAGACGCCGGGTATGGTGACCTTCTCAGTGACAGATACAGGTGAGGGCGTTCCTCCAGAGAAGGCTGAGAGCATCTTCGGTCGTTTCGAGAAACTGAACACCATCAATGGCGGTACAGGACTTGGACTGGCTATTTGCCGTAAACTTGCTACGCAGTTGGGTGGTGAGGCGAAGCTCGACACTACACATCAGGCCAAGGGTGCACGGTTCATCTTCACGCATCCCGTGGCTACACAAACCAAGTAATACGCAAGGGCTGCCAACAGGGGGTAACCTATGTAAATCAGCGTCGTCCAGGAGATGACGAGATACACCAGCATCGCAGCGCCAAGAATCTTGGCGAGATGGATGATGCCGGGCAAGAAATAGAAATGATGATAGACCTCGTCAATCACGGCAATGAAGGTGATGATGACGAGCCAAAGCACCACCACGAGTGATGCCATCACTGGTGGCAACACCAATGGATTGAGGGTGGGGTGAAAATAATATTCCTGCCAAAATTCTGGTACGAAATTCTGTACCGATGCATAAATGGAAGCCATGATGGCCACCAACAGGAGGAAGAAAGCTGGATAAGGGCTTTCCATCTCGTAAATGAAGTTGGAAAGAGACATCAGGTCTTTCTTCTTGACCGTCTTTTTTCTTCCAATGATGATGGCAATGAGTCCGATGGCTGCGATGGCGGACATCCAGATGGCGCGGCTGCTGGAGAGCGCATCCAGCATCTCTGAGATGAGGTCATTGGGTGTTGCACCCTTCAGCAATTCGTTTTCTGGAATCCAGCCCATCGTGATTTGGTTGCTGGCCACTTTCACCCAGATGGAGTCGATCGAGTCACCAGGAACAGTCTTGATGGCTGCCACAGCGATGATGTCATTTTTATAGACGCGACAAGTGTCCGTCAGGAGATCGCCCTCACGGGGAACGAGCACCAATGAGTCAGCTTTGACGAGAAAGTTGAAGTTCTCCGAATAGTGATGGGTCAGTCGGAATACCATCGAATCCACCTGTTGGGGAGTAAGGCTCAGCAGGGTAGAGTCTTCGACGATGGCAGTATCCACGATGTTGACAATGGTGGGCACAGAATCGCTGTCGGCAGGAAGACCGTCCGACGGTGGTGTGGCTGTCCCTCCCACGCAGGAGACAATCAGCGTGCCTAAGATGATATAGAGTAACTTTCTCATTGTAGGTATAGTTTCATCAAACAATTCTTGCAGTCGAAGTCCAATCGGAATGTGGCGCCGTTTGCCAATTTAAGAGAAATAGACCCTCTCCCCAGCCCTCCCCCGTGATGGGGAGGGAGACCCTGCGGTGAGTGCTCTAACGATAAACACTCCGAATGGCTCTCCCCATTATGGGGGAGATGTCTGCGAGGACAGAGAGGGTCTCTTAATTGGCGTCTGATGCAGTATTTCGAAATCATCACAGGCGTGGCAGGGTCGTGCGTCAATTCGTAGGGTTTCTCTACCTCAATGCTGACAGGTATGTGGGCTTGCCTTTCCAGTGGATAGAACTTCCTCCTTTCCGCTGTCAATGCATCTGACAGTTCCCGTCGCCATTGACTCAGCATCGACGAGGGGATGAAGTAGTTCTTGGCCAGGTGGATATTCACCTGTTGTGCTTCAAAAATCGTGTCGCCCAGTTTGCTCAACTGCCGTTCGATGTTCTCCTTCTGATGGGTACGTGCCAGTTCGAAGGTCTCTGGGATGTTCACAGAGGCTGTCAATCCGTCTTCGTCTGTCATGCTGATATGGTCTTCATACACATCAATGGTGACGGCAATCTTCCGCTCTGCCGATGGCTTGTTGAGCGTCTTGTCCCACTCAATATCCTGGTTGCGATAGTACTGCACACCCTTGACGGCACGGAACGCCTCTGCGTTGTTCACTCTGAATCCCACCAGTTTCCCCCGTTCTATGTAACATAGTCCGTCGCCATTGTGCAGCACCGTGTCTCGTGTCACAGGCTCACCCAAAGACTTGGGAGTGTCAATGTTGGCATCAGGTTGACTCACGTCCCTCACAAAACCTCTGTTGAAACTCTTCCTGACATCAGGCTTGAATTTCAGACTGACATGTCCTGACGAAGCACGGCAGAACTCCTTGGGATGTTTCGCAATGACTTTATCAAGTGCCTCTGAATACGCTGCTGTCACGTTCTTCACGTAATCAGCATCTTTCAATCGCCCTTCGATTTTCAATGATGAGGCGCCAGCCATCAGCAGGTCTTCAAGGTGGTCAATCTGGCAGTTGTCCTTCACAGACAATAGATGCTTGTCCTTCATCACTGTCTTTCCGTCGGCAAGGAGGTCGAACGCCATTCTGCACACCTGTGCACATTCCCCTCGGTTGGCACTTCTTCCAAACAAGGCCTCACTCGCATTGCATCGTCCACTCAGACACACGCACAATGCCCCATGCACAAAGACCTCGAGTTTGGTGTCAGGACATTCCCTATGGATGTCAGCAATTTCATCAATCCTCAGCTCTCTCGCCAAAACCACCTGACGAAACCCCAATGTCGAAAGCAGCTCCACTTTCTCCACCGTGCGGTTGTCCATCTGTGTGCTGGCATGAAGTGGAATAGGGGGCAAGTTCAGCGACAGCAAACGCAAATCTTGCACAATCAATGCATCCACGTGGATGTCGTGCAGTTTCCAGATGAGCTGTTCCACTTGCTGCATCTCCTCCTCAAAGACAAGGGTGTTCACCGTTACATAGACTTTCGCCTTGTACAAATGGGCAAACGCCACCAGTCGCTCGATGTCCTCCACGCTATTGCTTGCAGCCGCACGGGCACCATGAGATGTGGCACCTATATAAACAGCATCAGCACCGTGGCGTATTGCCTCGATGCCAATGTCTGCGGTTTTTGCTGGAGCGAGAAGTTCGATAAGTCTCATGGGAAAGTTAAAAACTAAAAACTAAAAACTAAAAGTGAAAGTATCCCCCGTCCGGATGGCAAGTAACTCAAACTTTTAGTTTTTAACTTTTAACTTTTAGTTTATATCATTAATATTGAACGGTGTTTCTTGATAGACGTAGTAGTTCAGCCAGTTGGTGTAGAGCAAGTTGGCAGCTGCACGCCAGCGCACCACAGGGTGTTTCTTGGGGTCTCCGCCCGGGTAGTAGTTTTGTGGCTTGTTGATGTTCAGTCCCTTCTTCAAGTCACGCTTATACTCCCCGTCTAATGTGAGGGGCGAATACTCCAGGTGGCAAGTGATGAAGAACTCACGTCCATTTCGTGCTTCCACGATCGTCACACCCGCTTTGGGGCTTTCTGCAATGATGTGTAAGCCCTCCACCTTCTCGATGTCCTTGCGTAATACGGTGCAATGACGGCTATGGGGAGCATAGAACTCGTCATCGAAACCTCTGAAGATGGGCAGTTCGGGTGCCAGCATTTCATGCTTGAACACACCAAACACCTTCTTGGGGGTGTTGTGCTTGGGCACTCCGTAGAAATGGTACAAGCCAGCAAACGCTGCCCAACACACATAGATGGTGCTGGTCACGTGGGTGTGTGCCCAGTCGAACACCTCCTGCAACTCCTTCCAGTAGGTCACCTCCTCGTAGTTGATGAACTCCAATGGAGCACCTGTCACGATGAGTCCGTCATACTTCTCCTTCTTCATGTCCTCGAAGTTGCGGTAGAACGCCATCATGTGCTCGATGGGGGTGTTCTTGCTGGTGTGCGACTTGATTTTCATGAATTCCACCCTGATTTGCAGGGCAGAATTGGAGAGGATGCGGATGAAGTCGGTTTCCGTCGTAATCTTCAGGGGCATCAAGTTGAGCACAGCCAAGCGGAGCGGACGAATCTGCTGACTGTCCGCCCGTTTGTAGCCCATCGTGAAGATGTTCTCCTGTTTCAGTTCATCGATGGCAGGAAGCTGATCAGGTAAGATAAGTGGCATTTTAAGTTAAAAGTTAAAAACTAAAAACTAAAAGTATAAGTATCCTTGCTCGCGAAAAACAGGTAACTTCTACTTTTAGTTTTTAACTTTTAGTTTTTAGTTTTAATATACTCAACAATCCATGCACCTACTTCCTTCGTACCATACTTGGCGCCACCTTCCACTTGAATCTCCGGGGTGCGCACATTCTGGTCGAGCGATGCGTTCACAGCCTCGCGGATGAGGGCACCCTCTTCCTTCAGGTCGAAGTATTCGTAGAGCATGGCTACAGAAAGAATCTGTGCCAATGGGTTGGCGATGTTCAAACCTTTAGCCTGTGGCCAACTACCGTGAATAGGCTCGAATACAGGTGTGTGTTCACCTGTGGATGCTGATGGGAGCAAGCCCATAGATCCCGTGATGCAAGAACCTTCGTCAGTGAGGATGTCACCAAAGGTGTTCTCTGTTACCATCACATCGAAGAACTTTGGTTCCTGAATCATGCGCATAGAGGCATTGTCCACATACATGAAGTCTGTTGTCACATCTGGATACTGGGGAGCCATTTCCTGAGCCACAGCACGCCATAGACGGCTTGATGCCAGCACGTTGGCCTTGTCCACTACCGTCAGGTGCTTTCTGCGCTGACGGGCATACTGATAAGCCACCTTCAAGATGCGCTCCACCTCAGCACGGCTGTATGCGTTGGTGTCGTATGCGTAGTCGTTGCCTTCCTTCTTCTCGCCGAAGTACATACCACCTGTTAACTCACGGATGCAGATGAAGTCAGCACCACGCACCAATTCGTCCTTCAAAGGAGACTTGTGTACGAGGCAATCGAAGGTCGTTACAGGACGTACATTGGCAAACAGACCCAACTTCTTTCTCATGGCCAGCAGACCCTGTTCAGGACGTACCTTGGCATTGGGGTTGTTGTCAAACTTGGGGTCGCCCACTGATGCAAACAATACAGCGTCTGCATCCATACACGTCTGGAAAGTGTCTTCTGGGAATGGGTCACCCACCTCATCGATGGCGTGTGCACCACAGATGGCTTCCTTGTAACTTACTTCGTGTCCAAACTTCTCGGCAACGGCGTTACATACAGCTACGCCCTGCTCCATAATCTCTGGTCCGATGCCATCACCGGCCAGTACAGCAATTTTCAGTTTCATATCGTCAATTTAATTATAGATTCTTTCGTGTATCACTTTGTCTTCCATGAAGCAAGGGTGCACAGGACCATATCCGTGTCCGAACTCGTATTCAGCACCTAACGCAATGGCTTTGTCGATAAATTCCTCGCCTTTCTCCACCGCCTCGTCCAGACTGTAGCCCTTGGCCAGATAGGTGGCGATGGCAGATGAGAACGAGTCGCCTGTGCCGTTCACGTTGTGTGTGGGGATACGACGCTTCCGAAACTCCCTCACCTCGCCCGTCTCGGCATTGTAAAGGAAGTCTGACAGCATATCCTGAGCAGACATCCCACGTCCTGCCATCACCTGGCTCTGCATACTTTTGATGATGACGCTATTGCCCCACTGTCCTAGTTCCTTGATGTCCTCACTGATATTCGTGATTTTTCTTTTCAGCAATACTTCTGCCTCACGGAAATTCGGTGTGATGAGCGTTGCCATTGGGAAGAGCTTCTCCTTGTAGGCATCAATGCTCTCGTTGCTGACCAGTTGCACACCGTTTGAGTCCACAATCACGGGGTCAATCACTTTCTTCACGTTGGGATAACGCTTCAGCACTCCTGCCACACCGTCGATAATCTCAGCGGTGGGCAACACACCCGTCTTGACACATTGTGCGCCCACATCGCCCAAGAACGATTCCGCCTGACTCACCACCAGTTCCACTGGCAGCGGTGTCACGCTTTTCACTCGCCTGGTGTCTTCGTCCACAATGCCCGTCAGCGCACACGCAGCATACCCACCACAGGCCGTGATGGCCTTGATGTCAGCCTGCATGCCAGCACTGCCCAAAGGCTCGCTTCCAGCAATGAGGAAAACCACATTCAGTTGCTTCTTGCTCATGTACATTATTTATAATCGGGTGCAAAGGTACGGATAAGTGAGAGAAAAACCAAATATATTTGAGTTTTTCCGAACGCAACAATAGATAATGAAGTGGTGCAACGCACCTTCGCCCCAGCCAAAGGCAATAAAAAGTTAGGGGTTAGGAGTTTTTAGTTTGCACCACCTATTTAAAAGCGAAAAAGCGCTAATCTCACGACTGGCACTTTTCTGTTCTCAATAAGTATTAATTTTTTTTAAGGTAAAAAGATTGTTTTTAGGATGCTGCAAAGGTACGGACTTTTGCTTCTTCGGGCAAGCAGAAAAACATGTTTCTTAACATATGTGTTCGAACACAGCGCATTTTTTAGCACTTTTTTCGTTAAAAATGACCTAAAACACCAAGAATTCTTAGTAGAAGTGGGCGCTTCTCCTTGCGAATCCAGTCTTTGCCAAACACGAATCTTCCGAATAAACTCGAATCTTCCAAATCCTCTCATCGGCCGCTTGCGGCCTAGTTTTGTTGTAACCATGTACCCAAAAGCCTAATTTTAATAGGTCTAAAAGTGAAAAGGGATGTTCATTTCTACTGATTTCTTGTTATTTATTATTAAATATATGTGGCTTTTTATTGTGAAAAGCAGATTTATGTGTAACTTTGCACCGTTTTTTTTAAGGAATATTTATATAATAAGTGAAATGTCTGTAAAAATGAAAGGCAGAAAAATTTGGCTGAGTCTCGGAATGCTATTGGCATGTGCGTTGGGCATGGAAGCTCAGGTGAATGGTGGTTCGGAAGGAACGATGAATTTGACATTGGCAAAAGCGATTGAGATTGCTTTGGCGGAGAATCCCACCATTCATGTTGCCGACAAGGAAATCGAATTGAAAAAGATTGCGGATACGGAGGCGTGGCAGAGTCTGCTGCCAACGGTGGACGCTACATTGTCGTTGACGGATAACATTCTGGTGGCTGAAATGGTGACGGGAATGGGTAAGTTCAAGATGGGTGTGGACGGAACGCTGACGGCCGTTGGCAATGCCACGTTGAGTCTGCCGGTCTTTGCTCCTGCGGTATATCAGAACATGAAGTTGACGAAGCAGGACATCCTGCTGGCTCAGGAGAAGTCGCGCGGTAGCCGTCTTGACCTCATCAATCAGGTGACAAAGGCGTACTACAGCGCTTTGTTGTCAAGTGACAGCTATGAGGTGATGAAGCGTAGCTACAATGTGGCGCTGGATAACTTCAACGTGGTGAACGAGAAGTACAAGGTGGGCAGAGTGAGCGAGTATGACAAGATTAGTGCAGAGGTGCAGGCGAGGAACTTGAATGCTGCGATGGTGAATGGTGAGACGGGCAAGGCATTGGCACTCTTGCAGCTGAAGGTGCTGATGGGTGTGACGGCTGACGTGAACATCGCCATTGACGACTCGCTGAAAGCTTATGAGAACAAGTTGACGTTGGCAGAAACGGAAGTGTTGACAGAGGAACTGGACAACAACTCGTCGTTGCGCCAACTCGACCAAAATATGTTGCTGCTGGAGCGTAGCCAGAAGATCTTGCGCACAGGCTTCATGCCGACAGTGGCTCTACAGTTGACAGGTCAGTATCAGAGTTATGCCAACAACAACTGGAACGTGTTCAACTACCATTTTTCACCCAGTTCGACACTGTCTATCGCTGTGAATATCCCCATCTTCCATGCCAGCAACTGGACAAAGCTGAAGAGTAACAAGATTCAGATTGCGCAGTTGGAGGATAACCGTCTGAATGCGCGTCGTCAGTTGCTTTTGGCAACGGAGAGTTACCGCAAGAACATGCAGAGCTCGATGGTGCAGATGGCCAGCAACGCTGAGGCTGTGAAGCAGGCCGAGAAGGCCGTGATGATTGCCGGTAAGCGTTATGAGGTGGGACGTGGAACCATCCTCGAACTGAACCAGAGCGAGATTGCACAGACGCAGGCTGAGCTGACGTATGTGCAGAGCATTTACGATTATTTGAAGAACAAGGCTGACCTCGACTACACGTTGGGTCGCGAAACCTATTTGAAATAAAAAGGAAATATGAAATATCTGAAGACTTTATCGCTTGCCGCTCTTGCCGTATTGGCTGTTGCCTGCAAGAGCGATGACAAGGCTGGAACTGCCCAGCAGGCAAAACCGCAGGTGAGAATCGCTAAGGTGACGAGCGAGGACATCCCACAGACTGAAACCTACACAGCTACGGTGGAGAGTGACGTAAAGAACAACATCGCTCCGAACACTCCTTACCGTATCGAGAAGATCTATGTGGATGTAGGTGACAATGTACGTCAGGGTCAAGTGGTCGTGCAGCTGGATGCCAGCAATCTGCAGCAGTTGAAGTTGCAGGTGGAGAACCAGAAGATCGAGTTCAGCCGCACATCTCAGCTCTATCAGGTAGGTGGAGCCAGCAAGGCTGAGTACGACAACGCGAAGTTGCAGTTGGATGTGCTCTCCACACAGTTGAAACAGTTGATGCAGAACACCCAGCTGGTGGCTCCCATCAGTGGTGTGGTGACTGCCCGCAACTACGACAATGGCGATATGTACAACCAGGGACAGCCAGTCCTGACCATCGAGCAGACGAATCCTGTGAAAGTGATGGTGAATATCTCTGAGGTCTATTACAAGAAGGTGTTCAAGGGTATGCCAGTGGACATCGAACTGGACGCCTACGAAGGGGAAGCCTTCTATGGTAAGGTGACGATTGTCTATCCAACGGTTGACCAATCTACACACACTTTCCCTGTGGAGGTGACCATCAGCAACCCAGGTCAGAAGGTTCGTCCAGGTATGTTCGCACGTGCTACCGTGAACTTTGGCGACAAGAACCACGTGCTGGTTCCTGATGAGGCTTTGGTGAAGCAGATTGGTGCAGGCGACCGCTACGTCTATGTCTATAAGGGTGGTAAGGTTTCCTACAACAAGGTGGAACTGGGCAAACACATCGGTACGAAGTATGAGATTCTCAGCGGTGTGAATCCTGGCGATGATGTGGTGATTGCCGGTCAGAGCCGTTTGGCGAATGGTAAGGAAGTGGAAGTGGTAAAGTAAATTGTTATGAGTCTATACGAAGGTGCGGTCAAACGACCGATTATGACCAGTCTCTGCTTCTTGGCAGTGATTATATTAGGTATCTTCTCCCTGATCAAGTTGCCTATCGACTTGTATCCGGACATCGATACGAACACCATCATGGTGATGACGTATTATACGGGTGCCAGTGCGGAAGATATTGAGAACAACGTGACGCGTCCATTGGAGAACACGCTCAACTCGGTGGAGCACATCAAGCATGTGACCAGTAACAGCCGTGAGAACGTGTCTGTCATCACGCTCGAATTTGAGTATGGTTATGACATTGATGCGTTGACGAACAATGTGCGAGACAAGTTGGACATGGTGTCGAACTCTCTGCCTGATGATGCGCAGACCCCAATCCTGTTCAAGTTCTCGACCGACATGATTCCTATCCTGTTGCTTTCTGTTCAGGCAGATGAGTCGCAGCAGGCACTCTACAAGATTCTCGACGATAACGTGGCCAACCCGTTGGCACGTATTGACGGTGTGGGTACTGTGAGTATCGTGGGTGCTCCCCAGCGTGAAATCAATATCTACATGGATCCTCAGAAGATGGAGGCTTACAACCTGAGTCCTGCCCAGGTGGCAAGTGCTATTTCAGCTGAGAACCACAACGTGACGAACGGTACAGTGGATGTGGGTACACAGACTTATGTGGTGCGTGTGGAAGGTGAGTTTGAAGACCCTCACCAGATGCTTGATGTGATTGTGAGCTCCCATAATGGTGTGAATGTGTATTTGCGTGATGTGGCTCGCATCGTGGACAATGTGGAGGAGCGTGCCCAGAAGACCTTTACGAATGGTGTGCAAGGTGCTATTGTGGTCATCCAGAAGCAAAGTGGTGCCAACTCCGTGCAAATCTCTGAGAAGGTGCTGGACATGATGCCAACATTGCAGCAGAACTTGCCGTCTGATGTGAAGCTGGGTATCATCGTTAATACATCAGAAAACATCTTGAACACTATCGGCACCCTCGAAGAGACGATTGCCTACGCCATGTTGTTCGTGGCATTGGTGGTGTTCGTCTTCTTGGGTAGATGGCGTGCGACAACCATTATTGTCATCACCATCCCGATGTCGTTGATTGCCTCGTTCATCTACCTGTATGCAACAGGCGGTTCGCTCAACATGATTTCCTTGTCGTGTCTCTCCATCGCTATTGGTAACGTGGTGGACGATGCCATTGTGGTGTTGGAGAATGTGACGACCCATATCGAACGAGGGTCAGACCCGAAACAGGCGGCTATCCATGCAACGAATGAGGTGGCGATTTCCGTTATCGCCTCTACGTTGACGATGATTGCCGTGTTCTTCCCATTGACGATGGTGACGGGTATGTCGGGTGTGCTCTTCAAGCAGTTGGGTTGGATGATGTGTATCATTATGACCATCTCTACCACCAGCGCCCTCTCGTTCACACCAATGCTCTGTTCTCAGATGCTTCGTTTGAAGAAAAAGCAGGGCAAGTTCTTCAAGAAATTCTATGGTCCTATCGGTAGGGCATTGGATAGACTTGATGTGTGGTATGAGCAGCGTATCAACTGGGCTGTTCGTCATCGTTGGACCATCGTCTCAGCATGTATCGTGCTCTTCGTGGTCAGCTTCGGCATTGCTTATCTGGTGGGCATCAAGAGTGAATTCTTCCCTGCCAACGACTCTGGTCGTATCGGTGCAACTCTCCAGTTGCCGATTGGTACCCGTGTGGAAAAGGCTGAGGCTTTGGCTAAGTCGTTGGTGGAGAAATGGCAAGAGCGTTATGGAAAGGATTTGAAATCTTGTAACTTCACCGTTGGTCAGGCTGGTGATGCCAACACGTTCTCCTCGCTGTCAGATAATGGTTCTCACATCATTTCATTCAATATCATGATGGTGCCATCCAACCAGCGTGAGAAGGGACTTGCCACGATTTGTGACGAGATGCGTGCCGACCTGAAGCAGATTCCTGAGTTGGCGAAGTATATGGTCAATCTCGGTGGTAACCAAGGTGGTCGAGGTATGGGTGGTCAATCAACAGCGACCTTCGAAATCTATGGTTACGATATGGACTCCACCTATCGTGTGGCAGAAGTGATGGCAAAGAAGTTCCGTGAGAGTGAGATGGTCACGCAGGTGAATATCTCCCGTTCCGACTATCAGCCAGAGATTGTGGTCAACTTCGACCGTGACAAACTGGCTCAGCAGGGCATTGGATTGGCTACAGCTGCTAACGCTGTGCGTTCACTCATCTACGGTTCTGTGTTGAGCCGTTATCGTGAGGACGGTGAAGAATACGACATCAAGGTGCGCTACGAACCTACGGCTCGTCGTTCTATGGAGGACATCGAGAACATGGTCATTCCTAACGCCAGAGGTGAGAATGTGCGCATCCGTGATATTGCCTCAGTTTCTGAAAGTTCCATTCCTCCAACGATCGAGCGTAAAGACCGTCAGCGTATCGTTACTGTGAGTGCCGTGCTGGCAGATGGTTATGCACTCTCCGATGGTGTGGAACTGGGTGAATCTTTCTATCCAGACTTGAACATCCCAGCAGGTGTGATGGTGCAGGTGGCAGGTTCGTATGAAGACCAGCAAGACTCCAATCGCGACCTCGGTACGTTGGGTATTCTCATCATCATCTTGGTGTTCATCGTAATGGCTGCACAGTTCGAATCCATGACTTACCCATTCATCATCATTCTTTCTGTGCCATTCGCTGCATCAGGTGTCATCCTCGCCTTGTTGCTTACAGGCACCAGTGTGAACATCATGTCCATGTTGGGAGGTATCATGCTGATTGGTATTGTGGTGAAGAATGGTATCGTGCTCATCGACTATACGCAGTTGTTGCGTGAACGTGGCATCGGACTGATCCGTTCAGCCGTGATGGCGGCTCGTTCCCGTCTGCGTCCTATCCTTATGACCACATTGACCACCATCCTGGGTATGTTGCCTATGGCAGCCAGCCACGGTGTAGGTGCAGAAATGTGGCGTCCATTGGGTATCTCCGTCATTGGTGGTTTGACCATCTCCACCATCTTGACTTTGATATATGTGCCTTCCATGTTCTGTATCTTCGGTTCTGTGGGTGTGAAGCGTCAGCGTCGCAAACTCAAGGAGAAGCGTGAACTCGAGGCTTACTGGAAGGAACATAAGGCAGAGGAGATGTTGACTTCCACTCGTGTCAGCGTGATGGAGCAGAATGCACAGAGAGACATCAAAAACTTTAGAAACGATTAAGATGAAAACTGTATTTATAGCATACGACCAGGCGCATCAGGAGAATATCATCGAAGCTTTGAATGATACCAATGTGCGTGGTTACACATTCTTCGAACAGGCTGGTGGACGTGGTACCCAGGGTGGTGAACCTCATCTGGGTACTCACGCTTGGCCTTCCATGAACAGCGCCATCATCACGATTATTGACGACGAAAAGGTGGAGCCGTTGCTCAAACGTCTCCAGCGTCTTGATGAGGACAATTCCATGCTCGGGCTTCGTGCCTTCGTATGGAATTGCGAACAGAGCATTTAATCTGTTTAGTTGTTCTTCTTGAGCTCTACCTCGAAGATATCGACGCAGTTGCCTCCACCGTTGCTTCGTCCTTGTGAAGTCGTAAAGACATAACGACCATCTTTCGACACTTCCAATCCTACAGGGTAACTGTCGATAGACATGGACGTGACAACTTGGAAGCTCTTGACATCCACGACATAGAGGGTGCTGCTGGCATTGCAGGCAGCATAAATATAGCGACCATCGGGTGAAAACTCGATGGTTCTTGCGCCATTACCCACCTTGCAGTTTTCCCAACCCGAGAGGGGAGTGGTCTTGGTGCTGGAAGCCTTCAGGGCAGGGATGGCTGCAAGCAGTTGCGTGAGGGGCATGCGTTGGATGTAACCGTCACGATTGATGCTCAGATAGACATAGCCATCACGAATGAGAAGGTGACGCAGGTTATACATATTGCCAGTAATGCGGCCAAGGTACTGCATCTGTTCCAAGTCCACCACAGCGATACCGTTGTTGCCAGCCATACAGCCTACCAATAAATAGTGGTTGTCAGGGGTGAAGGCAGTGCCACGCAGACAATAGCCGCTGTCGTCATCACGGTCAATCTGCTTGGTCATGCTGAAGTTGAGCTTCAGTTTCTGGTCGATGACAGCCAGATAGGTGTAGTGCCAATCGAAAGGATTCTCACTCTCGATATTGATGATGCCCACCGTGTTATCACCCCATTGGGTGATAGCAACGAGTTTACCATCAGGTGAGGTCGCAATCATCTTGGGCAGCGGACCTGTGTCCATCAGTCGGATGATGCTGTCTTTCTCTGTGTCGATGATGGCGACTGCCGATGGGTCTTGGGCATTGATGTCATAGTCACGACGATAGTAGGGTACCCACAGGTACTTGCCACCATGTGTGAAGGTGCTCTCCACAGGTTTTCCATAGAAAGCCCCCCAACCCCCGAAGGGGGAGACTGGGTGTTTGGCATCAGGCAGATAGTGGGTGAACTCATAGAAAGGCTTGAAGTCATTGCCCAGCAGCACAGTGTCGGCATCCGTGAAATCGTGACGGATGACCTTCATCTTTTCGTTGGTCTTGAAATCATACACGATGGTGGTGGCTCCTTCGAGCGAGTTTACATAATATTTCGTGGCGTTGGGGTGCATATTCACCGACTTGGGTGAGTTGATGTCCTTGTCGGCTGTCGCCGTTTCCGTTGGAGCATAGTACTGCTTCTTGCCCATCAGCTTGATGGAGAAAGTGCTGTCGCTGTTATAAGCAGTAGTGCCAATGGATGGATGCACAATCTTTGCCACTTGCGCATAGCCCCCCAGCCCCCAAAGGGGGAGGGCTAACGCGATGAGTGTTTTTATCATTATTCTATTCATATTCTAAATCTCAAATTTCTTACCTCACACCTCTCACCTCTCACCTCACACCTCTCACCTCTCACCTCACACCTCTATTTATACGTTACTTTAAAGATGTCAACGGCATTGCCGCCACCTTTGCCAGAGTGTCCCTGAGCGGTCGTGAAGACATACTTGCCGTCCTTCGACACGTCCAGTCCCACAGGGTAGCTGTCGGCAGGGATGCTGGTGAGCACTTTCATCTCTTGGGCATCCACCACATAGAGGGCACTGGCATTGTTGCAGGCAGCAAAGATATACTTGCCAGAAGGGGAAAGTTCAATGGTGCGCGCACCTGCACCCACCTTGCAGTTCTTCCAACCCGTCACTGTGCCACGTTTGTTCTGCATCTTCCCAATGGCTTCGAGCACCGTCTTGAGGGCAATCTTCTGCACATAACCTGCTGTGTTGATGCTCAAATAGAGATAACCGTTCTTCAGCACGAGATGACGCACATTCGCCATCATGCCCTGCAGACGTCCCAGATACTCAGACTTCTGCAAGTCAATCACGGCGATGCCACCACCACCTCCCATGCAACCTACGAGCAGATAGTGGTTGTCGGGTGTGAACACGGTGCCGCGCAGGGCATAGCCACTACCACTGTCACGATTCACGGAACTGGTGAGACTATAATTCAGTTTCAGCTGATAATCCACAATATGACAAGCCTTGTGTTTCCATTGCTTGGGATCAGTACTGCTGATGTCGATGATGCCCACTGTGTTGTTGCCCCAATGGGAAATCGCCACATATTTGCCGTCGGGCGAGGTGGCAATCATCTTGGGCAGTGGTCCTGTCTCCATCAGTCGGATAATCTTGTCCGTCTGTGTGTCGATGATGGCAACTGCAGAAGGATCCTGTGCGTTGATGTCATACGAACGACGGTAGTAGGGCACCCA
>CADCIO010000047.1 GCA_902801475.1 uncultured Bacteroidales bacterium
CGTAAGAGTTTGACTTCTTGGCGTTAGAGACGATCTTGATGAAACCATTGCCCGCTTCGTCAGTAGCCCATGGAGCGGCGGGATTAGGCTCTGCATCGTCATAAACAGCGTCAGGATTTGCATAATCCTTGGCAGCAAAGTTCACAGTGTAGTACCAGTCGTCCGTTTTAGCATTTACCTTTTCAATTACAACATCATCGAAGTAGAATGTTCTGGCAACACCCTCCTTTTCAGCCAAGTTGAAACCGATAGCTGTTAATTTAGCGGCATCGCTTGATGTTGCACGAACCATGTATGATACAGTTTGCCATTCAGTTGTCACATTCATTTTCACGGTTTGATTCTCCAGATAGTTTCCAAACTTCCAACCGTCCTTACCAGTAGCTGCTACCGAATTAAACGAACCGACCAGACAACCAGCATAATTGCCGTCACCCTTTACTTTGAATGTAACCTTGAATCCGTCACCCTCAGCGAATGCTCCCTTCGTCAAGTCATTACCATCATACTCGGCACCTCTAATCATGAACTGGAGATCATGATCGTTACCAGCATTAGCAGCAGAAGACAGCGCGATACAACCATTTGATTCATCAGCAGGATCAGCCACCCATGGGAGTTCCATGCTTCTGCTTACTTTGTTTGCAGCGTCCTTGTAACAGAAAGTGTTACCAGTGAACCAAGCGTCCTTTTCAGGAACAACAGCAGCAGCCTTCACGAGAGTGAGACGGAAGTTGTCGACTTTGTACCAGTACTTGTCAACACCTTCAGCACCGATAGTAGCCTTACCATCAGTTACTTCGAACTCCACTTCGCCCTCTACGCCAGTGCCCTTGTCAGTAGCATCAATCTGAACGTTCTGGTCATTGGCATTGAGCTGCACCTTATGACCACCATCCGTGGCGATAACAGCCTGCAATTTGTAAGTACCGTTAGGCAGACCTTCGATAACCTGACTGACAACATTACCAGAACTCCAAATATTAAAGAGGTAAGTACCATCACAGCCAGTCATGGTGTAAGTACCATTGCTATTCTCCTTTGCACCACTATCGTTGCTTGGGTCAAAAGTCCAACCATTTGTATTGCCAAGTTCGAAGCTTGGGTTCACAATGGCACCTGTCATGTTAGCACCATCAGCTGTCTGAGCCTTAATAAGAGCAGCAACAGCAGCTTTTGCTTTTTCAAGATCCTTGTAGGATTTAGCAGTTTCAGATGTCAAGCTCTTAGTAGCCTCAGCAAAAGCATCTAATGCCTTTTGGTCAGTCACTAAAGCCTTATACGGTTCAGCTTCTGCAAGCGCCTCAGCAACAGCAGCAGAGTAATCAACGATCACCTGCTTGAAAGACCAATAAGCAGCCTCTTCTGCATTAGCTGTACCAGTGCCAAAACCCTTGTATAGGCCCGTACCGATGTTCTTGAGAGAGAAACCTTTTCCCTCTACAAACTGAACATCCCATACTGCACCATAGTCGATGTCTTGACCCAGCTTCTTGGCTTTGATACCCAAGTTGAAGCAGCACCAACCGCCCTTATCCTGAGAGTTCAGATACTTACCTTCCCAATCTGAAGTTGGAACTGGCGTTCCATTAGGAGCCACAAGATGGAGAAGATAATAACCATGGACAGACTCGTCTTCGTTTTCAGCCAAACTTTCGAGCTGCCACGTGTAACCAGAATTTGTTGTAACAAACGCGCTACCATACGCGTCGAAAGCCAAATTCTGGTTGTTTGAGCCAAACAGTGCCTTTTCAGCAGCCTTGTCAACAATCGCAAATGTCTTGCCATCAAGAGCTGCAACACTGGTAAACTCATCACCAAGTTGGATAGTTGGTGGAATAGCAGCATTTGCCACCATCGCAACTACCATTGTCAGGAGAAATGTAAATAATTTTCTCATAATTGGTTTGAATTTAAGTTAATAAAAAAATTAATAATAAAAAATTGTTATTGTTATAACGTTTGATTGTTCTCTGGTTTTTGGTCTTTTCTTACATATATAGACAATGTGTAAAAAGTTTAGTATGTGAATGGCGTCATTCCCCTTTCAGGACTGCGGAATGTACCGCGCACCAAATCGGCGGTAAAGTTACACTTTAATAATTTTAACCCATTCAAATTTTGTAACAAATCTTTTAATTTATGATACATTTGGCGTTTTTTGAACGATTTTGGCATGTAGAGTGAACAAAATAGGGGGATAAGGAGAGTTGAGAGTTGACGGTTGACAGTTGACAGTTGAGGGGAGAGAGGGAGGGGAGAGGGAGGGGAGAGGGAGATGAGTAAGGATATATTATTTTGCCCTTAGGGGAAAGAATTAGCGTGAGCAGGGGAAAATTTATGTTCCAAGGTTTGGAACGTATATTTCAAAGCGTGAAACGTATGTTCCAAAGTTTGGAATGTACGTTTCAAAGTTTGAAATATAAAAATGATAAGGGGGTTAGAAGTTTTTGTAGGTAGCAACGGAAAGAATGTAGTCTTTGTCAAGATGTTCTTCCGTGTAGAGCGACACATTATTATATTTAAAGAGGAGGTTGGGAAGGTCGTCATCGATGCCTCGACCTGTGAGTTTGACAACGGCTTCCTTCTGTGTCCAAAGACGGGTGAAGGGGATTTGAGGATCTGGAGCTGAAGAGACAAGGGCGAATTCCTCTGGGGAAAGGACATGACGTGCAAGGGATTCGCTGTAACGACCAATAGACTCGACATCAACACCTACAGGTCTTTCAGAAAGGACACAAGCAATGGCTTGTTTGCAATGGGAGAGGTTGAAATGGAGGGGTGAGAGGTGAGAGGTGAGAGGTGAGAGATGGGAGGAAGACGAAGCGGATGAACCGCCTTGCACAAAGGAAAGTTCGGGTTTGCCGTGTTCGCCTATGAGGAAGGTGGGTTGTTGGGTGATGCCATAGGTCTCTTGGAGGGCTTGGCATAGGAGCAGGTAGGCAAAAGCACATTCTTTTCGGCCTTGCTCGTGCTTGAAGCGCAGGGCTTTTTCGCGTCGCCAGTCAGGAAGGGAGGCAAGAGCTTGCTCCAATTCTTGTGGGGTGATCGAGGCGAGGTCGTCCTTTATGTATAATTTATAACCGCTCTCCACAATGCTTGCAGTAGTTGGCTTTGAGGTCGGTTTTTTCGTTGCAGCGAGGGCAGCGGCCGTTCTTGCCCTTGCGTTTGGTCTCGTCTATCATGGTGGCAGACACGATACCTGTGGGGACAGCGATGATGGTATAACCCAGAATCATGACGATGCTGGAAAGGAGGCGTCCTACGAGGGTGACAGGTGTGATGTCGCCATAGCCGACGGTTGTGAGGGTGACAATCGCCCAGTAGATGCTGGTGCCGATGTCCGTGAACTGCGTGCCTGGTTGGTTCCCCTCAACAATGAACATGAGGGTTCCGATGATGGTAACGAGGATGAGGACGAAGAGGAAATAGACGAGTATCTTACGGAGACTCAGGCGGATACTCTGCAGGAGCAGGTAGCCCTCGTTGATGAAGGCGAAGAGCTTGAGCACACGGAAGATACGTATGAGTCGGAACACACGCAGGATAAAGAAGTAGCGTGCAGAAGAGAGACATGGGATGAAGGAAAGATAGAGCGGCAAGGTCGCCAAGAGGTCGATGACACCAAAGAAACTGAGAGCATAGTCCTTGGGGCGAGGCGAGCAGTAAAGTCGAAGGATGTACTCGATGGTGAAGAAGAAGGTGAGAATGTACTCCAGTATGGTAAGCACGTCCTTGAAACGTCCCATCACCGCTGGTTTGGTCTCGATGAACGCGACAATGAGGCTGAGGACGATGGCAATCATCACAGAGATGTCGAATGCCTTACCCGCCTTGGTGTCGGAATTGAACACGATATTGTAGAGGCGCTCCTTGTCTTTGAGCAATGCTATAAACTTTTTCATGGGTGCAAAGTTAGTAAAAAGTTTTAAACCACCCAACTTTTGCACATCTTTTTTTTTAGGTGTGCAGTTTTTGCAAGCGATTTTTACACACATCGTTAATCAGTGTGTAAAATGCTCATAATTACATGCTTTTTATTTGTCCAAACCAGATTTTGTTCGTAATTTTGACCTCGAAAAACCGCACACCTCTCACGGAGTGTGCATTTTTCATGCCATTAACTCGAAGAAAGAGATAGAATAACATATGACCAATACAATGCTTGACAGGTTCCTGAAAAAGTCAACCTTCACCTCTCAAGAAGATTTCGAGAAGAACTTTGAATTTGTGATTCCCGAAAACTTTAATTTTGCCTATGACGTGATGGACGTATGGGCAGAAGAGACGCCCGATCGCCTGGCGCTGCTGTGGTGCAACGACAAGGGGATTGAACGTCGATTCACTTTTGCTGATATACGTCGCGAATCGAACAAGGTGGCAAGTTATCTGAAGTCACTGGGCATCGGAAAGGGTGATTTCGTGATGCTCATCATGAAGCGCCGTTACCAGTTCTGGCTCACGATGCTGGCATTGCACAAGCTGGGCGCTGTGGCGATTCCCGCTTCTTTCCTGTTGACAAAGAAGGACATTGTGTATCGTGTCAAGTGTGCTGATGTAAAGGCGATTGTGGCGACTGGTGATCCAGAGATACTGAAGCACATCAATGAGGCGCACGCTGAATGGCCTGCGCTGAAGCATCGCATCAGCATTGGTCCTGTGGTGCCTGAAGGTTGGGATGATTTCAAGGCTGGCGTGAAAGTGGCAAAGGAATACAAGGAAGAGCGCGTGACGAAATCATCGGATTTCCTGCTCATGTACTTCACATCTGGTACGAACGGTCAGCCAAAGATGGCGATTCACGACCACACCTACCCACTCGGACATATCGGCACAGCAGCATTTTGGCACAACCTGCACATGGGCAGCCTGCACTTGACGGTAGCTGACACAGGTTGGGCAAAGGCAACGTGGGGAAAGATGTATGGGCAATGGATTGCTGGTGCCACGCTGTTTGTGTATGACCACGAGAAGTTCCACGCTGCCGACATCTTGGAGAAGGTGGGACAGTACAAGATTACCAGTTTCTGTGCCCCTCCAACGATTTACCGCTTCATGATTCGTGAAGACCTGAGCCGTTTCGACCTCAGTTCCTTGGAACACGTGACAACAGCAGGCGAGGCATTGAACTCTGCCGTATATGATAAATTCCTCGAAATCACAGGATTGGAAATCAAGGAAGGTTTCGGGCAGAGTGAAACCACCTGTCTGATAGCCACGACCCCTTGGATGAAGACCAAGCCAGGTTCGATGGGCAAGCCAATGCCACAATACGACATTCACCTGTTGACACACGAGGGGAAGGAAGCAAAAGTAGGCGAAGAGGGACAGATTGCCATCCGCACGGACAGAGCAAAACCAATTGGCTTGTGCTGCGAGTATTACCACAATTCTGGCGAGACGAAGAAGGGCTGGCACGACGGCTTCTACTTCACTGGCGACTTGGCCTACAAGGACGAGGACGGTTACTTCTGGTTTGTAGGACGTGCTGACGATGTCATCAAGTCATCTGGCTATCGCATCGGTCCATTCGAGGTGGAGAGTGCGCTGATGACCCACCCATCCGTTGTGGAATGCGCCATCACAGGTGTGCCAGACGACATCCGAGGTATGGTGGTGAAGGCGACGATTGTGTTGGGCAAGGAATGGAAGGACAAGGCGAATGAAGACTTGGTGAAAGAGCTGCAGGATCATGTGAAGAAGACAACTGCTCCCTATAAGTACCCACGCATCATTGAATTCGTAGATGAACTGCCCAAGACACACTCTGGAAAGATCAGAAGAATCGAGATCAGGCAGAACGACGCGAAGAAAACTCAGAGTTGAGAGGTTAGAGGTGTGAAATTAGAGGTTAGAGATTAGAGGTTAGGGGTTAGAGGTTAGAGATGACGGAACAAGAGTGGATTGCGAAAGGCAAGGAAGCGTATGCAAGGCAGGACTGGAAGACCTGTCTGGATGCTTATGCTGAGGCCACCAAGCTGAATCCTGCATCAGAAGCGGTGGAGTTGAGGAAGATGACGATGAACATTGTGGAGTTCTACTGCAAGGACAGATTTAATCCATAAGAGGTGAGAGATTAGAGGTGAGGGGTGAGAGATTAGTGGTTAGAGTTAAGAATTAAAGTAAAGTAAAAGTAAATAATAATATGGCAAAAATGAGAGGCGCTATCGTTGTGGACATCGAGCGTTGCAAGGGATGCAACCTCTGCACGATAGCTTGTCCGTTACATCTTGTCACACTGAGCAGCACCGTCAACCACAAGGGTTACAACTATGCAGAACAGACCGATTGGGAAAAGTGCAATGGTTGTACCAGTTGTGCGATTGTATGCCCTGACGGCTGTATCACAGTTTATCGTAAAAAGGAGGAAAACGATGGATAACGGACAGAAAGATTTAGTATTGTTGAAAGGTAATGAGGTGATTGCCAAGGCCGCCATCCGCTATGGTTACGACGGTTTCTTTGGCTATCCTATCACCCCACAGAGTGAAGTGTTGGAGACACTCGCTGTTGATAAGCCTTGGGAGACCACAGGTATGGTGGTGCTTCAGGCTGAGAGCGAGCTGGCTTCTATCAATATGCTGTATGGCGCAGGCTGTACGGGCAAGCTGGTGTTCACCTCCAGCTCATCGCCTGGTATCGCGCTGATGCAGGAAGGTATCAGCTATATGGCAGGTAATGAGCTGCCTGGCGTGATTGTCAGCGTGGGTCGTGGTGGTCCTGGTTTGGGCACCATCCAACCTGGTCAGGCCGACTACTATCAGGCTGTGTATGGCGGTGGTAATGGTGACTACCACACCATCGTGCTGGCTCCCAACAGCGTACAGGAGATGAGCGACTGCATGGGTAAGGCTGCTGAACTGACGTTCAAGTGGCGTATGCCTGTGATTGTGCTGTCAGACGGTATGCTTGGTCAGATGATGGAGACAGTGGAACTTCCACCCTATCGTCCACGTCGCACAGAAGAAGAGATTGGCAAGCTATGTCCTTGGGCCACTAACGGTATCGGCTTGAAGAACAGAAAGTACAACTTCATGTCTACCTTGGAGCTCGACCCAGCCGTGATGGAGGAGCGCAACCAGAAAATGGCTGCCAAGTACCGTCAGGTGGAGGCTGAAGAGGTGGATTACGAGCTTTATCGCGTGGATGACGATACAGAATACCTCATCGTGGCATACGGTATCTCCTCACGCATCAGCATGAAGGCTATCGACCTGCTGCAAGAGACAGGCATTAAGATTGGCATGTTGCGTCCTAAGACGTTGTGGCCTTTCCCCAACAAAATCATCAGCCAACTCTCAGAGCGCATCAAGAGCATCCTCTGCGTGGAACAGTGTGAAGGTCAGATGATTAACGATGTACGTCTTGCCACTGAAGGTCAAGCAACCGTGTTCCACTCTGGACGTTCAGGTGGTATGGTTTCCTCTCCAATGGAAGTGGTGGAGGACTTCAAGAGTATGGCACGCGAAAGAATGAGTAACAACTGGCCAAAGGGCTACTGGATGAAATAACCAGCCCGCTGGCGTTTCTCATTTTCAATCTTCAATTTTCAATTGAAAAAAGAAAGCAATATGTTGACAAAAGAACAATTAATAGTACCTGAGAATAGGATTTATGGCAAGCCAACGCTGATGAACGAGACGCCAATGCACTACTGCCCTGGCTGTAGTCATGGTGTGGTGCATAAGTTGGTGGCTGAAATCATCGAGGAGATGGGCATGGAGGAAGACACCATCGCCATCTGCCCCGTAGGTTGTGCCGTGTTTGCCTACCGTTATGTGGATGTCGATTGGATTGAAGCCAGTCACGGACGTGCTCCTGCTTGTGCTTCTGCCATCAAGCGTCTGTGGCCCAACAAGCTCGTCTTCACCTACCAGGGCGATGGCGATATGGCTTGTATTGGTACAGGCGAGACCATTCACGCCCTCAATCGTGGTGAGAACATCGCCATGATCTTCATCAACAACGCCATCTACGGCATGACTGGCGGTCAGATGGCACCCACCACCCTGATGGGCATGAAGACGGCGACCTGCCCTTATGGCCGTCAGGCAGACCTGCACGGATACCCACTCCACATCACAGACCTCGCTGTCAACCTCGAAGGCACCTGCTACGTGACTCGTCAGGCAGTCAACAATGTGGCGAACATCCGCAAGGCAAAGAAGGCCATTCGTCAGGCATTCGAGAACTCTCTGAACAAGAAGGGCACTTCCCTCGTCGAGATTGTATCTACTTGTGCATCAGGATGGAAGATGACACCAGAACAAGCCAACCAATGGATGGTGGACAACATGTTCCCATACTATCCACTGGGAGACTTAAAGAACACTGTAGTAAAGGAATAAGACTATGACTGAAGAAATCATCATATCAGGCTTTGGAGGACAGGGTGTCCTCTCAATGGGTAAGATTCTTGCCTATGCCGGCATTATGGAAGACAAGCACGTGAGTTGGATGCCTGCTTACGGCCCTGAACAGCGTGGCGGTACTGCCAATGTGACTGTCATTGTGAGTGACGAGGTGGTCAGCTCCCCTATCGTGAGCGCCTACGACACAGCCATTGTGCTCAACCAACCCTCTTTGGAGAAGTTCGAGCCACAGGTGAAGCCAGGCGGCACCATCATCTACGATGGACACTCCATCATTCAGCCACCCAAGCGCGACGACATCAATGTCTATCGCATTGACGCCATGGAAGAGGCTGCACGTACAGGCAATTCGAAGGTGTTCAACATGCTCGTCCTTGGCGGATTCCTCAAGGTGCGCCCCATCGCAACAGTGGAAGACGTGGTGAAGGGACTGCACAAGGCACTGCCTGAACGCCACCACAAGCTCATCCCCATGAATGAAGAAGCCATCCGAAGAGGCATGCAAATCATTCAGAAAATGAATTAAAGGAAAGCCCGCGAATGACAATCATTTGCGGGCTTTCCTTTTCTCAATACGCTTCGTCTGTCCTGATTTCTTCCTTATCCAATTTCTTGCCGTCTATCTTGCGCCAAGCGACAACGATATAAGCAAGGACGAAAGGTATCAGGAGGCTGACATAGAACATCGTTGTCAGCGTGAATTCGCTGGAGCAGGAGTTGGCAATGGTCAAGGAAGACTGGAGGTCTGCAGTCGATGGATAGTAGGCCGTATTGTTCCAACCTGCACAAAGGAGGAGAGACAGAACGGTCAAGACCACACCAATGCCGACTGGCCAGATGTTGGAGGAAGTGAGAGGCAAGAGGTTAGCGTCAGGAGCCTTCTTCTGTCCACTGATGATTTCCTTGACAATTCCATACAACACCAGTACCACACCAACGAGCAGGAGCACGAGCAAGTACCACATCTCCAAGAAGTTCTTGAGGTACTTGTAGGGTGCCATCGAGATGATGCCTGTGACGGGATCGTAGGCATAGCCATCCTTCAGCAGCAGGTGCACCAGATAGCTCACGAAGAGCACCAGGAAGGCGATGGTGCTGCCCATCAGTCGCACAGAAGCACGAGCACGGATATCAGCATCGTTCACATTATTCATAATATACAGGATGCCCAAAATACGTGCCAAGAAGAACACAGCAAAGCCAAACACCAGCACCCAAGGATTGAGCAGAGCGTCCAAGCCATGGGAAGCATTTGCCCACTGACTGATGATGGGAGAACCGACAGTTGAGAGTTGAGAGTTAGCATCCACGAGGTTTTCCTTGGCCACGATGAAGTTGCTGCCTTCGAAGAAGGTTGCCACAGCACCACCCAAGAGCACAGGACCTACGATGCCGTTCAGCACCAAGAAGAACTGGAATGTCCTGGCACCCAGCAGATTGCCGAGTTTGTTCTGGAACTCATAACTGACAGCCTGCAACACAAACGAGAACAGGATAATCATCCACAGCCAGTACGCACCACCAAAGCTGGTGGAGTAGAACAAGGGGAAGGAGGCAAAGAAGGCGCCACCAAACGTCACGAGCGTGGTGAACGTGAATTCCCACTTGCGACCTGTCGAGTTGATGACCAGTCGGCGGCCTTCGGCATCACCACCCAAAGAACCAACCAAGGAATTGGCACCCTGCACAAACAAGAGGAATACCAACAAGGCTCCTAACAACGAAACGAGGAACCACCAATATTGCTGCAAAAATTCGTATGTCATGACTCTGGTCCTTTCTTTATCTGTTTCAGTAAAATGTTGATTTCCACCGCCAGCATCGTCGTGAAGAGCACAAGGAAGATGAAGAACGTGACGATGACGCTTGCCGACTGCAGGTTGCTCACGGATGCCCATGTGGGCAGCATGTCCTGAATGGTCCAAGGCTGGCGACCGAACTCAGCCACCAGCCAACCGCATTCTGATGCGACATAAGCCAATGGCACCATCACGATAGCCGCCCAATGCAGCCACTTCGGAGCCGCTGTGATGTCCTTTTTGTAAAGGAAGAAAAGCACCACCATGAAGAAGAGGATGAGCAGACAGCCCACTCCCACCATCACACGAAAAGCATAGAAGTTGATCGGCACGAAAGGCACTACCTCGCTCTTGTCACGGATGTAGCCATAACCGAAGTACGGCATGTTCTCCTGCAACACCTGCAATTGGGCAGCAGCCGTCGAACCATCATCACTCGAAGCGAATTTCGCCTGACGATAGGCCGCCAAAGCCGCTATCGCCTTCTTACCACGTTCAATCTTCTCATCGACAGACAATTCCACTGTACCGTCTGGCTTGGTGTAGCCGTTCAGGATGTCGTTGATGCCCGCCACATAACCATGAGGGTCATTCGTGGCCAGGATGGACAAGGCGTAAGGCACAGCAATCTTCAGCGGAGCCTCCGCTTCGTTCTCATAATCTGGTTGTGCAAAAGGATTGATGAGGGCGATACCCGTCAGACTCTGGTCAGTGCCACCATTGTAGAGGGCTTCCATCGCCGCCAACTTCATGGGTTGCACCTCAGCCACACGTGCTGCCGACTGATGTCCTGTGAGGGCTGCACCTACCGATGCCACCAGACCCACGATGGCTGCAATCTTCAGGCTCTCCACCGCCAACTTCTGTTCACGACCCTTCAGCAGGTACCAGCAACATACCGCCACAACAAACACAGCTCCGATGATCCAGGCCGAGATGACCGTGTGGCAGAACTTGTCAATAGCGAAGGGCGACAGCGCCACCTCTGCAAAAGAGACCATCTCGTTGCGCATCGTGTCTGGGTTGAACGCACAACCTACAGGACACTGCATCCACGCATTCGCCACCAGAATCCACCAGGCGGAAATCGTAGCTCCTAAGCCAGTCAACCACGTTGCAGCCAGGTGGAAACCTGCCGACACCTTCTTCCAGCCGAAAAACATGACTGCCACAAACGTGCTCTCCATGAAGAAAGCGACAATGCCCTCCACAGCCAATGGCGCTCCAAAGATGTCGCCAACGAACCACGAATAGTTAGACCAGTTCGTGCCAAACTCAAACTCCAGAATGATGCCTGTCGCCACACCCATGGCGAAGTTCACGCCAAAGAGCTTCTGCCAGAACTTGGCGACATCCTTCCAGAAGGGCTTCTTCGTGCGGTAGTAGCACGTCTCCGCAATGCCCATGATGACCGCCAAACCCAAGGTCAGCGGCACAAACAGCCAGTGATAGATGGCAGTCAAGGCAAACTGGGCTCTCGACCACTCAATCATGCTGTCATCAAGATTGTACAGGAATTCCATAGTGTTAATAGGTATTTAAGTTAGTACTCCGTTGTATCAGTTCAGTTGCCACATACTCGCTTTCAGCACCCTCTTCTGCATTCTCTTTCAGGAAGTTCGGGAAGAAGAACACCTTCAGCACCACAAAGATAATGAAGAGCTTGATGAGAATGACCGTCCAGAGCACCTTCCCCAGCGTCATGCTGCGGAACCCATCATAATAGAGGTCAAATGCCCTGTGCCAAAACCCATTCTTCTTCATCGTCTGGTCTCTCAATCTTTCCGTTTATCTATAAATTCGTAGTCCTTGTACTGGCTGCGAGGGAAGGTAAAGGTGGCGTCGGTAATGCCCCCTGCCTTGAAGTCGGAGATATCCACATTCGCCCAGATGAAAGCCACCTTGATGCGCAGCTGGAGCGGGTCGCGTGTCTTCTTGTCGAGCAAGGCACGAATCTCCTTCATACCCTTCTTGCCCTTCTTCACACGGAGCGTGATCAGGTAGCCACGCGGGTCGGATGCGATGTGGTAGGTGTAGTTCTCTGGCTCGAACTTGAAGTCATCACCAAAGCGGCTCTGCTTCGGGTCATCGCCACGATAGATTTCCACACGCTTCTTGTCCTCCTTCACCACATATGCCGTCACACCATCGTTCCACGACTTGCTGGAACTCGATGCGTACTTGCTCTTCTTGCCCTTGTACCAGATGGTGCCCTCCGTCTTGTAGATGTTAGCCACATTCACCTTATAGTGCAGGGAAGCACCCTGTGCACCAAACACTTTCTCATATACCTCATCAAACATCTTGCGTGCCTGACGGGTGTTGGCATTCTCCTGTGCCTGCACATCCAGCACCGTCAACAGGAACAGCAATCCAAAGATCAGTTTTGTCTTCATTCTATAGGTCTTCGTCATTTATCGTTGCAAAGATATGAATTATCAGGGAATTATTCATCAATTATTCATCAATTTCCCCTCAAATATCCTTTTTTTCACGCTGCAAAGTTACGGACTATATCGTGTACCCGCAAATTTGTTTCCAAACAATCCTCTTTTTTGGAAACCGTTTCCAATTTTTCTTGTTTTTTGGAAACGGATGAGATTCCGATGCCCACAAAGGCTCGCTGTGTCAGCGGACATCACCCCGATCAGTCAGCAGACAAAGCCCCATTGATTGACTATAGTCAGGGGAACCTCACAACCCAAAGTGTTATTTTGTTATTTTTTTGTTTTTGAGCCACCAAGTCCCTCGATACGCCGTCTTTTTAGGTTTTATTTCAGCAACCAGGCAACAGGGCTTTGGATGTCGCGAAGACCTTGAGCAACGCTCTTGGCATTGAGCTGGGCACCCTTGAGAGAAGTGTGGGTGTGGTCGTTCTTGAAGTAGGAGGCGGACTTGGAAGGTCCCAGTTTGTCGAGGGCATCGGCAGTGATGTTGTGGACATCGACAAACTCGCAACCAGTCTCACGTGCCACAGCACGGCACCATGAGCCATAGGTCTCGTTGCGACGCTCGATGTAGAGTTTGCCTTTCTTTTCTTGAACGGGATAGATGAAGCCACGACTGTGACCATTACCTTCATGCCACTCGTTGCGTGGGGTGAGGGAAAGAAGCACAGGGATAGCCCCCTTCTCTTGGGCATCACGTATCATCTTCTTCAGATACCAACCATAGGAGTAGATGACCTTGTAGATGCCTGAGCTCTCCATGCGATAGACGGCGCTGGAGTCTTTGGCTGTGGCGAGCACACCACGTTCCTTGCCCTCCTTGATGCCACCAATGTCGTTGTGACCAAATTGGATGAGCACCACGTCGCCCCGTTCAAGGGAGTTATAGACTTCTTCCCAAAGCCCTTCGTCGATGTAGGTACGGGTAGAACGTCCTGCCTTCGCCTGATTCTGGAAGACGCACTTGTTGGCATCGAAGACGGTGTAGCCCTGACTGCCCCACCCCCACATGCCGTCGGGATGCTCGTCTTCGTTCTTGCCTGTGGAGTCGCCACAGAGGAAGACCATCGGCTTGCCTGCCTGACGACGCTGGTCACATCGCTTGGGAATCACTTTGTCGTTGAGACAAGTCTTGAGAAAAGCGAGTTGAGGGTCATCAGAAGCCAGAATGCCCTCAGCTGCACTGGCTGCATTCATGCGGGCACCATAAGCGGATGAGTGGATTTTATCGAGGTAGAAGTGGTAGTTGGTCTTCCAAGGGCCATACTGCTCCAGCTTGGTGGCAGAGATGTCATTGAGGTCGATGACGGGTGTGTTGGTCTCCTTGCCGATAGCAAAGATGGCAGGCGTGAAATCAGCGAGTTTACGCTGGATACGCTTGGGATTATCAGGCTCGTAGTCGTTGCGAGGCGTGAGGGTGAAGAGGACAGGCGTAGCACCTTTGGCACGCACCTCACGGATGAAACGGCGCATGTAACCACCAAAGGTATAGACGGTCTCCTGCTGCTTGGTCACCTTATTATAGATGGAGATGGAATCTTCACGCACCTCAAGTTTGCCGTCTGGACGATAGGAGGAACGGGCACGGATAGAGTCAATGGGACCATTGTCGTTGTGTCCCAGTTCAAGAAAGACGTAATCACCCTTGCGCACAGCTTCGAGAACAGGTTTCCACAGCAACGTGTAGAAGGTGCGTGGTGAAGTGCCCCCCAAAGCGTGATTCTCAACCGTTATCTTATTCTCGTCATAGTATTCATGGGCAAAGAATCCCCATCCCCACTGACCATTGTTGCCATTGCCGAGGGTGCCAGTACGCATGGTGCTGTTGCCCACGAGGAAGATCACGGGGTTGTTGCCCCGACGACTGCTGCCAGGAACAGGACGTGCCTGATTGGCGATATCGATAGAGTCGGCTGTGAGGTCGCGCACCCCATTGATGTCTATCCAGATGTCATTCTGGGCATAGGATGCGAGAAATGAGAAATGAAAAATGAGAAATGATAATGTAAGTAACTTTTTCATATCGTTCATTGCTTTAATTCGTTTGTCGGATTGGAAGAGGAATCACCCAGTAGTGACACTCGCTTCAGTTCACTCTCGAAGTTAGGCGTAAAAATGCCCTTTCCGAGGTTTTCTTTGATTTCAGAAGGTGTCCAGAAACGACCGCCATCGAGTTCATCAGAAGGAACAATCTCACCATCATAGACGGTCTTGTGAACAAACACCAGTTCACGTTCGCGAACACTCTCGAATACATACTGAGTAAGCTGCTCGGGTGTGAAGTCGGTAATGCCCAGTTCCTCACGCACCTCACGCTTCAAGGCATCCTCGATGCACTCGCCAAGATCTACATGTCCACCCACAGCGGTATCCCACTTGCCTGGCTGGATGTCCTTCCACTCAGGACGCTTCTGCAAGTAGAGTTCGCCCTTGCTGTTGAACACATGCAGATGCACCACAGGATGCAGCAGTTTGCTGCCACCATGACATTCACCACGGGTAGCTGCACCTGTGATGTTGCCGTCTTCATCGACGATGGGAAACATTTCTTGGCTGTTATCTTTCATTGCATCAAGGTATTAAGAGGGAGGAATCGCCATAACTGAGGAAACGGAAATCGTGGCTGAGTGCATAATCATAGACCTTACGCCAGTCACCCTTCAGGAAGGCAGAAACCAACAGGAGAAGGGTGGATTGGGGCTGGTGGAAGTTGGTGACCATGCGACGCACGATATGGTATTCATAGCCAGGGGCGATGATGATTTGCGTAGAAGAATGGAGCACATCCAGATGATGCTGATCCATGTAAGCGAGGAGGGCTTGAAGACAGTTGACAGTTGACCAGCCCACGCGCTGGGCGATTTCTGTTGACTGTTGTCCGTCGGCAGTTGTCTTTTCTTCGTAGGGCATCCATTGGGGAACATGAAGATCTTCCTTGCCTTGCATGGCGAGGATGCCCATGTAATAGAGACTCTCGAGGGTGCGCACGCTGGTGGTGCCTACGGCAATGGCTTCGCCGCCATGAGCAATGAGTTTCTCGATGGTCTGGCGACGCACAGCTATATGTTCCGTATGCATATCATGACCACCTATCTCTTCGCTCTTCACAGGTTTGAAAGTGCCGGCACCCACATGAAGGGTCAGTTCCTCACGATCAATGCCTGCCTCATCAAGGGCTTGCAAGACACGTTCCGTGAAGTGGAGTCCAGCGGTGGGAGCAGCAACAGAGCCCTTGATCTTGGAATAGACCGTTTGGTAGGTCGTCTTGTCGCTCTCCTGCGTTTCACGATTGAGGTAAGGAGGAATGGGCAGTTCACCTACTGCATCCAAGAGTTCTGCCCAGGTGTAGTTACCATTCCACGAGAACTCAATGATGTGGGAAGTGCCATGAAGCCCTTTCCGTTCACAAGCCAAAGTCACCTGTTCCCCATTGGGCATCTCTATCGTACGGAAGAGCTTGCCCTCTTTCCATTTCTTCAGATTGCCCACCAGGCAATACCACTGCACACTCCCCTTCTGCGAGAAGTTCAGCTGGTAGTCGTTGGGGAGGGCTGGTTCGAGGCAGAACACCTCGATGAGGGCACCTTGTATGCCTTCTATGGATGCTTTTCTGAAATGCAAGCGTGCCTGGATGACCTTCGTGTTGTTGAAGACCATCAGGGCACCTTGGGGCAGGTATTTAGGCAAGGAGAAAAAGACATCCTCGCTCACCTCACCATGATTGTAGATGAGCAACTTGCTGGCATCGCGCTCAGCCAATGGGAACTTGGCGATGCGTTCGTCGGGCAAGTTGTAGTTGTAATCAGCAATATGTATGTTCTTCGGATTCAAATCTTTCTGCATTTTAGTCTTGAATGAATTGTACTTCTTTCAGTTCGTAGCGCACCACGTTGCCATCCTCAAAACGGAGGCGGAGGTGACCGGTCGGCTCCACATCAGCAATCTCAGCCCGAAACTCGCCACGCACATCCCGATAACGATGGAAACCCTCACGACGATAGAGGTGCTGCATATACAGCTGGCGGATGGCATCTTCCCGTCCCTCCTGCAACTGGGCATAGTAATGCTGGAAGTGGTTGAGAAGCGAGGAGAGGATTTCCTCACGGTCGTGTTCCTTGCCTGTGAGCAGCTGCAACGAGGTGGGGTTGGGTGCGTCGCTACGGAAAACGGTCTGGTTGATGTTGATGCCCACGCCCATGATGCAGTTGGAGATGTGCTTGCCTTGCAGGTCGCACTCAATCAACGTTCCACTGATTTTCTGTGCACCCACATAAATGTCATTGGGCCACTTCACCTCCACACCTTCCACATACTGGGCGAGGGTCTGCTGAATCGACACCGCCATGCATTGGGAAAGCAGCCACTGACGGGATGCCAAGATAAAGTCTGGATGGCAGAGCAGGGAAAAGGTCAAATTCTTGCCCTTCTCCGTCTCCCACGCATTGCCTTGCTGTCCTCGACCTTTCGTCTGGTCGTCTGCCACCACCAAGGTGAAACCAGGCAATGAATTTGCAGAAGTCACGTGCCCTGTCCCCTCTTCCTGCAACATCGCACGAACAAAGGAATTGGTCGAATCGACGGTGGGAAGATTGATGCGTGAAATGCTTACCATGTGCTACAATTTTCATGCAAAGTTAGCACAAAAAGTGATAAAAAAATCCTCATAAATGATTATTTTTCCCGAAATACTGAAAAAAGCCCTATTTTTCTTGCATTTTTACCAAAGTATTCCCTACATTTGTCCCGTCAAACCACGAAGGCAAAGGGAACAAACCTATTTCAATCTAACCTATCCATTAAAAAATTATGCGGAAAGCCCGTATTGTCATATTATTACTATTGTTAAGCATTCCCCTCTCTATCTTCGCTCAGAATGAGCAGCGAAGCAAAAAGGAGATAGAGGACGTGTTAACTGAGCTGGATCACGTCATCGCCAATAAAAAACATTATCAGGCTTTACGCCAACAGCGTGCAGACAGCCTGGAACAAATCGTCAATTCATGCAGCATAACTGATTATGTGGAGAAATGCAAAGAACTCTATCGCACCCTTTCCCATTTCGACGGAAGAGGATCGCTGAAGGTCTTGAGGCGCATCGAGCAAACAGAGGAATATGCGAACGACCCCGACCTGCAGGCATGGACCAAACTCAACGCATCCATCACGTATGGGGTCATGGGCATGTATCATAGCGCCGACAACCTCACAGCCAGCATCGACCCATCCGTGCTGTCAAAGGAGGAGCAACTGCACTACTTCCTCACCTGCCGATACAACTCCGAGCGAGTTGCCGAATACATGGACGAGCTCAACGTCAAGCCGCACGAGGAGCAAGAGATGATAGGACTCTACAACCACATCATCGGACTCTTGCCCGATGGTTATGAGAGAGACATCATGACTGCCAACAAGGAACTCTACCTCAGCAACCCCCAGAAAGCCCTGGAGGTTCTTGCGGAGAAATACCCCAAGACCGAGGGAATGGAACGTTGCAGAATGGGCATGGTGCAGGCATTCGCCAACGAACGGCTGAACAATCGCCAGAACTACATCTATTATTTGGCCTCCACAGCATTGTGCAACCTGAAGAGTGGCTACACGACCTACGAGGCGCTCCCCTATCTCGTACATGCCCTCTATGAAGCAGGCGACATCGACCGAGCCTACAACTACCTGATGTGCACGATGGAGGATGCCAACACCTATCCCTCCAGACGATTGGCATTGGGCGTATCGAAATACTTCCCCCTCATCAACTCCTCCTACCGTTCGCACAAGGCATACCTCTCCCACAACGAGCAGATGAAGCGCAACTCGCTCATCATCATCTTCACGCTGATGGCACTGGCATTGGGCTTCGCCTTCTTCCTCGGATGGAGACAGACCAAGGCTGCAGAAGAAAGGAGACGAGCCAACCAACTGCAGAAGGCTTTGGATCAGGCGGAAATTGCCGACCGCGTCAAGACGGTGTTCATCCAAAACATGAGACACGAAATCCGTACGCCGCTGAACGCCATCATGGGATTCGCACAACTGATGTCGAACGACCTCTCCGACGAGGAACGTGCCGCCTACAACGGCTACATACGGGAAAGCAACGATCAACTGCTCTCCACGCTGGACGACATCATCGACGTCAGCAACATGGAGACTGGTGCGTTCAACTTCAAGTTTGAAGAGATGAACATCGATGAACTCTGCCATGAGCACATAGAGGAAAACAGGGGATTGCTCTCACCCGATGTGCAAATCCTCTACAAGCCCAAAGAGAAAGGCATCACACTCTGCTCAGACAAGAAACGCATCGGTCAGGTGCTCGACAACCTCATCTCCAATGCCTGCAAGAACACCACCAGCGGCACAATCACCCTTGACGTGGCACATTATATAGATAGAGAGAAACTGCAATTCGTGGTGACCGACACAGGCACAGGCGTGCCACCAGAGAAGGCTGAGGTCATCTTCGAGCATTTCGAGAAAATCGACCACTACAGTCCAGGACTCGGATTGGGACTCTACGTGTGCCGCCTCATCGCAAGGGCATTGGGAGGAGACATCTACCTCAACACGGAACACACAGGCGGAGCACAATTCGTCTTCACCGTTCCCAACTACACCCCACCGCAAGAGGAAGAAGAGCTCATCGATGAAGAGATACTGGCATTAGAGGAATATTAAAGAATAAGGAATGAATCTGCGACGCACCATACATCTGATACTCACTGCACTCCCCCGCGCTATCCATCGACGCGGGTTTGGTGTTCAGTCACCTTGGGCGTACGAACTCATCCGCGATGTCCTCTTCGAGCCATTGCACTACTATGCCTACGACGAGCAGCAGCTCTCCACATCCATGCAACGACAACTCTTCCGCATCAAGAACCACTTCCAAGGACAACCCATCGTCGTCATCGACCAGAAAGGGGCCAGTGCCGCAGCACAATGCGAGGAGGTCTTGCAGAAAGCCACACCAGACACCGTCCTCATCATCGAACACATCCATGACGAGAACGCCACCCTCTGGACACACACCGTTGACGATCCACGTGCCATCATCACCTTCGACATGAGGAAACGTGGAATGGTCATCTTCGACAAAAAACGCATCAAACAAAATTATATATTATGAAAATCTACACACGTACAGGCGACCAAGGGATCACATCCCTCGCAAGCGGACAACGGGTCAGCAAGACCTGCACCCGACTGGAATCTTATGGCACCATCGACGAACTCTGCTCCCACATCGGACTGCTCGTCACCTATTGCACCAACGAGCACGACAGCCAGTTCCTCACCGACGTGCAACGGCATCTTTTTGTGGTGGGAGGCTATCTTGCCACAGACAACAACCCCGACCAAAACCCCACACGTCAGAAGGCAAACAGACCCATCGTGACCGACGAGATGGTGACAGGCATCGAGCAGGAGATTGACGCCATCAACGCCATCCTGCCCCGCTTCCGCTGCTTCATCCTGCCAGGAGGATGCAGAGCCGCAGCCATCGCACACGTCTGCCGCACCGTCTGCCGACGAGCAGAACGACGCATCCTTGCCCTTGCCGAAGAAGGCGCAGAAGTCGATGCACACGTCATTTCCTATGTCAACCGCCTCAGCGACTACCTCTTCGTCTTGGCAAGAAAACTGAATGCCGACGAGAATCATCCTGAGATCAATTTGTGAAAATAATTGCCCATTTATTTTGTCATTCTATACATTTGCACTATCTTTGCAGCCCAATTAAACTAAAAAAAACAAATATCATGTATTGGACACTTGAATTAGCATCTAAACTGGAAGACGCTCCTTGGCCAGCAACCAAGGAAGAGTTGATTGACTACGCCACCCGTTCTGGCGCACCACTCGAAGTGATTGAGAACCTCGAAGAAATCGAGGATGAAGGCGACATCTACGAATCCATCGAGGAGATCTGGCCTGACTACCCATCGAAAGAAGACTTTCTGTGGGATGAGGAGGAGTATTAGCATATTGCCCTGACCTCCACCATCACCAAGCCCAAACGTGAAAGCCATTCATCGGTTTGGAGGCGGATTTCGATATAATTCTGCTCCGTTTTTGAAAAAAAAGTGATGTTTTGTGCTTGAATAAAAAAATAAAGCCGTATATTTGTGGCCGATAATCATTTTATAACCTAATTCTATTATATGAACAAGAAACTCTTTATTTATCTTTTTGCGGCATTGGCGGCATCCTCCAGTGCGGCGCAAACAGAGTCGGGAAAAGGAAACATCATTACGAAAGCCAAATCTTTTGTTGAAAGAAGCGTAGTGCATGGAGTGGACACGAACTATGTGAAGACACCCTCACATCCTTGGCAGATTAGCGTCAAGAGCCGTGTGTCGCAAACAGACCTGCAGATGCACTCCGTCGTCGATGGAGGTGAATTATTCGATGGAGAAGGCATGATGCCCTTTATCAGGGGTGTGGGTGACATGGAAACCGACCCTCGCATCATGACCAAAGTGTCCACATCGCTGGGTGTGAAAGTAGGCTACAAGGGCTTGAGCGCCAGTTACTCCTTCCCTATAGGTGGCGACAAGAGTCAGAACATTTCGTTGAGGAGCACGGGTCGCTGGTATGCAGTGAACTTCCGCTGGCACAAGTTCAAGACGAAAACCTTGAGAACGCACTATGCTGGAGCTGTGCAAGGCAGAGATCTCGAGAGTTACGATGATGACACTGATGAAATCAAGTTCAATCCTTGGGGAGAAACCTACGGATGGGATGAGACAGATAAGGAAAAATTACCCTCTGACATGTCCATCAAGACCTTGATTTTCGACGCTTTCTACATCTTCAACCACAAGAAATTCTCTTATGCAGCAGCCTACAACCAGAAGACCATTCAGGCTCGTTCGGCTGGATCACCCATCGCCGGCGTGATGGGCTACTATGCGGATTTCAAATACAACGACCAACGTAATGCCGAATTGATCTATTGGATGGACGGAATTGGACGTTTGCGCCAGTATCAGCTGGGTGTGGGCGCCGGCTATGCCTACAACTTCGTTCCAGCCAAGGGATGGCTCATCAGTGCCATGGCGATGCCGATGTTGACCGTGGTGAACCGCACTCGCATCAACACTTACTCCAGCAATTTCAAAGATGTTGCGAAAGAAAATCTTTTAGCGTATATACTCATAGAATCGATGAAAGAGATGAGAGATGCTGGTGAAATAGAAGGCTTAGAGGATGTAGACCTTGATAATATCGACTATGACTTTACAGACGAATATACAATGGAAGGCACAGGCGTGCACTCGCGCAACAACCGCCTTGCCCTGAACTACACGACACGTATTTCTGTCACCTACAACTGGAAACGCTATTTCATCAACGCCAACGGACAGTTCAACAATTTCAACTACAAGCATAAGGCCATGCATGGTCACCTGAACGACTGGTACATCAATGCATCGGTAGGTGTGAGATTGTAATATTCACCCCATCATACCAAACAACAATCACGACCCCTGAAAAGAGGTCGTGATTGTTTTGAAGTTGGAGCCTCCGCCCAGCGCGTGGGCTGGTAAATGAAGAATTCCTCGTTGAGCTTCACAGTTCAACGAGGAATTACGAATACCCTTAACCTTGGGGGTTGTTGTCCTTCTGTTTGAGCAGAGCCTTCATCTTGTCGATGGCGCCACGTAGGCGAATGGCATTGGCGAGAGGGTTCCGCACCCACCTCGTCGGGGTTCTGGGTAGTCTTCGAATTGATGCGCGGGCTGAACGAGCCGAGTCCTTCGAGCTGCACGGCATGGCCATTGAGGACAAAGTAGTTGATGGCCTCGATGAGTCCCTGCACGCAGCACTTGATGTTCGCCAGAGGCACGTTGGCCGCATTGGCCGCATAGGCGAGCAAGTCCTTCGACTTGATGGTTGGGTAGGTCACCTGCTGAGCCTTGTAGGTCACAGGCTTGCCCTCCTTGAAGGAAAGCGTGATCGCTTTGGGTTGATAAGAAAGTCCCATAGTTTGTTTTTGAATTTTGAGTTATGAGTATTTTAGCGGTTAGCGGTTAGAGGTTAGGGGTTAGCGTTTAGGGCTGGTTGGCTTCTATAACCTATAACCAATAACCTTTAACCTTTTTCTCGATGCAAAGTTACGGACTATGGAAAGCTCCTGCAAATCCGTTTCCAAACTATCTGCTTTTTTGGAAACCGTTTCCAATCTTTTTAGTTTTTTGGAAACGCATGGGCATCCGACACCCACAAAGGCTCGCAATGTCAGCGGACATCCCCCCGATCTGTCAGCAGACAAAGCCCCACTCACTGACTATAGTCAGGCGAATCTCACGCAACAAAAAGGTTAAAAGGTTAATTGGTTAATTGGTTAATTTTTCATTTTTGAGCCGTGAGTGTACCTTATTATAACGTGAGTTCGATGAAAATTCATTAAAAATAATTGTTTAATTATTAGCACATTAGCGATATTTTTAGTAACTTTGTAGTGACCAAACCACAAGTA
>CADCIO010000048.1 GCA_902801475.1 uncultured Bacteroidales bacterium
ACTTTTGACAGGCGTTTCAAACTGAAAATCCCCAAACAGTAGGGGATTTCCTATAACAGATATAGGGATACGGATTTAAACCTTTTGCAACAGGTTGATTGTGAAAGGATAAGGGTGTGGGGGATTCCCGCTGAAGGCATGAGAAAGACAAAGAAAAAAATGCGAAAGATAAATTTTATTTGTCATATGCCAACCTTACATTAACTTTGCAAAAATAAGGAAATGATAACGCAATAACGACAAAATAAAATAATGGAATGATGAGAAAAGAACATGCTGAGTGAACGAAAAAATGCAGATTGACTATTAAGCCTATTTTTCTTCTTCCAGCATCTTGCGCTTTTTCTCTATCATTTCTCCTGTACGTTGACCATGAAAACCTCCGAGGGTGCCGTTGCTGGCAATGACACGATGACAAGGGACATCTGGGGCGAAGGGATTGCGCTTGAGGGCTTGCCCTACTGCTTGGGCACTTCGACATCCGATACGACGTGCAAGTTCGCCGTAGGTGATGGTTTCACCACGAGGCACGCGGAGAAGTTCCAGATAGACACGGCGTTGAAAGTTAGTAATGTGGGTGTCAGCGAGTACTTCTTGACGAATCTGCGAGATGTCAGACATTATTTCTGTCGGCAAAGGTACACACTTTTTCTGATTCCACAAATAAAATGATGAAAAAAAGAAGGGACTCCCGTGTGAGAGTCTCTTCTTCATTGGTATATATGTTGCATAAGAGAGAGGGGCTATGGTTTAGCGGCGATGATGGGCATACAATACATCAGGCAGTAGTATTTTTCCAGAGAACACGGCCAAGATGCTCTCTTTTTGTACCTTTTTTCGTTTATCTCCGCAAAAAACTGCGAACTCCTGACTGCTAACTCCAAACAATTTTGTACCTTTGTGGCCGATGAAAGGACTTTTACCTTATACGCTGAATGTGAGGGGGAGGTTGTTGGACCTCTCAGAGCCACAGGTGATGGGCATTCTGAATGTAACGCCCGACTCGTTTTATGCGAACAGCCGAACGGAGACGGAGGAGGCAATCAGAAGGCGTGTGCGACAGATTATAGACGACGGTGGCACGATGATTGACGTGGGGGCTTACTCTTCACGCCCAGGCGCTGATGATGTGAGTGCAGAGGAGGAAATGGCACGATTGAGACGTGGCATGAAGGTGGTAAGGGAGGATGCTCCAGAGGTGCCTGTGAGTGTGGACACTTTTCGTGCAGACGTGGCGAAGATGTGTGTGGAAGAGCTGGGAGTTGACATCATCAACGACATCTCAGGCGGCGAACTGGACAAGAGAATGTTCGAGACGGTGGCGAAGTTGGGGGTGCCATACATCCTGATGCACATGAAAGGGACTCCCCAGACCATGCAGGCAGCGCCTCACTACGATGATCTGATGAAGGAGGTGATGTTGTATTTTGCGGAGAAGATTCAACAGCTGAGGGACTTGGGGCAGAAGGACATCATCCTCGACCCTGGGTATGGGTTTGCCAAGACACTCGACCACAACTACGAACTGCTGGCGCATCAGGAGATGCTGAACGTGTTTGAGTTGCCGCTGCTGGTGGGCGTGAGCCGCAAGAGCATGATATACAAACTGCTGGATTGCACACCCAACGAGGCATTGAACGGCACTACAGTACTGAACACCATCGCCTTGCAGAAAGGAGCCAGCATCCTGAGGGTGCATGATGTGAAGGAGGCGGTGGAAGTGGTGAAACTGATAAATAAACTAAAAACTAACAACTAAAAACTAAAAGTGAAAGAAACCTGCCATGCGGAACGGTAACTTTTACTTTTAACTTTTAGTTTTTAACTTTTAACTTACAAAACGTGTTTGAATTTGGCATAAAAGACGCTATCGACATCCTGCTGGTTGCCATGTTGCTGTACTACGTATGGCGACTGATGAAGTCGTCGGGCTCGCTGAACGTCTTCTACGGCATCATGGTGTTTGTCATCATCTGGATTGTGGTGTCGCAGATGTTGGAGATGAAGCTCTTGGGTAGCATCTTTGACAAACTGGTCAGTGTGGGTGTGCTGGCGCTCATCATCCTGTTTCAGGAAGAGATACGACGATTCTTCCTCACGCTGGGTTCACAACGACGGCTGAATTTCCTTACACGCTATTTTGTAAAGAACAAGACCAATATCGCAGAGGAACACGAGGACCAGCAGATCATGCGCATCGTGCTGGCCTGCGACTCGATGAGCAAGAGCATGGTGGGGGCGCTGATTGTGATTGAGCGTGAGATGTCGCTGGGCGATGTCATCAAGTCGGGCGAAATCATCGATGCCAACATCAGCACGGAACTCATCAAGAACATCTTCTTCAAGAACTCGCCATTGCACGATGGAGCAATGATCATCAGCCATAACCGCATCATAGCAGCTGGTTGCATCCTGCCTGTGAGCCACAACCTGAACATTCCCAAGGAACTGGGTCTGCGTCATCGTGCCGCTCTGGGTATCACGTCGCAGAGCGATGCCATCGCCATCATCGTGAGTGAGGAGACGGGTGCCATCAGCGTGACGCAAGGCGGTGAATTCCACCTGCGACTGGCAAGCAACGAACTGGAGAGTTATCTAATCAATGCGCTAAAATAACCAGCCCAGCGCTGGACGATTTTTATAAATCATCACTAAAATGGAATTAAAAGACTTATACGATATTTTTCTGCAGCATCCGACCATCACGACCGACAGCCGCGATGTGCCTGAGAATTCGATGTTTTTTGCCCTGAAGGGTGAGACATTCGACGGCAATGCCTATGCGAAGGCTGCGTTGGAACAGGGTGCAGCCTATGCCGTGATTGACGAGAAAGAATACGCAGAAGAGGGTAACGAAAGGCTGATTCTGGTGGAGGATGTGCTCACCACCCTGCAACAACTGGCGAAATATCACCGTGTCCACTTGGGTACACCTATCATCGGCATCACAGGTACGAACGGTAAGACGACCACGAAAGAACTGATTGCCACCGTACTGAAGAAGAAATACAATGTGCTTTACACGCAGGGCAACTTCAACAACCACATCGGTGTGCCAAAGACTCTCCTGCAACTCAAGAAAGAACATGACATTGCTGTCATCGAGATGGGCGCAAACCACCCAGGCGAAATCAAGACACTGGTGGAGATTGTGCTGCCCGACTTTGGCATCATCACGAACGTAGGCAAGGCTCACTTGCTGGGTTTCGGCTCGTTCGAGGGCGTCATCCGCACGAAAGGAGAACTTTACGACTTCCTCAGAGCCATTCAGGGCACAGCATTCATCAACAACGACAACCCACATCTGCAAGGCATCAGTAAAGGACTGAAACTGGTGAAGTATGGACAACAGGAGGCTGATGACCTCTTGGTGAAGGGCGAATTGGTAGAGTGCAACCCGTTCCTGAAGTTTCAATGGCGACACCTGTCAACTGTCAACTGTCAACTGTCAACTGTACAAACCCACCTCATCGGCTCGTACAACCTCGACAACGCCTTGGCAGCAGCCTGCATCGGCACCTACTTCGAAGTGCCAGCCAACGACATCAGCGCAGCTTTGGAGGCATACACGCCATCGAACAACCGCAGTCAGCTGACCATCACGCAAGACAACAAACTGGTGGTGGATGCCTACAACGCCAACCCAACCAGCATGAGGGCAGCACTCGACAATTTCCGACTCATCAAGTCAGAGCACAAGATGTGCATCCTCGGACAGATGGGCGAACTGGGTGAAGTGAGCGACGAAGAGCATCAGAAAGTGATTGACCTGATTGGTGAAGGCGGCTTCGAGCAAGTGTGGCTCGTAGGCGAGAACTTTGCCAAAACCAGCCATCCTGCCAACTACCGACTCTTTGCCAACGTGGAAGAGGTGAAGACAGCCATCGCCACCCAAAAGCCCAAAGGATTTCTCATTCTCATCAAGGGTTCGAACAGCAACAAATTGGTGCAGACAGTAGAACTGCTGTAAGCATCGACCTCAAAACATAGCATCAACATGAAACATCTTACTATCCTATTCCTTTATATGATGCTCACCCTGAGCATCCCCACACAGGCTCAGACCCGTGTGATGACTGCCAATGACTCCATCCAGCAAGAACTGAAACTGCGCATCAGATCAGCTAAAGACCAAGTGCGACTCAGCCGAACACAGCTGAGAACAGACGAGAAGGAAGTGACCCGACTGACTCGTGAACTGGAACGTGCCAGAAGACAGGCGCAAAAGGACAAGCTGGCTGCAAGAAAGGCAAAGGCCAAGGGCAAGACCTACACCCCCAAGACCGTTAAGGTACAGATGGAGCCGAAAGTGAAAGCAGAAAAGGCATCCAAAACACCCAAAGAACCAAGGGCAACCGTGAAGAGAGAGCCAAAGGTGCAAGCCGAAAAAGCACCTAAGGTGGTTGAAGAAAAGGCTCCCAAGGCAGAAAAAGAGCCAAAGGCAAAGGTTGAGAAGGAGGTCAAAGTGAAAGAAGAAAAAGAGCCAAAGGAGGAAAAGGCAGCCAAGGCAGAAAAAGAGCCAAAGGTGAAAGAAGAAAAGGCACCCAAAGCAGAAAAGGCACCCAAGGTGAAAGCCGAGAAAGTCCCAGAACAACGTGAAACCCAAGAGGAGAAGGAACGGGCGAAGGAAATTCGCAAACAGCGTGATGTGAAGGTGAGTGTGAGGAGAAAACGGGACATGAAGGGGGATGAAGAGGAAGAAAATGAGGAAAATTAGCCTTTGACCATCATTTTTTCTTGACGAGATGAGGATTATTCAAATGAATTCCTTACCTTTGTGCCCACATTCACACTGATAAAGACAATTTACGACACCTTACTATTCCTACTTATATGATGAAAAAGTTCATATATACTATGATGACCGCACTGATGCTATGCGGTTGTGCACAAGACAAACCACTTACGTTCGTGGCTGGCAGCTACGAAACTACCTATAACGGTCATAACGGTCCCATCAGTATCAAGACAACATTCAGCGATTCATGCGTCACAAAGATTGAGGTTCTTTCACAAGAAGAAACCCCACATATCGGTGACTGTGCCTTCGACCAGCTGATTCCTCAAATCATCGAAGCCAACGGCATTGGCATGGATGCCATCTCAGGTGCCACCATCACCAGTCACGCATTGATGAACGCTGTGGCACAAGCTGCTGAAGATGCACAAGTGTCAGACATCGACCAGTTCAGGAAGAATAATCTGGCGGGAAAGACCACAGACATTGACGACACATGGGATGTGGTGATTGTGGGTGCTGGCGGTGCTGGATTGGCTGCCGCAGCTGAAGCTGCCGCTGAGGGCAATACGGTGCTGGTGATTGAGAAAAACGGTGAGATGGGCGGTAACACGCTGGTGTCGGGTGGCATCTATCAGAGCGCCATTCCTTATTTGGTGTGGGAACCTGCACAGCCAGATGCCAAGATGGGTAGAGGATATGACGGTGAGATGTATGAAAAAGTGAAGATGGGAACAGGTGGCATCGAAGAACTGGAACTCATCATGAATTGGTCAGAAGAGGATTTTGACAGTCTTTATTATACCACTCACGACTTCACGCCTGGCAGACCAGAAGAGCTGGCAAAACGAGGTGTGCACAAAGAGTATCGCCCCATCCTTCAGGCGCTGAAAAAAGAGATTGGCGCCTACCTTGCATGGGCAAAACCCAAGTTGAAGAGCGGTACGCCAGAAACACAACTGACACTCTTCTCCACCAACAACCTGCACATCTTCCAAACCTACTACGGAGGTCTGCGCCAAAGTTCTGAGAACAACAAATGGTGCTACGGAGATCTGGAACTCGTAAAGCAAGTGGTGGAAGAAGGTGCTGCATTGAAACCCTGGTTGATGGGATTGGGTGTAGAGTTCTTGGAGAAGCAAATCATGATTACAGGTGAGATGTGGTTCAGAGGCAACAGGATGACGGGAGCCAACATTGACACAGATGGTGACGGCAAACTTGAGCACTACGATGGAAACTGGGGTGCTTACGTGATGGCACCATATAACGCTTTCATCAAGGCAAACCCCAAGAACAAGGTGCTGACCTCGACAACAGCATACGAACTCATCATGGATGATGACCGTGTGGCAGGCGTGAAGGCTGAAAGGCAGGACGGATCGAAAGTGAAGGCACACGCCAAGAAGGGGGTAATCATCGCCTCTGGTGGTTATGCAGCCAATATCAGCAAGATCATCAACACCAACCTCTACTGGAAGCCCGAATACCTCAGTCATCAGATGGGCACCACCAACCGTTCTTCACAGCGAGGTGACGGTATCGAGATGGCACAAGAAATCGGAGCCGCTGTAACGGGTCTGGGCTGGACACAATTGATGCCACAGGCATATGCTGACTACGGAGGCATCGCCTTCGGAAGCATTTCAGACGCCATCTTCGTGAATCCAGAGACAGGCAAGCGTTTCGTGGATGAATCGCAGGAACGTGACGTGCTGTGCATCAAGGCATTCAAGACTGGTGTCACCATCAACGGAAAGTCAGGCGCTTTCCTCTACATCGGAGGTGAAGCTACCACAGAACCTAACGACATCAGAGGTGTGGACATTCCAGGCAAGCAATATGCACGAACCATTGACCAGCTACCAGCCCTGATGAAATCGTTGAAGATTAACGCTGTGCCAGAGAATATCGTCAAGACCATCCGTTCCTACGATGAAGCCATCATGGACGGAAAAGAACCAGACGGTGTGGGCAAGAAATTTGCCACATCCATTATCGGTAGTGCCAAGAAGAATGAAGACGGCACCTACGACAAGTCCACCTATTCGTTGGACAGCACTGTGCTGACCATCCGCGTGATGGCACCATCGGCACACCACACGATGGGTGGATTGAGGGTTGACTCCTGGCGCAGAGTTTTAGACACCTCCGGAAAACCTATCCCTGGGCTCTTTGCAGCAGGTGAGGTGACTGGCGGCATTCATGGTGGCAACCGACTGGGAGGTAACGCCCTAACCGAGGTGCTGGTATCAGGACGCATCGCAGCACGAAGCGTCAACAAGCAAAGATAACGACATACAAAATATCATAAAGAAAGGGGTGTACGTGTGTACATCCCTTTTTTGTGCGCCTGACAGGACTCGAACCTGCACATCGGGAGATACCAGATCCTAAGTCTGGCGCGTCTACCAATTCCGCCACAAGCGCTTGTAGGTTGAAAGGTGACAGTTGAGAACTGAGACTGTCAAATTCGGGTGCAAAGGTAAGGAAAAAAGTGGAAAGTGGAAAGTGAAAGATGAAAAATCTATTTTGTCCACCTCTTTTCATTCAAGAAGGCACGTGCTTTTTCGATGTAGGTGTCCTTTTTCTGAGCGATATCAGCCCCTGAAAAAGATAATTGGATATCTGGTTCGATGCCAAATTCCGTATGTTGCATGTCCTGATCGTAATAAATCACAGCACTATAGCGAACCGTCCAGCCATTGGGCAGTTCGTTGTTGAAAGGCATACCTGAACCTCCTCCTGTACGGTCGCCCATGATGGTGACATTCGGACAGAGTTTCATGCACTTGACGAAGTCGTTGGCAGCTGAATAGACAGCACGGTTGGTGAGCACCACCACAGGCTTCTGCCAACGGATGCCGTCAGAAGCAGGGTCAAGATATTCAGCCTTGGGAGAGGAGAAGTCGTTGCGTCCCTTGCCCGTCTTGTGGGAGATGTACCCCACCAGCAGACGTTCGTTCGTGAAGTGTGACGCCAACTTGTGCGCCTTGGTCAACTGACCGCCTCCATTCCCTCGTACATCAATAATCAATCCATTGCATGATGCCAAACTATGCAGCATCACACTCACATTTCCATCGCCAATGCCCTCTTCGAACGTCTCACAACGCACATACCCAATATTGTCATCAAAAGTGATGTACTTCAAGCCTGACGCAATCTGATAGTTGTGCCCAAGATAGAGTTTGGCGATGCTGTCGTTATAGTTCTCTGGATGGTCTTCGAAGAAGCTCCAGTTGCGCCCAAAGTCAAAGGGTGCGCTGAGGTTCACGTGCCCATCCTGCAACTCTGCCAACATATTGCAAAGCACCTCGAAGAGCTGGGCATTGGTCATCTTCTCATTAATCTTATAGGAATAGCGAGCATGAATCTCATCCCAATCCACTCCCAATTCCTGCTTCTTGTAGTCGAAGAAGCAGTAGTGCTCGTTCATGATGCGCCAAAGTGCCTCGTAATTGCCCTGTTTGGTGTTATCGTAGAAGTCCTCTTTCACACAGGAATGGAAAACTAAAAACGAACAACTAAGGATTAAAAGTCTAAGTACACTTTTCATCGGCGATAGAGGTATTTGTTGAAGCCAATCATGAAGTCGTGAGCATAGCTGTGATACTTCAGATGATTGAACATAGATTGATGGAATTGCGCCACATAGCCCACACGCAGGGTATAACGCTTGATGGGGATGTCAAGGGTCAGCTTATGACGCATCGAGGGCATATTGCCTGGATAAGCAAACACCACGTTGTGGTCGTAGTTCTCTTCCACGAATGCCTCGTAATAACTTTGTCCGTAATTGGGGGAGAAGGCTATGCCCATCAGCGGGAACGACACCTGATAGCGCCACAGGTAGTGATGCTTGGCAATCACCATATCGTAGGTCGCCATACCACTCACATTGATTAGCAAATCCGCTTTTGCCTGAGCCGGGTTGTTGCCTGATCGGTTGATATAGACTACGCCCAGATAACCCGATGCCGACAGTCCTGCCGCAAAGTTGAAATGTGACTGTGAACGCTCAACAGGATTGACCACATTGCCACCCATGAAGTTGTAGAACCACCCTTGCGTATAACGGATACCCCCTGCATATTCATCAATGTTACGAGCATGATTCTTGTTGACATCTGCATTCAGGTCAATCAACGACTGGTTAGCCACTCGCCCGCCCCACAGATTGGTCATACGCATCGTTTCACGCTGAATGCGATAGTCCGTACCTTTATAATTATAGGAAGAGAGATATGTGTCGAGAACATTCGAAGACCCCACACCTATCATGGTGGAGTGAAGGACTTCCTTGTTGAGTTGACAGTTGACCGTTAGCTGTTCGCTGTTCGCTTCGGTTTCCTCTTGTCCATAGGTACAAAGAGACAGCAACAGCAGCATCGCCATTGCTAAACCCTTATACATTATGGTGATAACCTTCACTTTTAAATATGGTCTTTATCTTTTGACTTAGAAGAGTTTCAATTGTCCTGTGATTTCGTCGCGGATATCGCCATCGCTCTTGCCCTCATCGGGATCAACCACCTCTTCCACTTCCTCTGGTTCTTCCTCCACTTCGGGTTCAGGCACACGCGTTGGTTCCAGTTCCTTCACCTCTGCCAACGCATAGGTGGTGAGTCGCTTACCCTTCGCCTTGAAGCCCTTGACACCAATGTACTCATCGGCATCCACCTGCAGAGGTCCACGGAAGGAGTCTGGCTCATTGAACGTCAGTTCGAACAATGGGTATGGGGTGTCGGTCAAGAGAATCAGCTGGCTCTCTGGATTCTCCCCGAGGAAGCTCTGTTTCTTTTTCGAATCCTCGAACATGAAACGCTTGATGTAGGGCTGGTTCTGATTCTCTGCATCCCACAACACAGCCGTCCAAACCTTCTTCGCCTTGAACTTCTCGATGCGCAGGATGTTCTGCTCGTAGTGGTTGTTGGCATCAAAGTTGGTGAGATAGTACTCGCCCGTATTCAGAATCACCAGAATCTGGTCATTGTTCATGAACTCACCCAGATACTCACCATGTTCATCGTAGTTGATGCGCTGGATGTCAGGATCCCACCACACTTTCAGACCGCCCAACGTACTGCCACCATGTGCTTTCAGTTGGATGCGGAATATCTCGTGCTTGGTCAGCTGATTACCTCGTGCTGCCCTACCCTTGATTTCTATCTCGCTGAAATCCTTCTCGAAGACCAGCTTCTTCAGCTTCTCCTGTGGCTTCAGCGTCACTTTGATGATTTCAGCCTCACCATTGCTGTTGGCAGAGAACCACGTCACCTTCGACTTCGGCGTACCCATCGTGAGGTCATACTCGCGGTCACGGGTCACACTCGACACGTTGAATCGCTTGATGTAGGTCACACCCGTCTTGCCGTCCTTGTAGGTGGCGTTATAGATGGTGCGCGTATCGTTCTTCTTGAACACCGCCACATGAATCACCTCCACCTTGCGCTTCTCCGCCTTGCTACGTTCCGTCTCACCAATGAACACCTTTTCTGCCACCTTGATGACCTTATACGTACCATCCTTGTAGAAGATGATGATGTCGTCGATGTCTGAGCAGTTGCAAATCCACTCGTCCTTCTTCAGACCCGTACCGATGAAGCCCTCTGCACGATTGATGTAGAGCTTCTGGTTAGCCTCTGCCACCGTCGCTGCCTGGATGGTGTCGAAGTTGCGAATCTCCGTCAAGCGTGGGTGTTCTGCTCCATACTTCTTCTGCAAGAAGCGGAACCACTCGGCTGTCACCTCCACCAAGTTGGCAAGGTCACGCTCAATCTGCTCCAGTTCTGCTTTCAGACGGGCTATGAGTTCATCGGCCTTGTCCTTGTTGAACTTCAGGATGCGAGCCATCTTGATCTCCATCAGCTTCAGGATGTCGTCTCTGGTCACCTCACGCACAAACTGCTCATAGAACGGCTTCAAACGGGAATCCACATACTCAACCGCCACATCCATGTTCTTGGCATTTTCAAATTCCTTCGCCTTATAGATGCGTTCCTCGATGAAGATTTTCTCCAAAGAACAGAAGTGCAGCTGTTCCAGGAGTTCACCACGACGGATTTCCAGTTCTCGCTTGATAAGGTATTTCGTGTAATCGACACTCTTACGCAGCACATCACTTACGGTGAGGAACTTCGGCATACGGTCGTCAATCACACAGCAGTTGGGCGAGATGCTGATTTCGCAATCCGTGAAGGCATAGAGGGCATCGATGGTCTTGTCGCTCGATGCACCAGGCATCAAGTGGATGACAATCTCCACACCAGCAGCCGTCAGGTCTTCCACTTTACGTGCCTTGATCTTGCCCTTCTCAATCGCTTTCAGGATGGAGTCAATGAACTGGCTTGGCTTCGAAGGCGAACCAGTCGTCTTGCCATAAGGAATCTCCGTAATGGCAAGGGTCTTGTTGTCGCGCTTCTCAATCTTGGCACGTACTCTGACTGAACCGCCACGCTGACCATCATTGTACTTTGACACATCGATGGATCCACCCGTCTGGAAGTCGGGATAGAGCTGGAAAGGTTCGTCGTGCAGGTAGTGCACAGCCGCATCACACAGTTCGTTGAAGTTATGGGGAAGTATCTTGGAACTCAAGCCCACCGCGATGCCCTCCACTCCCTGAGCGAGGAGGAGTGGGAATTTGACTGGCAATGAGATAGGTTCCTTGTTACGTCCATCGTAAGAAAGTTTCCACTCAGTCGTCTTGGGATTGAACAAGACATCGAGCGCAAACTTCGAGAGTCGAGCTTCAATATAACGACCGGCAGCGGCATCGTCACCTGTGAGGATATTGCCCCAGTTACCCTGACAATCGATGAGCAGATTCTTCTGTCCCATCTGCACCAAGGCATCCTTGATGGAGGCATCGCCATGAGGGTGGAACTGCATCGTGTGTCCCACGATATTTGCCACCTTGTTGTAACGTCCGTCATCCATCCGCTTCATCGAATGGAGGATGCGTCGCTGCACAGGTTTCAGACCGTCCATGATGTGTGGAACGGCACGTTCCAGAATCACGTATGAAGCGTAATCCAGGAACCAATTCTGATACATACCACTCAGATGGTGAGTGATGCTGTCCTTCATCATGGTGGGGTCATAGTCGCTCTTGGGCGGCTGTCCATTGGCTGGAGGTGAAGCGTCCAAAGCCTCATCCTCCAATGGCTCCTCCATGATTTCTTCGTTGTCGTTATATTCCTCGCTCATTCTATGTTATTATTTTGTCAATTCCAAAGTATCCAATGCAATCATCAGTTCCTCATCCGTAGGGATGCAGCAGATGGTCACCTTCGAGTCGTCGGTGGAAAGGATGGCTTCCTTCGCACGACAAGCCTTGTTCTTGGCATCGTCAAGTTTGATGCCCATGAACTCCAGCCCCTTCGTGGCACCTTCGCGCACTTCATACTGGTTCTCGCCAGCGCCACCTGTGAAGAGAATAATATCCACACCACCCATCGCAGCAGCGTACTCACCAATGTACTTCTTGATGCGATAGCAGTACATGTCCTTTGCCAAACGAGCCTTGTCGTTACCGTTGGCAATACCTGCCAAGATGTCGCGGAAGTCTGAGAAACCTTCGCTCACACCCAGCAAGCCCGACTGCTTGTTCAGGAGGTTGCTGATGCCCTTGGTGTCAAGGTTCAGCTTATCCATCAGGAAGGTCACAGCACCTGCGTCGATGTCGCCAGAACGGGTACCCATAATCAGTCCCTCCAATGGCGTCAGACCCATTGAGGTATCTACACATTTGCCATCCTTCACAGCTGCGATAGACGCACCGTTACCGATGTGGCAGGTGATAATCTTCTTGCCCTCTGGCTTCACACCCAAGAACTCACATACACGCTGACTCACATAGCGGTGACTCGTTCCATGAAAACCATAACGGCGCACGCCATACTTCGCATAGAGTTCGTAAGGCAGCGCATACATATAAGCATAGTCAGGCATCGTCTGATGGAAAGCTGTATCGAACACACCCACCTGTGGAATGTTGGGCAACAGCGCGCTCACGGCATTCACACCCTTGATGTTGGCTGGGTTATGAAGAGGAGCCAAGTCGTTACAAGCAGCAAATGCCTCCATCACCTCTGGCGTGAGCAACACCGACTTATTGAACTTTTCGCCACCATGCACCATGCGATGACCTACAGCATCCAGTTCATCAAGGCTCTTGAGCACAGCATATTCACCCTGTGTCAAGACCTCAAAAATCCACTGCACACCTTCCGTATGCTCCTTCACAGGCTTTTCCATCTTATGCTTCTCCCCGTTCAACTTTACCGTGATGAACGAGTCAGGCAAACCAATCTTTTCAATACCTCCCGACGTGATCACGCTCTGATCCGTCATGTCATACAATGCATATTTAATTGAACTGCTGCCACAGTTAAGTACCAAAATCTTTTTCATCTATAAAACTTCAGTTTTCAATCTTTCAATTCTTCAATTTTATTTTGCGTCTTGAGCCTGGCAAGCGGTAATCGCCACCATCTTGTAAATGTCATCTACTGAACAGCCACGACTGAGGTCGTTCACTGGTCGTGCGATACCCTGGAGGATAGGACCAATGGCATCGGCATTGCCAAGTCGCTGCACAAGTTTGTAGGCGATGTTGCCCACTTCGAGGCAAGGAGCCACAAGCACATTTGCCTGACCAGCAATCTCGCTGCCTGGTGCCTTCTTCTGACCCACCGATGGAACGAGCGCTGCATCTGCCTGCAACTCACCATCAATCTTCAAGGCTGGGTCGAGTTCCTTGGCGAGACGGGTTGCCTCCACCACCTTATCGACCACCTCATGCTTGGCACTACCCTTTGTCGAGAATGAGAGCATTGCCACACGTGGGTCAGCAAAGCCAGCCACACTCTTCGCCGTCTGAGCTGTGCAGACAGCGATCTGTGCCAACTGACTTGCATCAGGCATTGGGGTCACAGCCACATCGCCCATCACAAGCACACCCTCTTCACCATACTGCGGAGTCTGCGTGATAAGCAGCATCGCACCACTCACACAAGTGATGCCTGGGGCACACTTGATAATCTGCAAAGCAGGACGCAGGGTGTCACCAGTCGTCGAGAGTGCACCGCTGATTTGTCCATCAGCATCACCACTCTTGATGATGAGGCATCCGAAATACAGTGGGTTCAGCACCTGCTTGCGAGCCTCCTCGATGGTCATGCCCTTCTTCTTTCTCAATTCGAAAAGCAGCTGAGCATACTCCTCCGTCTTCTCCGACGTAGCAGGGTCGATGATGGTAGCCTTGTCCACATGCTTCAGACCCAGTTTCCCAGCCAGAGCAAAAATTTCTTCCTTATTGCCGATCAGGATAATGTCGGCGATGTCGTCAGCAAGACACTTGTCGGCGGCAGTCAGTGTGCGCTCCTCCAACGATTCAGGGAGCACGATGCGCTGCTTGTTCGCTTTAGCACGCGCAATAATACTTTCAATTAAAGCCATTCTGATGATTGATTATAAGTTATGGTGCAAAGGTAAGCATTTCTCCGCAAAAGAAAAAAAATTTCACCTACATAATCATTATTATTCGTGTTTATTCGTCTGATTCGTGTTCGTAAGTAACATGAAAGAAAACATTGGAAACGTAAAGAAAAGTGGAAGCAAGGATTTCAACGTAACTTTGCATGCAAAAATATCAAAACCTGATTTACATGAAGAAAATATTTGCTTACGTCTTAACGACGATGATGCTTTTGATGGCATCGGTGAACATGTCGGCACAGGAGCGCCGACCCATTGATTCGCAACATCCTTTGTGGATGATTCACATTGACGTGTGGAACAGTGCCGACCCGCAGAAAATCATTGACTTGGTTCCTGACGACATCAAGCCGTATGTATGCATGAACCTGTCGCTGTCGTGTCAGTTTGACAAGGGCACAGAGATGTACCGCATGCCACGTAATGCTGTCCGCACCTACAAGTCATGGGCTACTGTATGTCAAGCCAACGGCATGTGGTTCAGCTGCCAGCCAGCATCTGGAGGTCATACTCACATCCAGGATACTGACCTTGACACTTTCGAGTATTTCTTCAAGACCTTCCCTAACTTCCTTGGCTGGAACTATGCTGAGCAGTTCTGGGGCTTTGGCGAGGCTGGCGACAAGAGTTCCATGACGGAGTCGAGCCGATGGACTTTGTTTGCAAAACTGGTGGAGATGTCGCACAAGTATGGCGGTTTTCTCACGGTCAGCTGGTGTGGTGGTGTTTACCATTTCAACACCGACCCTCTTGCCGAACTGAAGTTGAACAAGGACTTTATGGCTGCCTGCAAAAAGTATCCTGAAGCCATCCTCTTCCTCTACAAATATACTCACGGCAGCAGTTTCCTCAACAACGAGAGTGTATGCTGGGGACCGTTCATCTCAGGTCTGACCAAGAACTACGGTGTGCGTTACGACAACTGCGGATGGAACGATATGACATCCAAACTCATTGGCGAAGGTAAGTGTAAGTACCCTGGTGCAGCAGGCATTGGCACAGTGATGGAGCAGACGTGTGTGAATGGTGGAGCCGTGTGGGATGGTCCTGAACTTATTTGGGATGGAGCATGTTTCAGGAATGAATGGGATGCCACTGTGGATGGCTATTCATGCCGCAGATGGTCACAGTTTGATGATTTCAAGGGCATCTGGCTGGACATGTGGCGCAAGGTCATTGATGGCACCATGTACATCCCCACCCGTGAGGAAGTGCTGGCAAAGACCAAGGCAGTCATTGTGCATGACACGAATGATGACTTCAAGGTGCCGGACAATCTCTTCAACGGGCTTTATCTGCAAACCGACCCTGCCAACCAGAAGAAGGAAGGTGCATGGGCTTATGGACAATTTCAGAATAACCTCTGCTACTTCAAGAAGACAGGACGCTACGGTGCCATTCCTATGGTTCCAGGTCTCTACGATGATGCCGCCAAAGCCATTCAGGTTCAGGTGAAGAAGACTGCTTACAACTCTCGTTGGGGTAACGAAACCAACAAGGTGAAGGAGTTCAACAATCTCTATCCCGAGGTGTCGAAGGGCGACCTCTATGTGAACCGCTACAAGAACCAGCTCGTCACCTACACACCTTACACCTACTTGAACAAGAAGAAGGGCGCACGTGCTGAACTTCCTTTACAGTACAACACCTGCGATTCGCTCAAACTCAACTACTACCGCCTCTCCAGCGGTGTCGTTCGTGAGTATGCTGACCATATCGACTTCTATCTGAACAACTACCGCAACGACACCACCACTGTGCGTGCCGACACACTTATTGTCACAGGCGTGACAAACGTGCCTTCCTACACATTGAAAAAGCACAGCACAGGTGCCAATGGACAGTCAGCCTCCGCTGCTGCCAGTTATGATGCAGACAAAAAGACTTACACCGTCATTGTCCGTCATCTTGGTGCCGCAGATGTCACCATCAATTGTACTGGCGAACAAGATCGCTCAGGTGCTGATGAAGGTCTGCCATCCGCAGCTCTTCCTAAGCCCAAGCAGCCAGAACCTTACCATGGTCCCATCATCATCGAAGCTGAGAATATGGACACCAAGAGCGCTGACCGCAAACTGACCAACTCGGGTTGGTGGGCACAGCACACCAAGAACTTTGCGGGCATGGGATATGTGGAGATGAAGGCAAACTCGGGCAGTGCTTTGCGTCATCAGCAGAAAATGGCTGAAGGAGGTAAGTATAATGTCCGTATCCGCTATGCCAACAGCAGCAAGGCTGGTAACGTGAGAGTGAGTGTCAACGGAGTAGGCCAAAACGCTGCTATTCAGAAGACAGGCGCGAGCGATTGGCTGGAAACTGTCGTTTCTGTTACCATGAAGGTAGGCAGCAACACACTCATCATCACAAATCCAAGCGCCATCAGCATGTATATCGACCAAGTGACTTACGAACCAGAAGGCACACCTGCCGAGAAGTTCGATGTGAACATCCTCGATGCTGATTTCGGAGAAGTGACAGCAGATGTGGACGCTGCTGCAGCAGGTCAAGAGGTGACTCTCTCCATCAATCCTGAAGAAGGCTATGCAATCAAGGCACTGAAGGTCACCAACTCTGTTTTCTTCACGCAAGGACTGACCATCCCTGTTAAGGAAGGTGCCAAAGAGGTAACCTTCGCCATGGCAGATGAAAACATGACCATCCAGCCCATTTTCACCGACACACAGGCTATCTACAACCTCGACTTTACGAATGTGGCTGCTGGAGCATTCCCTGAAGGTTGGCGCACCACAGATGGTACCAGCGTGCGTAACTATCCAACGTCAAACGGCTCAGGCCCTCGCACCTTCACGGGTTTGACCGGCTATCAGGGAAAGACGCTCTATTGGCGTACAACCAGTGCAGAATATGGTCGTTTGAGCAATTACAAGTTGTCACTGGAGCCAGGCACTTACCAACTCATCTATGCGATGGCAGCATGGAAGGGTACACCTACTTATCAGGCCAAGATTCTCAACAGCAGTGGCACCACCGTAAAGGCTTCGACCACACAGACGGCAAAGCCCAATGTCAATGGAAACTCTGCAGGTGACATCACTTCTGCCACACGTAATACGCTGGAATTCGAAGTTAAGACCAAAGGCAATTATATCATCCAGTTTGCCGAAATTGGCAGTGGTATGCAAGAATTCATGTTGGCTGAATGCCGAGTGAGAAAACTGCACGACACCACCGACATCATGGCCATAGAAGCCAAAGATGGCGAAGCATCTGAATCTGTTGAAATCTACAACACCGCAGGTGTACGCATACCAGCATTGCAACCCGGTGTGAACATCATCAGAACTGCTGACGGCAAGACACGAAAAGTATTTGTGAAGTAGGTTTTGGCTCGGTGAGCCAAAAGTGAAAAACAGAAAGTGAAAAATCTAAGTTACCTGCCATGCGGGGTGTCAAACCCCTATTGGAAAAAGTAACGTAGATTTTTCACTTTTTGCTCTTTAGCTTTATTTCAGGAAGTTAAACGCTCCCATTTGGTCAAGGAACACGAGTCCGATGGCCAATGGGGCTACATAACGCAACGAGAAGACCAACATCTTGAAATAAGGTGTCTTCAGGTCGCCTCCGTTGCTGATTTCGTCACGATAGAGCTGGCGGTCAAGCACCCATCCTGCAAAGATGCTGATGAGCATTCCACTCAATGGCAGGAGAATGCGGCCAGAGAAGTCATCGAACATCTCAAAGAAATTACGATCGAAGAGTTTGACGCCACTCAATGGACCAAACGAAAGGGAGCACAAGGTACCCAACACAAGAATGGTGAGGGTGACCAACGTCGCTCCCTTTTTGCGCGACACATGAAACTCCTCCGTCACGTAGGCCGTTGCCACCTCGTGCAGGGAAATGGCACTGGTCAATGCCGCCACAAACAGGAGGAAATAGAATAACGTTGAGAAGATGACAGCCAAGAGGCTACCATCGCCAAATGCCTGTTGGAACACGTTGGGAAGGGACACGAAAGTGAGACCTGCACCTGCACCCACCTCGTCGGGATTCATGCCGATATTGAACACTGAGGGGAAGATGATGAAACCTGCCATGATGGCGATGAAGGTGTCGATGAAAGAGACATTCACAGCTGATTTCGCCAATGGTGTCTTTTTATCGAAATAGCTGGCATAAGTGCAGAGACACCCCATGCCAAGACTCAGCGAGAAGAAGGCCTGTCCCATCGCATCCAATACTGTTGTGCTATCCACCTTGCTCCAATCGGGCTTCAACAGGAACTCAATACCCTGCGATGCACCAGGAAGACACACAGAACAAACAGCCAAGAAGAGGGTAATGATAAACAGGGTGGGCATCATCAGTTTGGCAGATTTCTCGATGCCCGACTGCACCCCACGTGCGATGACATAATGAATCACCCCAATGAAGATGAAGAGCCAAAGCGTCGGCAACCAAGGACTCGCCACGAAGTTGTTGAAAATGTCCTCATATTGTGTGGCAGGTACATCATAGAAAGCATTGGTGACAGAGAGGAACGTGTAATGCATCGTCCATCCACCCACCACGACATAGTAGCAGAGGATGAACCAACCTGTGAACACACCCAGACGTCCGACCCATTTCCATAGAGAGCCATTAGACAAGATGCGATAGGCTCCTGCTGTGTTGGCATGGGTGTAACGTCCAATCATGAATTCGCTAATCATGATGGGCAAGCCCAACACAAGGATGCACAACACATAAATGATGATGAACGCTGCACCACCGTTCTGACCTGTCTCGATGGGGAAGCGCCACACATTGCCCAGTCCCACAGCAGAACCTGCCGCTGCGAGGATGGCACCTAACTTCGTGCCGAAATTTTCTCTTTCCATTTCCAATTCAAACCTGCGCAAAGAAGTAAACCTAACAACGCACCCACAGCATCTGCCTCAAAGTCAATCCAATCACCCGAACGGCAAGTGGTCAGGTAGGCCTGCACCAATTCCATCGCACCCCCTAAGGCAATTGCATAGAGCACCATGATGATTCTGGCTGCCCAAGAGAACGTCCTTTTGTTCCTCACCGCATGATCAATCCACATCACGAACACCAATCCTCCGTACATCACCATATGCACCCACTTGTCGATGAGGGGCACATCTTCCAGCGGAGGGTTCTCAGGAATGGGTATGGTGCTCAGCACCACGATGCCCACTGTCACGAGCGTTGTCCAGATATATTCCTTGACTATCATAACCGTTCTGTCGAATCTTCTGACTGTTCAAATGTCACCTCATCCTTCCACAGCTTATAGGGTCGGCGAAGCATATACTTATTGTAATAGTGATAGTTGCCTGTCACCTCTCTACCCAGAAAATCAGGCTTCTCGTAGGGTTCATCCTCACTTTCAAGTTCAATTTCCGCCATCACCAATCCCTCGTTGTCGCCAAAGAATTCATCGACCTCGATGGTATGCTTTCCGCTCTTGATGAGGTAGCGGTCCTTGTTCACTCTTCCCGGCATACACAGCTCCATCATCTCGTGGGCATCCTCCAATGGGATCTCCACCTCGAACTCATATCTTGCAAAACCATCCTTGCGTGAAGGCCCCTTGATGGTCAGGTAGCCCTTGTCATCACGGATGCGCACCCTCACCGTACGTCCCGGCTCCGTAGCGAAATATCCTTGCTCAATATGCGTCTTACTGTATGCCTGCGACTTATACTCGCCCTTCACGAGAAACTTCCTTTCTATCTCCTGCATAAAAAACTAAAAGTTAAAAACTAAAAACTAAAAGTTAAAATTACTTGACAACAACAGAGGCATTCCTTTTCAATGTTTTGATAGATGAAACTAACAATGCAATCAACTCCTTGCAATCTGACATGATACTTTCATGTTGAGGAATGGTTATGCAATCTGTATCTTTCAACAAGTCCAACCAGTGTTTTGTCTCATTGGCTTCTTTAAGTGAGATAGACAACTTGGAGATGAAATCACTGGTGCTTTGAGCAAACTCTGCTTCATGTATATTAGCAGAGATGGAAGTTCCTGAACGCAATACTTGATCATAAATCGAAAACAAGCATCTATCTTTCGAGAGCATTTTCACCATCTTCACGATCCTTATTGCAAAAGCATATCCTTTCTCTTTCAACACGGACTCCTTATCGTAAATCACACTCATAATGATATCGTTATAAAACAACAATGAAAGCCCCTATCCGCATGGTGGTAACTATTACTTTTAGTTTTTAACTTTTAGTTGTTAGTTTCCCCTGCAAATTCCATGAGATATGCCTTGATGAAGCCATCCAGTTTGCCGTCCATCACCCCACCAACGTCGCTGGTCTGGTAATTGGTTCTGTGATCCTTCACACGGCGGTCGTCAAACACATAAGACCGAATCTGGCTGCCCCACTCAATCTTCTTCTTGCCAGCTTCCACCTTCGCCTGTTCCGCCATACGATGTTGCAGTTCCTTGTCGTAGAGCATAGAGCGGAGCAGTCGGAGAGCATTCTCCTTGTTCTTCGGCTGGTCACGGGTTTCCGTGTTCTCGATGAGGATCTCTTCCTCCTCGCCAGTATAGGGGTCTTTATACTGATACCTCAGTCTGACGCCCGACTCCACCTTGTTCACATTCTGTCCACCAGCACCGCTCGAACGGAAGGTGTCCCAAGAGATTCTTGCCTGCTCAATCTCCACATTGATGGTGTCGTCCACCAAAGGAGTCACGAACACGCTGGCGAAAGAAGTCATGCGCTTTCCCTGGGCATTGTAGGGACTGACCCTGACGAGTCTGTGCACCCCGCTCTCACCCTTCAGATAACCGTAAGCCATATCGCCCACAATCTCCATCGTCACGGTTTTGATGCCGGCATCCTCACCATCCTGGAAGTTGCTGATAGTCACCTTATAGCCGTGCTGCTCGGCATATCTCTGATACATTCTCATGAGCATCTGTGCCCAGTCCTGTGCCTCAGTACCACCTGCACCGGCATTGATCTTGAGTACGGCATCCATATTGTCCGCTTCGCCCTGCAGCATGTTTTTCAGCTCCAGATCCTCGATGAGCTTGAGCGCCTTTCCGTAGTATTCGTCCACTTCCTGCTCAGTCGTCATCTCCTCCTTATAGAAGTCGAACGCCACCTCCGTATCTTCCGTTGCCGCCTTCACCTCGTTATAACCGTCAATCCACTTCTTGAGGGTTTTCACCTTCTTCATCTGCGCCTCGGCAGCCTTCTGATCATCCCAAAATCCAGGAGCCTGAGTACGGAGTTCCTCCTCCTCCACCTCGATGAGTTTACGGTCAATCTGCAGGTAGCGGCACAGCGCTTCCGTCCTGTCCTTAATGTCCTTCAGTTGTTCTGCTGTAATCATAAGTCTTTGAAATTTGGTGCAAAGTTACGAAAAAAAAACCAAAAACCGAAAAACTTAAAACTGAAAGTATCAACCTGTTGCAAAAGGTTTAAATCCGTATCCCTATATCTGTTATAGGAAATCCCCTACTGTTTGGGGATTTTCAGTTTGAAACGCCTGTCAAAAGT
>CADCIO010000049.1 GCA_902801475.1 uncultured Bacteroidales bacterium
TTTAGTTAGGGGTAACCAAAGGTAGTGATTTTATCTTAGCTATCTTTCTTATTATTCATTTATTTGTTGATTAACTATGCATTTGTCGGATGAACCATAATTTTATCTATACTAAAAATTTAGTTTCCATCCATTTTGCTGCTTCATAGAAAACTGAGATCTGAGATTTGAGATGCAAACACACGATTCATCCACCCTGAAAAGGTTGACTTCCATCGCTGGCAAGGTTGACCTCTTTCCTGAAAAGGTTGTCCATAGAAAACTGTGCGCACCTGCTCCCTAGAAAACTGCCATCTGCCATCATTCAATTTCACCTTGTCTTGCATCCACGAAATCGCGTAATGTTACATGTCACGCGTCACGCTCATTTTCCAAATGTTAGGGCGTTAGGGCGTTAGATTGTTAAGGCGTGAATAGATAAAAATTGAAGATTTTGCCGTAATTAAAGAAAATCATACGCATACTCCAAAGACCTCTGCAAAGGGGCTAAAATACAGAGAAAAATGCCCCGTCGGCAACGATTTAAATTGCTAACGGCAAAGCATCAAAGAGGTGTCGGCAAAGCCATGGATTGCCGGCATCAATCTCAAAACGAGGGAAAAGCTGCCATTCCCGAAGACGGAAGGGGTGAAATAGCGCCCGGAAGTCTCGAAGTTGGCGGCAGAAAAATAATCTATTCAATCATCCCAATCATCCGCAACGCGGATTAGTCGTAAAACATAAAAACGAATCAGTTAAAAACAGCCGATGAAGGGATTTGGAAGACACAACTTTGCCTTGACACTCCCAAATTTAGTATTTATTATAATAAATATGGGGGTAAGTTTGGGAAAAAAGTCGTACCTTTGCAGCGTTTTTATGAGAAGTCAAAGGTTTATAGCGTTTTTTCTCGTACTTGTAACGGTACTTTCCATGACGGCTTTCAACTTACCATTGGTCGGCAAGTTCTACGGAATTGTCGGCCATCATGCTGTTGATAGCATAGACAGTGTCGTCTTGTCGGAGCAGGATTCGATGGTGCCGATAACGGAAGTGGATTCGATGGTGCCGATGTCTGAGACGGATTCGTTGCTGTTGAACCTGGATTCGCTGAAGGCGCAGTTTGACCGTGAGCACGGGATTGGGGAGAAGAAGTCGGGTGCGGTGCAGTGGAATGATTCGGTGGCTGCGGCTGAGGACAGTATCAAGAGAGCGCAGAAGAAGAGTGCGCTGGAGGCTCCTGTGGTCTATACGGCGAAGGACTCGATGACGTTCTTCATGGACACGAAGACGGCTTATCTGTATGGCAATGCGGATGTGAAGTACCAGAACATCAACCTGACGTCGGAGAATATCCACATGAACATGGACAGTTCGACGGTGCATGCCGTGTATGGCTTGGATTCGCTGGGCAACAAGTATGGCAAGCCTGTGTTCAAGGAAGGCAGCGATGAGTACAAGACAGAGACGATGTCGTACAACTTCAAGACGAAGAAGGGTTACATTACCAATATATACACGGAGCAGGAAGAGGGTTTCCTGACATCGGAGCAGTCGAAGAAGGGCACTGAGGGTGAGTATTACCTGAAGGGTGGTACGTACACGACGTGTGACGAGGAGCATCCGCATTTCTACATCAGGATGTCGCGTGCAAAGGTTCGTCCGGGCAAGAGCGTGTTCTCTGGTCCTGCCTGGCTGGTGGTGGAGGATGTTCCGCTGCCGTTGGCTGTGCCGTTTGCCTACTTCCCGATCACGAGCCATTATGCGAGCGGTTTCATCATGCCGACCTATGGTGATGAGTTCACAAGGGGCTTTTACCTAAGGGATGGTGGTTACTACTTTGCCATCAGCGACTACATGGACTTGAAGGTGACGGGCGAGATCTTCACGAAGGGTTCATGGGGTATTGGTGCACAGACCACGTATAAGAAACGTTACAAGTATGCCGGTAACTTCTACTTCAACTATCAGGTGACGAAGGATGGCGAGAAGAACATGCCCGACTATAATGTGACGAAGAACTTCAAGGTGCAATGGAGTCATCGCACCGACCCGAAGGCATCGCCCAACAGCTCGTTCTCTGCCAGCGTGAACTTCGCTACGCAGTCGTACGAGAAGAACAACCTTTCCTCACTCTACAACCCGACTTCCTATTCGCAGAGCACACGTACGTCTTCTGTGTCCTATTCGCACAACTTCAGGAAGATAGGCTTGTCATTGTCAAGCTCGTTCAACATTTCCCAGAACATGCGCGATTCCATCATCTCGCTGACCCTGCCTTCGATGTCCTGGTCGCTCTCGACGTTCTATCCGTTCAAGCGCAAGGTGAATGTGGGCAAGGAACGCTGGTATGAGAAAATCAGCTTGAAATACACGGGTACGTTCTCCAACTCCATCACGACGAAGGAGGACAAGCTGCTGCATTCATCACTGGTGAAGGACTGGAAGAACGGCATGAAGCACAACATCCCCATCTCGGCCTCGTTCAACATCCTGAAGTACATCAACGTGACGCCGATGCTGAACTATACGGAGAGATGGTACACGAACAAGGTCATCCAGAGCTGGGATGCAGGCGGCAACCAGGTGGTGAGAGACACCATCTATGGCTTCAACCGTGTGTTTGACTACAACCTGTCACTCTCTGCCAACACCAAGCTCTACGGCTTCTACAAGCCCAATCCGAAGGTGTTTGGCGAGAAGCTGCAAATGGTCAGACACGTCTTCACACCTACCGTAAGCTTCAGCTATGCACCCGACTTTGGTGACAGCAGATACGGCTATTGGAAGACCTACACCCGAACGGACGAGGAGGGAAATGTGACCATCGTCCCCTACTCTCCTTATACGGGTTCGCTATACGGCACACCCTCGCAAGGAAAGACGGGAGCCATCAGCATGAGCATCTCGAACAATGTCGAGGCAAAAATCAAGAGCAAGAATGACTCCATCAAGCGCATCAGCATCATCGACGAACTGGGCGCTTCCCTCTCCTACAACATGGCGGCAGAGCGTCAGCCCTGGTCGAACCTCTCCACCCGACTGCGTCTGAAATATGGCAAAGCCACCTTCAACATGAGTGCCGTGTTCATGACCTACGCCTACGAGTTTGACAAGAACGGAAATGTGGTGGTGGGCAACAGGACAGAATGGTCGTACGGACGTTGGGGACGTTTCCAAGGCATGTCGAAGAACCTCTCCTATACGTTCAACAACCAGTCGCTCAAGAAGTTCAAACAGGGCATCAAGAAGCTCTTCGGAAAGAACAAAGACCTCGACGAAGACCTTGACAACGAAGATACAGACGAGGAAGACGAGGAAGGAGTGGACGACTTGGAGACCAACATCGACAATCCCAACAAGACGACCAAGAAGGGCAACGACGACGGGTTGGATGCCGACGGCTACATGAAATTCCAGCTGCCTTGGGCTTTCTCCATCTCCTACGGTATCACGATGTATGAAGACCGCAGCAAGGACATCAATGTGAAGACCATGCGCTACCCCTACAGCTTTACGCAGAACCTGAACTTCTCGGGTAACCTAAAGCTGGCCAGCAACTGGAACTGCAACTTCGCATCGGGTTGGGACTTCACCACGAAGAAGATTTCCATGACCACTGTGAACATCACGCGCGACATGCACTGCTTCAACATCTCCTGCGGACTCGTGTTTGGTGTCTATACCAGCTACCACATCTCCCTGCGTGCAAATGCAAGCACGTTGACAGATGCGTTGAAATATGATAAGAAATCCAGCTACTCAAGCTCGATACAATGGTATTAGAGGTTATGGGTTATTGGTTATAGGTTATAGATAAAGATATGTCAAGAATACTCGCTATAGATTATGGACAGAAGCGTACGGGCATCGCTGTGACTGACACGTTGCAGATGATTGCCAACGGACTCGCCACCGTTGAGACGAAGGAACTGGAGAAGTTCATCGTCGATTACGTGGCCAAGGAGGATGTGTCGGTCATTGTTGTGGGCAAACCCACCCAGATGAACGGTGAGGACAGCGAAAACATGAAGCGCATCGAACCCTTCTTCAACCGGCTCAAGAAGCTCTTCCCAGAGAAGGAAATCACCTACTACGACGAACGCTTCACCTCTGTGCTGGCGCATCAGACCATGCTCCAAAGCGGCATCGGAAAGAAAGCCCGACAGAACAAGGCTTTGGTCGATAAAATCAGCGCCACCATCATACTGGAAGATTACATGCAGCGAAATGGAAAATGGTAAAAATAAAAATAGTAAATCGTAAATTGTCAAATCGTAAATAATATGGTTCTCCCTATGTACATATTCGGTCAGCCTGTGCTCCGCAAGACTGCCGAAGAGATAGACTTCAAAGACTATCCCAATCTGAAGGAACTCATCACCAACATGTTCGAAACCCTCGAACGCTCTGAAGGTGTAGGACTTGCAGCTCCCCAAGTGGGTCTGCCCATCCGACTCTTCATCGTCGACCTCGATGTCATCTCTGAAGACGAGCCACAATACAAAGGCTACCGTCATGCGTTCATCAACCCCGAAATCATTGAGGAGAGCGATGAGCAGGTCAGCATGTCCGAAGGTTGCCTCTCCATTCCTGGCATCAACGAGAGCGTGAAGCGTCCAGCCAAGGTGCTGGTCAACTACCTCGACGAGAACGGTGAGGAGCAGGAACGCTGGTTGGAAGGCTTCGAAGCGCGTGTGTTCCAGCATGAGTTCGACCACCTCGAAGGCAAGATGTTCGTTGACCGACTCTCCCCCTTCCGCAAGCAGATGATCAAGAACAAGCTCATCGCCATGTCGAAGGGCAAGTTCTCGGCTCACTACAAGTGCAAACCCAATAGAGGATAGTCGAGAGGTTATAGGTTATTGAGAGGTTTGATTTGAATGGACAGATTCCGTCGTTTCATAGCATCCATAGCGTTCCGCATCATCGCGTTAGCCCTACCCCTTTGGGGACTGGGGGGCTTTGCTCGTGCCCAAATCAACACCGACCGCATGATGAACATCGCTCGTAACGCATTGGCTTACGACGACTACGTGCTGTCCATCAGCTACTTCAACCTGGTCATCAACTACAGGCCTCATCTCTACGAACCGTACTTCTATCGGGGTGTGGCGAAGTTCTACCTTGACGACTATTCGGGTACTGTGCTCGACTGTACGGAAGCCATCAGACGCAACCCGTACTTTCCCAACACCTACGAACTGAGAGGTCTCGCCTACATCAATCTTGAGCGTTTCCCTGAAGCCATCAGCGACTACAGGACAGCCACAGAGATGTCGCCCGACCTCCGTTCCCTCTGGCACAACCTTGCGCTCTGCTACCTCGAGACCGACAGCCTCGACCAGGCAGACAGCATCACCGACATCATCATCAAGAAGTGGGCAAAGCAAGCTGATGGCTATGGACTGAAGGCGCAGGTGTACCTGGAGAAGAAAGACACCACTGCCGCTGAGGTGTGCATTGACAAAGCCATCGAGGTGGACAAGTTCAACATCCCTGCCCATACAGCCAAGGCAAACATCCTGATGAGTCATGAGCAGTACAGCGAAGCCATCCAGCACTTCGACGAATCCCTGCGGCTCAATCCCAAGCAGGCAGGATGTCTCATCAACCGGGCACTCTGCCATTATCATCTCAACCACTATCGAGATGCGATGGCTGACTACGACCAAGCCCTCGAATTGGAGCCCAAGAACTTTGTCGGACACTACAACCGAGGTCTGCTGAGAGCGAATGTGGGTGAAGACAACCTCGCCATTGAGGACTTCAACTTCATCCTCTCCATCGACCCAGACGACATGATGGCCACCTTCAACCGAGCCACCCTCCTTGAGAACATAGGAGACTACAGAGGAGCCATCAGGGACTACACGACGGTCATCAACGAGTTCCCCAAGTTCCTGTATGGCTATGAACGCAGAGCTGCAGCCCGCAGGATGATCGGTGACAACGCTGGAGCCAACCGCGATGAGGAGCATGTGCTGAAGGAGCAGATAGCCCACCGATACGGCTACACGACAGCCACCTCACGTCAGAAGAACAAGACCAGAAAGAAGTCGCAGATCAACCTCGACGACTACCAGAAGCTGGTGGAGGAAGACACGCAGGAGCAGGAGCCTGAATACGAAAGTGAATACAGGGGCAGAGTGCAGAATCACGAGCAGGAAGCCAAGCTGATGTTGCCGACAGAAGACACTTACAAGCTCTACAAGTCGGCAGGCAGAAGAAACCTCATCGACGCTTTTGAGCAAGCGTTCCAGGAAGCGCAGTCGGGCAACATCAACGAAGCCATCGAGGGTTTCACGCAAATCATCCAGCAGAACGAACAGTTCGCAGAGGCATATTTCAATCGCGGCGTGCTCTACCTGCTGCTCGACGATGCCCCACATGCCATACCCGACCTTTCAAAAGCCGGCGAACTTGGCATCTATCAAGCATATAACATCATCAAAAAAAATCAAAACATCAAAAAGAAATAAACAAGACTCACGAGAGGAATATCCAAATATATTTGGTTATTCTCTCACTAATTCGTAACTTTGCACCAGTTTTTATAGAGGATCATTGATAAGCGAAAAACAAACAAGGAAAAGACAAGATGGATTTCAATTTTGACGAGATAATTGACGAAGGGCCAGTGGAAGGCAAGATCAGTTTCATCACCAGCATAGACAACCCCATCAAGGGTAACATTGAGCAGGAGGTATCGCCCGATACCTTCATCCCTGTGCTGCCTTTGCGTGGCGTGATGCTGTTCCCTGAAACGATGGTGCCGATTTCGATTGGTAGGGATTCTTCGTTGAAGCTGCTGAATGAAGCACAAAAGAAGGACATGGCGATTGCTGTGTTCACACAGGTGGATGACTCGACTGATGACCCAGATTATGACCAGCTTTATCATACAGGCGTGATTGGCAAGGTGCAGAAAATCATCAAGCTGCCCGATGGAAGCCGCACAGCATTGCTGCAGGGCTATAGCCGTGTGCGCCTGATTGAGCTGAGCTGGAACGGCAGTTACAACATCGGCCGTGTGGATCATTTCCCTGAGACCGTCCCAGAACGAGGCGACCGCGAGTATATGGCTGTGGTGGATGCTTGTCGTGAAACAGCCATCAAGCTGCTGCGTGCCAGTGAGCAAACCATCGGTTCTGCATTTGCGCTGAACAACATCTCTGACCGCACGCTCATCATCAACTTCATCTGCTGCAACCTCAACATCAGCAACAAGGAGCGCATCGTGCTACTGGAGGAGAACAACCTGTTCGACCGCGCCTACCGTCTGCTGGGCATCCTGCAAAGAGAGTATCAGTATGTGACGTTGAAGATGGACTTGCAGATGCGCACCCGTGAAGAACTGGACAAGCAACACAAGGAGTATTTCCTGCGTCAGGAGATGGAAACGATTCAGGAACAATTGGGCGAGAAAGGTGGAGACGAGATTCAGCAGATGCGTGAACAAGGAAAGAAGAAGAAGTGGAACGAGGCTACAGCCAAGGTATTCAATGACGCTTTGGACAAGATGAGCCACATGAGCGACCATTCGCCAGATTATCAGACCGAATACACGTGGGCTCAGACGATGCTGGAACTGCCTTGGGGAGAAACCACCAAGGACAATCTGAACCTGAACAATGCCGAGAAGGTGCTGAACAAAGACCACTACGGCATGGAGAAGGTGAAGGAACGCATCATCGAGCACTTGGCTGTGCTGAAGATGAGAGGCGACTTCAAGAGCCCTATCCTTTGTCTGTATGGCCCTCCTGGAGTGGGTAAGACCTCATTGGGAAAGAGCATCGCAAAGGCCATGAAGAGGAAATATGTGAGAATGTCGTTGGGCGGTCTGCACGACGAGGCAGAGATTCGTGGTCATCGCCGCACATACGTTGGTGCGATGGCAGGACAAATCATCAAGAACATCAAGAAGGCTGGCAGCAGCAATCCTGTGTTCATCCTCGACGAGATTGACAAGGTGACGCAGCAGACAAATCATGGCGACCCTGCATCAGCCTTGCTGGAGGTGCTCGACCCTGAGCAGAATGTGGCATTCCACGACAACTACCTCGATACGGATTACGACCTCTCGAAGGTGATGTTCATCGCCACAGCCAACAACATCAGCACCATCCCTGCCCCACTCCTCGACCGTATGGAGCTGATTGAGGTGAGCGGATATCTGACGGAAGAGAAGATTGAGATTGCCAAACGTCATCTCGTACCAAAGGAACTTGACAACCTCGGCATGAAGGACTCTGGCGTGAAGATTTCGAAGCAGGCCATCGAGAAGATCATTGAGGACTACACCAGGGAATCGGGTGTACGTGAATTGGACAAGAAAATCAACAAGATGCTCCGCAAGGTCACCCTCAAGTATGCCAAGGACGGTGTGCTGCCAGAGGGAGAGCTGAAGGTGGAGGATGTCAAAGAATATCTGGGTACAGAACCGTTCAGCAGAGACAAGTACCAGGGCAACGACTACTATGGTGTCGTGACTGGCTTGGCTTGGACAAGTGTGGGTGGTGAGATTCTCTTCATCGAGACTTCCATCAACAACGGAAAGGGTGAGAAACTGGGCTTGACCGGTAACTTGGGCGATGTGATGAAGGAGTCGGCTACAATCGCTTTGCAGTATCTGAAAGAGCATTGCGACCTCATCGGCATCACACCAGACTTCTTCGAGACCCACAATATCCATATCCACGTGCCCGAAGGTGCAACACCCAAGGATGGCCCATCAGCAGGTATCACCATCGCTACCTCGTTGGCAAGTGCCATCACGAAGCGCAAGGTGAGAAAGAACATCGCTATGACGGGTGAAATAACCCTGCGTGGCAAAGTGCTTCCCGTGGGCGGCATCAAGGAGAAGATTCTGGCTGCCAAACGTGCCGGCATCACGGACATCCTCATCTGTCATGAGAACAAGAAGAACATTGAGGACATTCCAGCCAAGTACGTGAAGGGGGTGAAGTTCCACTATGTGGAGAATGTGAAGGATGTGCTGGACTTCGCATTGTTAAAAGACTAGAAGACTAGTGAAACTAGTAAACTAGAAAAACTGAAAGAAAGATGACATTTACGCTCGAACATAACGACCCCAAGACGAATGCGCGTGCCGGTGTGATTCACACGGATCATGGCGACATTCAGACTCCCATCTTCATGCCTGTGGGCACACAAGCTTCTGTGAAGGCTGTGCACCTGCATGAATTGAAGGATGACATCAAGGCACAAATCATCTTGGGCAACACGTATCACCTCTATCTGCGTCCAGGACTGGAAGTGCTGGAGAAGGCTGGAGGACTGCACAAGTTCAACGGTTTCGACCGACCGATGCTGACCGACAGCGGAGGCTTTCAGGTGTTTTCGTTGGCCGGTATCCGCAAAATTAAGGAAGAGGGTGTAGAGTTCCGCAGTCACATTGACGGCAGCAAGCACTTCTTCACTCCTGAGAAGGTGATGGACATTGAACGCTCGATTGGTGCAGACATCGTGATGGCATTCGACGAATGCCCTCCTGGCACCAGCGACTATGCCTATTCGAAGAAATCGCTTGAGCTGACGGAACGCTGGCTTGACCGCTGCATCCAACGATTCAACGAGACCGAACCCAAGTACGGCTATCAGCAAAGCCTCTTCCCTATCGTTCAGGGATGCACCTACAAGGACTTGCGTGAACATGCGGCTGAGAATGTCGCTTCGAAAGGCGCTGACGGCAATGCCATTGGTGGATTGGCTGTGGGAGAACCGACGGAGGTGATGTATGAGATGATTGAGGTGGTGAATGCCATCCTGCCCAAGGAAAAACCCCGTTACCTGATGGGCGTAGGAACTCCTATCAACATCTTGGAAGCCATTGAGAGAGGCGTCGATATGTTTGACTGCGTGATGCCAACACGAAATGGACGTAATGCCCAAATCTTCACGAAGCACGGCACCATCAACCTGAGAAATCAGAAATGGGACTTCGACTTCTCTCCCCTTGATCCAGAGGGAGCATCATACGTCGATACAATGTACACGAAGGCATACGTACACCACCTCTTCAAGGCACAAGAGATCCTGGCTCTGCAGATTGCTTCCATCCACAACCTTGCCTTCTACCTGTGGCTGGTGGGTGAAGCACGTCAGCACATCGTAGCAGGAGACTTCTGTGTGTGGAAAGCAAAGATGGTGAAAGAGTTGGGCAGACGGTTGTGAGCATATACATTATTAATAATATAAGGCAAAAGGATTAAGCACATTGGTACTGCTTGAGGAAGTAAACGGAAAACTGGTTCCACGTGGAAGCGAAGAGGACATCAAAGCCTACTACGACTACAAGAAGGAACAGCAGAAGAGGACGCATCGCCGCTCGCTACGTTCGAGAGTGGGAAGAAAGTCGTCTGCCTTTAAATGGCTGAACGACCACTTGCCTATATCGCGTCTGGATCGTTACATCATCGGCAAGTTCCTCGGCACTTACTTCTTCTCTATCATACTGATTATCAGTATTGCTGTAGTGTTTGACTTCAACGAAAACATTGACAAGTTCCTACAGCACGATGCACCGATGGAGGAAATCCTGTTCGACTACTACCTGAACTTCATTCCTTTCTACTCGAATCTGTTCAGTCAGCTTTTTGTCTTCATCGCCGTCATCTTCTTCACTACGAAACTGGCCGACAATTCGGAGATCATCGCGATGCTCTCGACAGGCACAAGTTTTGCGCGCATCGTAAGACCATATATGATTTCGGCTGCCATCATCGCCCTGCTGAACTTTGGTCTTGGTTCGTACATCATCCCCAAGGGAAATGTGCAGCGTGTGAGGTTTGAGAACAGGTACAAGAACAGAGGACGTCAAGACTTCAGCGCCAACGTGCAGTTGGAGGTGGATAGTGGCGTCATCGCCTATTTCGGACGCTATGAGGAAAGCTTGAAGATGGGTTTCGATTTCACGCTGGATAAGTTTGAGAACAAAAAGCTGGTGAAGCACCTGCAAGCGCTGAGCATCCAATACGACACACTCTCTTATGAGCCTTACCACTGGGTCATCACCAGTTATCAGACACGTGACTTGCAAGGTATGAGAGAGGTCATCCAGAGTGGCAACAAGCTTGACACCATCATCCCCATCCAACCCCAAGACCTGATGGCTTCGCGAGATATGGAGATGACGCTCACAACACCCGAACTGAGCACCTACATCGACAGACAGAGGGAACGAGGATTCTCCAACATTCAGCAGTTTGAGGTGGAATACCACAAACGTGGAGCCACATCCTTCGCAACTTTCATCCTGACGCTGATTGGTGTTTCCATCTCAGCACGAAAACGCAAGAATGGTATGGGTATCGCATTGGGTATCGGTTTGGCGTTGACCCTTACCTACATCATGTTCCAAACAGTCACCTCAAGTATGGCCATCAATGCAAACTTCCCTGCCGCCATCGCTGTATGGATTCCCAATTTCGTGTTTACCCTCATCGCCATTTATTATTACAAGAAGGCACCACGCTAAACGATATTTGAACATCAGAAAACTGACAGACGACATATGTATTTTGACGAATTAGACATAACAGACGACTTGCTGGACGCACTCGATGCGATGAACTTTGAGGAGTGCACCCCCATACAAGAGCAAGCCATCCCCAAAATCCTTGAGGGACATGACCTGATGGGCATTGCTCAGACGGGTACAGGAAAGACAGCAGCATACCTTCTGCCTGTGCTGGACGAACTGAGTCATGGGAATTACCCACAGGACTCTGTTAACTGCATCATCATGGCTCCCACACGCGAATTGGCACAGCAGATTGACCAGCAGGTGGAAGGCTTTGCCTACTACCTTGACGGCGTTTCATCTGTGGCAGTCTATGGTGGTAACGATGGCATCCGCTTTGAGCAGGAACGCAGAGGATTGGAATTGGGAGCAGACATCATCATCGCCACTCCAGGACGACTCATCAGTCACTTGAATGGTGGACATATAGACCTGAAGAAAGTATCCTTCTTCATCCTTGACGAGGCAGACCGCATGCTCGACATGGGTTTCTATGACGACATCATGAAGATTGCCTCTTATCTGTCGGAAGAACGACAAACTATCATGTTCTCAGCCACCATGCCTGACAACATCCAGAAACTGGCGCAGAACATCCTGCACAACCCTGTGGAGGTGAAGATTGCCGTGTCGAAACCTGCCGAGAAAATCCAGCAGACTGCTTATGTATGCCATGACGGCATGAAGGACAAGATTGTGGAGAAGGTGCTCAGCGATGAAACCCTCGACCGCGTCATCCTCTTTGCCTCTTCCAAGATGAAAGTGAAGGAGTTGAACATCATGCTGAAGCGCAAAGGATTCAATGTGGGTGCTATGCACAGCGACTTGGTGCAGCGAGAACGTGAAGAGATGATGCTGGCGTTCAAAAACCGTCGCATCAGCATTCTCATTGCTACAGACATCGTGAGCCGAGGCATTGACATCGACGATATCCAGATGGTCATCAACTATGATGTACCGCGCGACCCAGAAGATTATGTGCATCGCATCGGACGAACAGCACGTGCCAACAGAGACGGACAGGCTGTCACATTGGTCACTCCACACGATTGGCAATACTTGCTGAAGATTGAGCGGCTCATTGAAAAGGATATTCCTAAGCCCGACCTTCCTGAAGGATGTGGAGAGAAGCCAGAGATGAGCAAAAGTGCCGCATCAGGACGTCGCCACACACCTGGCAGACATGGTGGTAAAGGTCGTCACAACAAACGGGGACATGGAGGAAAACGGAACGGAAAGCCGAAAAACAAACCCTCAAACAATGCCCAACAATAGATATTACATGCCACAAACGGGGTGTTTCAACTTTTTTAACTCGCATAAGGAACAAGAACTCCCCAAAAAGGCTTAATTTTGCAGTCGAAAACTATTGTTTATGACCCAAAGTATAATGAATAAGATAAAACTTGCTTTCATCGCCGCATCGTTTGCACTTGCAGCCCATGCCCAGAACGGCATCAATACGCCCTACTCCCGCTATGGCTTCGGCATTCAGTCGGAACGTGCCATGGGATTCAACAAAGGTATGGGTGGCGTTGCACAAGGATTCCGCAATGGACAGGAAGTCAATATTGCCAACCCCGCGTCGTACTCTGCTGTTGACTCGCTCACAGCACTCTTTGACATGGGTATCTCTTTACAAAACAGCAACCACAAGATGGGCGGCCTGCAACAGAACATCCGCAACAGTAGTTTCGACTACTTTGCTTTCCAGTTCCGTGCATTCAAGAATGTCGGTATGACCGTCGGCATCATGCCCATCACCAATATCAAATACAACTTTTCATCTTCAAATGAGACGCTTGCAGGAACGGAGAACGTTACTTCTTCCTACAGTTTCAATGGAGACGGAGGATTGCGCGAAGTGTTCTTCGGTACAGGATGGCGTCCTTTCCGTCCTATCTCTCTTGGCTTTAATGTCCGCTACATTTGGGGCGACTACACGCACAACGCAAGGATGTCGTTCAGCGATCAATCCGCCTTCAATCTTGCTCGTACTTATACGGGAGAGGTGGGTACATACAGTTGGCAAGCAGGTTTGCAGTACATTCAGCCACTTAACAAAAAGGACAAACTGGTCTTTGGTGCCACTTACACCTACGGACACCGATTGGGAAGTGAAGCCATCCGCACCACTCAGACCCTCAACTCCTCCACCGTTGAGGAGGCTACCAGCGACACCATCAGGAATGCGTTCCAGTTGCCACATGCCATTGGAGCAGGTGTGACCTACTACCATTCCAACAACCTGCGTATCGGTGCTGACTTCGAATTGCAGAAATGGTCTGAGTGCCGATTCCCAAATCAGCAGACAGGCGTTTCGTCCAGCACCATCTCAGACGTTTACACCTCAACAACAGGACAGCTCAACGACCGCACTAAGATATCTGCAGGATTGGACTGGACACCCGATCCAGAGGGTAAGCGCATCAAACAATGCACCTACAAGGTCGGTGGTTACTTCTCGCAAACCTACGCCAAAGCTGACCCAAGTGGCACCATCACGGACAAGCCTTATGAGTTTGGCGTTTCAGCAGGTCTCACCATCCCCTTTAAAGGAACTTGGCGCATGAACCCCAAAATCAATGTGGCTGTGCAATGGACACACACCAACATTCCATACCTCAACACTGCCACAATGAAGAAGAACACCCTCACGGAGAACTACCTCAGACTCTGCGTCGGCATCACGTTCAGCCAACAATGGTTCCAGAAGTGGAAAGTCCAGTAACAGCGCGTCAAAGAGGTATTTCGGTATCTCAAATAGACTTTTCCCTATCAATAAAAAGGAAAAAACCGCACGTATCTGGAATTCATTCGCTAACTTTGCACCGTCAAACATAAAGAATCAAGAATTCAAAACTAAAACAATAAACGATTATGAAGAAGATTTTATTCGCATGCGCCCTCGCTTTTATGGCAATGGCAGCATCTGCACAGAACCTCAAAGGCACTGTTGTAAACGACCGCATCGGTCATGGTCAGGACTCCATCGACGTGCTCGGCAGCCTCTCACTCTATCAGGAGGCATTCAAGCGCCAGAGCTACGTTGAGGCCATCGAGCCGTGGGAGTTCGTATTCGAAAAGGCACCACTCGCTCAGGTGCGCATCTACACCGATGGCGCCTGGATGTTCGAAAACCTCATCCAACAGGAGAATGATGCCAACAAGAAGAAGGAATACTTCGACAAGCTCATGAACATCTACGACCAGCGTCTGAAGAACCTCGATGCACTCAATTCCTTCGCTACCCCAAAGACTACTTCCACCAAGGGTAACATCATCTGCCGCAAGGCATACGACTACTACTACTATTGCCCACAGATGAACAACAACGAGGCGTACAAGATGTTTAAGGAAGGTATCGACGACATGGGTCCCAATACGGAAGGTTTCGTCCTCTTCGGATTCATCGAGTGCTCTTACAACCGTTATTTGCAGAACAAGGACAACATCGACATCCGCCAGGACTTCATCCAGGACTACATGAACACCAACGACATCTGCGACCGTCTGCTCGATCAGGCAAAGGAATTCCCAGCAGAGACCATTCCTGCCGATCCCGAGTCAGAAGACTCCACCAAGTGGGTTGAACAAGTGGTGCTCTCTCCTGAAGCACAGAAGATTGTCGATAACTACCAGCCCGTACAGGACAAGGCAAACGACCTCTTTGTATCCTCTGGCGCTGCTGACTGCGACGCCCTCGAGAAGATTTATGGTGCACAGGTCGAAGCCAACAAGACCAACCTTGCATACCTCAACTCTGTGCTCGCCATCCTCACCAACTTCGAGTGCGACAAGTCTAACATCTACTACGTAGCTGCAGACTATGCTTACCAGATCAACAAGACTCCACAGGCAGCCATCGGTAAGGCTTCCAAGCTCCTGAAGGACGGCGACGTCAACGGCGCTATCAAGTACTTCGACGAGGCACTCAGCCTGGAGACCGACAACGCCAAGAAAGCCAAGTACTCATACATCGTGGCAGCCCTCATGTACCGCAAGGGCAACCTTGCACAGTGCCGTCAGTACTGCCAGAAGACCCTCCAGTACAACCCATCTAACGGTGGTGCATACCTCCTGCAGGCAAACTGCATTGCACGCGCTGCATCAGGTGACAACCTCCAGAAGAGCTACTACTACTGCCTCGCTTACGACTACTGCAACAAGGCTAAGGCCGTTGACCCATCTTCTGCAGCTAAGGCAAGTCGTGCTGCAGCCAACTACGCAGCACACTTCTATCCAAAGTCTGAAGCATTCTTCGCAGGTATCAAGGCTGGTCAGACCGTCAGCGTTCCTGGCTACGGTACTACTACCCTCCGCCTCCGTTAATCAGCCACGAACTAGGCAATCTTCGCCATTCGGAAAGTAAATACAAAAATTTCGACACTTGAAGAAGTTCACACATACAATCACCATTGCAGCAGTCATCATGGCTGCTGCAATGGTATTGTTGTTACCTTCCTGCAGCGACAGCAACGAAAAGGTGGGACCAGAAATCGGCGAACGTGATTCCTTGCCCACCCTCAAGAGCATCGGCGTCAGCACCCTCATTAGCGACTCAGGTGTTATCCGCTACAAAATCATCTCCGAAGACTGGTACATCTACGACAAGAAAGACCCGCAATACTGGTCCTTCGAGAAAGGTCTTTTCATTGAGCGCTTCAATCCATCCTATCAGGTCGATGCTTTCATCTCCTGCGACACCGCCTATTTTTACAACCAGCAGGAGCTTTGGGAACTGCGAGGTCGAGTCCTCGTCAAGAACCTGAAAAACGAAACATTCAAAACTTCCCTCCTCTTCTGGGACCAGCAAGCCCGCCGCATTTATTCCTCCGCCTACATGGAGATAGACGGCGAAACCCGAAAACTCTCTGGTTACAACTTCAGCAGCAACGAGCAGATGACCGATTACATCATCCACTCGTCCAAAGGCCAATTCCCACTCGAAGACCATACCCCCACACCACAACCCGACCCTGCCATCATGGCAGAGCAGAACGACAGCTCTATTGCACAGAAATAATAATAGAGACAAGAAGAAGTAAAGAAAGGTAGGAATATTAGAACAGTATCTTCCACGAGGAGGAGATGCTGTAGCGATTTTTCAGGTAGTGGGAAAAAGTGTGATAATAATCGCAAGTGAAGCCCCATGCGTAGTTCTGGGTGTCGAGGCAGTCGTAAGTGACGCCGGCACCAAGTTCGAACTTGGTTTCGTTGGGAATCGTGTAAGACTTCGTTCCGTCAGTAAGACAATCACCGTTCATATGGCGCATGCCAGCAAAGGCACGAGTGCTCAGACGCTTGCCAAGCGCATAGGGCCAGGACATCTTGGCACCCAGATCGAAGTGGTAGATGTTGAGATGACCACCCGTGAAGATATTGGGGGTATCAAACACCTTAGCTTGAGCATTGACCACACGTGTGATGAATTCAGCAGCAACCTTTTGTGTAATGAAGTACGCCACATCAGCTCCAGCTGAGAAAGAGGCACCAGTCTTGATGCGTGCATCGTCAAAACGGATGGTGTGGTCGCCAATCTCTGTACCTGAGACAAAGGTGAAACCAGAAGGTTTTTCGTTAAATTTGAGAAGTCGTTCCACATCGCGCCTGCGCAGTTCGGGCTTGTTGATGGCATCGGCACCAAAAATCTTGTCGGTGAGGAAATAAGCAAGGTTGGTGCTCATTACACCGATGCCTGCACCCATATAGAGGTCATTCATCCAATGCTTGTTGTGGTGGATACGAAGCAGTTCTGTAGATGCTGCTGTCGTGTAACCTCCAATGGTGACCCAAGGCGAGATATAACCGTATTCACGCCTCAGGATGGTGGCTGAAACAAAGGCCAAGCTGGTGTGTCCAGAGGGAAAAGAATTGAGGTTGCTCATGTCGGGACGTCCCTCTCGGATTGTATGCTTGAGCGCTTCTGATGTGCCGAAAGAGATTGCCAACGCCATTGCATTGGCTGTCAGCATGCGTTCCGTCTTCGAACGACTTTTGATACCTGCCGACTTCAATGCCCAGTTGGCCGCCAACGGAATGCCTCCCACAGCATAATCCGCCCAATTGACGGCATCACCATGATGTTTGAAACGGGCATCGCGCTTGATGTAGCTATCGTCTGTCCATGTCAACAGCAAACCACGCACAAAATGAAGTGCGCCATCGAACTTGAACGACATCTCGCGTTCCAATTGCTTTTCATCGTATGCCTTGATGATCTCCTCCACCTTGCGTTGCTTTTCCATCTTCTCATACTCATTGAGGATGGAATCTATCTCAGCCAAGAAGGTCGTATCGGGCTCCTCCATCTGGGCAAATGCTACAGATAGAGAGGCGAAGAATAGAAGGATAAGGAATGAAAAGCGAACCATTATAAGAATTGAAAGTTGAGAGTCAAGGGCAAAAAATTTGCTACCGCGATAGTAAGTCGTTAGATAGACAATACATGCGGTAGCAAATAATTCACATTTATTTTAAGTATTACTGAGCGAGCTTGCCGTCAGAACCGAGCACATTCACAATCTTGTGGATGTACATCTTCTTCATGTTCTCACGAGCTGGCTTCAAATACTGACGAGGATCGAAGTCACCAGGATGCTCAGCGAGGTGCTTGCGCACAGCTGCAGTCATAGCGAGACGAGAGTCAGAGTCGATGTTGATCTTGCAGACAGCAGACTTGGCAGCCTTGCGGAGCTGCTCCTCTGGAATACCGATGGCGGCTTCGAGCTTACCGCCGTACTTGTTGATAGTCTCAACCTCTTCCATTGGAACAGAAGAAGAACCGTGGAGCACGATTGGGAAGCCAGGGAGCTTCTTCTCAATCTCAGCGAGGATGTCGAATGCCAATGGTGGTGGCACGAGAACGCCGTTTACGAGAGTGCACTGCTCTGGAGTGAACTTGTGAGCACCGTGAGAAGTACCGATAGAGATAGCGAGAGAGTCGCAACCAGTACGAGTAGCGAAGTCAATCACCTCTTCTGGCTTTGTGTAGTGAGATTCAGCAGACTGAACTTCATCCTCAACACCAGCGAGCACACCCAGCTCAGCCTCAACAGTTACGTCGAACTGGTGAGCATAGTCAACCACCTTCTTAGCAAGAGCCACGTTCTCTTCGTATGGGAGTGAAGAACCGTCAATCATCACAGAAGAGAAACCGTTGTCGATACAGTCCTTACAGAGTTCAAAGCTGTCTCCGTGGTCGAGGTGGAGAACGATTTCAGGATGCTCGCAGCCGAGTTCCTTAGCATATTCCACAGCACCCTTAGCAAGGTTGCGGAGGATTGTGCCGTTAGCGTAGTTGCGTGCGCCCTTTGACACCTGCATGATTACTGGAGACTTTGTCTCAACTGCAGCCATAACGATAGCCTGCATCTGCTCCATTGTGTTGAAGTTGAAAGCTGGAATAGCGTAACCGCCTGCAACAGCTCTCTTGAACATCTCGCGGGTATTCACGAGACCAAGTTCTTTGTAGCTTATCATAACTTTCTGTATTTATAAGTTAAAAATAAATAGATGTGTCTCTAAAAACGGTGCAAAGGTAGTGAAAAGTTAGGAGTTAGGAGTTAGGAGTTGGTAGTTTTTTTGCTTTTCGGGGTGCTTTTTCGTGGATTATGAGAAAAAATCCCCACTTTTGTTTTGTCCATATGATAAAATGTCGTACCTTTGCACCGCTTTTGAATGAAGCAATTAGAGATATTAAAATATTTTGTTACACCAGCAGTAGTATATTGACTGTATAAAACAAAAACTAAAATGAAAAAAGGTATTCACCCAGACAACTATCGCCCAGTGATCTTCAAGGATATGTCAAATGGCGATATGTTCCTGTCACGCTCCACTGCCAAGAGCAACGAAACAGAAGTGTTCGAAGGTCAGGAGTATCCACTCATCAAGATTGAAATTTCTTCAACTTCTCACCCATTCTACACAGGTAAGGCTAAGCTCGTCGATACCGCAGGTCGTGTCGATAAGTTCATGAACCGCTGGGCTGTGATGAAGAACAAAAAGTAAGAGATACTTCAACATAGTACAAAGGAGGTTTCACCAACATGAGGGCACTGAAAAAGTCCTCCATTTGAAGAGGCAACCTTGATTATTCATTAAAAGCAGATTGCATATAACCGTTAGGTGCGGTTTTGCAATCTGCTTTT
>CADCIO010000050.1 GCA_902801475.1 uncultured Bacteroidales bacterium
GATTCAGCTGGGTCTTCTCGTCGTCCAGATACTGCTTCACACCAGGTGCGGTGCGGATCTTGCGATAAATAATTCTACTCATACGTGTTGTGTTTTTTTTTGTGTTTGTGTTGTGCCGCCAACTTCAGGAATGGGGCATTTCCCTGTCAAAATTGAGATGCCGTTCCGCCTCCATTGATACGTCGTATCGTGGCCTTTGATACGCCGTCTCTAAGGTGCTCGTACGTCGTTTCATTTGACATTGCAAAGTTACGAAATATATATCATATTTGCAAGCAATTACCACTTTATTTTCAATAAAAACGAAAGTTTTTTTAGAGTGATGGTTGAGGTATTTTCCGTTGGGTGCTCAGGTAGTATTCGCTGAAGTCTTTGCAGCCTTGTGGCAGCTGATGATGCTCCAGATTTGGCAGCACTTTTTGGAGCTGAAGGAAGAGGCGTTCGCCTGGCTCGTCGTTATCGGGGAACATGTGGAAATGGGTTGAGCGTTGAGCATGGAGGGTCGAGAGCAGTTCCACGTCCTTCGGTTTGAGCAAGGTGGCTGAGGGAATGGCGATGGCCTTGTGACCAGCCGAGAGCATCGCCCAACAATCAGAAGAACCCTCCGTGATGTAGAGATTCTCCCCCTCGTGCAGCAGGTTCAGCACGGGCAGGTTGTAGATGCCGCATTGCGAACCACTTGGGAATCGGAAGCGAGGCGCGGCTCCCTCCTTGCTCCTTGCCCCTTGCTCCTTGCCCCTCAAATTCCTGTTCTGTATGCCAACCAACTTGCCTTTACGATCGTAGTAAGGAATCTGCAACCAATTTACGCCTTTCTTGTCTTTCCACGAAGTGAGCCTGCACCAGCGCACCACCCTTGGGTCAATCCTGCGCTCATCAAAAAGGAACTTGCGTGCTTCAGGCGAAAGATAAGGATGCTCGAAGAAGCGTTCATAACGAGCAGCGTTGAAAGTTGACAGTTGAGAGTTGACAGTTGAAAGTTGTGGTTTCCACTCGTCAAGAATCACGTTGTGCTCATCAGCCAACCACCTGCACGCCTCCTTGAAGTCCTTGTTCAGATGCTTCATCACGAGGTCGATGGTGCCTCCGCTGGCGCCGCACACGAAGCAGCGGAACGTGTTTCTGCGCACGCTGAACGACAGGCTTGGGTGGTTGTCCGCATGGAACGGGCAGAGTGCCTTGTGCATTTTCACTTGGAGTCCAAGTCGCTCTGCGACCCCCTCAATGGGGAGGTCGCGGAGCTTTTGAAGTTCAAACTTGTCCATGGTCTTTAACCTTTAACCTTTATCTCTCAGATAACTGTCGGTTTTCGTGTACAGTCCCGTCTGGTTCGAATAGATGATGAACCCACGATTTTTCCAAGAACTGAGTTGATGTTTGGTACCCTCCTTGTTTTTGCCAAACTCCAAGCGGATCGCCTCGAGTTGTGCCTCATTGAAGGAGTTCGGCAGGTTGTCCAGCATGTTCTTCGGACCACGTTTCTGCGAATCTTCCTCTGAGGCTTCGCCACCTTTGAACATGTCACCAAACACCTTGACCTTCGACCACAAATCGTAATAACAGAACCATACCATGTATTCACCAATGGAGTGCGTCCATGTCTGATCATTCAGTATCCACAGCGTAGCGGCCTTTTTCCATGCAGAAATGATACTGCGATGCGACAGCTCAAAGAGTACATCGTCATCAGCAAGGTCGGCTAAACTGGCCATCTCTTCTGCCAACTGGTCGGCAACCTTGTTCATGGGTTTTACCACAAATCGTCCCTTGCAGTTGTCCAGGCGCAGCAGGTATTCGTCGAGTTTCTGGAGAAACGCTTCGTCATATTCACCCTTGCGTGGAATCTTGCCCTTGCGCTCTCCACGTGCCTTATAGACAAAAGGAATACGGGCGAAGAATCCGTTAGTCATATCACGTTTGTAGAACACTCTGGCGACCTCTGGGACTGAGCTGAACGTAAGGTTAGCACGAATCAGAGGATTTCCCGTCACACCCTCGGCAGTAGCCCTAAGGGCACCCACACGCTTGCGGTCGAAGATGTTACGAACCATCACGCTGACATTCTTGCGTCCACCACACATCTTTTCAACCATCTCCACCTCGGGCAGGTTCAGGTACTGCGTCCTGCCGCCCAGTCTCTCCAGTCCTAGGGCGTTCTGAAGGAATGCCGCGCTGGTGACGTCAATCGGCGGAAACCAGATAGCCACTTCGGGGCGGTCGGGCTTGTCCTTGTTGTCCCCCTTAGTTTTCTTCACGTGTTGCCAGTCTTCCAGTTTCTTGTACTCAGTCTCATCATGGTCTCGAAAAGAGCGCATAATAGCCTCTACAAGATCGTGCAACTCATCCTTTCCAATACCCGAAGGACCAATCAAGTGCCCCATCTGACCACATAATTCATAGTATTTGTTATCCGGATACTTGAATTCCGCGCCAGCTACGTGGGCAGCAAGTGCTGGTAAAGTCATGGGAAGAATAGGTTCCTGCATGCCTTTAGAGACTTGCGAGAGCAGTAATTTCACTATTTCTGTGCCTTTTCCAGGCTTTGGCATCGCCGGAGCGGTGCGACTAAAAATATCGTAATTCATTGACTCTTAATGATTTAATTATGTTAATTGTTTTATGCTATCACAAATCACAGTATCACAGTTTATTTTTAAGGGTATCCCATTTCCCTCTTTTACATTCATATATATTATATATATATTTAATAATCAATAAGTTATGAGTAATAAAAGGAAGGGGGTACGATGTAGGGGGTACCCTTTTTTTTAACTGTGATTTGTGATACTGTGATTATTGGCTGTTCGATTGAAATAATGAACTTTCTTCTACAAAGCCTTTATGTACTTCGCGAATCTCGTTCATCAGCTCCAGACAGAAGGAATCGATGTCGATGCTGTTCAAATCTATATTCCTTAAGTTCATACGTAACGTACCGTCAGGACGACAAGTGAGCGTGATGTACTTCCCTATAAAGAGATGTACATTGCGACGGCAAGTATTCGACGGAACTTTCACTTCCTTGAACTCATACTGATCACCGTAGAAATTACCCTCATTCGGAAGTTTACATCTCAGCAAGCCCAGATACTGTTTTTCGGGTTTCAGCAGGTTGTCGCTCTCCAGAATGGTCTGCAGGTCGATACACAACAATAGATTCTTTTTCATAAGGCAACAACCTCCTTTCCCTTTGCATTGCGGTATTGGCGGTAACCAATAGCGAGCGGTTCATTACCATGAAGCATTTCTGATATGATGCTTCCGAGGAGGCGAGGTTCGTTAGATTCTCTTGAACCTGCCTCGATGTGTGGATTTAATACCTTGTTCATGTTTTTTTATCGGTATTAAAATGCCCTCTTGCACTTTGCACGATGATATAGAAAGGCGTACTTCATCTCGTGCTCGGAGCCGTGCTCAGTTTTTGACTGCCGCTGACCTTTAAAAAAAGAAAGCAGCAGAAACTCCGATGAGAAATTTCTGCTGCAAAGTTACGGGTAAATGACCGCTCTTCCAACAATTTTCAAATGTTTAGAAGGATGCATAAAATTCTTACTAATAGACATTTAGGCATAAATTGACGCATAAATTTCCATTAGCTAACAATAATGGAACGCGAAGCATCATTTATCCCAATGAAATGGACAAAAGAAATGAATTACGTCCATTAGACACATAAAAAAAATGACGCCCACATGTTTGTGAGCGTCTATTATTAGATTGAGATTATTATTCTGAAAATCGTGTATTCATGCGTGTTTCAAAATCAGAGGCAAGTTTTTGCTCAATATAGCCATCTTCTTTTTCGGATTCTGCCTTTTTAAAGCCGTCAATACATGACCACACACTCTTTTTCTGGGGCAAACCATATTGACCTTTATACCTTAAGGCAAAATATTTATAGCCTCTGGATAAGCCCAGCCCTGTCCAGCAGATGAACTCTGCAATGGGCATAGTATCCATCTTGTCACCACGTCCTTTATAAGCATAAGTGTCGAAACAGTTCATGATTTCTTTGGCTATTCTGCCTTTCTCATAGTCGTTTGCGAAATATAGTGACTCTATATCATCCAATCCGTACTCAGCACCGCTTTCTACTGCACGAGATGCTGCATAGCGCGTAATACTTTTAATATTATATTTGTGGAATCCCTGTTGCGCAAAGGCTTTCAGCGAGCTAGTTTTCTTGCTCTTCGTCAATAGTTCATCCTGACTGGCATTCTCTTTCGACATCATGCCTATCACATCTTTCATGTCTCCAACAATATTCTTGCATTGTTCATTGAGCAGCTGAAGGCAAAGTTCTGCATCGTTACTGATCATTGCCTCTTTCGCCAGTTCCTGATGACAGATGACCAGTACGGCTATAACGTTGGTGAAATAGGCTCCCATCTCAGCATAGAGCGTTGACACGCTGTCTGGATAGGATTCAAGCCCATACAAGTCACGACCACATTCTGCGTAAGCTAACGTTGATTTGACAAACACAGAGGGACGGAAATCTTTATTGGGCACGTTCTTCTTGCAGATTGGAGTAAATTTCTTGTAGATAATCTTCGTTCCTTTCAACGTGCTACGTATCTTGCGAAAAAGTTTCTCTGCATCTCGGAAGCAATTGTTGTCATCGGTAGCCCATAGTTTGTTATACGTAAGCGCTATTTCTGACAATCGCAACAATTCGCGACGCGTCATATTCAAACGTTCGCGCACAATGCATAATAGTTGCTGAATTTTATATTCAGAAAAATGACGACTTTGGATACCTGCAATAAATCTGGCCTCGCCATCACTTACGTAATGCTTAATGACCTCCAGAATTTGGAGAATACCTTCTTTTGATTTCTCAATGTCAGTCCAAGGAACCATGGCTATTGATAGATTTTATCTTCTTCTATTACACTTAAATCGCCTTTAATGAGAATGCCATATCAAAGTTAATCATCTGTCCGCTGTCAACGTACTTCTGCCAGGCATCTTCGTTATGACTGATGTCTGAAATCTTGGTGGAGTTTTCCGCCTTGAAACGCTGATAGATGGTATCGAGAATACCGAGCTCCTCTTCTGAGAATTCAGAGAGGTCTGGAGAGAGCGTAGAGGTGAGTTTGGTGCCCTCAGCGCCAGAGTCAAAATGAACAATCTCCTGCTGGATGTCATCAAAGAAACTGTAAATTCTGTCCCAGCGGATAGGCACAGGACCTCGCTGAATGGCTTTGTAAGAAAGGCCACTCATTCCTTTGCTTGTTGTCTTGTAACTATAGAAGTCTGTATAGAACAGCAGCTTGTTCATCATTGTGAAGAATACGCCATGATACTTCTCTATATAGAAAAGGATGATGTTTTTGAGTTTGCTAATAGACTGGGTGGCATAACCGTTGAAGATGTCCCTTCTGCCTCCATTAAAGATGTGGTTCTTGATGAACGCATCGTCGGCATTCATATCTATATCTACAGCCTTCACTTTATTGAGAATCTTGACATACTCTTCCTCATCAAACTGATTTCTTGCATTAGCAACAAAGCTTTCGAAGATTTTGGGGTTTTGGATGGACATCAGAATCTTCCCATTTGCCTCGCTGGGCATGTCTCCATTTTCATACAAGCGGTATTGGTTGTCGCCAAATCCAAGGATTTGTGACATCTTGGATGCAGGAAGACCATAACGCTGACGAATACGTTTGATTTCGTCAGGGAAAGGTATGCCGTATTTCGCACGATACTGATTATACACCTGACCGACATTGACCTCGTCCAATGCCGTAGTGGTGAAACGTTCCTTGGTTTCATCACACTCGTAGAACTGATGGACATACTGGAACTTCTCCTTGCGGAACGTCAGTTCTGATAATTCGTGGCGGAGGGTTGCGTGACCTCCTGTGAATGGACTTTGCATATCGTTGTTATTTAAATGGATAATTCATGGGGTGTTCTGCTATGTGGAACGAAATGCACAACGCACTTGATCCTTTTCCCAACGTAATCTTAATATATACCTCCTGTTCTTTCACATCTTTTCCGAATACCCACATCTCACCGCATTGGTTCAGCGTGTCAATAACAGGACCTTCAGAGTAGTCTTGGACTTCCAGGTTGATGATGACGTTATCACGATACTTAGGCGTAATTTCCAAATCGATCAACGTCTGGGCGTTCTTGCCTCTATCATCCCTGTATATGATTCCGAAGACTTTTATCTTCTCCTTCATCTGATTCAGGAAACGTTGTACTTCTTCTTTCGTAGCCATTATAATTTATTCATTCGATTATGCCGCAAAATTAAACTTTTTAGTTGAAATATCAAAAGAATCACACAAAAAATATATGGTAAAGTTGAAAAATGCGTGTATTATGGGCGAAAATATCATTCACAATTGGCAAATCGGAGAGTATAATCCCTTCCTGTGAATCGTGCCCATACATTCGTCGAGTCTAACAACTATCCTCCATCTTATAATGGGATTTATAAATCCTTGAATACAATTTTATTTTCTACTACAAAGATACACACTTTTTCCCAATATCCAAAACCTTTAGCCCGACGAAGTCAAACTTTTTTGAGATTTAATGAGAAAATACTTTGTGGTTCAAAAGTTTCTTATAATACAACCAGAAGACTTCGAGCGAGGTCTTCTGGAGGCGGGGCTCAAGGTCCCTCGTGGGGACAGAGAACCGATACAAAGATGGTGAGAATAATTCAATTATCAAAGGATTTTTCAGAAAAAGTTGAAAAAAAGATGGGAACTTTTTGTTGGAGATAGGGAAAATTTGTACTTTTGCAACTGCATTGTGGCAATAACCACTTCATGTAAAAAGTGGTGCTGCTTTGCAAGACATAATGGAATAAAAGAATTGTATCAATGATTCTGATGAGGTTTGCACTCAAATAGTCGGCAAAACTAAGATAAAGCTACGACCTCGCAGGATTGGGATACGCCTATTTGGCGTACCCTTTCCTTGTGTATCGTAGCAAGCCTGTTTGCCGACGGCTAGAGTGCAAGTATACAAGGGATATGGGGTGCGCTTTTTTGTACTTTCAAAGCCTTTGTCCTTCATCGGGATAAAATGAAGATAGAAGGTTTTAATGTTTAAAGTAATTTGGGATCCTGCTTATAATGGTGTTCGATTGACGATGTCGAGCAAGGGCGATGCGCTTAATGTGTCTCCTCGGCCTGTCTTTTGGGAAGAACTGGATTTGTTAGGATTGAATAAACGAGGTTGGATATATCCTCATGTTGATGAGCCCTTGATGTGGGCTTGCGACCGTCGTTATTTTTATAAAGGACAGTTTGTGCTTGAAGTGAAGGGTGGTAATGTTTTCGACGCGCCAGAAGTAATACAGCAAGAGGGTTTTGAGACGTTGACTTTACAACCTGTCGACATGGAACGCCTACGTTCTCGAAATGAAGATACCATGTTTATTATCGAGCACGAAGCAATGGATTTCATCAACAACACTTATCGTCGCTACAAGAATATTCGTGAGGTGTCGCAAAAGAATCCCGCATTGGACTTCCAACGTCTGGCAACTACGCTTGAAAAGAAGACGAAAGAAGAGCATGTTGTGATTAAGGAAGATTGTGACAGCTTCGATGTAATGCCTTTAAGTAAGGCTGAAGAACAGGGGAAAGCCCCGATTCTTAACGATAAAATAGAAATGTTTATTTCTTCATTTTCAGGTGGGAAAGATTCTCAAGTTGTTTTAGACTTGGTTACTCGTGTTATTCCAAGCGATGATTTGCTTGTTATATATTCTGATACAGGGTACGAATTACCATCTTCTTTGACCTATTACAAGATAATAGAAAAGTTTTATAAGGAAAAATACCCAGACCTTCATTTTTATTTATCCAAGAATCATCAAGATGTCCTTTATTATTGGGATAAAATGGGTGCACCCAGCCGAATGCACAGATGGTGCTGTGGAGTGATGAAGACCGCACCTTTATACCGTCTTCTAAAAAAACTAAATGGAACTGGCAAACAACCTAATGTATTAGCATTTGAGGGCGTGCGTGCAGAAGAAAGTGAGAAACGCTCAGAATATGAACGAGTGGGTATAGGTGTCAAGCACAACAATGTCCTTAATGTCAGACCGATATTTGAATGGAATAGCACAGAGGTATATTTATATATATTACTTCATGGGTTACCAATGAATGAGGCCTATAAAAAAGGAATTGCACGAGTCGGATGCTCTTTTTGCCCATTTTCATCAGAATGGTCAGAACAAGTCGTGGGAAAAGTTTATCCAGAAAGCATAAATAAGTTCATTGATCATTTGCAATCCAAAATGGATCTTTTATCTATAAAAAACGTAAAGGAACGCAATGATTATATAAAATTAGGTAATTGGAAAAAGAGGGCTGGTGGAAAAACCGCCAATGTTGATGGATCTGCTGTAAATTTTATAGCCTCTTCACCTGATTTTAGGGCAGAACTCACAAAGCCTAAAGAAGATTTATTAAAATGGTTATTACCTATTGGGAAATACACTTTGGAAGAGTCCACTAGACAGCTATCTAAGGGATCCATAAAATATAATGGAAATTTATATTCTTTTGAACTTCAGTATACAAATGACGGCAATGGTGTTACATTTATTGTGTATAACATTGGTGCTGATATATTATTCCTTTCATTATTAAAGAGAGCGTGTTATAAAGCTGCATATTGTGTACATTGTGAATTCTGTGAAGTGGAATGCCCAACAGGGGCATTATCTGTTGTGCCTATTGTAAAAATAGACAAAAACAAGTGTGTTCATTGTCATAATTGTCTCTATTTTAGGGATAGAGGCTGCGTGATGGCTAATTCTATCAATATCTCTGAAACCAAATCAAATCCCAACATAAAAATGTCAACCTCAGGAATTGACAGATATTCCACGTTTGGACTAAAAGAAAAATGGGTGTCTGACTTCTTTAATAATGAAGAAGAATTCTTCCAGGGGGGAGGACAGTTGGGAACTAAAATGGTGCCAGCATGTACTAACTGGTTCCGTGAAGCAGAGATACTTACGGAGAAAGACAAGAAGATAACCGAAACTGGTAAAATGCTTCAACGGGTTTACATGAAATCCCCTAAAACAGTTTGGGAAATTTTGTGGATTAATCTTTCTTTAAATTCACAAGTGGTTCAGTTTTATACGTCCTCTGTTGGTTTTGATCATCCATATACAAAGGCGGAACTTCTTGAATACATGATTGAGAAATTTGATGGTATTAATTCCAATACTTTAAAGAATCCTTTAGGAGCGTTATGTAATATGTTTGGTATTACAGAACAAACCATTATTGGTGATCAATTACAACAAGGTAAAATCGTTGCTAAAGGGAAAGCTGTAGTGAGTGTAACTAGAAGTTCCAACGATGCATTATCTCTCCCCTCACTTGCTTATTCCCTATATCGCTATGCTGGACGTAAAAAACGTTATTCCCTCAACGTTTCAGAGTTCTATGATGAGAATCAAATGGAAGGAGTATATCGTCAATTTGGAATCAGCAGAGAAAAGCTGGAAAGCCTGCTTCTATCTTTACAAGAAGAAGGTAATCATGTTCTTCGGGTAGAGTTGAACATGGGACTTGACAACATAATACTACGTGAAGATCTTTCTTCAATAGATATTCTAAAGTTGATGCTTTAATTTACATGAGAAGTAATAAAAAACAATAGATATGGCTACAAAGTATTCAGACTACATCAAAATGCAGAATTTCTTACCAGTCTATGATATGACTGATGAGACACCAGAGATGTGGCGAACCTTCATTCCCACAAAACAATTCTGTGATTTGCTAAGCAGGAGCATAACGGCGATTACATCATCAGAGATAGGTAAACGTCGCTCCATGTGGGTGCGTGGTACATTTGGAACAGGTAAGAGTCATGCAAGTAGTGTTGTTCGTCATCTTTTATGTGATCCGGCAAAAGAGGTGGATGACTACATTCAGAATCTTCCCAGCGAGTCATTACGTGCTAATTTGTCAGCCATTCGAAAGAAAAAGACCTATTTCCCGGTTGTTTTAAAAGGTGTTGAGGGAGCTTATAATATTCCTCGTTTCTCCTTGTCAATACAAAAGCAGACAAAGCTTGCATTGGCATCAGCTGGACATAAAGATATTGTAGTACAATCAGACTTTGACAAAGCTATCCGTTGGATTGAAGGTCATAGAACTCGTATTCCTGAGTTGTTGGAATTGAGTGATGAATTGGCATCTGAAGCTCCTACATATGAAAAGCTTTTAGCTAAACTTCAAGCAAACAATATTGACGTGTTTCTTCATCTGGAAGAAGTTCTGGCATCAGATGATACTTATTTGACCAGCGATAGTATTAGCGATTGGCTCGTCGAAGTGGAAAAGGAAATAGAATCAGCAGGCATAGCCAATGGATTAATCATCTTCTGGGATGAGTTTACAAGTGTGATGGACACGCTGAAAAGCGATCGCATCAATGTGCTACAAAACATAGCTGAGAAGTCTCAGAATAACAATGTTTTCTTATATCTGATTTCCCATAGAACTGAAAGTTCAAGCCTTGATACAAAGGGAAAAGATATTACAAAAATGAGTGATCGCTATGATGGTGTTGACTATCAGATGGACGAAATCTCTACGTATCTCATTTTAAGGCACACATTTACTATTTCTGACACATCAAAATTGGCGATGACAGCATGGGAGGTGGCAAATAAGTTGGACGTCAACCTCTATGACTATCTTTGCGAAAGTAACTCGTCGGAAGAAAAAGAGCACATTCACAATCTGTTCCCTTTGCACCCATATACAGCATTTCTTTGCTCAAAGATGTCAAACATCATGGGCTCTGCCAACCGTAGTGTCTTGAAGTTCATGAATGATGAAGAGAATGGTTTCAAGAGATTCATAGGGGATGAAAATAACTATGGTCAGAAGATGATGCTTACGGCTGACTGGCTTTGGGACTTCTTCTACTCTGAATTCAACAACGATACACGTTGCTCAGCATTCACGAATGTATTTGTGAGCAATTTGTCTCGTGTGGAAAAAATGGGCGATGATTATGTGCGAGTGTTCAAAGCTATCCTCCTCCTAAATGCCCTTGGAGTGAGGTTCGACAAAAAACAATCACCAGAGAAATATGCTCCCAATGAGACCAATCTCCGATTTATTTTCTCAGGAGACCGCTGTGAGGATAAAATGGAGAAGATACTCAAGTGGCTGGACGAGAGTAAGATTGTAGCACGTGACATCTTTGGTGAATTCAAGATTTCCGTTTCATCTTATAATCCTATAGAGATAAGTCAAGAAAGAGCAAAGCTTGCGACACAATATAAAATGGCTGTTGACTATCTTAAGTACAATCTTCCCGTCATGGAAGAGATCAGTGCAAACTTTGTCGTAGGAGATCGCCTGTTCCGTAAATGTGACCCTCAGTTTTACTCATGTGAAGACCAAGAAGCTGTATTACGAAACAAGTTGAGCAAGTACACAAGAGAGAAGCCTAATTTCCTTCATGTTGCTGTTTTCTATTCTATTACAGATGAATCAAGAGACATGATGGAGAATAGAGTGAAAGAATTCTCTGAGGAGTTCGAAAACACCATTCTTATCATCCCGTCAGAAGTGTTTACTCCAACATCTCAGAATCATTTCATAGATGCTGTTACTCAGGCTAATGTAAGTCGTTCTCATTTTCACGCAGATGATGCGAGACAGTTTGATAATGCGGCCAAAGAACACATAGCCAAATGGAAAATGCGGATGATGAGTGGAACTTACACGCTTTACTTTAATGGTATGCGTAGTTCTGAAGGCATCTTCAACAACATATATAATATCATAAATAAAAAATTTAGTGCACAAGTGTTCCCACGTGGAATGGAAAGTGTAAAGGCTTTGCAAAGTGAACCTGGCACCTTCTTTGCGAACAAGAACTACAAGGCTCTTTCGTTACAGATGCTTCAGAAACGTACGCGTGACGAGTTGCTCGCATTTTCAGGTTCAAGTAGGCCTGCCAAGAAGATTTTTTTAGAAGGAGAAAATAACCTTGTTAATGATGCCTGCGAATTAACAGACACGGCATTAGCAGGCGACTCTTGGCTGGTTGCCATTTGCAAAGAAGTAGACCGTCTAATAGTTGCTGCAAAGAAAAGATATGCAGACCGTTTCTCGTTGAGTGATATATTAGCGCCCCTCATGCGTGAACCATTTGGCCTGTTTGCTAATCAGGCTAATTATGTAGCACTCTCATTTGCTCTTCGCAAGCATAAAGAAGACTTGTTTAATCCTAGCACATCACAACCGGTCGGTGACGAGAAGTTGAATGACATGATAGAGATTCTTCTCAAGATGTGGGATAATGGCAATAGTGAAAGCAGTAATAAACTACTCCTTCGTTTTGGTTCTGCCGAAGAACGCAACCTCACAAGTCTTTTAGGAGAAATTTTTAATCTCAGCGTCGTAAAGGGGGTTAGCTTAAATGACCTCAAAAGCTTGAATTATGCAAAATGGAGTATCACGGAATTTTGTAAACAGATTGCAAAATATCCATTGTGGTCGTTGCTGTATTGCGATAAGATAAAGGAAAAGGAAGCATGTTCAGAAGCTATAAAAGACTTGATAAATCTCTTTAACCAAGATAGTTACACTCTCGATAAAATTAAATCATTATATCACAGAATAAAAGAAGTAGGGCAGGTGGATTTGTACAAGTTATGTACTAACTCTGTTAATTATCAGGAAGGCTTTAAGAATTTCATCAACGGTGTCAAGGATGTTGATCTTCAGCCAGAATGGTGGGAGGAACTTGAGGAAGATTTAAGCCATTTACAATCAGAGATTGCATTCCGCAGAGAAGAAGATGTACGCTCTGCTGTAATGTCCTTCTACATTAATAAGATAAAAAAGCCTGACCCTGTGGTAATACATGGTGGAAGTGTAAACGAACCTGATTTCACACCAATTCAAATACAAACCAAACCTGATGATATTAAGAAAGCTAAGACTTTGGTTCGAGAGCAAACTATGCCAAGCATGATGTGGCAGAAGGTGATTATTGATCTGATTGAAGAACATCCAGAAGTGTCTCAATTCCTTATATCATATCTTGGAAGCTAAAATGTAAAACAATGGATTCGTCAGAGAAGATAAAAGTGTTTAAGTCCTTTGAGGATTTGACTCGCGAGATTATCCTTGACAGGGATAAAGGTGATATGTTGGCACAACGTTATGCCATACGTTTTATCATGCTCAATAACTTCAATGAGTTTAAGAATTTGGCGAAGTTTATGGCGAATATTGGAGTTGATGCGCTTGACCTTGAAACATTGATTGACGATGAAGAGGATGATATTTGGATAACAAAGGATGAATTAAAAACTGCCATAAAGGCATGCACTTCGTCAACTTTTGTTTCACCTTTTTCTGAACTGGTTCGCTTTTATAATGACGATGACTTCAGGGGTTTCTTCAATGAAATCATGCTTCTTGAGGATATACAACACCCCCAAAAGAGGATATATGTCCCATTAATTGGTTTACAGAATCGTTTCACAGACTTTTTAAATCACTTCGCACGTATTCAGGAGAGTGCACCTATTTGGCGGTATGATGCAGAACCACAATCGGTAGAGGTTTTCTTTGCGAGATACAAAGACTTTAAGTTGCCTAGTGGTGAAATACAATGCCAACTGGATTCTTTAAGAGATTGGCTAAAATTCTGGAAGGTGCAAGCTCCACAAGAACGCATTGTTTGTACTTCTGTCCCTATCTCAGCAAAATTTAAGTACTCAAAACCAGACAATATTTTTAACTTTACAAAGATTGGGAGTGCATATGAGTTCATGACTCGTTTCCTGGAGCTTTCATTTCCATTTGAATACATTGAAGAAGAAAGAGAATATTGGGACCAGTTGATGGATAGCCTCGACAGGAAAGACACCTCTTCGTTTGTCTTTGATTCATACGTTCGTGCATTTTTCAACAAAGTTTCGTTAACAGCATCTGATGTCATTTCAGAATGGTTGAACATCAATAATACATCCTATCATCGTTGGCTTTTAACAAAGTATGTTTTATACACCCAATTTAGGGATATGTTCCCTTATCTAGCAATGTGTGTAGATGGGGTATCTGATTTAAATGACGGACATCAACTAGCTTCGTTTATCGCGACGAGAGTTCTTTATGACCTTCCCATAAAAGATAGAGAAATGTTTGCTGCTGAGCGAAGAACAATTATTGTTGACAACGCAAAGATATTCTTGGAGGCAATAAGTCTGGATGAACAGGATTGGCTATTTAAACGAACAAAAGATTTGTTCCAACAGTCGGAAGACTTAAATACGACTCTGGATATTTGTACAGGTGTTTTTGATTATGAAAAGATACTTTTAATGGGTTGGTATGCACATTATCCAAACAACTCGAGGCTGAGAGATACAATAGAGAAGTATTATCCAGAATTCCTTGCGTACACCTCATCCGTGACACCTTCTCACTTCAGGACAGAAAATCAATGGAGCATAGACTATATTTCTGCATATAAGCAAGCAAAGCTGGCAGACAAATATTCAGAAGACATAACTCTTTTTATCAAGGAGAAAAATAATTCTGCCAAAACATTTTATAAATGGTTTTATGAGTTTGAGAATTCTCATAACCTTTTAGCAGAGCTCATTTCAACTCCGGTATTCAAACCTGATAAAGTATACTGGATTGATGGTTTAGGAGTGGAGTTTTTGTCTTATGTACTCTTCCTGATAGAAAAAGAACAGAGTAACATGAAAATAGTTCGTTCTCAAATAGTACGTTCTGACATTCCATCATCTACCTTCCATAACAAGTTTGAAGGTGAGATGGTAACCAAATTTGGTGCATTGGATGAATTGGGTCACGATTCCCATCTTTACAAATACTTGTATACGCTAAAAGAGGAATTGTCTGTACTTAAAGAGATTATCCATGAGATTGTTGGAAGCAGCAAGAAACAGCCTTGTACTGTAGCCATCGTTTCAGATCATGGTCTAAGTTGCTTGTCTAGAAAGGCACCATCTAAAAAGTATGATGGCAAATTTGAGCATGAAGGACGCTACATTAAAACAACTCAGAATGCGTTATCAGACCCAGATTATTTAGTCCACCAAAACGAAACGGATGGAGAATACTATAAAGTAGCTCTTACGCATTCATCTTTGTCTAAGGGTCCTACTCATCAAGTTCATGGTGGATGTACACCTGAGGAAGTGTTGGTTCCTTTCCTCTTGCTTTCCAATAAAAATGTCCCTACACAAATTAAGTATGAGGTTAAGATGTCAAATGAGGACATTATGCTGTCTAACCCAGCAGTCAGACTGACTGTCATTCCTGAACCAACGGGAGTCACTCTTACATGTGAAGGCAAGAATTATAAGATGGATAGGGTGGGTACTCAATGGTCTGCTTTGTTGCAAGATATGACAGAAGGAAACCATGTAATAGACATCAAACCCGATGGCGCACCAAGTCATCAATTAACTATTAAAGTTGTAGGTTTGAGCGGAAATTCTGATATTAACGAAATGTTTGAACTATAAATATGAGTGCAATAGGAGAAAAAATAAGGCAAGTTTTTGGCTCTGCTGCCGTATATAAGAACCCTGCCAATTACGACATCTTTAGCGGAAGGAATCTTCCTTCGTTTGTCAAGGACTATTTGATTTCAACGCACATAGCCCCAGACGGCTCTTTCAAACGAGCAGAGCTATCGCGATTCCTTGATGCGCATATTCCAAGTGATAATAGTGCTATCAGGGCCAGATTACGTAGGGGTGAAACGCTAACGCTACTGACCCGTTTCGTGGTTTCAACCAGTTTGGCGCAGAACAAAACAAGTTTCCAGATACCAGATATGGGTATAAAGGCATCAGATACGCTGATACCTGATTACCTTATTGAAGAGTATCCTGATGATTTGATTGATGGCGAGAAATGGGGAATCATGAAGATTGTCTATATCCAACCACAGGATAAGGAGGCTGGTCACGTAGAAATGGTGAAATTCAAGCCATTTCGTCCCATGCAGAAACTTGACATCAATTATATCAGACAATGCCGTGCTCAGTTCACATTAGAGGAATGGGTAGATGTCTTAATCTCAGCAATGGAATATACTCCTTCTGCATTTAAGAATATGACACAGAAGCTGGAGTTCCTAACTCGATTACTGCCTTTCATCGAGCCACGATTGAACCTGATTGAACTGGCGCCTAAGGGTACAGGTAAAAGCTATGTATTTGGTAATCTATCAAAATTTGTCTGGCTCGTTAGTGGTGGCAAGGTGTCTCGTGCAAAACTAGTGTATGATAAATCGACAAAGGCTCCTGGTATTATGCGTTTTTACGACATGGTGGCTTTTGATGAGATACAGACTATCACTTTTTCTGATAATACGGAAATGCAATCCTTCTTGAAAAACTATTTGGAGTTTGGTAAAGCTACTATTGACAACTATGAGTTCATGTCTGAATGTGGCTTAATGCTTTTGGGTAATATCCTGTTGTCAGAGAATAATGAACCCTTAAACTATAAGTACTTTGCCACTTTGCCCGAAGTGTTTAGAGAATCTGCCTTGCTTGATCGCTTTCATGGTATGATAGAGGGTTGGCTCTTACCACGAGTTAATGTGGATATGGCTTTACATGATTGGACTCTTAACGTCGAGTTCTTCTCAGAAGTCCTTCATCAGATGCGTACAGAATCTGTGTATTCGCATATAGTAGATGAAGCTATTGTTGTTCCTAACGGAGCGGATATGCGCCATACTAAAGCTGTGAAGAAAGTCGCTACGGCATATATGAAGTTATTGTTCCCACATGTTACTTCTATAGATCAACTGGATTTGGATGAATTTAATGCACTTTGTTTGCAGCCTGCAATTCGTCGTCGTGATATAGTTCGTCAGCAATGTAGTAACATTGATGCAGAAGCTTCATTTTCGAAGCCTATTCCTGAATATACAATTAATCATCATTAGTGAGTATGAAAACGAAAGAGGAATTGAATTTGATATTGACTCTTATTCGGAAGCATAACCTTCCTTTGAGTCCTATTTTAGAATACGCGATCCAAGAAAAAATTGACGAGTGTTCTGAAGGGGAGTCTTTTGATGATTCAATTCTGGAGGAAAGAACGTCAAAGGTTCCAGAAGAATCCTCAGATTTGTTTGAAGAAAAAGAGGAAAAGAAACCAGAACCTGTGGAAACGGGGTCAAACACATTGAGAATTGTAGAATTTGGAAAACGTGGTATAGCTGTTGTTGGAGACACAAAATCACACAGGCTTTCACTTAGAGCTATGGGGGGATATTATATGCCTCATACAGTATACGGGCCGGCTTGGGTTTTCCCCTTTAAAAAACAAGAGAAAATACAGGCGTATATTGATGGGGACACGTCTGTTGTTGTGGAAAAACAAAAACACGAAGAAAGACATAATGTTGATAAATGGAGAACTGATACAAATGAGAAAACCTCGGGTAAGCCGTTGAATAAACGCCGTTTTGTGCTTGAAACAGTAAGAAACTATGTTTGCTGTCATCCCTCAATCACATATGAAGGATTGATAAAAGTTTTTCCTGCTTCATTGAGCTATAATAAATCCAATGGAGTTGTCAAACTCTATGATGATGTCGTCAAAAAAATTTCACTCAATCCAAATGCGCGCAAATACTTTTTCTTGAAAGATAATGAAATTATTCAATTGTTGGATGGAGTAAAAGTAGTTGTTCACAGCCAGTGGGGGGATGACTTTGACATGTTTCTCAAAGTTGCTGAAAAAATATTTCACGTGATACAGTATAGAGAAGGCTATTTGTTAGATACTTCTTCCATTCAAGCAACAAGAAACGATGATTTATCATCTTTTTCTCAAAAAGAATCAGAAAAGGACAAACGGATTGGTTATATTGTAAGATTGATGCCATCACAACTTGAGGGAGAAATAGTTCGAACCAAAGTTGATAAAAAGGGAACTAAAAAACTAGTAATTAAAACTACACTAAGCGGAAATGTGATTGAAATCAATGATTTACCATTTCTGTATGAAATTATACAACGTGAAACAAAGACGGATGAGATTGGTGAGAAGGATGATGAAGTATTTGTGGAGAAAACGATAGAAACGGAACCTACGACAGAAACAAAAGTTACTGATATTATATCTGAGAGTGACCTTGTTTCGGATAGTAGAAGCGGGAAAACATGGACAGAAGACGAAGAGGAACTTATAACGAATTATTTCCAAGAGGGGAAAGATTGCGCTACAATTGCAGAACTTGTAGGACGAACTGAACTGGCAATAAAGAGTCGCTTGGCAAAACTCGGTTTGATTAAATATACATACGGTGAAGATGAGTCCAGTAGCGAACTTGAAGTTGAGCATGTCTATTTGGATAATAAGGGCAATACCATAAGAACTGAAATTGAAAGACAAAAGGTGAAGAGCCCAGAAACAGAATACAAAGATGCTGAAGAAACAATTGAAGAGGTGGCTGAGTCCGATTTTGGGTCCTCTGTCAAAATAGGAACAAGAGTAAGGCTCTTCCCGTCACAAGTTGAAGGCGTTGTCGTGGATCAATTGATTTCCAAATCAGGAGAGAGAAAAATTGTGGTAGAAAAAGATGATGGATCTCGGATGACTGCCCAGGATCACCCATATTTGTATAAGATTGTAAAGAAAAGGAGAAAAAGGATTGGTGAGACAGAAAATGAGACTAATAGACAATACGTAGGAATATTTAAGGAAAATGAATCGACTCGTGGGAATATCATCAAAGAGCAGTTTCGTTCATTCCTCTCATGGAGGAAGCCTATGAGTACTGCTAATCGCTATACAGAAGCTTTGGATCATGCTGTCCGAGAGTGGATCAAAAAGGAAGTGGATAGTACAGCTGATTCCATCTTCAGTTACACTAGCTCTGAGGATGTGCGCCTCTGCATCGATATGCTTAAATCATTACCTGAATTTCTCAACGATAATGTCCAAAAACATAGAAATATGTCAGCAGCATTGGATCAATATCTACTTTTATCGAGGAAAGAGAAAAAGGAAACATGAACTAAAGAATACCCTATGTTTGACTTCTCATTAAGATGTCTGAATGGAAGATGGAGAAAAAGAAAAAAGATAAATAATTACTGTTTATCTCTTTCCATCACCAATTCGTCAGCCAAATATTCATTGCTCAAACAATGCTCAAAGTTTTGTAGTCCATCTCGTAGATTATTGATATCGGCGGCACATATACAACTTAATAATGGATGTCACGGGGACAGGTGAATGATATAAGATGTAAGAAGGGAACAAAGAAATAATTGGCGAAAAGTTTGGTGATTTCGGTAGAAGGTTGTACTTTTGCAGCAGAAACTATAGAGGATGCTCCATAACCGTAAGGCTGGAGACAAATGCGTGACGCCCCGAAAGGGGTACATCTAAAAAATAGGCTCTCCTCTATAACCTAGGGCTTGACCGAAAGGTCAGCCCTTTTTTCTTTCCATCCCCCGACATCCGTTCGCCTTCCGCTTCAGCTTCGTGTCCTTGCCTCGCAGAAAGCTACTTCTGTCCCCCACCAGTCTGAAAAAGATTATCAATCATTTTCAGCCGTGGTGTCCCAATCCTATGGGGATGATTATTCGAACTTTTCTGCCCAGGAGGTGAATCGTTTCACGCCTTCTTCTCCGAATCGGGAGAGGGAACGGATGGCTTGCTCGAGGGTCTTCTCGGTGGTGAGTTTGGTCTTGGAGAAGAATTTGTCGGCGTAGCAGACTATTTGTTCCTCGATGGTTTCGGGCAGGAGGTCTTGTGGGGGAATGGGCAGGTTCTGCGCGATGATGTCCTGAAGGGAGAGTCCTGCTCCAGTGTGTCGTTCACACACGCGGGCGTGGCGAGGAAATCCTTCTGCACGCATCAGGTCGGCTCCGATGATGCCGTGACGGAGGTAGGGTTCTGTGCCGATGCAATGGATGCTGGGGGCATCGCAACGGAAAATGCCGATGTCGTGAAGCATGGAGGCTTCTTCCACAAACTGGCGGTCGGCGTTCAGTTCGGGATGGTGGTCAACGATGGATAGGGCTTTATTGGTCACCAGACGGCTATGCACCATCAGGATGTGGCGCAGTTCGTTGTCCTCTGGGTAGTATTTGTCGATGATGGCTTGGTAGTTCATGGAAGATGTGAAATGGATGATGTTAGATGTAAAATGCTTGGGTGAGTTGGGTGTAGTCGGTGGTTCGTTGTCCGTTATTGTCGTAGAGGGTGAGGGTGCTGGTCTCGGCTGGTCGGATGATGGGGCAGAACTCCAGCATGACTCGATTGAAGGGTTTGCTTTCTTTTGAACGGATGTTCACACGACGGGTGAGATAGAGACGATTTGCCACACAGATGCTGATGAAATCGGCTGCGCTTTGGTAGGGGATGATGACGCTGAAGAGGCCTTCCTTAGTCAATAATTTTGCAGCATTCTCCACCAATGTTTCGAAGGGCAGCGAGGTGGTGTGTCGAGCTGTATCTCTGGCTGTATTGCCACTTAAAGTATCTTCGGTATAAAATGGTGGATTTGAAACGATTACATCGTATTGATTAGAGAAGGAGTCGATGTTTTTGAAGTCCTGCTTGAGAATCGAGATTTGAGTCTTGAAAGGACTGCTTTCAACGTTCTCTCTTGCTTGCTCGATGGAAGCATCATCGATGTCAATCCCGATGATCTTTGCATGGGGAAATCGCTGTGCCAGCATGAGGGCAATGAGCCCTGTGCCTGTACCAATGTCTAAACAGTTGACAGTTGAGGGTTGAGAGTTGACAGTTGGGCTGTCGCACCACGCTCCAAGCAACACACCATCCGTGCCGACCTTCATGGCGGAACGGTCGTGACGGATGGTGAATTGTTTGAAACGAAAATCTGGTGTTCCCAACAGGCTCTATACTTTAAAAGTTGAAGTAGTTCTTCGCGTTGTTATAGGAGATGTCCTCAATCATCTGGTTCACACGCTCAGCCTCATAACCAGTGTAGGGCACTTCGCCGTTCTCGATGTCGGTGGCAACGAGGTTGCAGAGAATGCGACGGAAGTACTCGTGACGAGGGTAGGAGAGGAAGGAACGTGAGTCGGTCAGCATACCTACGAATCGGCTCAGAAGTCCGAGCAGGGAAAGTGCGTTCATCTGCTTGGTCATGCCGTCCTTCTGGTCGAGGAACCACCAGCCTGAACCCCACTGGATCTTCCCAGGGATGGAACCGTCCTGGAAGTTGCCCAGCATGGTGGCGAGCACCTCGTTGGCACATGGGTTGAGGTTGTAGAGGATGGTCTTTGCCAGCTTGCCCTCTGAATTGAGTTTGTCAAGGAACTTCGAGCACTTCTTGGCTGTGTTAAACTCGCCGATGGAGTCGAAACCTGTGTCAGGACCAATGAGCTTGAACATCTTGGAGTTGTTGTCACGGATGGCTCCATAGTGGAATTGCTGTGCCCAACCAGCCTCTGCGTCCTGCACACCAAAGATGTGCATCATGGCTGACTTGAACTTCAGGATTTCTTCCTGAGCGAGTTCCTTGCCGCTATAGACCTTGTCGAAGATGGCCTTGATTTCAGCGTCAGTATAGTCTTCGGCGTAGAACTCCTCGATACCGTGGTCGGAGAGTTTACAGCCCATCGAAGCAAAGAAGTCGTGACGTGCTTGGATGGCATCGATGTATTCGTTGAAGTTGTTGATGGTCTTGCCGCTCACCTCAGAAAGCTTGTCCACATAAGCCTTGAAGTTGGCTGGTACCTCGACAGCCATTGCCTTATCAGGACGCCATGTGGGCAGCATTTTGGTCTCCATCGTAGGATCAGCAGCCACTTGCTTGTGGTATTCGAGGGAATCAACGGGATCGTCGGTTGTGCAGACCACCTTCACGTTGTAGTGCTTCATCAAACCGCGTGGCGTGAACTTGGGGTCGTTCTTTATTTGCTCGTTGCACTCATCAAAAATCTCACGGGCATTTTCAGGATTCAATGTCTTGTTGATGCCAAATGCCGTCTTCAGTTCCAGATGTGTCCAGTGGTAGAGGGGGTTACGGAAGCAGTAGGGGAGTGTCTCTGCCCATTTCTCGAACTTCTCCCAGTCGGAAGTGTCCTTACCGGTGCAGAAACGTTCGGCAACACCATTGCTGCGCATCGCTCTCCACTTGTAGTGGTCGCCTCCCAACCAAATCTGTGTGATGGATTCAAAACGCTTGTTTTCAGCCACTTGCTGAGGAACAAGATGACAATGGTAGTCAATAATTGGCATCTTAGATGCGTGCTCGTGATACAACTTCTGTGCGATGTCGCTCTGCAACAGGAAGTTTTCGTCCATAAATGGTTTCATGTGCTATAAAAGTTTGGTTAAATGATTTGTGGGGACAAAGGTAGTACTTTTTCATTGATAATTGACAATTGACCATTGATAATTAGTCATTCGGGGTGTTTTTTTTACTTTTTATTCACAAACCCTTTAAAAAGCGGAAGACATCTCACTTCACAATGAGACGTCTCCTATTTCCCTTTTTTAGGTACTAGTTTCTAAGGTAAAAAGATTGTTTTCAGGATAACGGTGGCAAAGTTAGGGCTTATTTTTGAATAAACGAGTGATGGGAAATGTGTTTTTCAACATAAATCGTCTTTTTTCGGCATTTTTATGGGTGAACATGCTTGAAACAAGGAAAATCTTTTGTAATTTTGCACCCAATATTGATGTGGATGACACATCTTTTATATTAAAAAGAACAGAATTTATATTAGAACACGAATATAAGAAATAGTTGACATGAGTGTAGAAAACGCAGAAGAACTCAAGACGGAAGAGGGCAGAAAGGAATCTCTCAACTTTATTGAAGAGCAGCTGGTGAAGGATTTGGCTGAAGGTAAGAACGGTGGAAGGATGCAGACGCGCTTTCCCCCTGAACCTAACGGCTATCTGCATATAGGACACGCCAAGGCCATCGCGCTTGACTTTGGTTTGGCGCAGAAGTATGGTGGTGTTTGTAATCTTCGTATGGACGACACGAACCCTCAGAAGGAGGACACAGAATATGTGGAAGCCATCAAGCGCGACATTGAGTGGCTGGGCTTCAAGTGGGGCAATATCTATTATGCCAGCGATTATTTTCAGAAGCTTTGGGACTTGGCCGTTGCGCTGATCAAGCAAGGCAGAGCCTATATCGACGAACAGACCGCCGAACAGATTGCTGAGCAGAAGGGTACACCCACTCAGGCAGGTACGAACTCACCTTATCGTGACCGTTCTGTGGAGGAGAGTCTGCGTCTGTTCGAGGAGATGAACTCGGGCAACATGGAACCAGGTAAGATGGTGTTGCGTGCCAAGATTGATATGGCAAGCCCCAATATGCACTTCCGTGACCCTATCCTCTATCGTGTGCTGAACATGCCGCATTGGCGTACAGGCAACCAATGGAACGCTTACCCAATGTATGACTTCACACATGGACAATGTGACTATTGGGAGGGTGTGACCCACTCATGGTGTACGCTGGAGTTTGTCAGCCACCGTCCGCTCTATGACCTTTTCGTGGATTGGGCAAAGGAAACGGACGGTACAGACAATCCGATAGATGATAACCGTCCCCGTCAGACCGAGTTCAACAAACTGAACCTCACCCATATCCTGCTGTCCAAGCGCAACCTGCTCATCCTTGTGAAGGAGGGCATTGTGAATGGCTGGGATGACCCACGTATGCCGACCATTTGTGGTTTCCGTCGTCGTGGTTACAGTCCTGAAGGCATCTTGGCTTTCATCGACAAGATTGGTTATACGAAGTTTGACGCCCTCAATCAGATGTCGCTCTTTGAGTCGGCTGTACGTGATGACCTCAACAAGCGAGCTCAGCGTGTAAGTGCTGTCATCAATCCTGTGAAACTTGTCATCACCAACTTCCCAGAAGGAGAGACTGAGGTGTATAACGCTGTCAACAACCCTGAGAATGAAGCTGATGGTACACATGAGATCGAATTCAGCCGTGAGCTGTGGATTGAACGTGACGACTTCATGGAGGACGCTCCCAAGAAGTTCTTCCGACTGGGACCTGGCAAGCAGGTGCGCTTGAAGAACTCTTATATTATCCAGTGTCCTGAGAACATTGAGGATTGTGTGGTGAAGGATGCTGAGGGCAACATCATTGAGATTCATGCCGAGCTGATTCCTGAGACCAAGACAGGTCAAGCTCATAGCGATATGAAGATTAAGGGTAAGACCATCCATTGGGTGAGCTGCAACCACTGCCTTGAGGCTGAGGTGCGCAACTACGACCGTTTGTGGATGGTGGAGAATCCACGTGATGAAGTGGCTGCCTACTCGAAGGAACATGGCGACGTGCGTGGCATTGAAGCTATGCGTCCATTCCTCAACCCTAATAGCCTCGACATCAAGAAGGCTTACGTGGAGAAATGGCTTGCCACACGCAAACCGATGGATTACTTGCAGTTCCAGCGCATTGGCTACTACAACGTCGATCCTGACTCTACACCAGAACATCTGGTGTTCAATCGTACGGTCGGCTTGACGGATGCCTGGAAGAAAATCAACAAGTGAACTGAATGGCAAAAGACTATTTTCAATCCAAGGAGTTCAAGGATCTGCTGAAGTCATACGAGGAGCAGCGCGACAAGGGCGAAAGCATCTATCTGGATGCTGATGACTTTGCCGACCTGGCTGATTACTACCTCAGCATTGACCAGCCGAAAATGGCGATGGATACGTTGCACCTGGGGCTTGCGCTTCATCCTGATGATGAGGTGCTGCTCATTGTGCTGAGTGCCTCCTACGTCTATCAGCGCAAATTCGACCAATCTGAGGAGGTGCTGAAGAAGTTGGATGCAAGCAATTCGGATGTGATGTATCAGCTGGCGCAATTGGAATATGCCAAGTATGGTCGTGTGAAGAAGGCGGAGAAGATCTGGCGTGAATGGATGAAACTGGAAAATGGTCAGGACCCAACAGAACAGCATCGACGTGAGAGCTACCTGCACATCGTCTCTTCCTTGGTTGAGTTGCCTGGAAACAGTCGGGCTGACAAGGCATACGATGTAGAGGTTGTGCGCCGATGGATACGTGAATACCTCGACACCTTCGCTCCGTTGGGTAAATACGATGAGGATGTACAGATCGCTGACATCTGCCGTGATAATGATTTGGCGGACTTGATGAACGAGGCGCTCTCTCAGATTCTGGAGGAACAGCCATATCTGCCTAAGGGATGGCAAAACCTTGCTTTGGCGCAGTATATCATGCACCAGTATGAACAAGCTTTTGAGTCCTGTGATTTCGCTTTAGCCATTGACCCCAATGACCTCGAATCTCTATTGACCAAGGCGCACACTTATCACGCGATAGGTGAGAAGAAGCTTTCCATACCCGTGTTCAAGGAATATCTGGAGAAGGGTGGGGATGCTGTGCAGATCATTCCCTACGCAGATGCTCTGTTTGCGTCAGGAGAACAGGACGCAGCCATTTCAGAACTGGAGTGGGCGTGCACTTACTTCGAAAATAAGCGCATGGAGGCGTTTATGAGATATAAGAAGGCGAAGGCTACGTTGTCACCGAATGGGAAGAAGATGAAGGAGGAGAAAAAGTTGTATGATGAGGCGCTCGACCTCTACAAGCGCATCATGACCGACATCGGTGACCTCTATCATCAAAATGAGCGTTATAAGGAGAGCAATGCTGTCAACCGCATGTTGACGGAAGTGGATGAACGAGACTCAGAGGCTTACTTCATGATGGGCGTTAACAACTTGGCTTTGGAGCGTTACGAGGATGCTTCACGTAATTTCGCCTTAGCTTTGCAATGGGCTGAAGACCAAGTGATGATGGGAGTTGACATCGCTCTCACCTTTGTTCTGAACAACTTCGACAAATTTGCCCTTGAGGTGCTGAATGCAGTCAGTCAGATTGCAGCCAACAGCAAAAGCCCCTTTGTCAAGAACATCCCTGCGGCCAAGTCGCTCACCTATCTGAAACTGGGTCATAAAGACCAGTTCCTCAGATATTTCAAGCAGGCTTGTATGGATACGCCCGAGTTGGTCAAGAAGGTGTATGATGGCTATTTCCCTGAGAGCACCCCTGTGAGTCAATGGAGCGATTATGCATCGAAGAACATCGACAAGTTAATCAGGAGATTTCAGGGAGAGAACTTCCATTTCCAAGACTTTACATAACGACAATAAACACATTATTATATATGATACGTAACAGATTCAAGGGGTTGGGCATTGCGCTCGTCACTCCTTTCACAAAAGAAGGCAAGGTGGACTTCACCGCTCTCCGCCGTTTGCTCGATTATCAACTCTCCAACGGCATCGACTTCATCTGCCTGTTGGGTACTACTGCTGAAACCCCGACGCTCTCTGCCGAAGAACGTCAGCAGGTGAAAGACCTTGTGGTCGAAAAGGTGAACGGACAAGTGCCTATCCTGATGGGATGCGGTGGTAACAACACGGCTGCCATTGTGGAACAAATCCAGACAGGCGACTTCAAGGGAATTGAGGGCATCCTCAGCGTTTGTCCCTACTACAACAAACCCTCTCAGGAAGGTCTCTATCAGCACTTCAAGGCTATCTCAGCCGCTGCCGCTACACGTAACCTCTCTGTTGTGCTCTACAATGTGCCAGGACGTGTAGGTGTCAATATGACTGCAGAAACCACCCTCCGTCTGGCCAATGAATGCGAGAACATCGTAGCCATCAAGGAGGCATCCGGCAACTTCACGCAGATTGATGACATCATCAAGAACAAACCTGCTAACTTCGACGTGATCTCAGGCGATGACGGCATCACCTTCCCACTGATCACATTAGGTGCTGTAGGTGTCATCTCAGTCATCGGAAACGCGCTGCCAAAAGAGTTCAGCCGCATGGTACGCCTCGCTCTCAATGGCGACTACCAGAACGCGCTCACCATCCATCACAAGTTCACGGAACTCTTCAAGCTCCTCTTCGTTGATGGTAACCCCGCAGGTGTCAAAGCCATGCTCAATTCCATGGGACTCATCGAGAACGAACTCCGTCTCCCTCTCGTTCCATCACGCATCTCCACCATGGAGAAGATATCTGCCATCGTTAAGGAACTCAACATCAAGTGTTGACGTTCCTTACGGCTACGGCATAATATGTAGATAAGAGGGTCTACGTTCATAGATTCTCATAGAAAAGAAAACAAGAAATGCTCAGCGATTGCTGAGCATTTCTCTTTGTTGGAGGGTGGAGGGTGGGACTCGAACCCACGACATTCAGAACCACAATCTGACGCTCTAACCAACTGAACTACATCCACCATGTAGGGTTGTTTCCCTTTTGCGAGTGCAAAGGTACGGCAAATTTGTGGATTGACCAAACAATTACCGAAGAATTTGCAATTTATTTGTAAAATTCTTTGCGACCGGCGCTGAGGGTGTTCTTCATCAGGGAGCAGATGGTCATGGGACCTACGCCACCAGGTACAGGAGTGATGAAGGAGCACTTGGGTGCCACGTTCTCGAAATCCACGTCGCCATTGAGACGGAAACCTGACTTGCGGGTGGCATCGGGTACGCGAGTGGTACCTACATCGACAATGACAGCACCTTCCTTCACCATGTCGGCAGTCACGAAGTTGGGTTTGCCGATGGCTGCGATGATGATGTCTGCTTGCTGACATTCCTCCTTCAAGGTCTTTGAACGGCTGTGGCAGACAGTCACGGTGGCATCGCCATACTGCTTCTGCATCATGAGCTGTGCCATGGGCTTGCCGACGATGTTGGAACGTCCGAGGATAACGCACTTCTTGCCGCTGGTCTCGATGTTATAGCGCTTCAGCAGGGTGATGATGCCAAGAGGTGTGGCTGAGATGTAGCAGGGAAGTCCGATGGCCATGCGACCTACGTTGATGGGGTGGAATCCGTCCACGTCCTTGCGATAGTCGATGGCTTCGATGATTTTCTGCTCAGAGATGTGCTTGGGTAGAGGAAGCTGCACGATGAATCCATCCACGTCGGCATCGTTGTTGAGCTTCTCGACCTGCTTGAGGAGGAAGTCTTCGGTGATGTCGTCCTCGAATCGGAGGAGGGTGGAGGTGAATCCGCATGCCTCACATGCCAGCACCTTGTTCTTGACGTAGGTTTCGCTGCCGCCGTCGTGACCCACGAGGATGGCTGCGAGGTGTGGACGCTTGCCTCCTGCATCCACAATCTTTTTCACTTCTTCTGCAATCTCAGCCTTGATGGCTGCTGCTGTTGCTTTTCCGTCTATCAGTTGCATGTTGTAAAATGTTGTAAATGTTTCGTGTTTCGTGTTTAGAATCGGGGCTTTCCACCTTTCATCCGTTGCATCTGTGCCATGGCCTGTGCCATCTTGGGACTGGTCATCTGACGCATCATCTTGCGCATCTGCTCGAACTGCTTGGTGATGCGGTTGATCTCATCGAGAGATACGCCTGAGCCTTTGGCGATACGCTGTTTGCGCGACATGTTGATGCACTCGGGGTGTTCGCGTTCGTAGGGGGTCATCGAACCAATCATGGCTTCGACAGACTTGAAGGCGTTGTCGTCGATGTCAACATCCTTCAGCGCCTTGCCCACGCCTGGAATCATCGAGGCAAGGTCTTTGATGTTACCCATCTTCTTGATCTGCCCGATTTGTCCGAGGAAGTCGTTGTAGTCGAACTTGTTCTTGGCAATCTTCTTCTCCAAACGCTTTGCTTCCTCTTCATCGAACTGCTGCTGAGCGCGCTCCACGAACGAGACGATGTCGCCCATGCCAAGGATGCGGTCGGCCATGCGGTCGGGATGGAAAACATCGAGCGCCTCCATCTTCTCGCCCGTACCCACAAACTTAATGGGCTTGGTCACGACGGTGCGGATGGACAGGGCTGCACCACCACGTGTGTCGCCATCGAGCTTGGTCAGAATCACACCGTCAATCTCCAGACGCTCGTTGAAGGTCTTGGCTGTGTTGACAGCGTCCTGACCGGTCATGGCATCCACCACGAGCAGAGTCTCGTTCGGATTGACAGCAGCCTTGATCTGCTCAATCTGCTGCATCAGTTCTTCGTCAATCGATTGGCGACCAGCGGTATCGACAATCACCACGTCGTAGCTCTTCGACTTGGCTTCCTGAATGGCATGCTGAGCCACAGCGATGGGGTCGGTGGCACCTTCCTCTAAGTAGCAAGGCACGTCCACCTGATCGGCCAATACGCGCAACTGCTCCATAGCTGCAGGACGGAAAGTGTCGCAGGCTGCCAGCAGGGGCTTCTTGTGGTTCTGAGTCTTCAAACGCAACGCCAACTTACCCGCCATTGTTGTCTTACCGGCACCGTTCAAACCCGCCATCAGGATGACCGTTGGACGACCCGTCAAGTTCAGTTCTGTGGCTTGACCGCCCATCAGTTCTGCCAGTTCGTCGTGTACGATCTTGACCATCATCTGACCAGGCTTCACGGCTGTGAGCACGTTCTGACCCAGCGCCTTCTGCTTTACCGTGTCTGTGAAAGTCTTAGCAACCTTATAGTTCACATCGGCCTCCAGAAGTGCCTTGCGCACGTCCTTCAGCGTTTCCGCTACATTGATTTCGGTGATTTTACCTTCACCCTTCAGTATTTTGAAAGACCGTTCCAGTCTCTCGCTTAAATTTTCAAACATATATTAATCTATAACCTTTATTCTATAACCTTTATTCTATAACCTATAACCTTTAACCTTTACTTCTTCACACCTTTATATATAAGATACGCGACAATAGCTATCACAATGATGATGGCTGCCACGCCGATGATGTGCGAATAGTGTGCGATGATGTCTATGAGCTCCTGTTTGGGCATCGTCGAATGGAAAGCCGCTCCGATGGCCACCAAGATGCTGTTCCAAAGTCCTGCACCCAGCGCCGTGTAGAGACAGAACGACAGCAGATTCATCTTTGCCAATCCGGCAGGAATGCTGATGAGCTGACGGATGGCTGGAATCATGCGGCCAATCAGCGTGGACACAGCACCGCGCTTGTCGAAATACGCCTCAGCCTTTTCCACCTTCTCCGCATCAATCAGGCACATGTGACCGAAACGGCTGTTGGCAAATGCATACACAATGGGACGTCCCAACGAATAAGCAAGCCCGTAGTTGATCAGCGCACCAATCAGCGCACCCAATGTGCCACACAAGATTATCATCGGATACGTCATTTCGCCCGTCTCTGCAGCCATGTATGCCGCAGGAATCATAACTACCTCCGAGGGGAAGGGAATGAACGAACTCTCGATAGCCATGAACAGAATGACCCATCCGTAGTTCAGATTATCAAGCGCTCCGTTTGTCAAATTGAGGATGATTTCTTCCATAATGAGTGCAAAGGTACGAAAAAGTTAGGAGTTAGGAGATAGGAGATAGCAGTTTTTTACCTTTTGGCGTGATTTTTTACTGAAAAAGTTTTGTCAGTTCACTAAAAAGCCCTACCTTTGCACCCGCAAACGAAAATGGGTAAGTCCTATACGGCCAGCTCCCTTGGAATTCCCCCAGGGCTTGACCGCAGCAAGGGTACTCGGTTGTAGCGGCGCGATGTAGCAAGCTTACCCACCCGCCTCTTTAGCTCAGTTGGCCAGAGCACGTGATTTGTAATCTCGGGGTCGTTGGTTCGAATCCGACAAGAGGCTCTAAAATGAAGACAGGGGAGAAGGTGCAAAACCTTCTCCCCTGTTGTTTGTATTCATACCTTCTCCCTCTGTATTTGTATTTTCTATGTTGGGTGCATCAATGGCTTCCGAGGAACAGGAAGAGCATCGAGAGCAGGACAAGGAGGAGGTCGATGAGTTTTGCTTTGAGGTTCTTCTCACGGAACACCATCGCGCCGAAGAGGAAGCTGACGATGACAGAGCCGCGGCGAATCATGGAAACGATGGAAATCATGGCGCCATCGAGGCCGAGAGCATAGAAGTAGGCGAAGTCGGCGGCGGAGAGGAAGACGGAGATGAGGATGATGCACCAGTCCCAACGGAATGGGGTGGTCTTCTTGTGAGTAGGCCACCAGAGGAGGAAGAGCATGGTGAGCATCATGAAGAACTGGTAGATGTTGTACCATGACTGCACGGCGAGCTTGTCGAGTCCCACGCCGCCGTTCTGGGGCGATGCCATGAGGAACTTGTCGTAGAGACCAGAGATGGCGCCGAGCACGTTGGCGAGTACGACGAAGATGATCCACTTGTTGTGCTTGAAGTCGATGCCCTCTTTCTTGCTGGAGCGCGAGAGCATGTAGAGTCCGATCATGGCGATGATGACACCGATCCATTGCCAGAGGTTGAGCCGTTCGGAGAAGAAGGTGAGGGCGCCGATGAGCACCATCACGGGACGGGTGGCGTTGATGGGACCGACGATGGTGATGGGCAGGTGCTTCAGACCGAAGTAGGCGAAGAGCCACGAGGCGAGCACGATGCAGGACTTCAGCAGGATGTACTTATGTTCCGCCCAGCCGTACTGATGGGTGTAGAAGAGGCTGTCTTCGCTGATGAGTCCCTCTCTCGACAGGATGATGAAGGGCAGGAAGATGAGCGATGAGAAGAGCGTATTGAGCAGCAGCACGGGGATGACCGCGTTCGCCTTGAGCGATTTCTTCTTGAAAACGTCGTAGAAGCCGAGGAGGAAGGCGGAGAGGAAGGCAAGGATGAGCCACATATGTTAGTTGAGAGTTGACAGTTGAGAGTTGACAGTTGAGAGTTGACAGTTGAGAGTTGACAGTTGAGAGTTGACAGTTTAGGATTGGAAGAGTTCTTCGGGGTAGGTGATGTCGGCGAGGAAGAGGGCATTGCCGGGGACGGATGTGCCGGCGGAGCAGCGGTCTTTCTTCTCGATGATTTCACGGAATTGTTCGATGGTCAGCACGCCACGTCCCACGTCGAGGAGGGTGCCGACGATGGCTCGCACCATGTTGCGAAGGAAGCGGTCAGCGGTGATGGTGAACTGCCATTTGAGGGCTAAGGGCTGAGGGCTAAGGGCTGAGGGCTGAGGGCTGATAGTTGAGAGTTGGGGGTTGACAGGTGTCCATTCGGCCTTCATGATGCGGCAGTTGTTGGTCTTCACGTCGGTGTGGAGCTTCGAGAAGGAAGTGAAGTCGGTGTAGTCGAAGAGGGTCTGGGCGGCCTCGTTCATCTTGTCGAAGTCGAGCGGTTGGGGGAATCGGTAGGCGTAGGGCTCGAAGGGAGTCTTCGCCGTCACAATATTATATATGTATGTGCGTGAGGTGGCGGAGAATCGGGCGTGGGCATCGGGCGTCACTTTGCGGATGCGGCTGATGGCGATGTCGTGCGGCAGGAGTTTGTTCAGCCGATACACCAATTGCTCGTCAGCCTCGTGCGTCGTGTCGAAGTGCGCCACCATGAGTGAGGCATTCACGCCGGCATCGGTTCGTCCCGCCCCAGTCACCTCGATAGGTTCACGGAGCAGGGTGGAGAGTGCCTTGCTGAGCACCTCCTGCACGCTGATGCCGTTGGGCTGAATCTGCCAACCATGATACCGCGCGCCGTCGTAGGATAAATAAATGAAATATCTCATAACCCTAATCTATAACCCATAACCTCTCACCCTTTATGGCGTCACACGATTATGGAAGAACACGCGTTTCAATGTGCTGCCCATGCGGGTGCGAGGGGCATGTGTCATCGACTTGTTGCGGTAGAATTGCCAGAGGAGGAAACCTGCGGTGAGGGATGCCACGCCATCGGCAGCGGTGATGCTCATCCACACGCCGTCGGTACCCCAGATCTCAGGGAAGATGAGTAGGAAGGGCACGAGGAAAACGAGCTGGCGGCTCACCGACATGAAGATGCTCCGCTTCGCCATACCGATGCTCTGGAAGAAGTTGCCCGTCACAATCTGGAAGCCCACGATGGGGGAGAGCAGGCAGACGATGCGCATGCCCCTTTCAGACAGTTGGGCAAGTTCAGGGTCGGTGGTGAAGAGCATGACAGGGTATTCGGGGAAGAACACGAAGATGACGAAGTCGATGCACATGATGATGGTGGCCAGGATGATGGCCTTCTTCAGCACCTCGTTCACGCGGTCGGGCAGTTGGGCACCGAAGTTGAAACCGGCGATGGGCTGCATGCCCTGGCAGATGCCCAGCACCACCATGATGAAGAGGAACGTGACGCTGTTGATGATGCCGTAGGCCGCAATTGCCACGTCGCCGCCGTGCTTCGTCAGTCCCTTGTTGATGAGGATGACCACGAGACAGGCGCAGAGCTGCATGGCGAAAGGCGACATGCCGATGCCGAGGATGCTCTTCACGATGCGCTTCCTCAGTCCGTAGATGCCCGAATGCAGATGAATCACGTCACGCTTGTTCGACAGGACAGAGGCCACATAGATGAGCGCCACAATCTGCGCCAGCACCGTGGCGATGGCCGCACCCTTGATGCCCATGCCGAAGCTGAAGATGAAGAGCGGATCGAGGATGGCGTTGATCACCACCGTCGCGATCGTCGCCGACATCGCCACATGCGGATGTCCCGTACTGCGCAGCGCCGAGTTCAGACCCAGATAGAGATGCGTCACCACATTGCCCAGCAGGATGATGAACATGTAGTCGTGGGCATACTGCAGCGTGTTCTCCGATGCGCCGAAGAAGAGCAGCAGAGGGTCGATGAAGACGAGTCCCAGCACACCCACGAGGATGCCGATGATGACGTTGAGCGACACCAGATTGCCCAGCACCCGCTCCGCCGTCCCGTAGTCCTTCTGTCCCAGCTTGATCGAGATCATCGTCGAACTGCCCACGCCCACCATGGCGCCGAACGCCGCACTCAGGTTCATGATCGGGAACGTCACCGCCAGACCGCCCAGCGAGAGCGTACCCACCTCGGGGATGTGTCCGATGAAGATGCGGTCCACCATATTGTAGAGCGACGAAGCCGTCATCGCCACCACCGCCGGCACGGCATACTTCACCAACAGCTGCCCGATCGGCCTCGTTCCCAATTCCTTTGTCCTATTGTCTTGCATAAATGTTACCTTAGAAATCGGCTGCAAAGTTACGAATTTTTCATGAATAAAACGAACACGAATCGAAAGAATCCGTACGATTAATTATGTGTTGGCAAATCCTAGCATCGCTACCAGCTATTGTTCTGGTTGCAGTTGCAATGGGTGGATGCATCAGATAAAGGATGCAGGACAATCGTTAGATGAATTATATAGGGACGAATAGAATAAAACCTTCCTCATTGCTATGTTGCATTGCATTCGTTTTTTCTTCATCAACAAATAGCCCACACAACACTTTCGTTGCGTGGACAATTTATGTCCCATTACATACCCCATAGGCATGAGGGGTTAATGTTCAACAATATGGTTGTTTGTTTCCGTTTGCAAAGATATATCCTTTTTTTGACACTTCCAAGGGAATACCATTATTTTTCTATTTTTACTTTTCTATTTAGGAAAGTTCTTGTATGTTTGTGTAAAGATAAACATATAGGAATATAAGGTTAAAATTGTGTAGTTTCGATGTTTCTGTTTGTGTTTCATGACGTATATGGAAGAGTGAACGAAAATAGAGAATAAAGCAGAAATCAGAACGAAACACTAGTGTCTCTTAAAATTATTTAAATTCAGAATTAAAGTTCTCATGCATAACGTTTTAGCCCAGCGATACCCTGTCCGGGTTTTGAAATGCTTACCT
>CADCIO010000051.1 GCA_902801475.1 uncultured Bacteroidales bacterium
CTCATGCAGGCTCTCCCAATGGCGCAGTACGATGAAGGGAGCTGAGAAATTCAGTCCGTGATAGGCGCAGCGTTTCAGCAGCATCTCGTCTGCCTTGGAGTTGTTCTCCTCTGCATCCTCCATGCGGCGTGCCGTCCAGTCGTAGAGGGCATCCACAATCCTTTGCACGGACAGCTCACCCTTCGTCTTGTCGAGCTTCAGAGCGTATGCGGAGAGGCGTTCGTCGCTCTCGATGTCCACATTGCTCTCGCGTTCCATCATCCTGAAGTTCGTAGATGGCAGGGGAATGCAGGTCAGGCGTGTGGCAAGACCGTTGCCGAAGTTCGCCTCGTTCACCTTCTTCTTCAGGGCGATGGGCGTGCCCGTGTAGATGTAGTTCCAGAACACGTTGAAGTCTTGGAAGATGCTGTCGTTGTTCGAGTACGCCTGACCGTCCTCCTCGTTGTGGAAGGCTTTCAGCTCCAACGACTGCTTGTCAATCCATGAGCCGCCCTTCTGCACAGAGACCGTGTTGTCCAGCTCCGTGTCGAACGTCAGCATGTGCAGGTGCATCGGTTCCCCATCCACCGTCTCCACAGCGTTCACCATGTCCTGAATGAACTGGGCGTTGGAGGTTCTGGCAGGGTGAATCCTCACCACCACCTTTGGCTTCTTGGGCTTGTCCTTGTTCGCCCCCTTCGTGCGCATCTCCTCGCGGTAGGCATTGATGGCATTCTTGCCCACCTGGTCGGCTGCCACGATGGGTGCAGTCAGCAGCTTGTAGAGCCTGGTCGCGAAACTCTTGCCCGATGCAGGGTCGCCGATGATCAGGGTCGAGTTGTTCAGTCTCCTCAGTTCTTCTGGACGATGATAGAAGCGATAAGTGCATCTCGTCATCAACGTCATCATCAGCCCACCAGCCACGAACACAGCCGCTGGATACTGATTCTTCTTCAAGCCCTTGCAGATGTCCTTGAGCACTGGGAACTTCGGAAACAGCGCCTCAATCTGCCTGCCCCAATCCTCTAGCTGTGCGTTGAGGTTGGAGGGTTGAGCGTTGGCATCTGCCAAGCCGACAATCTCCCTCATTGCCTTCGAGATGCCCTTGGGGGTCTCCTTGCAGGCCGATTCCACGATGCTCTGCAGCTCCTGCTCGTCGAGTCCCAAGCGGGGCATCACCTGCATGAGCAGCGACTTGCTGTTGTCGCAGATGGCACGCAGATTGACTGCCAGCTGATAGAGCTTCACATTGCGCTCACCCTCCTGCGGCACACCTCCCTGCATCTTCCACCACCTCTCGATGATGGTGGCGTAGGGGATGCCCTTGAAGGATAATTCCAGGGGCGAGGGGTTACTTTCACTTTTAGTTTTTAGTTTTTCACTTTTAACTTGCCCCCGTGAATCGCCCTCGCGATAAAGGGCATCGTACTTCTCGCCAAACGCCTTGTTCTCATACGTGAACAGCTCCTTGTCCAGATACAGCACATCCTCTTCCTTGCAGATGAACGACATGCGCGAGGCATCCTTACAGCTCTCGTCCACCTCCACGCCCAAGACCTGCGCCATCGCGTGCTGGTTGTCAATCAGATTGCCCTTGGCTGGGTCGGCCTTGAAGACCACCTTCAAGCCCTTGCCGCTGGGCGTGATGTACACGAGCAGAATGCCCAACTGGACAAAGTCCAGCGCCTTCCACTCCTCAAACTTATCCTGCGGACGCTCCACGTGGTCGATGTCCATCACCACGAGTCCGGTCAGTCGGGCGGCTGTCTGCTTGCGCCAGTGTCCCTTCTTGCCAGTCTTTGATGTAGTCTCGTCAAATGTCGCCTGGAAGATGAAGGCAGGCAGCTTCCTCTTCAGCGACGGGTCGCCCGTCTCACGGAACTTGTCAATGGTGTCCTTCCACTTGCCTGCCCCGACGAGCGCAGCGAACTGCGCTTCGTCAACAGGCTTTGTGGGACTGAAAAAATTTTCTTGATAACACAACATGTTTTCTATGGTTTAGAATTATTAGATTAGAGTTGAGAGATGACAGATGCGAGTTCGCACTCCAGCATGGCCTCCTTCGCCACTGCGTTCTCATGGTCAAGCACCTGCATTTTCTCCGAGGGGCACATGTCAATCGGCACGCTGGTGAATCGCTTGATTCGTAGCATCGACTGCTTCACCCACCCGTATGGAGTCTTGCGCACCATCACATCCTTTGGATGCTTGTCCCTGATGCGATTGTACGCCTTGAAGGTTATACCACCTGTGTTGCCGTCCATATACAGAACACCTTCAATTCTCTTGCCCATCACCAGCTGCTTCAACAGCTCGATGGCATTCACGATAAAAATGTACTTCTTCATTGTTTTGAGTTGTTTTAAGCGAGTGAAGCTTCTGAAATCCGATGGCCATCTTTAATCACGTGGAGACCTCATCGCTCCAACTCAAGTTGATAAATTTTTTTTAGTGGTTAGAGGTTAGTGGTTAGAGGTTAGAGAATACCTTGCTCGTTGTTTGTCTGTTGTGATGACTCGTAGCATAACATTCCTCTTACCTCTTACTTCTTACCTCTTACTTCCCAAAAGCAAGCTTATACCCTTCGTCTATCTCCTTCATGCTGATTTGGCTTTCACCGCATCCGTTCTCTACACAAGCCATTGCCTGTACTAAGAACTTCACATTCTCCTGTTGTATCACATCCTGTGTGTCAGCCACGATGATGTCCGTTTCTCGCAAGCAAGCGATCTCGCATACACGCTGGATATACCCTCTGGTGTTGTTCCCGTCACTTTCAGGTGCCCACCTCTTGATGATCTCTCGCACGCTGTAGATGTGATACTTGGTGTTGTAGGTCTTCAGGATGCGAAATGCAGCTCGATACCCGTACGCATTGTTCAGGAAGATGCAGAACGTGCCGTCGTTCCCTGTCTGACCCTGCCAAAGCTGGTCGCTCTTCCTGATGTTTAAGGGGTTTCGATTTCGTAACCCCCTCGGCAGCTTTTTCTTTTTAGCCATATTAATTTTCAATTTTCAATTCTCAACTTTCAATTTTCATAGATGTTTCCAAACTCTTCCTCATACATCGCCCTCAGTTCCTCGCTCGTCTTGCACTCTTCCTCCTTCAAGATGCCCTGTTTGATGGCTTTGTGCTCTTGCTCTCGCTGCATCTGCACGAACATCAGGTACTCCTTCTTCTTGATCTTGCCTCTCTTTCTGCCCGCTTGCTGATAGCCCTCTGCCATCTTCCAGCCTGAACACAAGTCGATACCGTCCACGCTCACACCCGTCAGCTTGCACATTTGACACTCTTCGTCATCCTCGAATCTGTGCATGCACGTGGTGCAGCTCTTTCTGATCTCGATGCCGCATGGATTCTTCACACGAGGAAGTTCCAACTTGATTTGCTCACGTGCCTCCTTCTGTGTTTTCCTCTGCTGATATTCAATCAGCTTCGATGCCAACAGCGAGTTGGTGATGGGTCTCTGAACCTGTTTCCTTTCTGCGCCAATCAGCACGTAGCTGATTTCCAATGCTGTGTCCACTGCCAACACGCCTGTGGTGGTTGCCACCTTGCTGCATACGAAGTTTCTCAGGTTGGTAGCCGTTTTCTGCTGCACTTCCTTGCGGAACCCGTACAGCATTTCGCACAGCATGTTGAAGAGTGTTGGACTCACTTTCCTCTTGATGCACTCCATGATGAGGAAAGCACGTTCGTCCATCTGTTGTTCGTCACTCAAGTTTTCCACTGTGGTCTTCACGTTCTTCTTGAAGCAACCTTCCAAAAATGTTTTTGTTTCCATAAAACGAATGATTAAATTGTTATTACTTTCACCCCCATCCTCCCGTGTCGAGGGTTTCTATAATAACACTGCAGGCCGAAACGGCGAAAACTACAATTAACGCCGTCTCATGTTTTCATAAAGGCATAAAAAATCCGCAAACAGCTTGATATTTAGCCATTTGCGGAACTAATAAAAATTACACTTGAAATTTCAGCCTTTCAAGAGGCGCCGTCTTTGCTATGAATTAACGCCGTCTCTGCATCATTTCGCGTATCTCCTTCATGGATACTTCCGGGTCAAGAATCTTCACCAGATAGCTCAGTGTCTGGTCATTCTCCTTGGGTGCATGCGACTTCCTCAACTGGTCGGGCGCAAACTCTTCCCCACGTTTATGATTCCAGAAGTGGCTGCTCACCATCACCCACAGCGTCTGCTTCTCGGGCAGACCCACCAGCTGACGCTCATTCACGAGCCTCCTGAACAGCTCGGCCAGCGTGTTGGCACCACCCTTCCAGATGATTCGCTGGCTCACCTCGCCACCAGAGAACAGCTCGATGAAATCATGCTGATCCGTCTTCGCGTCAATCCATTCCAAGGCACACAACCCCTGATAGAACATCCCCACACGCACCAGTTCGCCCTCATAGCTGAAAGCTTGTCTGATACGTGTCCCACTCTTCTTCGGACGACCACCACCAGTAGCCTTGGGTGAAGGCTTTGCCTCCTCAGTTGCCTCCTTCACCTCCTGTCTCTCGCACCCCTGCACCAACGTCTGGAACGTGGCATTCCTCTGGTCACAGCCGATGTTCGCCATGCCATAGACGAAGATCGCCTGCTGCATGTTTGTCTTCTTCTCTTCCATGTCAGGTTCCGGATGATGGGTTAGACGTTATGGATTTAGGCTCACTGTCACCATTCGTTTCAGGCAGGTATGACTTCATTTCCGAATACTTCTGGTCACACCCCACATTCGCCGTGCTGCCAGCCTGAGGATATACATTATATTCCTGCTTCGGCTGCTCGGCCACCTTCTCCATCGCATCTGCAATGCGCTCCGACGGATTGGCTGTCAATTGCGTCATCTCCGTCACCTGGTCGTACACCTGCTTGGGTGTGCTGTCAGGCATCGTGTGCATCAACATGTGACCAGCAAACATGCGGTGGTCAGCATCCAGGCTGCACACGTAGCTGATGGTCTTGGGTCGGTCAAGCAGGTAGTATTGGTTCACCACCACCAGCGGTTGTCCGGTCCATCCCTGTTTGTTCTCAGTTCTATAGGTCAGCATCCCCTCCAGTTCCTTGATTCGTTCTTCCTTCTCACGAAGCATTGCCTCCTTCTCCATCAATTCTTTTTTCAGCACCGCATTCTTCTCCTCAAGTTGTTTATTCTCCTTTTCCAGTTGCGCACAACGCTCCTGCATCACGCCTCTTTCCGAGGCCACATCAATAATCAATTTTAATTCGTCTGTATTCTGTGACATAGCGCCCTCCTTCCTTTGATTTAGTTGTTGGTAAAAGACTGCAAAGGTACATCTTTTCCGTCAAATCACAACAGCAAAACGCCCACTTTTTTTGTCGTCACACAAAAAAATAAGAAAATCTTTTGGTTGTATCAAATAAATGTTCTACCTTTGCACCCAACAGAACCCGCCACGCTTCCCGAAGACCAGCGAACCAGGGCGGGGCGTTTTTATAACTTGTTCCGTCCCGGCAGTCGTTTTGAGGATGTCGTGGCTCGCTACAATTTTGATTCAGAACTAAAGACGCTCATCTTTGCTGCCATTCAGCAAATAGAAATATCCGTCAGAACAAGGATCATTCATTTCTTCTCCTTGGCTCATGGAGCATTCTGGTTCCTTGATGACACATTAGCAGAAGATGAAGATTTGTTCAATGAAAATCTTAATTATCTGCGTACAGAACTTAGCCGTTCCCACGACGAATTCATAGCAGAACATTTCAGGAAATATGATGAGCCAGACATGCCTCCTGCTTGGAAGACGCTTGAAGCGGCTTCGTTCGGAACATTGTCAAAGCTCTACAAGAACATGAATGACAACGCTGTGAAGAAGCAGGTAGCGCGTAGCTTCAATATTCCACAGCACAAATGTCTTCAAAGTTGGCTCGCCACCTTGACCATTGTGCGCAATACCTGTGCCCATCACGCAAGACTTTGGAATGCTCATTTCTCGATGGTTCCAAGGACGAATGAGCGGATGAGAGGCAACTGGATAGCAAACCGTCATTTTTCTTCAGACAAGCTCTATCCAAGTCTTTGCTGCATTACCTACTGGATCAATAGCATCAATCCCCAGAACACATTTGTTCAGGACTTCAAATATCTTTTGACAAAATACCCAGTTGTGGATCCTGCAGCCATGGGATTCCCCAAAGGATGGCAGGATGAACCATTGTGGAAGTAGTTTTTTCATCTTCCCCCTCAAAAAAAGATGAAATGACCATTTGGCCATTTCACCCTTTACTGTAGATAAAGCTTCATTGGGAGGGTGAATTAGACTTCTTACATTTTCCTTCTTCCATCAGCCTTCTTCCACCTTCCCTCTTACCTCTTCCTTCTTCCCACCCTTTCCCCTTTACATAAAAAAATCACGACCCCATTGCTGAAATCGTGATAGTTGTGAATGTGGACCAGAATCCCTTGATCAATCCTAATAAAAATACGCGCCTTCCACTATTTTGTGATGACATCTCTCAAGTCATTATAGTTGCGCACCACATCGTAGGTGACAGAACTGTCGGCTATGGTAGCGAAGTGGCGACGTGCACATTCAATCTTTGAACGTTCTGATTCTCGTAACTGCGATTCTTCGAGAGAGCCTTTGGTCTCTGCCACGAAATAGATATGCTTGATATCCGTTCCTTCCTTGAAGACAATCGCCCAGTCAGGGTTATAGTGACCCACAGGTGTATTGATGTAGAAGCCACCAGGCAACTTCGTATAGACAGCCACCTCGTTGCGCTCTTCCAAATCCTTTGCAAAATTCATTTCGATGCCTTTCGAATCCACCACTACCAAGTCGTAGAGCGACTTCTGTGATTCTATGGCATTTTCGCCCAACTTGCCCTTCAGCGTTGTGCTGCTGAAAATATCCGATTTGAACTCCTTGTTCAGTTTGTGGTACTTCACATGTTCAATCACAGCGACCGCCTTGCACTCATTGATGATGTTGCTGGCTTTGATGATGAACTCTTCAGGATTCAGCTTGAACTGCTCAAAGGTCTTCCATGCGACCTTTTTCAGGATGGTCACTACAGCAAGACGGGTGAGACCTGTGTTCTCCACCAGTTTGCCTATCAAGTCATAACGCACCTCATTGCCAATCTCTTCATGGACAGATATTGTTTGCGAGTCTGTCACATTCATGGCCGCACCCTGTTCCAACTGCTGTTTGCTACCAATTCTGTTCAAGGTTCCACTCACCACACGCAGTTGAATGTCTGACACTTTCAAGTGATTGTCCAATTGTATGACAGCTTTCTCTATCAGTTCATCAGTTTTGAAGTCAACAGTATAGTATGTCTGATGATTGATTTTGCGCCACAACTCTTGGAACTCCTTACGTTCGAACTTTCGTGAGTCAAACTTAGCTTCACGCACCTTTCTGCCATTCTCTGGTTTGACAGCATCAGGATTGAAGACGGTGTCAAGTTTCCTGACCACATCATGTTTGTAGTCATCATATTCGCCAAAGTCCAACACACCCTGTTGCTTGTCATCATGGAATTTTGGAGTGAGTTGTCCATCCTTGGTGATATAGCCCTTCATGCGAAGTGTGAAAGTCAGTTCCTGAGCATCGTCTTCCGACAACTGCTTTTGTTCGCCTTGGGCATTGGTCACCATCAAGTTGAGGAACAGCTGTGTGTTCACCTTTGCAGGACGATCACCCACAGCATCAGCAATTTCTGTCTGCAGTTTAGCTGCAAATGAGTTATACGACTCGCTGGCGATGACGGTCAACTCATTCACCTCAAACACACCACCATGCAGCACATTTTCATCCTGTCGTTCACCCTGCTGATTCACACAGAGACGCATGCCTCGTCCCACCTCCTGACGTTTCTTCGTCTGGTTGTCGCTATCCTTCAAGGTGCAGATTTGGAACACGTTTGGATTGTCCCAACCTTCCTTCAAGGCTGAGTGTGAGAAGATGAAGCGCGTGGGTTCTTTGAAGGAAAGCAGACGCTCCTTATCCTTCATGATCAGGTCATAAGCTGACACGTCACTACTGCTTTCGTTCTTCAGTTCAGAAGCCTTGGGTTGCACATAGTGCCCTGTCTTCTTGTCCCTGGAAAAATAGCCATTGTGAACTTGTTCTGCCGTGAAACTCTTCAGGTACTTCACATATTCAGGATCATCGCTGAACCGTAGTTGCAACTCACCTACAATGCGCTCATATTCCTCTTCAAAGATGTTGGCATACTCACCATTCGAGGTGTTTCCATTCTCATACTTGCGGTAGTTATCCACATGGTCGATGAAGAATAGTGACAGGCACTTGATGCCCATGTGGAACAACTTACGCTCCTTTTCGATATGAGCCAGAATGGTTGAACGAATCTGAGCACGACGAATCACCTTTTCATTCACAGCACCAATCACCTCACCTTCGTAAAGCGTAATGCCATTCTGGAAATGCACACAACGATTGTAACCATCAATCTCTGTGATGCGATAATTATCCTCATACTCCTGCAACTCACCAGAATGCTGATAGACATCAAATCGGTCAGACACCCATTGCGTGACTTGCTTCACACCATTACCCACTTGTTTGTCAAAACCAAGCCTTGCTCTTGGATTGCCTTCACTCAGTTCGATGCTTTCCAGATAGAGGTAGCCGTTGGTTGCAGTAGAGCCTTTCTGCTCGATACCCACCACAGAGATCTTCTTCACCAGTTTCTTGTTATAAGCATCCATCGCATCCAGTCGATACACCATATTCACGATGTCATCAGCCCTGTGGGTGGCACTATATAATAAGGTAAAGAGCGGATTGAACTCTTTCAGGCGATTTCTGGTGGCGTTCTTCTTGTCTGCACCTAATACACTTTGAGGTTCGTCAATAATCAAGATGGGGTTCGTAGCTGCAATCACATCGATAGGTTTGCGAGAACGGAAAGCATCCAGTTTCATGTAGATGCGTCGTGCATCTTCTCCTCGTGCTGCAAATGCCTGTGTGTTGATAATCATCACGTGCATGTTGGCATCGCTGGCAAACTGGTCAATCTTGGTCAGTTGGCTGCTGTCATACACAAAACTCTGGATGCGCTTGCCATATTCAGCGGCGAAGTGTTCGCTCATCACCTCGAACGACTTGCACACACCCTCTCTGATGGCGATACTGGGCACCACAATGATAAACTTGCTCCAACCATAGAGCTTGTTCAGTTCATACATTGTCTTGATATAGGTGTAGGTCTTGCCCGTACCAGTCTCCATCTCGATAGTCAGTCGCAAGTCTGTTCTGTCAAAACTTTCCGTTGGCTTCAGTTGGGCTGCCATTTGGATGTCACGGATATGGGTCAGCACTTGCTGATACGGCACTTCGATTGGTTGATTCTTATAACCCACAGCATCGTAGAAGGACAATTGGGTAGCATTGCCCTTGTCTTCAACTCCCATATCGTGCGTAAACTCCAGCAGAGCCGAATTTTTCTGTCCCTGAAACACATCCGTCACAGCCTTTGCTGCATCCGTCTGGAACTGCTGATTCTTAAACTTCAGTTTCATCATCCATCATTTATCATTTGTCATTTATCATTTAGGCCGCAGGTCGCTATATCACTCTGACGTTATTCTTCACTTCTTCATCAGTCCAGCCACATTTCTGCTTGAACAGTTCGAAGAGGTTCATCTTCTCGGCACACTCCTTGAAACTGCTGTCTCTGAATACCACACGGACAGGATTTGTCTGGGCAATTGCATCGATGACTGCTTCAGTCACATTTCCTTCGAAGCAAGCCACAAGGCTGCCCTCATCCACATTGTAGAGGGTACAACCATCCACTTGCTGTTAGGTGTAAGGCAGAGAGAGTTCCAAGCCCCAGCGCATCATACAGTCGAAGAGCAAATCAAGCCCTGTACGCTCGCTCTTGATATTGTCCAAGAACATATCGAGTTGGCTTTGCTCGTAACTGCTGGGGGCAAAAGCAACAGGTTTGAAGTTCGACTCGTCACATTTCAGTACACGGAAGCCGATGTCGAGGTCTTTGGCCTCTGTATGTTCTTCTTTAATTTTCTTGCCAGCACGACGAATACGTTCCTTTGCGACATCACATATTGTTTTATAATCATCATTCCCTTCAAGATTCTCTTGGAGTTGTATCATTATAAAACGTCTTTTGCCGCCATCGTTCGCATTCAACCTAATTACAGCATCTGCTGTAGAACTCGAACCACTAAAAAAATCCAAAACTATGCATTTTTTATCATTATAAGATTCCATCAAATCATATATCAGATTGTATGGTTTCGGATAATCAAACTTAGCTGATATCTTATACGAAGCAACCTGTTTCTTAGCGATGTCATTTGAATAATCATTTTTAATGAAATCTATCGTGGATAATTTCCTAGTTTTCTCACGATTCACGATAGAATAAGTGCCATCTCCATTCTTTTCGATGGTTGCATTCAAATATCCTTTTGTATAGATTCTTCCATTTTGAAAAACGATCCATCCATTAGCTAAACCAAATTCGAAAAGGTCTTTAGACCACCTCCAAGCATAATCTTTTTTAAGATAGTTACCTTTCTTCCTTTCTTGATAACTATCATAATCTCCACCAGGATAATATGTTTTACCTCCATATTCAATTGGATAATCCAACGATTTTGAGTAGCTAATGGAATTACAATCTAATGGTTGTTTTAAATTGTACTTGCCTCTTTCCTCTACATATTCGTCCTCATATTTGTAACTATCATCTTCATAAGTTTTACCAGTAAAAACATCCTTTGAATTCTTCACATAACAAAGAATGTAATCATGACTAACCATATATGTAAGGGGAGTTTTTCCGCTTTTTGTTGTAAGACGTGGAAAAGATGCAATAAAATTGATTTCTCCAAACACCTCGTCACAAATGTTCTTCAAATTCCGCTGCTCATTATCATCAATACTAATGAATATAACCCCATCATCCGTCAGCAAGTTCCTCGCAACCATCAGTCTCGTATAAATCATTGAACACCAATCAGAATGAAAGCGGCCATTGCTGTCTGTGTTTTTGCGATAGCGATTACCTTCTTCATCGAGATTATGCCCATCGTATTCCTCAGCACTTTGTGCAAAGTCATCATGATACACAAAGTCATTACCCGTATTATATGGTGGGTCAATGTATATCATCTTCACCTTTCCCATATACGAGTTTTGGAGCAGTTTCAATACTTCGAGATTATCACCCTCGATATAGAGGTTTTGGGTATTCTCCCAATCCACACTTTCTTCCGGACAAGGTCTCAACGTCTTGCGACAAGGTGTCGCTGCCTCACGCTGAGCAGCCCGTTTGCCCACCCAAGTAAAATCATACACTTCTGGCTCTCCATCCTCCACATACTCACCCAACAGGGCACGCAACTTTTGCCAATTTACTGCACGATGCACCTCTCCCAACGCATCGGGTGCCTCCGTGAAGCATGAGGGGAACAGCTGATAGAGTGCATCAAGATTTATTTGTGTGCCATCGATTGTTTCTTTGGCAATATGTTTTGGACTTTCCATATGATTATTTCCCATAATAATTGTCTATAGAGTCTTGTAATGTCTCGTATGTGTTTGGGTCCTTTAGTAATTCTTTTACTTTATCAAAAACGACCTGATGTTGAGATTCAACAAATTCTGGTACCATGCTTTTCAACGCCATACAAACATTATACGTAACGTTGTCTATAGTGTCTGGTAACAGCCCCTTAAAAGGACCTGTTTTATAATAATGAAGACACATATCACATGAATACATGATACACTCTTCCCATAAATCTTTCATAACTAATTGTCGAGTGAAGTTATTTGATACTCGACCGAGATTATTAGCCAGTTCTTGTCTAAAGGCTTCTTGCCATACAGGATTGATTTGCATATTTTAATTGTTTTTAAGTTTACTAATTGTATTATATAGCTCTTCTAATTCTTTTCTTTTAGCCTTCACCTCTTTATTGATTTTCACCTGCACATCATACTGAGGCTCCTTGCGCATCTTCTTTTCAAGGACAAGTAGATCAGCTTCAGCTTTAGCAATGGTTTGCTTCAACTCCACAATCTCAGCCATCGCTCCAGCTTTGTGTTCCCCAATTCCAGAGACTTGTGCCACAAAGTTGTCATATAGACGAGGCAATGACTGACCTTGCACAATCAAGGAGATATCTGTTATTGCCATCCAAGGCGAAGCAAACGCCTGAGTGATACGGAACTTTGTATGCGTATTGTCTGCCCATTCCTTGTAATTGATGAGCAGCATAGCGTTGTTCTCATGCACCAGGATAAAGACAATATGGTGTGGCATATTCGTATCAATAAATGAAAACAGATCAGTAGGGCAGTCTGGTTGTTTGAGATTCACCACAAACACCTCGATTTCCTTCATTTCCTCACGGTCTGTGACATTCAGCGTTGATGCTGAGAGTTTGTATAGCCAAGTGATGTTCACAACATCGTTCACGAAGCGTGTCTTCATGCGAGGGTTCACCTCCATGAACTTGTAGAACATCGTCTTGGGAACTACACGATTTACGATGCAACTTTCAGGATAATTGAGGATGTTGTTCATAAATTAAGCGAATTTAAACAACTCTCTTGTAAGATAATTGTAGATTCCGTAGTTTTTCTTTTCTACACGAACTACAACCAAATCACTTTCGCCTTCTCCATTCATACAAAGAACAATGCGATCAACATGGTACATTCCATTTGGAGCATCTTCACAGTTGTATGGAATTGCATATGCCTCCCAACGAGTTGCCATCTCTTCACCAAATACAGCAAAAAATCGCATGTCATGTTCGGAATCAAACTTTTCTTTTGGAAGCTCCTTCATTTCTGATACGAGATAATATTTATTTTCGTCTTTCCCTACAAGTTCTAATCCTAATTCATCAAGGAGCTTCTGTGACCCCGTTCTACCAGTATAATTATAATTATTTTCTTTGGCTTCTACAGCGTCCATATTATCCTTTATCATAATGACCTGATATAGAGTACGAACAATACTTTCACCTGTCTTTTTATTTGTCATACACGTAAAACGACCGATGAAATCTTCAAGGTCTAATGACCAGTATCCATCTTCATAACACATGTCTTGTTTCTGAATAAGCCACTCATATTTACCAGGATAGTTTTTGAAGATGAGCCATCTCTGAAGACTATTATATTCTTCTTCATCATTAATATCTTCATGGTTAAGGCTATAGAATTCTTCAACCATGTCTGCGGGTATTACTTTAACAAGAAGTGCATCGTCAAAGTCGAGATATTTTCCAATCATACCCATTTCAATAATATAATATTCCTTCTGCATATGATTTAAGATTTTTTGATTACTAAAAAACATATCAGTTCAAAGTCATCAAGCCCCCTGATGTCATCTACCAATGCGCTTGTCTCGCCAAAAGAAAAGAGACTTTCAAGATCGCTTTCCTCTTTCTTCTCAACGATTGTAGCCACTGCCTTTTGCAGCAGTTCGCTATAATGACCCATCTTTTTGCCGTCTTTCGTCTCCTTGTTGAAAGCATGGCACAGTTCTAATATCGGTTCATGCTTGCCCTTGCAAGTGGCACGCATGATGTCGAGCAAACGCTTGGGTGCCAAGTGGTTGATGATGGTTTCTCCTGCGTCCGACAGATACACCATGTAGAAAGGGTGCAGCAGATTCAGATGGTTAATGTTGACGGCATTGTTGCGATTCTTCAAGATGAAGATGACACCTGGCTGCGCCACTTCCGATGCAGGCACGACAGCACTCATGCCAAAGGGCGTATGCTCAATGTCTGGGTTGTCTTTCATATAAGCCAACAAGTCCAAACGGAACTCGTTCAGCCCCAAGTCCATGATGTTGATGCCTGTGTCCATATCCTCTATATCCACCACTTCTTCCTGTAAGCGTTCCAGTTGTTGCTTGCGATAGTCGAGGTCGGCTTGCTCTTCGTTGGAGAGAAGCACATTGCCACTGCCGGCACCTGTGATGTCCATTCCTGCCATACGTGCTTCCACGCGCCCTTTCAGGCGCAGGTAGTCATCCAGTTCGATGTCTGGCCAATAGTTGACCAACTGAATGACCTCGTTCTTGGAGCCGATACGATCCACACGTCCAAAACGTTGGATGATGCGAACGGGATTCCAATGAATGTCGTAGTTGATGAGGTAGTCGCAATCCTGCAAGTTCTGACCTTCAGAGATGCAGTCTGTGGCGATGAGCACATCTATTTGATCATGGATATGCGGCAGCAGTTTCTCTGCCTCTTTCGATACGGGCGAGAACAACGTCAAAATATTGTTGAAGTCTGCCTTGATGCCCTTGATGGTGAATTTCGTCCCTTCGCCAGTCACCAACCCTGTATGCAGTCCCGTCTTCTCCATGATGGCAGGGGCAAGGTTTTCGTAGAGGTATTCAGCTGTGTCAGAAAAAGCCGTGAAGACCAGCACTTTCTTGTTCGTGCCGTTGATGGGATGATTAAACTTCTCGCGCAGGTTCTCTATCAGCATCTGGAGTTTGCTGTCATGTTCAGGGGTGATGTCTTTCAGCATCACGAGTAACAGACCTAACACTTCTTGGTCTGCCACCAAATCACGCTTCCATGAACGACAATCCATATCAGCCAACGACACTCGCGTCTTCTTGCCTCCCACCAAGAAGTCGTTCTCGCTGTCATCGCCATCCAACATTCCCTCCAATGTCTGCACACTGATCGTTGACAGTTGACCATTGACAGTTGACAGGTTTTGGTAGTTGTTGATGGCCTCGATGGTCTCATCTATCTGTGACTTCATCCGCTCTACGGTCAGACGGAAGGAGTTGACACTCGACTCCAAGCGTTTGAGCAGATTGATGGCCATGAGTTTCTTCAGACCCTTTTCTCGTCCCGACATGCCCAAGTAGGAACCTTCTCCGTCTCTGTCAATCTCATACTTGTCGCGCTTTGATGCAAGGATGTAGTCAGAGGGGGCATAAATGCCCAAATTCAGGTCGTCAAGCTGACCAGAAATCTCTTTGTAAGTGATGGCATCGCTGAGGTCAGTCAATGGAGGACGTTTGGAGATGGGACGCAGACGCGTTGGAAACTTCCCGATGTCTGCCGTATCGTAGTATTTTTCGATATGCTTTCTGGAACGGGCAATGGTGACAGCATCCAGCACTTGAAAGAAGTCGAATGACAGCATGTCGAGCAGTCGCTCTGTGGTGCGTTCCTGTGGGTCGTCAATACGTGCCCACTGGTTGTATTGTGCCTGGGCTGTACGGAAGATGTCTTCGATGGGACGATCCACATCCAGCTTGTCATTGATGAGCTCCTGCTTCCCCTCGTATGCCAATTGCAACTGATTTTTCAAGTCGTTGAAACGATTGTTGACTGGCGTAGCTGACAGCATCAGCACTTTGGTGCGCACACCTGCACGGATGACCTTGTTCATCAGTCGCAGGTAGCGGTTCTCACGTGGGTTCTCGTCTTCTTCATCAGTCGTCACCTTACCACCATTACGGAAATTGTGGCTCTCGTCAATCACGATCAAGTCGTAGTTGCCCCAATTCAGTAAGGCGAGGTCGATGCCATTGCTCATGCCCTGCTCACGGCTCAGATCTGTATGGAACAGTACATCGTAACGAAGCCTGTCTTGGGTCAAAGGGTTGTTCTTGTAGTTGCTCTTGTAGGTGTTCCAGTTGTCGTAGAGTTTCTTGGGACAGAGCACCAGCACGGACTTGTTGCGATTCTCGTAATACTTGATGACAGAGATGGCTGTGAATGTCTTACCTAGACCCACACTGTCAGCCAAGATGCAACCATTGTAGGTTTCCAGTTTGTTGATGATGGCGAGGGCTGCATCTTTCTGGAAGTTGTAGAGCTTGTTCCATATCTGCGAGGACTTGAAACCTGTTGCTTCATTGGGCAGCACATCCTCAGAGATGTCTTCCAAAAACTCGTTGAAAATATTGTAGAGCGTGACAAAATAGATAAAGTCGGGTGCGTTCTCACGATAGACATTTTCGATGTTCTCAATGATGGCATTGGTCACCTCTGCAAAGTTCTCCTTGTCTTGCCAGAAGTCGTTGAAGTTCTTGAGATAAGCATCGCTGACTGGTGAGGGCAAACGCTGAATGAGTTGGAAGATATTGTTGCCACGTTCACAACCTAATTCTGTGGTGGTGAACTCATTGAAGGGCATATAGGTGTATAGCTCTTCGTCTGTCTTCACATTCAGGAAGCCAGGCATGTTCATCTGGGAGGTATTGGTCTTGAAACGCACCTTCCGGCGAATCCAGTCGGCACACTCCTTGGCAATGGCACGTTGTGTCAGATTGTTGCGCAACTTAATCTCAAAATCAGAACCATAGAGGGTGCGCTCGCGATTCAATTTGGGGATATAGAACTCTCTTTTCTGCTTCTTTGCCTGCTCCTTGTTGAATGTAGGCGAGGTGAAGATGAAACGCAATTCATCCACCTGCTCCAGTTCTTTCTGCAATGCCTCGAATGCATAAATAGAGAAACTGGCAGCTGCCATCGACACCTTCGAGCCACGTTGTAATGTGACCTTCAAGTCGTCAATAACCCTCTGGGTGATATTGTCGAATTGCTTGGGTAGTTCCACGCTTGCTACACGATAGGTTTTAGGGCAATAGCTGACTTATCGGGCGCTTTTGACAGGCAGAACTACGAGACCTCAAGACATAGAAAAGGCGTGAACCGTCTTATCTACATCATGAGGCCCTGAGAATTGCCCGAATTACCAGATAAGTCATGCCCACACCTAACGGTGCAGACATTAGCGACTATCTTAGGTAATTCTATCATTGAAATTTCTCAGGTTTCATGATGTACCTAATAATCAGCCAATGCGCTGTTATTATAACTATGTTCGTATCAGCACCTCCGCTGAGGCTCCACCCTGCATTGCAGGCGTCATGAAATGACGATTTGCCAATACTCAGGGGCAAAGGTAAAGAAAAATAAAGAACCAACCAATCTTTTCCCCAACTTTTTTCATCACAGCACAAAAAAGGCACAAGTCGTGAGGACTTTGTGCCTATTCTCGTGGTACCGATTATCCTTATTTCAGCAACCCTATAATCGTTTCAGGCGTGCCTGCAACTACGTGACTGCCATTTATGGTTCATTTCTTGTTCTCCTCTATATCTGTTTTTAGAGCGTCTTCCAACATTTTGGCATATTCAAGATACTCTGACGGATACAGCGTCTTTATGTATTGGAGATAATTCTTGTAATCTTCAATGGCATTCTCGCAACCACATGAAGCATAACTTAATATGTGGTCGGCATAGTTGTGATCCAACTTGTCAAGATCGGTTTCGTGCCGAAACATAGCGCGGTAGAGCCCTGCAGCCTTGTGGTCGTTGTCTTCTTCCTCCATTGCCATCAACTGGCCAATGCTCTCTACCAAAGACTCAAAATTGTTATTACTCGTTTCCATCCTCGTTCTCTTTCTTCTTTTGACGTTAGTCGCTTATCAGTTTTTTCAATGTATCAATATCAGGCAACGCTTTGCGCATATTCTCAGGCATATCATCAGCTGTTTTGTAAGTAGCTACACCCATAGGTTTTGAGTAGTCGCGAATCATAAACTCAACATACTCACGATTGGCCGACTTGCACAATACAATGCCAATGCTTGGGTTCTCGTGAGGCTTCCGAACCTTTTCATCCAGAATCGTCAGATACCCCATCAACTGTCCTAAATAGCTGGTCTTGAACTCCCCTGTCTTCAACTCTATCACCACCATCGCATTCAACTCGCGGTTAAAAAACAACAAGTCAGGAAATTGCTCCACACCATACACCTCCAACAGTTGCTGGTTGCCCATAAACGTAAAGTCGCGACCAATAGTCATGATGAAGTTCTTCACCTTATTCACAATTTCCTTCTCCACCACGCGCTCATCAACATCAATGCTATCGCGCACGCCAATCTCCTCCACATTGATGAAATCCAGCAGATATTCATCCTTGAACATCGTCACAGCCTTACGCATCATCGCAACATTGGAAATGGTCTTTGTGAAGTTACTGGGCATCTGCTCACGATGGGCATAGGCATTTTCTTTCGCCAACCGAATCACTTCTTTTTCCGACAAGTTTTCCTCCGCTGTCCTGTGAATGTAGTAATACTGAGCCGCAATCTCCTTGGTCCCTTCAATAATCCTGATATGATGCGTAAAAGGTACCCTGAAGAAATCCTCTATCGGGAAATCCTCTGTCACGGGTGCCTGTATTGTATGGTAGATGTCTATCGCATTTCTTTCGTCCGTTGCGATGGACGAAATATCAGCAATTGCGGTTGTCGAATTTCCAGCAAGCGTACTTGCTGATTTTATATCATTCTGATTGTCTGCACTTTGTAATTCTGCAAGCGCACTTGCTGAATTACCATCAAGCATAATCCAGTTCTCATAAAATTTTCGCATATTCCTGAGGCTGGTGGCCGAAAAGCCTCTCAATCCTGGCAGTTCTCTACGTAACTGATGACTGATTGTATCTAAAGCGCCAGTACCCCATACTCCTTTTCGTGTATGCTGCGAGATATACTTACCTATGCCAAAGTATACAGCCAATTGGATGCGATTCACTCCCTTGGCTGCCTCATACTGCCCTTGCAGGATGGCCTCTTTGATATCTGCTACAGCTTGTAGCAGTTTTTCGTTATTTGTTTGTATTTCTACACTCATTTCAGTTCCTTCCATACAGGTTTTATTTTTCTTTCGCAAATTAAGCACTTTTCTCCTTTCTAACCAAACTTTTCCCCAACTTTTTTCATCACAGCACAAAAAAAGGCACAAGTCGTGAGGACTTTGTGCGTCACGCCGTCACGCCGTCACGCCGTCACATTTGCAATTTTCATTTGTTGAAGGAGGGAGGAGAAGGGAGCCAAAAATTGTGCTCCTTTACCTTACATTATATATTATATATATTATAAATAATATATATAATATATAATGTAACTTGATTTGAGGTTGAAGTGACGGAAACATGATTTTTTAAATGTGACGGCGTGACGGCGTGACGGCGTGACGGCG
>CADCIO010000052.1 GCA_902801475.1 uncultured Bacteroidales bacterium
TGGGATAAACAATAATTACCAATAATTGCCAATAATTGGTTCCAATAATAAACATGTGATTCGTGAAAATTATTGGACAAGATTATTGGCAATTATTGGTAATTTTTGTTTTTCGAGACACCCGCAGGTGTCGAGAGCAGAATCCTCTTAATCTTCTCAATCATCCGCGCCGCGGATTAGTTTTATCCCTCAGATTCGTGTTCGTCTGAAAAAAATGTTGTAACTTTGGCTTCGCCGAAGGTAGGCTGCATCTCGGAAATGCTCAAATAAATTTGGTATTTCGCTCGATTTGCACTACCTTTGCACAAAATTCAGTGAGTTATGGCAAATTTAGTGGCAATAGTGGGTCGTCCCAATGTGGGAAAATCGACCTTGTTCAATAGGCTGACGAAGACTCGTCATGCCATCGTGAGTGATGAGGCGGGCACGACGCGTGACCGTCAGTATGGCAAGTGCGAGTGGGGCAACAAGGAGTTTTCGGTGGTGGACACTGGCGGCTGGGTGGTGAACTCGGACGATGTGTTTGAGGAGGAAATCCGTCGGCAGGTGCTGATTGCCATCGAGGAGTGCGACGTGATTCTGTTCATGGTGGATGTGAGGACGGGTGTGACTGACCTCGATACGGAGGTGGCTGACATCCTGAGAAGGAGTAAGTTGCCAGTGTTTGTGGTGGCGAACAAGGTGGACAGCAATGAGCATCGCTACGACGCGGCAGAGTTTTACAGCCTGGGTCTAGGCGATCCGTATTGCATCAGTTCGCTGACGGGTTCGGGCACGGGTGACCTCTTGGATGCTGTGGTGGCGAGCTTCACGAAGGAGATGAAGGAGGTGATTGAGGAGGATATTCCGAGAATCGCTGTGGTGGGACGTCCGAATGCGGGCAAGTCGTCAATCATCAATGCGTTCCTGGATGATAACCGGAATGTGGTGACGGACATCGCTGGGACGACTCGTGACTCGATCTATACGAAATATGAGAAGTTCGGCTTCAACTTCTATCTGGTGGATACGGCGGGCATCCGCAAGAAGAATAAGGTGACGGAGGATCTGGAGTACTACTCGGTGATGAGGAGCATCCGTGCCATTGAGAACTCTGACGTGTGTGTGCTGATGGTCGATGCTACTCGAGGCATTGAAGGTCAGGACATTAACATCTTCCAGCTGATTCAGAAGAACCAGAAGGGACTTGTCGTGGTGGTGAACAAATGGGACTTGGTGGAGGAGAAGTCAAACGAGGCGATTCGCCATTTCGAACGCGCCATCAGAGACAGGTTCGCACCTTTTGTCGATTTCAGCATCATCTTTGCATCGGCTGTGACCAAGCAGCGCATTTTCAAGGTGTTGGAAGAGGCTCAGAAGGCATACCAGTCGCGCACCAACAAGGTGTCAACAGCGAAGTTGAATGAGGTGATGCTGCCAATCATTGAAGCCACACCACCACCATCGCTGAAGGGCAAGTACATCAAGATTAAATATGTGATGCAGATTCCTGATACCCGAGTGCCTTCGTTCGTGTTCTATGCCAACCTTCCTCAGTACGTGAAGGAGCCCTACAAGCGCTTCTTAGAGAATCAGATACGTGAGCATTGGAACTTTAAGGGAACACCAATCAACGTGTATATCAGACAGAAGTAACCAGCCCACGCGCTGGGCGATTTGCATTGGGTGATGAGAAACATATACATATATATATTATTGGCGCTGTGCCTTGTTTCGTGTCATGAGCAGACGCCTGAAGAAGTGGTTCAGGGGACATTGAAGGAGGCGTTGGAGGCGCTGGAGAGGAATGACCACGATGCCTACCTGAAGCATGTGGACTTCGGCGATGAGATGGATTCTTTGCGGACGGCATACATGAAGGATGTGCTTCGTCAGCATCTGGGATGGCGACGCGAAGAACGTGCGGCGGTGGTGAGCATCGACATGGTGGACGCGAAGATGCAGGGCGACAGCATCTGCACGGTATATTATCAGTATTCCTTTGCCGATGGAACGAAAGAAGTGGGGGCGCAGAAGATGGTGAGATATGGCGAGGAATGGAAAATAAGACTAAGAAATTAAACTAAAATCTAAAAATTAAAAACTAAAAGTGAAAGTATCCACTATCCGGATGGCAAGTAACTTATACTTTTAGTTTTTAGATTTTAACTTTTAACTTATATGAATAAGAACAAGAACGTGTTTACATCGAAGGTGGGTGCCATCCTTGCAACAGCAGGTAGCGCTGTAGGATTGGGCAACGTGTGGCGGTTTCCGACAGAGGCGGGAACCAACGGCGGTGGGGCGTTCATTCTGATTTATGTGCTATTCATGCTGCTGTTAGGCGTGCCCATCATGGTGACGGAGTTTGCCATCGGTCGGCATGGTGGAAAGGATGTGTCGCATGCCTTCGTGAAGATGAGTGGCGGCAAGAAGGGTTGGCGATGGATGGGTTTGATTCCTATGGTGAGCGGATTCCTCGTGCTCAGCTACTATGCGGTGGTGGCAGGCTGGACGCTCTATTATGCATACGAGGCTTTGATCGACGGTTTCTCAGGCAAGAGTCCTGAAGATTTCACCAATGATTTCGGCGCCTTCTCTTCTGATCCGATCCAGCCCGTGCTTTGGATGGGAATCATCATCGTCCTGACCTGCGGAATTGTGGCGCTTGGCGTGCAGAAGGGTATCGAACGGGGTGCGAAGATTATGATGCCGATGCTGTTTGTGTTCATCCTTGTGTTGGTGGGATGCTCCTTGACGCTTCCCAATGCCAGCAAGGGCCTGACGTTCCTATTCCAACCCGATTTCTCGAAAGTCAATAGTTCCGTGATTCTCAGTGCGATGGGACAGGCGTTCTTCTCGCTCAGCGTTGGTCTGGGATGCCTTTGTACTTACGCCTGCTATTTCCGCAAGGATGTGGACTTGATGAAAGACGGACTGCATGTCGCGAGCATCGACACGCTGGCGGCTCTGTTCAGCGGACTCATCATCTTCCCAGCCGTCTATTCCATCCCAGGATTGCAGCCCGACGCAGGTCCTTCGCTCGTGTTCGTCACCTTGCCCAACGTGTTCCAGCACGAGTTTGGCGACATGACATGGTTGGCATATCTCTTCTCGCTGATTTTCTATCTGTTGCTGGTGATGGCAGCGTTGACGAGCAGCATCTCGATGTTGGAGATGTCAACTGCCTATTTCAACAAGAATCTGCACCTGTCCCGTCCGTTGGCAACTGTGATTGTCAGCGTGGTGTGCCTGGTCTTGGGCACGTTCTGCTCGTTGTCGTTCGGTGACTGGAAAGATGTGCAAATCTTCGGCATGGGTTTCTTCGACCTGTTCGACTTCTTGGTGGCCAAGCTCATCATGCCGATTGGCGGTATGCTGATGTGCATTTTCTTGGGTTGGGTGGTCAATGAGAAGGTGCTGCGTGATGAGTTGACCAATCATGGCACCATCAAGAGTCCGCTCTATCCTGCTTTCCGATTCATCATTCGCTACTTCGCACCCATCTGCATCTTCCTGATCTTTGTGAATGAGTTGTATCTGTACTTTATCAATTTGTTCGGGGCTTATTGACGCGCCCTGACTTCTTTTCTTTCAGAAAGTTTGGCTGTTCGAAAAAAAAGCAGTACCTTTGCAGCCGATTTCCGGCTCATGGGCTGGAGGAAGGTAAAAAGTTGTCAATTCAAACTTAAACAATCAATATGAACATTTCAGTAGAGAACATTGACAAGGTCAACGCGGTCATGACGGCCGTGGTGGAGCCTGCCGACTATACCGAGAAGTATGAGAAGGCTATCAAGGACGCAAAGAAGAAAATGAACATGCCAGGTTTCCGTCCAGGCATGGTGCCAGTAGGCTTGATCAAGAAGCAGTTTGGCGTGAGCATCCTCGCCGAAGAGGTGAACAAGATCCTTCAGGACGGTCTTTTCGGTTATATCCGCGAGAACAAGATTAACATGCTGGGCGAACCCCTGCCCACTGAAGATAACAACAAGGTGGAACTGAAGGAAGGCGAGAGCTTCACGTTCAAGTTCGACTTGGCCATCGCACCTGAGTTCGAGGTGTCGCTGACTAAGAAGGACAAGATTGACTACTACAACGTGGATGTGACTGACCAGATGGTGGAGAATCAAGTGGAGATGTACCGTCAGCGTGGTGGCAAGTATGAGCAGGTGGATTCTTACGAGGACAACGATATAATCAAGGGTGTCATCACTGAGTTGGATGTGGAGACTCCTGTGACAGCTGAGAACGTGGTGATGTTGCCCAAGTACTTCAAGAACGACGACCAGAAGAAGCTCTTCGATGGTGTGAAGAAGAACGACATCGTGACCTTCAACCCATCTGTGGCATACGACAACAACGAGGCAGAGCTGACTTCCCTGTTGAAGGTGGAGAAGGCTGATGCACTCAACCACAAGGGCGAGTTCAACTTCCAGATCACTGAAATCACCCGTTTCGTTCCTGGTCCATTCAATCAGGAACTCTTCGACACTGTATTCCCAGGTGGTGAGGTGAAGACTGAGGCTGACTTCCGTGCAAAGGTGAAGGAGCTGATTGCTGACCAGTTCAAGAAGGACAGCGACTACAAGTTCCTGCTCGATGTTCGCAAGTATGTGACTGAGAAGATTGGTAAGTTGGAGTTCCCAGAAGAGAAGCTGAAGAAGATTCTTCTTGCCAACACTGGCGACCAGGCAAAGGTTGACGCTCAGTTCGACAAGAGCATCGAGGAGTTGACTTGGCACCTCATCAAGGAGAAGCTCGTGGAGCAGAACGAAGTGAAGGTGGAAGACGAGGATGTGAAGAACATGGCGAAGGAAGTGACTCGCATGCAGTTCGCTCAGTACGGCATGTTGAACATCCCAGACGAGTATCTTGAGAACTCTGTGAAGGAGATGCTGAAGAAGCGTGAGACGGTGGACAACCTCATCGACCGTTGCATCGAGGTGAAGCTGGGTGTAGCCATCAAGGAGAAAGTGACCTTGAAGGAGAGCACAGTGAGCGCTGAGGACTTCAACAAGATGTTCGAGCAGTAATCGAAACACGAAAAAGATTTAAAATAGAAAAAAAGTGGCGAGAATTTTTGTTCTTGCCACTTTTTCTTCGTACCTTTGAATTTCAAAACGCATTTAACACACATTTTTATGATAAAAGATTTTCAGAAATATGCTACTAAGCATTTGGGAATGAGCAGTATGGTGCTTGATGATGTCATCAAATCTCAGGCAGGTTATTTGAACCCTTACATCTTGGAAGAAAGACAACTGAATGTCACTCAACTGGATGTTTTCTCCCGTTTGATGATGGACCGAATCATTTTTTTGGGTACAGAAGTAAATGATTATACCGCCAATGTGCTTCAGGCGCAGATGCTCTACTTGGACAGCGTGGATAGTGCCAAGGACATCAGCATCTACATCAACTCCCCTGGTGGCAGTGTGTATGCAGGCTTGGGCATCTACGACACCATGCAATTCATCAACAGCGATGTGCAGACCATCTGCACGGGTATGGCTGCAAGCATGGCTGCTGTGCTTCTGGTGGCAGGCAAGGAGGGCAAGCGTAGTGCATTGCCTCACAGCCGCATCATGATTCATCAGCCGATGGGTGGCGCACAGGGTCAAGCCAGCGACATCGAGATCACAGCTCGTGAGATTCAGAAGTTGAAGAAGGAACTCTACACCATCATCAGCGACCACAGCCATCAGCCCTTCGATAAGGTGTGGGCAGACAGCGATCGTGACTACTGGATGACTGCTGAAGAGGCAAAGGAGTACGGCATGGTAGACGAAGTGCTGGTGAGAAAGGGATAAGAATTACACATTATATATAATAAGGAGAACTAAGTGGCAAAACTCAATAAGTGCTCGTTCTGCGGTCGTTCAGAAAATGAGGTCAAAATCTTGATCTATGGCCTTAATGGCTATATTTGCGAGAACTGCGTGGAGCAAGCAGCGAGAATCGTTAAGGAGACCAAGGCGAAGGCAAGCAAGGATACCCAGTTGAAGAACTTGCCCAAGCCGCAGGAAATCAAGGCATATCTGGACAAGTACGTGATTGGACAGGATGATGCCAAGATGGCGCTTTCAGTGGCAGTCTATAACCACTACAAGCGTCTGAACTATCGTGGTGAGACGGATGATGTGGAATTGGAGAAGTCGAACATCATCATGGTGGGAAGCACGGGTACAGGCAAGACCCTGCTGGCAAAGACCATTGCGAAGATGCTGCTGGTGCCCTTTGCCATTGTCGATGCGACCGTGCTGACTGAAGCAGGCTATGTGGGCGAGGATGTGGAAAGCCTCTTGGCACGTCTCTTGCAGGCAGCTGATGGCGATGTGAAGTTGGCAGAGAAGGGTATTGTCTTCATTGACGAGATAGACAAGATAGCCCGTAAGGGTGACAACCCCAGCATCACGCGCGACGTGAGTGGTGAGGGTGTGCAGCAAGGTTTGCTGAAACTCTTGGAGGGTAGTTTGGTGAACGTACCCCCTCAGGGAGGACGCAAGCACCCAGAACAGCAATTCATTCAGGTCGATACACGAAACATCCTCTTCATCTGCGGAGGTGCTTTCGACGGCATAGAGAAGCGCATTGCCCAGCGCCTGAACACCCATGTGGTGGGTTTCGACGCCTCCAGGAATGTGGCGAAGATAGACAAGTCGAACATGATGCAGTATATCGCTCCGATGGACTTGAAGTCCTTTGGCTTGATACCAGAGATCATTGGTCGTTTGCCCGTCTTGACCCACCTCGAGCCCCTTGACAGAAAAGCTTTGCGCTCCATCCTCACAGAACCAAAGAACTCGATTGTCCGACAATACATCAAGATGTTCGAGATTGATGGCGTCAAACTGACCTTCGAGGAGGGTGTGCTGGATTACGTGGTCGATAAAGCCATCGAGTTCAAGTTGGGTGCCAGAGGCTTGCGTTCGCTCATCGAGGTCATCATGATGAAGCCCATGTTTGAGGTGCCATCGACCAACGTGAAGGAGTATGAAGTGACGCTCGATTTTGCACGTCAACAAGTCGAAAATGCGAACATGGCAGTGCTAAAAGAAAGCACAGAAGACAAGTAAACGTGATTTTTTATTAAAAATACAACACTTTTTTCTCGTTTTTCTTTGATAATACAAAACAGTATCATAACTTTGTTGGAAGAAATGCGTAATGTCCCACAAAAATAATGCTCTCTAACATCTAATTTTCTAACATCTAATGAAAAAATTCGCAACACTCCAGCAGGCGCTGAAATATTATTTTGGTTTTGACACGTTCAAGGGCGACCAAGAGGCAATCATCAAAAACCTACTTGACCGTAAGGACACCTTTGTGTTGATGCCGACCGGTGGTGGTAAGTCCATGTGTTACCAGTTGCCGGCATTGTTGATGGAGGGAACTGCGATTGTGATTTCGCCGTTGATTGCCTTGATGAAGAACCAGGTGGATGCCATCAAGCATATCAGCGAGGAGGACAGCGTGGCACATTTCATCAATTCGTCTTTGAGCAAGGCGAACATCGACCAGGTCAAGGCCGACATCATGGCAGGCAAGACCAAGATGCTCTATGTGGCACCTGAATCGCTGACCAAGGAAGAGAACGTCGAGTTCCTCCGTCAGGTCAACATCTCCTTCTTTGCCATCGATGAGGCTCACTGTATCTCAGAGTGGGGACACGACTTCCGCCCTGAATACCGCAGGATTCGCCCAGTCATCAACTGGATTGCGATGGCGCCCGTCATCGAGCTCTTCCTGCCAAAAGACAGGCTGACCATCATCAAGGGCTTGACCGATGCTTATCGTCAGAAGAGGCAGAAGCTGGAAGCGATGAACAAGGACTTCAAGCAGTTCCCAGACCGTGTGGATGAAAAGGATTTGGCGGCGATGGAACAGAGCGTGAAGGGCTTGGCTGATGTCATTGCCTTCATGGCGGAGATGAAAGAGCAAATCAAGGAGAAGTCTGACAAGTGCCCTCGCCTCGATTCACGATTTGTGGATGCCCTTTTGGAGATTATGCCAGCCATCCGTCGTGACTATCAGTCGCTTAGGGAACGCATGGCTGATGAACCAGCCGTGATGGCATTGCCAGAGCTTCCAACCGATGAGGCCATCAAGGAGGCTTCAGAGAGAATTTATGATGCGCCAGTCATTGCGCTGACAGCTACAGCCACAGACAAGGTGCGCAACGACATCAAGAAGAACCTCGGCATTCTCGAATGCAAAGACTATAAGTCCTCCTTCAACCGTCAGAACCTCTACTACGAGGTGCGTCAGAAGACGGCAGAAGTGGAGAAGGACATCATCAAGTTCATCAAGCAGCACCCCAACAAGAGCGGTATCATCTATTGCTTGAGCCGTAAGAAGGTGGAAGACTTGGCAGAAGTGCTTCGTGCCAACAACATCAAGGCGGCTGCATACCATGCAGGTATGGACAACAAAGACCGCAACGAGACGCAGGACGACTTCATCATGGAGCGCGTCGATGTCATCGTGGCGACCATCGCCTTTGGTATGGGCATCGACAAGCCCGACGTGCGCTATGTCATCCACTACGACATCCCCAAGAGCCTCGAAGGCTACTATCAGGAGACAGGCCGTGCTGGACGAGATGGTGGTGAGGGCATGTGCATCACCTACTTCTGCCACAAAGATCTCGAGAAGCTGGAGAAGTTCATGAAGGACAAGACCCCAGCCGAGAAGGACATTGGCACCCATCTGCTGAGCGAGACGGCTGCCTATTGCGAATCCTCTGTGTGCCGTCGTAAGATGCTGCTCCACTACTTTGGCGAGGAATACGACAAGGACAATTGCGGCAACTGCGACAACTGTCTGCATCCGAAGGTCAAGACCGACCAGAAGGACAATCTCCTGCTGGCATTGCAGGTAATCTTGGAAGTCAAGGAGAACTTCCGCAAGGAATACATTATCAATATTTTGCGTGGAGAGGAAAGCGAAGCCATCCTCAGCCACAAGCACGATAAGCTTGAACAGTTTGGTGCTGGAGCCGACGTGGAGGAAACCATGTGGGAAGCCATCTTCATACAAGCCAGTCTGGATGGCTACATCGATAAGGAAGTGGAGTCGTATGGCTCGCTGAAACTCACTAAGGCCGGCAAGAAGTTTATCAAGAAGCCTGTGCCATTCATGGTGGTGGAGAACAACGACTTCGACGATGACTTCGATGACAACTCCGAACAGGGCGGCACAGGCGTGACTGACGAGGTGCTCTATGGCATGCTCTTAGACCTTCGAAAGAAGATCGCCAAGAAGTACGACGTGCCTCCATACGTGGTGTTCCAGGACACCTCGCTCGAATCCATGTCCACCCTGTATCCAGTCAATGAGGAAGAACTCCAGAACATTCCTGGTGTGGGTGCTGGTAAGGCAAAGCGCTATGGTGCAGAGTTCTGCAAGCTCATCAAGCAGCATTGCGAAGAGAACGACATCGTGCGTCCTTCCGACATGCGTGTCAGAACGGTCGCCAACAAGTCGAAGGTCAAAGTCAAGATCATCCAGGCCATCGACCGTAAGGTGAGCCTTGAAGACATCGCTCGCAGCAACGGACTCGACTTCGACGAACTGCTCGACGAGATGGAGGCCATCGTCTATAGCGGCACCAAGCTCAACATCGACTACTATTTTGAAGACATCGAGATGGACGAGGATGTCATTGACGAAATCTACGACTACTTCCGTTCCAGCGACACTGACGACCTCGACACAGCCCTTGACAACCTCGACGGCGAGATCTACGAGGAGGACGTGCGACTGGTGCGCATCAAGTTCATCAGCGAATTGGCAAACTAAGGTAAAAAGTAATATAAAGAAAAAATCCAAACATTATGTCATCATTTATTGAAGATAAAGTTGTGCAGGAAGGACTCACCTTCGACGACGTGCTGCTCATCCCAGCTTACTCGCAAGTCCTCCCACGTGAGGTCACTCTCACCACCAAGTTCTCACGCAACATCGAGTTGCAGATTCCTTTCGTGACAGCTGCCATGGACACTGTCACAGAGGCTCCTATGGCCATCGCCATTGCCCGTGAGGGAGGCATCGGTGTGATTCACAAGAACATGTCCGTCGAAGACCAGGCGCGTCAGGTGGCCATTGTGAAACGTGCTGAGAACGGTATGATTTACGACCCTGTCACCATCAAGCGCGGCTCTACTGTGAAGGATGCCCTTGCCATCATGCAGGAGTATCACATCGGCGGTATTCCAGTGGTGGACGATGTCAACACCCTTGTCGGCATCGTGACCAATCGTGACCTCCGCTTCCAGACCGACCTCACCAAGAAGATTGATGACGTGATGACCAAGGAGAACCTCGTGGTCACTCATCAGCAGGCAGACCTCGAGAGCGCATCTCGCATCCTCCTCGAGCACAAGATTGAGAAGCTCCCTGTGGTGGATGCCGACAACAAGCTCATCGGACTCATCACCTATAAGGACATCACCAAGGCAAAGGACAAGCCTTTTGCCTGCAAGGACTCCAAGGGACGTCTGCGCGTGGCAGCAGGTGTGGGTGTCACAGCCGACACTTTCCAGCGCATGGAAGCCCTCGTCAAGGCTGGTGTGGATGCCATCGTCATCGACACGGCTCACGGTCATTCCAAGGGCGTCATCGAGAAGGTGCGTGAGGCGAAGGCAGCATTCCCAGACGTTGACATCGTGGTGGGTAACATCGCTACAGGCGAGGCAGCCAAGGCGCTTGTCGAGGCAGGTGCTGATGCTGTGAAGGTCGGCATAGGTCCTGGTTCCATCTGCACCACCCGTGTCGTGGCAGGTGTAGGTGTGCCCCAGCTCAGCGCTGTCTATGATGTGGCACAAGCCCTTCAAGGTACTGGCGTTCCACTCATCGCCGATGGTGGTCTCCGCTACTCAGGCGACGTGGTCAAGGCCATTGCGGCAGGTGGCTACTGCGTCATGATCGGTTCCCTCGTGGCAGGTACGGAAGAGGCACCAGGCGAAACCATCCTCTTCAACGGACGTAAGTTCAAGAGCTATCGTGGCATGGGCTCCCTCGAGGCGATGGAGAACGGCTCCAAAGACCGCTACTTCCAGGGCGGCGTGACCGAAACCAAGAAGCTCGTTCCAGAAGGCATCGCAGGCCGTGTTCCTTACAAGGGTACTGTTCAGGAGGTCATCTACCAGCTCGTTGGCGGTCTCCGCTCAGGCATGGGCTATTGTGGTGCTGCCAGCATTCTGGATCTCCACAACGCCAAGTTCACTCGTATCACCAATGCTGGTGTGCAGGAGAGTCATCCGCACGAGGTCATCATCACCAGCGAGGCACCCAACTACAGCGTTCGCAGCAACTAATCAGCAATTCATTGTTTCTGTATATCATTCGAGGACTGGCACCTACCCAAGGACGCCAGTCCTCTTTCTCTTGCACCGATTCATGCGCGAATCCTTTCTTTGCCGAACACGAATAACTCAAATTAACACGAATCTTCTAAATCCTCCAAATCCTTTCATCGGCCGCTTTAGCGGACTAGTTTATTTATTACGACTAATCCGCGTTGCGGATGATTATGAAGATTGGATAGATTATTTTTCTGTTGTCAAGTAACTTTCACTTTTAGTTTTTTGTTGTTAGTTTTTAACTTTCATCGTTCGTTTTTAACCTTTTCGCACCCCATTTTAAATTGCCGTCGGCAATCCACCCTTTTGCCGTCACCTCTTTGATGCTTTGCCGTTAGCAATTTAAATCGTTGCCGTCGGGGCACTTTCCCTTGTCTTTTAGCCCCTTCGTGGTGGTCTTTAGGGCATTAGTAAGATATTCTTTAATTGCAGCAAAATAGATTGGAAACGGATAGGCTTCCGACGCCCTCAAAGGTTCGCAATGTCAGCAGACATCACCCCGATCAGTCAGCAGACAAAGCCCCACTTATTGACTATAGTCAGGCGAACCTCACGACCAAAAAGGTTAAAAAGGTTAATTGGTTAATTTTTCAATTTTGAGCCGTGCGTGTACCTTATTATATATATTATATATTAGGTGTATATTACATATATAATATGTAATATACACCTAAAAGGACAGAACCCCCATCTTCCCCCAATTGAAAAACAAAAAATTAACCAATTAACCAATTAACCTTTTAACCTGGCTGATGGTTCGATTCTTTTGGAAATAAAATAGCCCACGCAACGAAAGTGTTGTGTGGGCTATCTGCTTTTTATCAATCATCATCCTCATTCCATAGCTCAAGCAGCTTTTCTGCTATGTCGTTTGGAAGCAAGACACCAGAATGCCCTTTCGACCAGTCGAAAGAAGGAATGGCTGCCTTTAGTTTGTCAAGAGAGACAGAGGGGATTCCCCCTGGCGCCGCGGGATCGATGCATACCATATCCACATACATCCTCCGCTTAGTGCTACCATCCCAATCATCATCAGGGTAAGGATCTGTTATAAATTGTCCAGTGAACACAATACCAGCCTTATCATCTCCAACTCGCATCATGTAGAACATGTCACCCCTTCGAGCCTCTTCCCATTCATAGATGCTCCAATTCACAAAGAACATTCCATGGAACATATCAGCAAAACATTCTTCATAGTCCTTTTCCTTAAACGAACTGATTGATGGATTCCACCTCATCAGATAAGTTTTTTGTTCTTGTGGCAAAGGCACTATTTCAAAACTCATCGTCCAGATACAGCTATCGCCGTTGGGGTCTTCAACGATAGGCTTACCTGCACCTTGGTAATTGAAACGAGTACCAGGCTCTGTATCTATATCAATAATGCGTGAAAGGCAGCCTCCTTCGTCGCCAAGAATGGCTAAAAAGCCCAACGAAGGTCTTATAACGTACGGGAATTCTCCACCATTGTAAAAGTAGCAGCCATAATTTGTGTTTGGCGACTCTTCGACATCCAGAACTGGGTTCCCATCAACAATCTCTAGAAGCCCGTTCTGAGTCTGCTCATTGACTTCCACGCGAATATGCGTAATCTCTCCTGTACGTATCTTGTCAATTGTCTCGTTATCAACTTTGAGGGTAATAGCAACCTCATTGATATCGAATTCCTCGTTTTCCTTTTCTGCTTTCATGGGCTTATTGTTTTGGGTGTTTCTTTTTTCATCGGCAAAGATAATGCTTTTATTTGAGAAACGTATCATTTTGGAAGGGAAATTCCTTTCACCTCTTCAGAGAACACGCGATAAAAGATAATAGTCTGCTCTACCATCCAGTCCAAAGCATCTTCCAGTTTAATGGAATCTGTCAAGTCTGTCTGATGATAAAATGCAATCGTCTTGTCCTTGGCCGTAGGATTGGCATCCCATATTGGCTCACATCCAAGTGCCTTGTTTATCTCATCGCGTCTGGCTTCCAGCGCAGGATAATACACATCGACCATTTGGTTCCTGATATACAACCTTACGCTCACAAAGTTCTTCTGGGTATTGCAGACATTGTTCAGCAAGATGTTCGAACGACCAATCCTCACATCATACCAGTTGTGGGGTTGTGGTGTCTGTAAGGTCGGAATCTTTCCCGTTGCCTCCAGTTTAGCCTTGAATTTCGTCCAGAACTCCAGTTGGAACTTGTGTGGGTCAGTTACCCTGTTTTCATCGAAACGGACTTCCGTCTTAGGGGAACCTTCATTAACGCGGTATTCATTCAGCTCACGTCCGCTTTCATCCTTCCATGTACTCCAACCGTTGGCAGACCCTCCGACACAAAACACAGCAGCTCCGCTTGGAGTGTCGAACCGCACATCAGCCTTGACTATCCTCTCGCCATTGACCTCTTCCGTATACTCAGCCAATTGACGATCCCTTGTCTTCAGATTGGCATCTTTAAATTTATCAAGGTGTACAGGATTCACTTTGCTGCCCTTCAACACCGTCAGCGATTGGTCAGATGTGTCGAAAAGCCCTTGTGCATAGGCATTCCTTGTCAACTGGCATTTCACGAGAGTGCTTTTCTGCTTCATTGGTTTCACCTTTACAGGTTCAACCTTGGGCTCAGGCTGTCTCGTACTATCTGTCGTAACGGTGAAGTGTAGTGTAGCCAGCATCGACTTGATTTCCTCCTCAGAGAAACTGTCACCGTATTTCTCCATCAGATAAGGCTTCAGACTTTCTGTTATCTGAGTCTGAGCATCAGCGATCAGACTTTCCTTAATCTTGTTCAGACTGGCCTGTCTCTGTATCTCTTTAATTCGTTCCTCACAGAAACCAACGATAGCATCACGGCTGAAGTTATCCCTGAAGAAATTCTCCACAAACTTTGCTCCAAGCTTGTTGTCAATCTCCAAAGGAATCCTCATCACAGAAACAGCATCCTTGCTCTTCGGCTTGTCATAGAACACTTCTATATGCTCGCCTATATAGATGCCCACATCCAGTTTCAGTTGACGCATATACGACTCCAATTGCACGCGCTCCCGTTCCGTTTGTGAGTGAACAGGCCGTTTCACCTCGATAACAAATTGCTCTTCGTTATCGCTTTTTATCAAGATGTCAGGTTGTATGAATTTACTGTTACCAATAGGGATATTAGGCTTGTGACATATCTCACCTTTATACATCATCCAGTTCAGCAATTGCAACTGATTCTCTATCAGGGTATGATAAGTATCCTCATCAACATCCTTCTTCTTAGCTTCGCATAGAACATATACGAACTGGTTCCATTTCTCTTGCATATCAATATGGTTTATTTTGCTCCTTTTCTTCTGTTACATTCTCTACACAGCATCTGACAGTTCTCAGCCGTCGTGATACCGCCGTCCTTCCATGGTGTGATATGGTCACCCTCCATTTCCTCCAATTCGAAGTGCTTGCCACATATAGGACAAATGCCACCTTGACGCTCGTAGGCTTCACGTTTCTGCTTCTTGTCGAAGGTTCGGAATGAGAGGTCACGCAGGTCACCGCTGAGCACATAGCTGTAGATGCCAGATTTCTTCATGATCTCGTCATCTTCCATCATGTCATGTATGAGTTGTTCAAGCTTTGCTGTGTCGTAAATTTGTTCGTGGTAGGTGTCATAAAGCAAGCCCCAATCCAAACCTTTCATTTCCTTGCGATACTTGATGAATGTGGAGCGTACCCAAGTTACTATAGCTGAGAAATAAGCCCATAGTTGATTTGCATTAGCATCGTCCTTGTGCTTCGACATATATTCGCTCACCTCCTTAATTCCTTCGCGCCGCGCTGCCCACTGGAATACAGTATGAAGATAAGCCTGTTCACGTGCAACACCATTCAATAAATCTGCGGCAATCTTATAGGCAGGACATCCGTCCTTGGAGAAATGCCTTCGTGCATCAGTAACGAATGGACCAACATATACAGCGTTCAACAGTTCTTGGTCAAGGAGCCGCTCACCAGCAATATTGATGACACGGAACCAATCAAGTTTTTCCTTGTCAGTACCTGTGCAGAAATAGACAGTCAGTTTATAATCCAAGAACTTCTGCTGTTCGTCGGGAGTGAGCGAACTGAAATACAGAATGCCGCGGTCTGGATCTTCGATATTAAACTCATGAGTGAAGTATTCACATATAGAAAGTGTTCGCTGCTGACCGTCTATCATCTCATAGTTATCATTACCCACCACGCTCCAATACATAATGTTAAGCGGGAAACCTTTCAAGATAGTGTTTACAACCGCTTGCTTCTGCTTAGTCTCATAGCGGAATTCTCTTTGATATGGAGGACGAATGTCAAGACGTCCACCATATCCACGCACACCGTGATCCGGGTCGTTCATATAGCCAGACACGAGGTCACGAACCATAATTGATTGCAGTTGTATATTCATAGTCTATTGCTTTTTGCGGATGAGTATTCTTGAATAAGGGCATTTGTGTGTACTTCCAATTGTGTATGCCAAATCTGTACGCCCTCGATAGTTCTTCGTAACTCCAGCTTGCTTTGCCAAGTCACCACTACCAAGCCCTATTATCTCAAATTGGTCTGGATTAAATTTGTCTAAAAAAGAATCTGGAACCCCCATTATACCATCATAATCACAAGGTATATCTTCCGTCTTGCCTACATCAATGGCATCGAAATTCTCGTAGTGTGGATAATCTTCTGGCGTATAATGTTTGTAGAGGATAAGGTTTTCATGACGTTTCTTGATTTCAAGATTTGTGAACCAATGAACTCCTGACACTCGTATCATCCCTTCTTTATGGTCACCTGCGGTTGCTTTATCCTCGTACTCTGATATAAAGTGTCCTGCGCCACCTTTGAAACCGTACCCCAGCCATACTTTATTTTCTTTTATCAAAGGAAATATTTCTTTGTAGTGGATGGCATTTTGATGTCCGATAATCAAGAACTTCTTCTCATACCTCATCAACTGTGCTACATATTCACGGAACAAGGAGAAGGGTGGATTGGTCACAACTATATCTGCTTGTTTAAGCAAATCAATGCACTCATGACTGCGAAAATCACCATCACCATTTAAGGGATGGATACCAATCTCTTCTGGGTCAGGTATGTTATTGCCATTCTTGTCACCATCGTATATCAGATAGATTGCCTGTTCGCTCTTGTTTTGGCTGAACAAGTCCATATTCTGATTCTTGTAGCAAGTGGTGATGAGTCGCTTCAATCCAAGGAACTCGAAATTATAAGCAAAGTATGTGAAAAAGTTGCTTACCCGTGGGTCATCACAGTTGCACAACACCGTCTTTCCTCGGAAATGTTCCCGATAGTGTCGCAACTCATTGTTGATGTCCTCCAGTTGCGTATAGAATTCGTCCTTCTTTGCCTCTTTGGCAGCATTTAGATTTTTGTTAGCCATAGATTGATAGTTGGTAATTATCAGCACCGACTATCAATCGCTCTTGCCGCTGAACATAAAAAAGGCGTGATGCACCTTTTTGCGTTCAGCTTTGAGGCAGCCTCGGATGGAAACCTCAGGTCACTGTCAAGAATACACCACGCTTTTAGCGTAAGTGCATTGCTATAATTAGTAACCTAAGATGTCCATACCGAACACCTTTCACATATTATTTCTGTGTTACGTTATTTCCAATAAGTTTCCGAGGCTTTTGGCTGAACGCGAAATAATAGCGAATGCTTAATTATGGTCGGGATTTCTCCCCCAACCGATGGCAAAAGTACGACAAATGTTTGGAACAGCAAAACAAATCCTCTCTTTTTTCAATAAGGCATGACAAATCCACTCTTCAAAAACAAAAAATTAACCAATTAACCAATTAACTTTTTAACCATCGAAAACGAAAAAATAACAAAATAACAAATAACAAAATAACCTTTTAACCATGAAAAAAGGTTGCCCTATCTTCACCGACTGGACAACGTTCTTTCCACATACGTCTCGTATGCTGCACGTAGGGTTTTCATGGGGGGGGGAAGTTCGAGGGGGCGAGCTTCCTGAGCGTCCAGCAGACGATGAAGTAGCAGGGCACTTCCTTCGTTCCACCGTTCGGCAGATTGTAGATTCTGGACAAGAGCTTAAATTTGAGCCCTTGCACTTTTTCCCACGCAGGCTCCATGTTTCGAATGGCCTGCCTTTGTGTCAATTGATGGGACACCGTTCCACTTTGTCTATCGTACAAAAACAAACATTAAGGGAGAAATTTTCATCAAACTATAAAATATGGATTCTGCAACCAGAACATTTGCCCTCTTTTGAATAATGAATGGCGCTTTTCCACATAGTCAATACATTATTTCATTAAAACCCTTGGTACAAAATCACCAAACTTATCCCCCAACTTTTTTCATAAATAGGGATTTTCCCACTAAAGTGCCAATCCTTAAAAACTTCACAAAATCGTAAAATACACAAATGCACGAGTATTTCTCAGCAGAGGCAGGTTCTTTGGCAATAAGGATGGGTTATTTGGAAAGGTAATGGTACGCCGTTTCGAGGTTAACAAGGGTTTTGAGTATTCGGAGTATTTGGATGATTCTGAATGTTCTGAGGGGGCTGTTGATTCGGAAGGTTCTGATGATTCAGACCATTCCTGTAATTGATCCTGCTTTGGAACATGCGTTCTTTGATTCCACCTTCTTTTACAAAGCGGTCCTGCATGGTAGCCAACAGTTTGTGGAGCATATACATCGCCTGATGGATGAGGGTGATGCAAAGATTGGCAATTTCCTCATCATTCATGCGCTGTATCTTTTCTGCATAGTCTTTCTTTATCTGCTCACTTCGAGCATATTGTCGCATCTTCTCGTATCTGGGATGGAGATTGCCCCATTGCTCCAGATTGCGCACACGCAAGTAGTCCTCGTAGTCATCGAGCAGTTCCTCCAAGCTTGCCTTCGCTACATTGGTCAGTTTTATCTCGGTCTCGCTGGAAGTGGCAGCAGCCTGATTGCCCTCGGCAATGTTCTGCTTGCCAGAACGGGCTGCCTGCACCATCTGATCAATCGTGCGGTCACCTTTCTGCAAATAATGCTGGGTAAAATAAAAGGTAATGTCATATATCATTTCTGTCACCTGATAAACCCGCAGGTGGCGATAATGACCATGTTGAGGAAGAAAGGTTATTTTTTGACCCTGATCATTCTGAGTGCTCTGAGAATTCTGAGAATTCTGATTATTCTGACTATTCTGATTCATCTTCCCATATAGGTTTTGTTTTCACATTGCAAAGGTACAAAGTTTTTTCAAAAAGAGTGTAAAGTGGAGATGGCAAATGGGGTGTTTTGCTTGCTTTTCTTTATTTTTTTCAAAAAAGTGTCACTTTTTTTCAACTTTCACAGTTGGCAAAAATTGAAGTGATCACGAAGAGGACCCGCTCCTAAGATACATGATTTTTCATGTTTTCAGTGCTTGGATCAGGGTCGTTTTTTGGGGTGTAACCCCTCAAATTCACTATCAGAGGGTGTGTTTTTGGCTGTCTAAAGGTACAAAAATGAGGGGGTGAAGAGGGGAAAGAACGCCTTCTTTGCTGTTCCTATCAAGTTGGGATTGTTTTGTAACTTGTTGATATACTATTAAATAAGCACTGTTTTGTTTGAGAAGGTTAAAAGGTTAATTGGTTAAAAGGTTAATTTTTTGTTTTTTTAAAAGGTTAATTTTTTGTTTTTCAATTGGGGGAAGATGGGGGTTCTGTCCTTTTAGGTATATATTATATATTATATATATAATATATACCTAATATATAATATATATATAATAAGGTACACGCACGGCTCAAAATTGAAAAATTAACCAATTAACCAATTAACCTTTTAACCTTTTTGGTCGTGAGGTTCGCTTGACTATAGTCAATCAGTGGGGCTTTGTCTGCTGACTGAGCGGGGTGATGTCTGCTGACATTGCGAGCCTTTGTGGGCATCGGAAGCCTATCCGTTTCCAAAAAACAAGAAAGATTGGAAACGGTTTCCAAAAAAGCAGATAGTTTGGAAACGGATTTGCGTGTACATTATATAGTCAGTAACTTTGCAGCGTCAAAACGGACACGAATGACACAAATCTGCACGAATCGGGCGAGATTCAGACGGTGCAGAAGACAACAGACAACTCATCTACAACTCTGTGCCTCGATAGAACTCCAGTATCTTCTGGCGGAAGAGGAAGGTGTAGCGAGATTGAAGGGCAGTGCTTTCTGCCTTCAGCAGGTTGGTCTTGGACTCCTGGTATTCTGTGGCTGTGGCTTTGCCGTTCTCGTACTTCTTCTGCATGAGGTTGAAGGCGGTTTGGGAGGCAGTGAGGGCAGCATCGCTACTGATGCATTGCTTCTGGGCAGCGAGGGCGTTGTAGTAGGCCTGCTGGATCTCCTTGTAGAGTGCCTTCTGGGTCTCTTCGAGTTGGAACTGCTGGGCAGCCACTTGCAGACGGGCTTGACGCACAGCGTTGCGGGTGGCGTAGCGGTTGAAGATGGGGACAGACAGGGAGATGCCAAGGGATTGGTTGAAGTTGTCGTCCATCTGCGTGCCAAATGAGGCGGCTTCGATGCCTGAGACCTTGGTGTAGCTGCTACCCATGCCTGCTGAGAAGTGGACAGAGGGATAATGACCTGCCTGTGCGATGCGTACACCTTTTTCTGCACTCTGCACATTGAGCTTGCCAGCCAGAATCTGTGGCTTGATGTTGAGCGCTTCGGCATAGATGGCGTCGGGTGCTGTGAGCACAACCGCAGAGGGTGAAATGGCTTCGGGCTGTTGGATGTCGAACTGTTCAGGAGTGGGGAGTTCGAGCAGTTGGGAGAGTTCGAGCAGGGCAAGCATGGATGAGTTCTGCTGCTGGGTGAGGGAGAGTTCGTCGGCTGCCACATGTGAACGGGCTTCAGCCAGTTCGGTCTCCGACACCTTGCCGTTCTGGAAGAGCAGTTCCACGCGCCGTTCTTGGGCTTGGCTCAGTTCCTTCTGTCGTTCAGCCACAGCAACGAGGTCTTTCTGATAGACAGCTTCGAGGTAGGCAGATGCCACCTGCATGCTGATGTTCTCCTTTGCCTTTTCGAGGTCAGCCAGTGCAGCCTGCAGGTTGAGTTTGTTCTGCTTGATCTGGTTGGTGATTTGTCCACCCGTGTAGAGTGGCACGTCAGAACCAAGATTGAACGAAGTGCTTTGCGTGTTGCGATTGGCATAGGTGTTGTTGCCGGTCAGACCACGTCCGAAGCCCAGGCTTTCGTTTGCTGATGCCTGCAGATTGGGCAGACGGCTGTTCTTGGAAGTGCTGAGCGAGACCTCCTGATTCTTCACGTTGTTCTCTTGCAACTTGATATTGATGTTGTGCTCAATGGCATAGTTGATGCACTGGCGCAAGTCCCAAGCCTCCTGTGCATGGGCGAAGTTCCCCAGCCCCCAGAGCGAGAAGGCTAACGCAATGATATGATGACGTTTCATAAGGCAATTTCCAACTTTCAACTTTAATTCTCAATTCTCAATTCTCAATTTTCAATTTTCAATGATCTCGATGCCTCTCACCTTGCTGCCCACTTGCAGTCCCTTCTTGATTTCGATGTTGATGCCGTCGCTGATGCCAGTGGTGACAGAACGGCGTTCGAACTGCTGGGTGGAGGATGTGCTGTCGGTGAGCACATAGACGAAGGTAGAGTCGCCTACAAATTCGAGGGAAGCCTCAGGCACGCAGATGGTCTTGGAGGCGCGTTCGAGCACAATCTCAGCGTTGGCGCTGTAGCCGGCACGTATCTTCACGCCCTCTGGCAACTGGATGGCAGCCTTGATCTCGAAGAGGTTGGCACCGTTCTCCTCCACAGCCTTGGGGGCAATGTATTCGAGGGTGGCGTCGAGTTTCAGGTCTTGGATGGCACCCACAGTGATTTCCACAGGCATGCCTGCAACGACTCTGCCCACTTCCGTCTCGTCAATCTTGCCGCGAAAGATGAGGTCTTGCATGTTGGCGACAGTGGCGATGGTGGTACCGTCGTTGAAGGAGTTGCTAAGGATGACCGAATTACCTACCTTGACAGGCACATCGAGCACGATGCCGTCGATAGTCGAGCGGATGAGGGTCGTACTCATCTGGGCATTGTTGAGCGAGATACCGTCCCTGACGATGTGGAGGGCATCCTTGGCGTTGTTCATCTCCATCTTGGCATTCTTCAGCGCCACCTCCGACTTCTCGTAGTCTTCGGCACTCACCACCTTCTCCGTGTAGAGGTTCTTCATGCGGTCGAAGTCCGTCTGAGCCTGCTTGAGAGAAATTTCTGCCAGCTTCACACGATTCTCAGCGCTGCTGAGGTTCGACATGTCTGGGATGACCTTCACTTTGGCAATCACCTCGTCCTTCTTCACCACATCGCCAGCCTCCTTGTAGAGTTCTGTGATGATGCCTGAGATTTGCGGCTTGATGTTCACCTCGTCACGTGGCTCAATCTTACCCGTGATGATGGTGGTCTTCTCGATGTCGAGGACTTGCGCCGTGTTGATTTCGTAGGTGGTCACTTTGGGCACAGACTTCTGGTAGAGGAACACGAAGGTGCCAATGAACACTGCTGCTATGAGGGCGATACCAGCCCATCTAAAATACTTTTTCATATCTATTGGATGTTATATTTTCAATTTTCAACTTTCAATTTTCACTTTTCAATTCGCATCACTCGTCTCTAATCGCATCGACAGGCTTGATTGCCATGGCACGAATGGTGGGCGCCAATCCTGCCAACACGCCCAAGAGTGCCAGCAATGTGGCAGCTCCGATGGCGATGGCAAAGGAGATTTGGAAGGTGGCTCCAGAGGTGTCGTCCTGCAAGCCTCGTTCCACCATCTGCAAGACCAGTACGGCAAAGGTCATGCCGCTCATGCCAGCCACGAGGGTCAGCACGATGCTCTCGCTCATGATCATCGTCAGGATGTCGGTGGGGGTTGCGCCAATGGCACGTCGGATGCCGATTTCTGTGGTGCGCTCCTTGACAGTGACCACCATGATGTTGCTCACACCAATGGCGCCAGAGAAGAGGGTGCCCAAGCCAATCAGCCACACCAGGATGCTGACCCCTTGGAAAAGGTTGTCAATCATCGAGAAGATGGCTTCTGCATTCACCGTCAGTACGGCTTGTGTGTCTTCTGGATGGATGGTGTGGATGCGCTTCACCACTGCTTCCACCTTCTTCTGGATGTCCGACATCTTGTAGCCCTCACGTGCTGTGAGGCAGAGAATGTCCACCTTGTTGCCTCTGTTGTAGGCATGCTGCATGGTGGTGTAGGGGATGTGTACCGTCGTGGTGGCGTTGCCGCCAATGCTGACACCTCCCTCGCTCTTGCCGCTGATGCCAACCACCTGATAGTGGATGCCGTCGATGATGATGAACTTGCCCAGGGCATTCTCATCGGTTGTGAAGAGCTCCTCGACGATGCGGCTGCCGATGGTGCACACCTTGCGGCTCTTGTTGACATCCACATCGTTCAGGGCACGTCCCTTGCGTATTTTGGGGTCGTCTATCTTATCTACATCAGGGAACTCTCCCTTGATGGTCACATTCGACTTGTTGGTGCCATAGGCAGCAGAACCTCGCCAATTCGAGATGGTGGGAGAGATGACTTCCAATTCGGGCACAGAGTTGCGAATCAGTTGTACGTCACGTGTCTCGATCGACCACATGCGCCCCTTCTTGAAACCCTTGTATGCCTCGCTGGTGGGCGCTGCCATCATGAAGCCAGAGTTGTTGGCGAACCCAGCGAAGTTGTTGGCGAGGGTAGATTCCAGCCCTCGTCCGCCTCCCATCAGCAGCAGGAGCATGAACACGCCCCAGAAGATGCCGAACGCTGTCAGGAACGTGCGGGTCTTGTTGCGAGCGAGGGCGCTGAATATCTCACTCCATTGGTCGCTGTCGAATCTTAGTTTCATCCTCTTGAGATTAAAGAATTGAAGGGTTGAAGTTTAGCCTCGTAGGGCTTCAATGGGTTTCACTTTGGCAGCCTTGCTGGCAGGGAAGAAACCTGCCAAAGCACCTGCCACAATCATGACGATGGTGGCATGGATGCAGGTGCTGATATCGACGGTGGGGTCAACGAAGATGGAGGACTGGAAGAAGCCCATGTCCATCGTCTGATTGCCGTAGTAGGCATCCATGCCTTCGCAGAAGATGATGCCCAGCAACATGCCGATATAGCCGAAGATGGTGGTGATGACGATGCTCTCGAGCACCACCATGCTGATGATGTTCCAAGGAGTGGCACCAATCGCCTTGCGGATGCCAAACTCGTGGGTACGCTCCTTCACGGCTATGAGCATGATGTTGCTCACGCCCACAACGCCACTCAACAGGGTGAGCAGACCCAGTATCCAGAAGGAGGTGTGAAGTATGTTCTCAGCCTTGGTCATGTCGGCATTCTCGCTGGCGGAGTTCCAGATCCAGAGGGCAGAACGGTCGTCGGGCGCAAACTCGTGCTTGACAGCCATCACCTTGCGGAAGGCACTCTCAAAGGCATCGTTCTTCTCTTCTGTGTCGAGATTCTTCGATTTCAGTTGCAACTGGTCGATGTCATAGCCCTTGCCGTAGATGGTCTTGAGTGTGGTGAAGGGGGCATAGAAATCGTTGCCGCTCATCATGCCGTCTTCCTTGTAGATGCCCACTACTGTGAAGGTGATGCCATCGATGCGCACCTGCTGGTTGATGGCTCTCTCACCATGTTTGAAGAGGTCATCACGGTTCTTGTCGCTGATGACGATGACCTTGCGCTGTTCGTCCAGGTCTATCTTGTTGATGAAACGCCCCGTTATCAGTTGGAGGGCTTCCATCTCTTGGGTTTCAGGTCGAGCGCCTTGCAGGGAAACATTGCTTAGGTAGTTCTTTCCAAAAGAGGCTGAGTTGGCTGTGTGGCTGATTTGTGCGATGACAGAACTGAGTTCGTTGGGGAAATTGCTGAGGGTCACTTCGCTGTCGCTGTCGTCGAGCTTGATGCGACGCCCCTCCTTGATGCCGTTATAGGGTTTGGAGGTGAAGCCAGGAAATACGTGAATGGCATCGAACGCAAACCCCGCGCTTGCTTGCTCGAAGGTATGGATGATGCCATTGCTGGTGCCTTGCAGGATAATCAGCAGAAAGATGCCACAAGCCACAGCAAATCCTGTGGCAAGTGAACGCAGTTTGTTGCGGCTCAATGAACCCAATATCTCTCTGAATACCTCAATCATATCCCCAATCTATAACCTATAACCCATAACCTATAACCTCTAAACTATCTGCCCATCCACAATATGTATGGTGCGATTTGTTTGTGCTGCCACGTCTGCTTCATGCGTCACCACGATGATGGTGAGTCCTTGCTGATTCAGTTCCTTCAGCAGTTCCATCACCTCCACAGTGGTCTTGCTGTCGAGGGCACCTGTTGGCTCATCGGCAAGGATGATTTGTGGGTGGGTGATGAGTGCTCGTGCAATGGCGACACGCTGTTTCTGACCGCCTGACATCTCGTTGGGCAGATGATGTGCCCAATCGCGAAGTCCCACCTTGTCAAGATATTCCATCGCGATGGCATTGCGTTTTTTGCGACTAACGCTCTGATAGAAGAGGGGTAGGGCGACATTCTCCAACGCATCCTTGTATGGGATGAGGTTGAACGACTGAAACACGAAACCGATCATGCGGTTGCGATAGCCTGCCGCCTTGGTCTCGCTGAGGTTCTTGATGAGGGTGCCATTGAGCGTGTACTCTCCCTCGTCGTAATCGTCAAGGATGCCGAGAATGTTGAGTAGCGTCGATTTCCCTGAACCTGACGCACCCATGATGGCGACAAACTCGCCCTCTTCAATGTTGAGGTCTATGCCCTTCAAGACGTGCAAGGGTTGTGCGCCCTTGTACGTCTTGTGGAGTCCTTTCAATTGAATCATCATACGATTATTTGATTTTAATGTCACCACTCACCTGAAGCTTGCGAGAGTCGAGGCTTGCCTTGCCAAAGCTTTGTTTGGTCAAGTTCTTGCATTTTCCCTTCAACTTGACTTCACCATTGCCACCAGCGCTGACATTGAGATTCTCGCACTTGACATCGAGGTTGGCTTCACCATCGCTGGTCAGTTGCAGGTTGATGTTGTTGGCCTTGAGGTCGGTGCTGATGTCACCATTTCCGTCTATCTGGATGGTGACGTCTTCACAGTTGAACTTCTTGGTCACCACATCGCCGTCACCATTGATGATGATGCGCAGGTTAGCGCAATCCACATGGGGAGCCTCAAAGTCGCCATCGCCATTGATTTCGATGTCGAGATCGCCTGTGAAGAAGTCGTCGCCCTTGATTTCAAGGTCTCCATCACCGTTCACCTTCACGCTGCGGAGGTCGGGAACGGTGATTTTGAGCTTGATGCTTGGCAGCTGGCTGCGGTAAGCAGGATTGGAGATGACATGCAGGGTGTCGTCACCCTCCTTCTGCGCTTTCTCCACTGTGATGTGGTATGAACTGATGGCTTTCTCGTTGCCGATAACTTCCACGTTGAAGTCCTCGCCTTGACGCAAGTCGATGTCGGCATTGTCATCCATGACAATGTGGGCAAAGGGTTCGATGTCGAGGGTTTGGGTCACGACCTTGCCCCATTTCTGGCTGTCGCGGAAGTAGTCTTTGCCGTTTTTTGACTTGATCATTTGTTGCTTCTCCTCTTGCGTGAAATTGCAGGAGATGAAGGAGAATACAGCCCATCCGAAACAGAGGATGGTGATGATGCGCAGATGTTTCATGCTTCTTATTGTTTCTTTTGATAGTTGATGATACCTTCCGTCAATTCGTTCATGCTGATGTTGAGATTTGCCATCTGGCGAGCCACATCGGGCAGGGTCTCTGTCATGAACTCCTCGCGTTTCATCTGCATGATGGCGGTCTTTGCCCCTACGGAGACGAAGTAGCCCAAGCCGCGCTTCGTGTAGATGATGTCTTTGTTTTGCAACCAGTCGTAGGCACGGGCACAGGTGTTGGCGTTCACCTCCACTGTGGCGGCGTACTCTCTCACGCTGGGGATGCGCTCGTCTTCGAGCAGCTTTCCTTGCAAGATGTCGTCGCAGATGAGGTCTGCGATTTGCAAATATATGGCTTTATTATCTTTGAATCGCATAATTTTCACATTATTTATTAAAAGATGAAGTAATTTGTGCTTTTGTGTAGCGATTATAGCTCCACCAGAGGAAGAATGCGCCAATAGCGAAGACAACAACGGCAAGCACATAGAAGGTGATAATGGCTGCTTGAATGGCATCATCTTCGCTGAGAGAAGACAAGTCCGTCAAGGTTGGCATGTTGCTGGCGCCTGCTGCCAGGCAAATGAAGAAGAGTACGCTTCCGATGGTACCCAGCACCTGCAAGGCTACGTAGGTGAGAATGATGTTGTACTTGTACTTGAAGGCATTGCCAAGGGCATAGATCATGATGTGGCAGAAGATGGTGCTGAAGAGGAAGACGGTGAATGCATCGAAGACAGGATCTGTAGGATTGTCCCCTGCATTGATTGGAGGAACGCCAGAAATGCCACGCAAGAAGACTGTATTGAAAATGTTCTTATACGAACACATCTCAAAAACAGAGGCGGTAAGCGATGTGACACCGTTTTCTGTACCATAAGTGATGAGGGTGAGCAGGGCGTTGAGGCCGTCGGCAACGAGCAGGGAAACAATGCAGAGGATGAGTCCACCTGTGAGCATCAACAGAGCGTGCCAAGTGAATTTCTCCAGATTGGTGGCTGGCAGGGTGAGCTCCATGATGCGTCCTTGCTTGTTGCGCAGGTTGTGTGCCCAGCAACCAGCAAAAATCTCCAGCATGATGAGGAAGAAGCCTAATTCATATAATGCTGTGAGGTACATCCAGTTGTAACCCTCAAAGGAGTCGGCTCCTGGCGTATAGGCAAATGCAGGGCCACTCATGCCGCCATTGATGATGGAACTGTACATCGAGTAGCGTGCAAAAAAGCCTATCAGTGCGATGCAAATGGCTCCTGCAACGGTGACAATCGCCATGTTGCGATAAAACGACTTATTGATGGTCAGGTCGTAGGTTGCGAAGTTCGCAAATCTTTCTTTATTGAAATTCATATCTTTATCCTCCTATTTGTGCTTTGGTTAATGTTTGAATGAAGAGCTCTTCCAAGTTGACTGGCTCTTCCATGTTCATTTTCTCGTTGAGCAATACGGCGTTCTGCTCGATGATGGTCACGTGGTCGAGCAACGTTTCCACATCGCGCACCTGATGGGTAGAGATGACGACAATCTGATCGTCCCTCATGCCCTGAGCCACCACCTTGCGGAACTGGCTCTTGCTGGGGATGTCAAGTCCGTTGGTGGGTTCGTCCATCAGGAGGAGCTTGGTGCGTGCAGCCAGAGCGATGCACATATACACCTTCTTCTTCTGACCCATCGAGAGGGCACCAAGATTGATCTGAGGGATGCCATTCTCGTTGAGGGTGGCACCATTCACGTTGAGCATATCGAACTCCTGAAGGAGCTTCACCATCAGTTGCTCGTCAAAGTTGGGATAGAAAGGACGCAGCACCTTCAAGTAGTCGGGCAGAGGGATGGAAGGGAGGTTGTACTCTTCAGGCACGATGAACATTTCCTGAAGGGATTCGGGCAGACGCTCCTGGGTGTTCGCGCCATTGAGGGTGATTTCTCCCTGCTTGGGGCGCAGGAGTCCCATGATGAGGTAGAGTAGGGTGCTCTTACCTGTACCGTTCTTGCCCAGCAAGCCGTAAATGCCTGGCTCCTCGTATGACAACGAGAAGTTCTCCAGCACATTGTGCATGGCGTTGTAGCCATAAGTGATGTTCTCAATCTTTAGCATAGTCTCTTTTTGTTATTAAGCGGTGAATAAATAGTATATATAAATATGTATAGTTTGTTGTTTTATTAGTGTACTACTTAAGTAATACACTGCAAAGGTAATACGTTTTTATTCATACTTCCAAACAAATCGGCAAGAAATTTCATGATTTTAACATTATTTTAGCATTTTGCCCTGTTATCTTCGTTTCTAATTCCCATTTTTTCACTACCTTTGCACCCGAAATGTGTAAACCCCACATTTCCGACATCATGAAAATAAAGGATATCTTAGGTGCCCTTGAAGAATTCGCTCCTTTGGCCCTGCAAGACGGCTACGATAACGCGGGATTGCAGATTGGATTAGCAGAGGATGCAGAAGCTACAGGGGTATTGTTGTCTTTAGACGTAACGGAAGAAGTAGTGAACGAGGCCATCCTGCGTGGATGCAACCTCATCGTGAGTCACCATCCGCTGATGTTTCACCCTGTACAATCTTTCCAGGGAAAGACACACGTGGAACGCGCCATTCTGAAGGCTATCAAGAACGACATTGCCGTCTATGCCGCCCACACCAATCTCGATGTGGTAGAAGGTGGCGTGAACTTCAAGATGGCTGAGAAACTGGGCTTGCAGAAGGTGGAATTCCTTGCTCCAAGAGAGAGTTACACTTGTGGCACGAAGGAATACAAGGCTGGCGATGGTGTCATCGCTTCTCTTCCTGCAGCTGTGTCGAAGAGGGAATTCATGGAGCACGTGAAGGAAGTCTTCCGACTCAAGTCGCTGCGTGTCAATAACGCCAGTCCCAAGACCATCAAGCGTGTAGCGCTCTGTGGTGGCAATGGTGCTTCGTTCATCCCACAGGCGATGGAGAAGGGCGCTGATGTGTTCATCACAGGTGAGATTGGCTACCACCGTTTCTTTGGCTACGACAAGGATATCCTCCTGCTGGAGATTGGACACTACGAGAGCGAGCAGTACACGGTTGAGTTGCTGCGTGACATCGTCACCAAGTTCGCTCCATCACTCCGCGTATGCAAAGCTGAGACAAATATCAACCCAATCATCTATTTATAATACAGAATTAGTAAAGTAATGGCAAAGAAAAAAGAGAACCCTGCCGAGATGCCTGTGGAGGACAGACTGAAAAACCTCTTCCAGTTGCAGACCATTTTGACAGAGATTGACCGCATTCGTACCTTGCGTGGTGAACTTCCTCTCGAAGTGGAAGACTTGGAAGACACCATCGAAGGTCTGAAGACGCGTATCAGCAAGACGGAGGCTGAAATCGCAGACCTTCGTGCAAAAATCAACGAATACAAGGGCAAGATAGAGTTGGCAAACTCACAGCTTGCCACTTACAAAGAGCAGATGGATAACGTGCGCAACAACCGTGAGTACGACCTGCTGAACAAGGAGATTGAGTTCCAGACACTGGAAATCGAACTCTGCAACAAGCGTATCCGCGAAGCGCAAGGCCTCGAGAGAGGTAGAGAAGAAGCGCTCGCCAGAAGCCATGAGGAATTGGACGGACGTTTGCAAGACCTCGAGGTGAAGAAGAACGAGCTCGACGAAATCGTGGCTGAGACCAAGGCTGACGAGGAGAAACTTCGTGAGAAGGCAAAGAACCTCGAGACACTCATCGAACCACGTCTCCTGCAGAGCTTCAAGCGCATCCGTAAGAACAGCCGCAACGGTCTTGGCATCGTTTACGTGCAGCGTGATGCCTGTGGTGGTTGCTTCGCCAAGATCCCACCTCAGCGCCAGCTCGATGTACGTATGCGCAAGAAGGTCATCGTTTGCGAATATTGCGGACGTATCCTCATCGACCCAGAACTGGCTGGTGTCAAGCCAGACGCACCTGCAGAGGAGAAGCCAAAGCGCCGTACACGTCGCAAGAAGGAAGAATAATCATAGCGATACAGATAAAAAAGGGAACCGTATGTCAGTCACACGGTTCCCTTCTTTTTTACCTTACGCTTTCATCAAATCGCCTCAATGAACTTGATGACAGCTTTACGATCTTCTTTCGACAGATGATAGAATTTCTCTGTGGCCCTGTAGGCATCTGACTGCTTCGAGTACCCATGCCACATGATAGCCTCCAGCACTGTACGTGCACGACAGTCATGCAGACGGTCGTCAGCACCAGTCAGTTGCATGGAGAGACCACGTCCCCACAAAGGAGTAGTACGGCACCAGCCTGTGCGAATGTCGTTCTTCATGAAGAGACGATGCTGCACCATATCCGTATAAGGCCAGATGGTCTGGTTGGGATATTTGGGCAACATGTCAGCAGCGTTCTTGCCAATGCTCTGAGCATAAGCCTTGGTGGAAGCATCTACCCACATGTCGTCTGAACCTGTCTTCCAAGAAGGACGATGACATTGTGCGCAACCAATCTGCGAGAAGACTTCCTTACCACGCTGCACCTGTGCATCGTCCAGATTGCGGGCAGCAGGCACAGCCAATCCACGATGCCAAACCATAAACTGGTAGTACTGCTTGTCGCTCATCTCATCCTTGCCGTTGTAAGGTGCACCATTGAAGAGATACTTGTCGAAGGTTTCCTTCTTGGCGATGGACGAACAGCTCAGGATTTCGTTCACACGGGCTGCAATGCCCTCGTCTGTGCCGTCTGCATAGTAAGGATGCAGGATGCTCGCTGCCGACGCACCATGTTCCTTGATGTACTGAATGACCTCAGGATCTTCGCTCTGCGCCTTTGCCCAAGCTGGGGTGGTGTAGAGCCAGTGACGGTCTGAACGGGTCACGTTGGTGATGTTCCAGATGGCGTTGGCACCAGCACCATCCTGCAGCGTACCACGTGTCATCGCATAAGTGAAGCGTTTCAGTGGACCATGTGAACCACGATGTGAGCCAGTGTCGTTATAGCCTGCTGAATAGTAGGCAGAAGCCTTGAACGTACCTGCTTCCTTGTCCCACATGGCAGGATTCAGCTCCACATACTTCGACTCAGCAGCCCATTGTGCCTCGATGTCCTCATCATTGAGGGCATCCAGCAGACCTGTGCCATAGATGCCGATGGTTGATTCCAGACGCACCTCGTAGTTGGTGGGCTTGGGATTGGTGTTGAAAGCCGTCTGAGGAATCGTCACCTCTGGATAAATCAGCGCATACGTCTCGCCATCTTCAAACTGCATGGGCAGACCACTTTCCATCGCTGTCACTTCCTTCCATTCGATGTTGATCATACGTTCGTCGATAGGTGCCTTGAAGGGCGACATCGCTTGTGTCTGAGGCATACCCGTCACCTCTGTGATGTAGCCGTTCGTGTCTGGGTGATAGATGACCAGCAGGTAACCGTTACCCACCTGGTTGGCACGATACTCTGTCTGGCGTCTGCCGTGTCCGTAGGACGGGTGACAGGCAATGCACGAGTTGCGCACCCACGCAGGACCTAATCCCTTGCGGGGTTCCTGTTCGAAGGTGTAGAGATGCTCGAAGAACCCCTCGCCGACAATGAAGTCCGTCTCCATGTTGGCGATTTTCTCTACTGCTGGAGCAGGAGCAGAATAGCTGGCTTTCTCCGTTGTTCCCAGCACACCGCCAGGATACCATTCTTCGGCTGTAAAGTTGCCTGTGGCCTTGCCAAACGCCTGTTCGTCGGGTGTCAGCGACCCCAACCCGTTGGCGTCGTCATCATGATCGGAACATGCTGTCAGCAGAGATACTGACAGCATTCCGATACAAGTGACACGTGTTAGTTTCGATACGTGTATCATAGTTGTTATTTGTTAAGGGGGTTGTTATTCCTCTTCAGAGATGGAGTCCCAGTTGTCTGGGTCGTCGAAGTTCTTGCCCCATACGATGCTGCAATACTTCACGAACGGAGCAGGCATGTTGCTGATGCTTTCGATGGCAGCGACATAGTTGCTCTCGACAGTCTGGTTCACCTTGTCGCTCTTCACGCTGGCAAAGAAGGTGTGGAAGCTGTACTGGTTGGCAGTCTTGTCCGTAGAACCCAACCATACGTTGCGGATGGAACGGATGTTGTCACGGAAGTCAGCGATAGAGTTGTAGCTGTAGGGTGACTCCACATAGGCAATGTCGCCAGCTGAGAATGGGTTGGCAATCTTCGCTGTACCCACCTCGTTGCAGATGGCCACGCAAGAACCTTCGTCATCGCTTAACACCTGGGCAATGGCTGCCTTCAAGGTTGGGAAGCTGCTCTTGCTGCCGCTGATGCCTGCTTTGGTCAGGTTCTCGCCATAAGAGAGTCCGCTGTTGGTCTTATAGTCCAGATGAGCATCCTTGACCACTGCCACACGATTGGCGTTGGCTGCAGTCTCACCTTCCCAAGCTACCTGCAACTGGAAGCAGCGCTGTTTGAGCAGGGCACAGATGGTCTGAGCGTATGCCAGTTCCTGCGCACCTGTGATGTGCTCGAAGTTGGTGTAGGTATCGTTGCCCTGCAATTCAGCCACCTTGCGGTTCTGACCGTTGCGGAAGAGGATGAACTCCAAAGCGTGGAAACCCAGAATGGTGGCATCCTCCAGCATTTCATCGTTCATGCCGTTATTGAAATAGTTGAGCAGCAGACTACGGTTCAGTGGCCAAGAGTCGATGGTGGGGTCAACGTCAAAGTCAGAAGCGGCACCCATCAGGAAAGCTTCTGAACGCTCCCAATGCTGACGAGCCTGCTTGAAGTCTGTGCAGGCCTTGTCAATCTGTGCCTGTGTGATGCTGTTGACGGTCAAGCCGTTCAAGGTCTTCTCCAAGTCCTCCACATCATCAGCCAACTGGGTGTAGGTAGGTACAATCACGTTGCCCACCAATGTCTCCAGCACCTTGCGCAGATAAGCCTCCTGTTCCTCGCTCAGTTTCGAAGTGGCGATAGTGGTGCTTGCCCCTTCCAATCCATCAATGAGACTCAGGCAGTCATCGATAGCCTGCTGACCAAACGCCTGGTTGCTGTAGTTGGCAACAGTGGTGTTCGATGCATAACTGTCCTGATCCACCTGTGGTGTGGTCGTGATGATGCTGAACTGATCGTTGTTCACTTCATTGTTGTTGTCACTGTCGCTGCAGGCAGTGAAGCCGAGTCCCATCACAAGGACTCCCATTGCAAAAATAATCTTTTTCATTGTTCTATTTATTTAGATGTTACAAATCTCCCAACTCCCAACTTTCAACTTTCAATTTTCAACTTTCAACTACAAAAAGAATCCCTCGTACGCCACTCCGACACTCACAGAAGGCTCGTCATTATACAGCTTCTTCAGGTATCGCTTCGAGTATTCTCCCTTGATGATAATCTGACGGATGGGGTGGTAGTTGAAGCCGAAAGCCATCCGCTGCACAGCCGTATAGTCGTAAGCCGTTCCCTTGGTCTTGCTGGCATACGGATTGTAGGTCTCATAACGCCCGAAGATATAGAGCTGCTGTGCCTTCTGACGCAGGCTCTGAATCTGCGAGAAGATGTCATAGCCAGCCTCGATGCCCACAGCGTAGGCGTTCTTCGACACAAACGCTGAATGCTTGTAGGGCGATTTGGAGTTCAGACGGTTATAGACATATTTCAGTTGCTCTGCATCGCCTAAATAGCCATAGTCGGCCTGTCCGCGAACAATCCAGTTGTGTGCTTTATAAGTGAAGTCGATGGCACCAATCGCCACCACACCTTTATACTCGGCATCTACGCCATTGGCATTGCGTGGGTAACTGTTTCCGATGCTGTGACCGTAATATCCGCTCAGTCCGATGCGCAAGCCTGGTACTGAGTAGTTGTCAAAGCGAAGCGCAACTCCATACTTGTTGGCGACGTCAAATTCCATAGGCGACTTATGCCCCTTGTGGATCCAACCCGTGTTGGTGAATTGGTCGGCATTCAGACCTGCCAGGAACTGTGCCTCATAACGGAAATCACCAGCACGTCCCCAGAATGACACACCTGTCTGATGCCAAGTTGAGGGCAGGATGGTGTTCTCGCCCTCTGGACGATAGACGGTGAAATAACTGAGAGGTTCGTGGTGGGCGTTGTTCAAGCCTACAGGCACCACGATATGTCCTGCACGGATGTTTGCCCAGCTGGCAAAGGATTTCTCAATCCAGAACTGCTCCAGTTCCACCTCGCCACCTTTCTCTGTCTCCTGCTCCCATTCGCCACCTTCCTCATCTTCCTTCTCATAGGCGATGCCTGTGCCTCCATGTTCAAACTCTATCTCTGTGCCGAACTTCCATCCCTGACCGAAGTCATACCCAAGATAGATGACGGCATGGGGTATGTCGAAACGTCCGTTGCTGGGGTCGTTCTTGTGTTCTTCTGGTTGACTGTAGCGGCTCACATGGTCGCTGAAGTAGTTGCGTGTGAAGTTGGCTTCACCATAGCCACCCACACTCAATCTTGATGCTTTCTTCTTCTGCAATGTACTGTCTGCACTGCTTTCCTGAGCATTTCCAGTCAGGCACAGCACCACAGTTAATAATGTGAAAAACAATCTTTTCATTTCCGATTCGATTTGATTAAAAACTGGGTGCAAAGGTACGGCGATTTTCCAGATGCCGCAATACCTAAAAATAGTGAAACCACCTTCGTGCTCTTGTGTGTTTCATGGAAAATGGCTAATTTTGCAGCGAAATTAAAAGCAAAAAGTAAGCGCAATGAAGAACGTAAAGATGTATGAGTCCAGCGACAAGATGATTACGCTGATCAAGGACAACTATAGTGTGCTGCAGGCATTAGGCTCCTTTGGCATCAATCTCGGATTTGGCGACATGACCGTCAGCGAGACCTGCCGACTGAATGGGGTCGATACCTACACCTTCCTGGCTGTGGTCAATTTCACCATCAACGAACATGCCAACTTCGAGGAGGATGAGCGCATCAGCGTGCCCACCCTTCTCCACTACCTGAAGGCGAGCCACACCTACTACCTCGACTTCCAACTGCCATTCATCCGTCGCGAATTGCAGGAGAGCATCACAGAAGGCGATGCTGTGGGCAGGCTCATCATGAAGATCTACGAAGAGTATGCACAGGAAATCCAACGCCACATGAAGTATGAGGAGAAGACCCTCTTCCCCTATGTGCAGTCATTGCTCGATGGACGTCCCTTGAACAACTACAACATCCACACCTTCTCCAAGCATCACGAACAGACGGACAAGAAGTTGCGCGAACTGAAACTCATGATTATCAAGTATCTGCCAGTTGATGCTCACCACAACAACCAGCTGACAGCCACCCTCTACGACATCTACAACAACGAGGAATGGTTGCGCCAACATGCAGAGGTCGAAGACCACATCTTCACCCCTGCCATCAAGCGTTTGGAGCGTTTGACCCGACAGGACGATGTCTCCAAGAATATCTCCGAGATGGTCTTCAAGAGTGGGCAGGACAACAGCGAGGCACTCTCCGACCGAGAGAAGGAAGTCATCATTGGTGTCGTGCAGGGGTTGCTCAACAAAGAGATTGCCGACCGCCTCTGCATCTCCCTCAACACCGTCATCACCCATCGCCGTAACATCGCCCGCAAACTCCAGATTCATTCCCCTGCAGGCCTCACCATCTATGCCATCGTCAATGGACTCGTTGACATCTCAAGCGTGAAGCTGTAAGGGTTTCTGACTCAAAAAGTCACGTTCAACGCTTCATCTTGTACTTGTGCAGTTTCAGCATCTGCTCCGCATAGCGGTAGCCGAGGGTGCGCATACCTTCTGTGCTGAAATGGAACTGGTCGCCCGTGCTCTCGCAGTCTTTCGCTGAGATGATGTAAGAGTTTGGGAGAGTCTTGGGCAAGTTCGGCAGGATGTCCACATTGAACCGCCAGCACACGCCCCCCTGTTCCTCATGCTTCAGTTCGCCAGCAAGGAGGGGAACGTCTTTCGGATTGAGGTTCAAGTCCTGACAAAGGTCATTGTATATCTTCTTCACGCGCTCAGGCCATTTGGGGTCGTCAGAGTTGGATTCGCCCTGATGAATGAGGATGCCCTTGATGACGCCATCCTTCATGGCGATACGCGCCATATCGACCAACCGCTGGTAGGGATTCCCGTCATATTGGTTGACAATAGCCTTCATCCAGTCGCGCTCGTTGTCGATATACTCCTTGTAATCGTCCTTGTCCCAGAGTTCTATCTTGGCACCTGCAACCGACACGTTGATGACACCAATGCGGTACTTGTCATCAATGCTCTCAATCATCTTACGTCCGAAGAAATCGACAGGGCCCATGTTGTTGCCCTCACGACAGATGGGAGGAATGGCTGTGTACCACTTGCCCATCTCACGCTGCATACGTGGCATGTTGACCGCTGCGACGAACTGGAACCGCGGGTCGTTGAAGTTCTTGTCCTGTTCGGCAGGACGTGCTCCAGCTTCCATGTTCGACTGTCCGAAACAAAGGAAGATGTGGAAGTTCTTGTCTGGTTTCTGAGCCTGCACCATTGAGGACAGGCAAAACATAAGAAGCAGGAAGAGGATGCCCATTCCGCTCTCTCTTAATGTGCGCAATTGTGTAGATTTCATAAATTTATTTTTTATTTCTGTTGCAAAAATGCTGCAAATAAATGGAACAAGCGGTCAAGTTCAGACGGTGACCTTCACGAAGTCTGAAGCAGGGTGCTTGCAGAGAGGGCAAATGAAGTCGTCAGGCAGTTCCTCACCCTCGTACTCATAACCGCAGATGCTGCAACGCCAAATGGTCTTGCCCTCGTTGGTCTTGCCGACAGGCTGAGGCTGTGGCTTGATGTGCTGCTGGTAGTAGTTGTAGGTGGCAGAAGGCACATCCGACAGTGTTTCCATCTCTGTGACGGCACCGATGAAGAGCATGTGCGTGCCGAAGTCAATGGCCTGTTCCACATCGGCAGAGATGAAGGTGTTCGTGCCACGTGTGATGGCCCAGGCAACCCTAAATCAAAAAGATCGGGCATTGGTATCCAAAGTTGATTTTCTTTGGCATAAATCTCCGCTACCCGTTGTTCTATGTCAAGGGCATTCACATGGCTTTTGCCATTTCCAGATTCCTCTTCATATAGTTGACAGCGTCTTGTGAGCTCATCGAAGATTTGCTTGATTCGGTTATTTTCCGCATCTTTCTCGCTGTCGCTTCTTTGTGAAATTGATTTAGATAAGTCATCTCTCATCTTTTTTGTGCAAAGGTAGTTCTTTCATCTTTATTCTCCAAGCATTTCACACTTTTTCACCAATTCTTCCCAAAAGATACTCCAAAGGATTTATCTTTACCCAACTTAACGTATAGGTCTTTGATGTTAGCAGTCCCAATCCAAAGCGCACTTGCTCCCTAGAAATCTTCCCTCTTCCTTCATTATCATATCACTTCTTTTTTGCAAAGTTAATGGAATGTTGGCACGTGACAAATAAAAAAATATTTTTCTCATTTTTTTCTTTGTCCCTTTCATGCCCCAACGGGAATTCCCTATGCCCTTTTCCTTTCACAATCAACCTGTTGCAAAAGGTTTAAATCCACATCCCTATATCTGTTATAGGAAAACCCCTACCGTTTGGGGATTTTCAGTTTGAAACGCCTGTCAAAAGTCCGTAACTTTGCATCGTCAACCAAAAGGAACGACAATTCATAAAAACAAAAACAATAATTAATAACAATAAAAAACTACAATTATGAAAAAGTTCATCACCCTCGCTCTCGCAGCAGTCATCGCCATCAGTGCAAACGCAAAGAAGGTTAACACCACAGTGTTCAACTC
>CADCIO010000053.1 GCA_902801475.1 uncultured Bacteroidales bacterium
GACGGGCACGCGAGGGGACTTTTCCCCGTACAACTTAATAAGATGAGAAAAAATAATAACAACAACATTATTTACAATTAACATTATTTATTAACAATCAAATTAAAACTTTTAGTATTATGAAAAAGAAAGTACTATTTGCTTTAATCGCCCTGTTCTCAGTTCTGAGTGCATGGGCAGACGATGTCACTGCGGGTACTGGGGATAACGCATACAAGGTGTCCCTTTCTACACAGTATGTGGCATTGACGGACGCCACTAATGGCGTTGCTGCTCCTACGATTGCTGAATCCAAAGTTTATAAGGGGACAGAATCGTTTGACGCAACCGTTGCTTCTGTTGTCGACGCAAGTGGAAACTTGGTCGACAAAACAGCTATCAAGGCCGCAGGTATTTATTACCTCTTGGTTAACTTCACAGAAGAGAGTGTCGCCAAGGTATTCAAGGTGCCATTCTATGTAACTGCACCAAGTAACGCCTATGACTTCATCAAGGACAAGGCCTCTTGGGATGCATCAGTTGAATCAGGTGCATTGAACCTATATTATACTAAGTATCCTTGGGAGGATCTTTGGGGTCATCCAACAGATGTTACTCCTGCGGAGGCTGACAGATATGGAACACTTGCTGACAGACGTTGTGAATTCACTTCTTATGCAGATGTGAATAAAGAGACTCAGTACGCTACAGGAACTGTTAAATTCTTAAAGCAGCCTGGAGATGGTGGTAAAAATTCATACCAAGTTCAAGTTCTGACAAATTCAGTTGCAGAAGCAAATTTCGTAGGTAACACATACTACCTGGAAGCTGATGCTGTAGTTGATGGCACAACTGTCAACCTTCTTTACAGTGATGCAGATTGTACTACCGCAGTCGATGGTATTTATGTAACGCTTTCTAATTATGGCGCATGGGGCTTCGCACATGCATGGGAAGGTGCCATCAATGCTACGGATGCTAAATTTCCTTGGATTTGTCCAAACTATAATGGTGATCCAAAACTGATTGCGTTCACTTACGAAGATAAAGGTAGTGTGTTCCCTTGGGGAAAAGCAACCAAGTTCGGAACTGGTGCAAAAGATGATGGTTCAGATAGACTCTGGGGTATCGCTTCTGTAGCAGAGGAGTTCAAGAATAACACTTTCCTGCTTCCAGAAACCAACTATAATGGTAATGGCGATTGGGCTGGATCAAAACCTGCTACTGCCAGCGCTTTCGTCATCAGCAAGTTCAACATGCTGTTGATCCCTGCTGACTTGGTACTTACTGCTGAAGTTTCTAATGCAACTGTGCTCACTGCAACTGAAGCAGACTACGATCGCATCTCTCTGCCATATATCGGCGCTAAGCAGCAGCCAACATTCTCTGGTGCAGATGCAAATTGTAACGTATTCATTAAGGCAACCGCAACTGCCAATCAGATTGATCTTGTTAAAGACAGAGACTATACAGTTACTTACCTACCAGATGCTGAAGATAAGTACATCAATGTTGGCACTCATACCTTCACGATTAATTTCATTGGTAATTATACTGGTTCATTAAATGCTTCTTATAAGATCGAGAAGGCTCACGTGAACCTCAACCTTGCCTACATCTATAAGACTTACGGTGAGGCTGACCCTGTAGCTCCAGTTAAACCAGTAGAACCTGCATCAGAAGAAGCTATAGAGGCATATAAAGCTGCACTTACTGCTTATACCAACAAGTTGGGCTTCGAGATTGACGCTTCTACTCCTTTGAAGGGTGCTGACGTTAAGTCTGACATCGCTAAATTCCTGATCTTCAAGAGAGCTTCTGGCGAACAGAACAAGGGAGAAACTGTTAAGGAGTACGAGTACTACTATGACAAGACTGCTGACTTCGAAGATAACTGTAACTATTCAGTTTCTTTCCTCCAGACTAAGTCTCTGTTGATTATTCAGAAGGCTCCTCTGCATGTTAAGGTTACTAACGACAACAAGATGTGGGGTCAGAACGATCCTTCATTCGCCGACTACACTATCGTAAGTGGCCTTGTAAAGAACGAAGCTTTGGGTCTCAATGACACGAAGGACAATGTGACAATCACTATTACAAGACCTTCTGCAAGTGAAGATTTAACAGCTGATGGTGAACAAATTAATGCCGATAAGGTCAATAATAATATCGTGTTCAGAAATCAGGCAACAGAAGGTTATCCATTTGCTGGTGAAGCTACTAACTATAACATCATTTTCGATAATAGTTTCGCTATCACTCCATCAACTAATACTAGCGGTATCACCGTTACATTTGCAGAGACTTCTTATCCATATACAGGTGTTGAACAGAAGCCAACTCCTATCGTGAAGGATGGTGGAAAAGACCTGTCAGCTGATGACTACGAATTGGATACAAGCTTCGATAGTGATGGTTATAAGGACAATTTGAACGTTGGTACTGCAACTTGCCAGATCAAACTGAAGGGTCACTACATTGCTACTGGTGACGCTTCTAAGAAGACGGGTACATTCGCTATCACGAAGGTTACTCTGAATATCTATCCACAATCTTATGACGCCGAACGCCCAGTACCTGTGGGTGGTTATGAAGTTGTATACGATGGCTTCGTTCACGGCGAAACAGCTGCATCTGAGACAGCAAAGAACACCACTGGTGAAAACGCTGTAACATATTTCAAGACTCCTGATGCTCCTATCGTTACTAAGGGTGAAGCTATCGCACAGGATGTATATGCTCTTGTAATTAAGAAGGAAGGTTGGGAAGCTTTGAACTACGACATCAAGCTTAAGAATGGTATTCTCGCTCTCAACGACAAGCCTGTCATCTATGCATATCCAGATCCTCAGACTCAGGTTTATACTGGTACTGTAGATAAGGAACTCACATTCGCAACATATACCGACCGCTCTCATAGAGCTGAGAATAAGATGCCAACTAATCCTGTAACAGCTGTCATTGGTCAGCCTGCTTATGTGATTGCTAAGGAAGATCCTACTAATGCTAACGTTGGTCAATATGACATCACTCTTCGTGGTACAACAGTCCTGAAGGATTACAATGTTATATATGACGACCTGACTGATGGATACGAAATCACTCGCAAGGGTTTGACACTCAAGGCTATCAATGCCTCTAAGATCTATGGCGATGCCGATCCTACTTTCGATGCTTTGGTATATGACGGTGAGACTGCATGGACTCGCGAGCAGATGAATGCTGCAGGTATCATCAACAACGGTCCTAACAACACAGGTTACTGGGTTGGTTGCGGATCTTGGCAGAATAACAGTTGGAGTCATAGTGAAGACGTAGATAAATATCCAATTCAAGTAGGTTTGTTCTCAAGAAATTATGGCAACTACACGATCACTACAACCACAAATGGCGAATTCGAAATCAAGCCATTCGCTGTACAGATTAAGGCTGATGACAAGACTAAGCAGTTTGGTGAAGGAGATCCTCAGCTTACTGTGACCATCACTGACAATAACGATGCTACCGGTCACACTATTGGTGCAGAAGTTAGTCGTCAAATTAGAAGAGAGCTGCGTGACTACAGGGTAATTAGCAGACCAGATGCACGCACTGAAAATGGTGAGGCTGTTGGGCACCATGAGATTATCGTGAAGGCTCCAACTACAGGCCAAGCTCCAAATGTAACAGAACTCAAGCCACGCAACTACACTATCACATTCGTGAACGGTGACCTGAATATCACAAAGGCTTTGATGATCGTGAAAGCAAACGACCAGTATGTTGACTATGGTAAAGAGCCTAATCCATATGACGTAACGATTACCACTTCTACTCGCACTCTGAAATGGCAGAAGGCAGGTAAGGACGGTCTCTCTGCAGAAAAGGAAGCTATCAACGCACAGATCAAGGACTTGGTTGAGCTTTCTGTACTGCCTGGAAAGAATATGATGGGTGGTAACGAAAACGCTTATAAGTTGACTGTGAAGGAAAGCGGTTCTTATGCACTTGCAAAAGAAGGTGACTTTGGTAATCAGACTATTGAAGGTGATCCATTCGAGGTTATCAATGCCGGCACTTATGTTGAGGGCTTCTGCAACGGTTGGTTGACAGTTTACCCACTCACTCGCATCCCACTCGGTAAGGAAGCTCTGGCTGAGGTACTTGGCATTGACCTTGAGAAAAACCCAACTGCAGAGGTTAATCTCCAGAAGGTGCTTAAGGACCACAAGGGTCTTGAAGGTATTGAAGTTATTCTGCCAGCACGTAAGATGGAAGCAGATCAGTGGTATGAATGGGTTCTTCCATTTGATGTAACGCCAAGAGACTTCTTCTATCCTTATTATGATGACGAAGAAGAACTCGTAGAGCCAATTTGGGGTTATGGTGCCATCGATGTCCTCGACGTGGCTAAGTCTAAGAGCGGTAAGGTTGTCTTCAGCGCACAGGTGGCTAATACAATCAAGGCTAACACTCCATTCATCGTGAAGGTTGACGAGACTATTGCTGCTAAAGATATGGAAAAAATCTCCTTTACTATGCAGGGTGATAGAGTAATTGCCGACTTTGACTATGTAAATAATGATCCTGAAAGTGTAAGTAACGATAAGAGCGTCAAGTTCGTAGGTCTCTACTATGACAAGACAGGTATCGCTTCTAACCAGTTGTACCTTGCAAAGGCTAGTGGTCATACAGATCGTGAATTCTGGCCAGGTGGCGAAACCGCAAAGGATCTTACGCTCGTACGCACAAAGGCTTATCTCGAGTTCCCAACTGCTGAAGCTGCACAACGTGCAATCATCCTCGTTGAGGACGAGAACGGTACGACCACTGAAATCACTGGTGTTGAGGCTGACGCTGAAGTTGCTTACGGCGAAGGCTGGTACACTATCACTGGTGTGAAACTCGATGCTGAGCCTGTTACTACTGGCACTTACATCTTCAACGGTAAGAAGGTGTTCATCCAGAAGTAAGGTTCTGACAGACTAAACAATTCATCAGTGTTCCCGACTCGTTCGGGACGCTGATGAATCTCTAAAGTATTAATTTAATAAAACACAAAAAGGTTTAGATTAAGATGGAAAAAAAATTCTATGTAACTCCAAAGATGGAGGAAATGGGCATTAAAATTGAAACGGTTCTGTTCGAAGCTAGCATGGGTGGCAGTGACCCAGGCATTAATACTGACGAGCCAGAACCAGGAACAATCATTCTGGATGATTAAGAAATTTATAACTGCTCTTATATATATAAAGAGGGGACACATCGAAATGGTGCGTCCCCTTTTTTAATAACCCTGCCTTATTTCCCAATAACCTTGCCTTATCAATCAATAACCCTGCCTTATTTACAATAGTCCGTGATACTTCGTTATACAAAAAAGGTGGGCAACCCGTGTTGTCCACCTTTAATCTTTCTGTTAGTTTGCTTATGCCTCCAGCTTCTTGTTGATGAAGATGTGAGTGAGAAGACCAGCGACAATCAGGAACAAACTGCCCCATGTGTACCAATTCTGGTCAGCCAAGTCGCCCATGAAAGGAACGAATGCGCAGAGAATCAGGAGCACTGCGCCTAACACGATGAGTAAAATACCAAGATTCTTTTTCATTGTATCTATAATGTTTTGATTATTATCATTCAAATCAGGTACAAAATAACTACTTTTTCTTCAAACGGCGAAACTTTTCAGCAAGAATTTTTCGTTTAGGCGTCAAAAAAGTGCTTTTCATAGTCAATTATACGGAAAAAATCTGTACTTTGGCCTCGCCGAAGGTACTTTCGTTCGACAAGGCACAAAAAAAACTTGTTTTATTTTGCCATGTGCTCACTTATTCGTACCTTTGCACCGCTTTTGCAAAATATGCAGGAGCATAAACAAAATTATTCACAAATCAAACTTACATTATTGATCTTATGAATCAATACGAAACCGTTTTCATTTTAACTCCCGTTTTGTCTGATGTTCAGATGAAGGAAGCGGCCGATAAGTTTGTCAACTACCTCAAGGAAAAGGGTGCTGAAATCATCAGCACTGAGGATTGGGGTTTGAAGGCACTCGCTTATCCTATTCAGAAGAAGACTTCTGGTTTCTACCAGATGGTAGAGTTCAAGGCCGAACCTACAGTGATTGCTCAATTTGAGTTGCAGATGCGCCGCGACGAGCGCGTGCTCCGCTACCTCACAGTTAAGAACGAAAAGTACGCTGCAGCATACGCTGAAAAGCGTCGTAACAAGAAGGAGGCTTAATCATGGCAGCACCATCAGAAATCAGATACTTAACTCCAACCACTGTTGACGTTAAGAAGAAGAAGTATTGCCGTTTCAAGAAGAGCGGTATCAAGTACATCGACTACAAAGATCCAGAGTTCCTGAAGAAGTTCCTCAACGAGCAGGGTAAGATTCTCCCTCGCCGCATCACAGGCACTTCTCTGAAGTATCAGCGCCGCGTGGCTCAGGCAGTGAAGCGTGCTCGTCACCTTGCACTCCTTCCATACGTAGCAGACTTGTTGAAATAAAAAATAGGAGGTAAGACAGTATGAAAATCATTCTCAAGAAAGACGTTCATGGCTTAGGCTATAAGGACGAAGTCCTCACAGTGAAGGACGGTTATGGTCGCAACTATCTTCTTCCTCAGGGTCTTGCAGTGCTCGCCACTGAAAAGGCTATCAAGCAGCTCAACGAGGAATTGAAGCAGCGCGCTCACAAGATTGCAAAGATTAAGGCTGACGCTGAGGCAGAGGCTAAGAAGTACGAGGGCGTAACTCTCACCATCAAGGCACGCGTTTCTGAGGGCCGCAACATCTACGGTTCTGTAGGTCCAAAGGAAATTGCAGCAGCTTTGGCTGAGAAGGGTCTCGAGATCGACAGCAAGCTCATCAGCATCAAGGGTGTGAAGACTTTGGGTGACTACGAGGCTGTGGCACACTTCCACCGCGAAGTTTCTGTTGCCATCCCATTCGAGGTGGTGAATGAGGACGGCGAGAAAGCACCTAAGAAGGTTGAAGCTCCAAAACCAGCACCAGTAGAGGCTCCTGCAGAAGAGGAACTTGACGCTGAAGAGGCTGAAGAAGAAGTTGCAGAGTAATTCATTTGCAACATATTAAACCCAATAAAAAGGGCTGACATCACTCGGATGTCAGCCCTTTTATGTGATAGGTCCATTTACTTGATGACCGTGATGCGTCCTTGCGGCTTTGCATATTCCTGACCGATGTGTCTGTTCAGGCGGTCGATGACGTATTGGATGAAGATGTCCGTGTAGGTCTTCTTGGTTTCGAGCACAATCTTGCTGCCTTGCAGCGTGTTGTACAAACCACCGTCCGTCACACAGTATTTCGTGGTGGAAAGGGTGTAAGTGCGGTCAGGGTTGATGGGCTCATAATGCTGTGTGGCGCTATTCAAAACCTGCACATCGCTCACGCTGTGGTTTGACACCTTGGTGGTGAACTTCAAACCCGACACCTGTGGGAACTGTCCGTCAGGCTTCGGCAAGAAGCTGACCAATTTCTCCAACATCTTCACAATGGTGCTACCCTTCACCTCTGCCACCACGATATAGTTGTCGTAAGGCAACAAAGTGACGAGGTCGCCATAAGTCAGATCACCCGTCTTCTTCAACTCATTGCGGATGCTACCACTGTTCAGGACAGCGATGTCAGATCCCGTCATCAAACGATAGGCATCCGTCACGATATCACCCGCATTGGTCTCACCCATACGTGCGATCTCATTGCCCTCGTCGTCAAGGATGCGCAGTGGCACCTCACTCTGACAAATCACACGACTCGTCTGTTCATTCAGCAAGGCATGAATGCTGTCCGTCACCTGTGCCACGTAGGCATTCTTTTCGGTCACACTTTCAATCGGTATCAATGACGTCGTCATCTTGCCATCGGGCGTGATGACCAGTTTACCCACATTCGCAAACTTCGTACCCGTCTGTGTCACCACGATGGGCTTACCAGCTTTGTTCATCACCGTGTCAGCCACAATGACCGCATGGCTATGTCCGTCCAACACGATGTCGATGCCCGTCGTGTTTGCCACCACATAATGAGAATCAGAATTGCGGTCAGTTTCCTCCTCACCCAGATGCGAATCCAAAATCACGTAGTCGGCACCTGCCCTACGAGCCTCATCCACCGCCTTCTGCACCATCGTGGGGATGTCCTCAATCTGCAAGTCGTAGATGGTTTTACCCTCGTCATCGCGGAACGCATAGGCCTCCGTTTCCATCGAAGTAGGTGTAGATGCTCCCACAAAAGCAATCTTCTTATTGCCCACACGCTTGATGACGTATGGTGCATACACGAGGTGCTCATTCTTCATGTCGTAGAGGTTGGCACACACAATGGGCGCTGGCACCTGACGGAGCAACTGGAACATGCGCTCCATGCCATAATCATACTCATGGTTACCCAGCGTGATGGCATCATAACCCATCGTCTGCATGATGTCCACCACATACTGACCCTTCGAGATGGCACCCACGGTCATACCCTGCACGTAGTCACCATTCGACACCAGCACCACATGTGCTGTGTCAGCAATCGCATCGCGCAATCCTGCCAGCTTCGCATAGCCGTCAACAGCGCAATGCACATCATTCTCATAGAGCACCACAATGCTCCTGTCCTGCCAGGTCTGTGCCTTCAGTCCTGCACACGGTCCCAAAGCACAAACTAACAGCAAAGTTTTCAAGATACTTTTCATGATTTCTTTTTGTTAAATTCCATTTCAAGTGCAAAGATACGACTTTTTTCTTACTTCCCAACACGAAACAAGCGCTTTTTTCCCTCTGCTCTTTGTTGGTGTTTGAAAAAGTTTTCGTAACTTTGTCCCCGAATCATGCATATTAACAACTTTCTAATAATTAACTAACTTATGAAGAAAATCTTTTCTATTTGTGCGACAATGATGGTGGCGGCGGGCATGACGGCTCAGACGCACACCTTAGACGTGAACACTTCCAAGGTGGGTGGGCCGATTCCATCAACCATGTATGGCATCTTTTTCGAGGACATCAACTATGCCGCTGATGGCGGTCTGTATGGCGAACTGGTGAAGAATCGTTCGTTTGAGTTCCCTAACAACTTTGCAGGTTGGGACATCTCAGGCAAGGTGACGCTGAAGGATGATGGTCCTTTCAACAAGAATCCTCATTATGTACGTCTGGCTCCCTCTGGACATAACGACAAACACACCATGATCGAGAATCACGGTTTCTTCGGCATGGGTGTGAAGGGAGGCGCAGAATACCGTTTCTCTGTATGGGCTCGTGTACCTGATGGTGGTACCGCCAAACTGTGGATTGACCTGGTCGATAATGCCACGATGGGTGATGACCAGAAGCTGGGCAACACCAGTGTAGAGGTAAGTGGCAAGGAATGGAAGAAATACACTGCCATCGTGAAGCCCAGCAGAACCTTTGCCAAGGCGCATCTCCGTGTGTGGGGCGACAGCAAGGTGACCACCGATGTGGAGCACGTGAGTCTCTTCCCTGTAGATACTTACAAGGGACATGAGAATGGTATGCGTAAGGACTTGGCTGAGAGTTTGGAGCAGTTGCACCCAGGTGTGTTCCGTTTCCCAGGCGGATGTATTGTCGAGGGTACGGACTTGGCGACTCGCTACCAGTGGAAGAACTCCGTAGGACCTGTGGAGAACCGTCCTTTGAACGAGAACCGTTGGCATTACACTTTCACGCATCGCTATTTCCCAGACTACTTCCAGAGCTACGGACTCGGCTTCTTCGAGTATTTCCAACTCTCAGAGGAGATTGGTGCAGAACCACTGCCTGTGGTGAGTGTTGGTCTCTCTTGTGAGTTCCAAAACGGCTCGAACCGTAGTGCTGCCCATGTGCCAGTGGATCAGTTGCAGCCTTATATCGATGATGTGCTCGACCTCATCGAATTTGCTAATGGTGACCCAGCGAAGAACATATGGGCAAAGCTTCGTGCCGATATGGGACATCCAGAACCCTTCAACCTCAAGTATGTGGGTATCGGTAATGAACAATGGGGCGAAATCTATCCAGAGAACCTGAAGCCCTTCGTGGAGCAGGTGAGAAAGAAATATCCTAACATCAAGATTGTGGGTACCAGTGGTCCTGACTCTGAAGGCCAGCAATTTGAATATTTGTGGCCTGAGATGAGGAAGATTGGTGCCGACCTCGTGGATGAGCACTTCTATCGCAATGAAGAGTGGTTCCTCGGCACACCAGATGCCAAGAAGCGTTGGGGCAACTGTGGTGCGAACCGTTACGACAGCTATCCCCGCAAAGGCCCGAAGGTGTTTGCTGGCGAATATGCTTGTCATGGTGCAGGCAAGAAGTGGAACCACTTCAATGCCGCTCTGATGGAGGCTGCCTTCATGACAGGTTTGGAGCGTAATGCTGATGTGGTGGAGATGGCGACATACGCACCACTCTTTGCTCATGTGGAAGGTTGGCAGTGGCGTCCCGATGCCATCTGGTATGACAACCTCCGCAAGTTCAACTCCTGCGCCTACTATGTGCAACAGCTCTATGCCACCAACAAGGGTACAAACATGCTGACATTGACAATGAACGGCAAGGCTGTGGCTGGTAATCCTGATCAAGATGGACTCTTTGCTTCGGCTGTCTTCGACAAGAACACGAACGAGGTGATCATCAAGGTGGTCAACACCAGTGACAAGGCACAGGACGTGATCCTCAACCTGAAGGGCATGAAGGGCAGTCACGCTACACAGCTCATTACCTTCCACAGCGACAACCTTACGGCAGAGAACACACTCGAAGAGCCTGAGAAGATTATCCCTCAGACCAGTTCCATGACCGTGAATGCTCCTCAGCAGAGTGTCACAGTTCCTGCGCGTACATTCTATATATATAAGATAAAGAAGTGACCAGCCCACGCACTAGGTGGCTTTCCATTAAAAACGAGATAAGATCATGACAAATAAAAACCTCCTACTGACTGTTGTTGCCTTATGGGCAGCAACAGTCGGTGTCTCTGCACAGGAAACCCTGCAGGAGGTAGTGGTGACTGGAACAAGAGATGTGGCAGACGTTAGGTTTCTGCCGCTCACCGTGACCACCATCAGTAATGAGAAACTGAATGAGAACTACCGCACCTCTGTACTGCCGACCGTGATGGAACAGACTCCAGGCCTGTTCACAACAAGCAAAGGCATTCTGGGTTATGGCGTCAGCACAGGAGCTGCGGGTTCCATGAAGATTCGTGGCGTGGGCAGTGGTGCAGACCTCCTCGTGCTGATTGACGGACAGCCTCAGTATGCAGGACTCATGGGACACCCCATACCCGATGCTTACCAGACCATGATGGCAGAGAGAGTGGAGGTGGTGAGAGGTCCTTCCTCGTTGCTCTATGGCAGCAATGCGATGGCAGGTGTGGTGAACATCGTGACACGCCAGATGAACACAGACGGCGTGAAGACTGATGTACAGTTGCAGGGGGGCAGTTATGGCACGTTTTGTGCCGATGCCACCAACCGGCTGAGACTCGGCAAGTTCACCAGCATCGTGGGTGCACAATACCAACGTACCGATGGTCATCGCACAAACTCGGAGTTTGAGCAGTTTGGAGGCTTCTTGAAGTTGAGTTACGAACTCACAGAGAATTGGCAGGCGAATGGTGACATCAACGTCACTCACTTCAACAGCAGCAATCCTGGTCCTGTCAGTGCGCCCCTCATCGACAACGACATGAAGATTACCCGTGGTTTGGCAAGCGTAAGCCTTGTGAATGCTTACGGATGGACAAGTGGTGCGCTGCGTGCTTATCTCGATTGGGGTCACCACAACATTGATGACGGCTACACGGCTGGTGCTGCTCCCAAGACAGCCCTTTACAAGCACAATGATTACATCGGCGGTTTGAACTGGCACCAGATATTTGGTCTCTTTGAAGGCAACGTCACCACCATCGGTGTGGATTGGCAGCATTTCGGAGGCTCAGCATGGAACGCCGACAAGACCACAGGTGCCAAGACCTACTTGACCAAGGACAAGGATGGCAACATCGTGGAGAAGCAGCACGCTGACGAAGTGGCTGGATATCTCGACTTCCGTCAGCGCATCACCTCGTGGCTCACCGCCGATGCTGGTCTCCGTATTGACCATCATTCCGTCATCGGTACAGAACTCGTGCCACAGGTAGGCCTCTCCTTCCACCTTGCCCCCAGCTCTGACCTCAAGGCACTGGTGAGCAAGGGTTTCCGCAACCCCATCATCCGCGAGATGTATATGTTTCCACCAGCCACTACGGATCTGAAGCCAGAGCGCATGATGAACTACGAGTTGTCCTTCACACAGCGTGTCAAAGGTCGAGGACATTTCGGTGTCAATATCTTCTATGCCAAGGGGGATAACCTCATCAACACCGTCCGCATTGATGGCAAGCCACGCAACGTGAACACAGGCGATTTCGAGAACTGGGGTTTGGAACTCTCTGGCGATTTCATTTTCACACCTCATTGGAGCCTCAACGCCAACTACTCCTACCTCCGCATGGACACACCCATCGAAGGAGCGCCAGAAGGGAAGCTCTACTTCGGTGCCAACTACCACAAGGGCAAATGGACAGCAGCTGCAGGACTCCAGAACATCAGTGGACTCTACATTGCCACAGGTGACGCTGAGGAGAAAGAGAACTACACCTTGCTCAATGCCACTGTCAGCTATCAAGTGGCACCCATCGCCACCCTCTTCGTCAAAGGCGACAACATTCTGGCAGAGCAATATCAAACCTACGCTGGTTTCTCTATGCCTAAGGCTACTTTCATGGGAGGCGTAAAGCTTAGCTTTTAATTATTAAAGACTACAAAACCAAAACTTATGAGCATGAATTTCTTGGCAATCGATCTGGGTGCCACCAGCGGACGCACCATTCTGGGCTCCATTGTGGAGGGGAAGCTGGAACAGCGAGAACTGACCCGTTTTCCCAACCCCATCATTGAGACGGGGGGACATTTCTATTGGGATATCCTGGCGCTGTACCATGAAATCATCCAAAGTCTGAAGAAGGTGGCAAACGAGGGCATCGACATCGAATCCATCGGCATTGACACTTGGGGGGTGGATGTGGTGATGATGGGTAAGGATGGCGGTGTGCTCCGTAATCCGTACAGCTACCGTGACCCTCATACCGAAGGGGTAATGGAGGACTATTTTCAGCAGATATCCAAAGAGGAAGTGTATGAAAAGACGGGCATCCAGTTCATGCCGTTCAACACCCTTTTCCAACTCTCTGCCATGCACAGCCATCACGATTCGGCATTAGAGGCTGCATCAAAGATTCTGTTCATACCTGATGCACTGATATATATGCTGACAGGAGAGGCGGTGTGCGAGCATACCATCCTCTCGACCAGTCAGTTCCTCAATCCCCGTACGGGTCGGATTGACCCTGAGTTGATCGGTGTGATGGGATTGGATGAGCAACATTTCGGTCGTTATGTGATGCCAGGAGAACAAGTGGGCAGACTAACGGCTGAGGTGCAACAGATGACAGGTGTGGGTGCCCTACCGGTGGTGGCGGTGGCTGGACATGACACAGCCTCTGCCGTAGCCGCCGTTCCTGCTGAGAATGAGCGTTTTGCCTATCTGAGTTGCGGCACTTGGTCACTCCTCGGCATCGAGACACAGGATGCCATCATCTCGGAAAAGAGCTTTGAATATAACTTCACGAATGAGGGAGGCATCGAGGGCACGACCCGTTTCTTGAAGAACATCTGCGGTATGTGGATCCTGGAGCGTTGCAGGAAGGAGTGGACGGATGCCCCTGCCGATGTGAGACAAATCAGCAAGGACAGCATGGAGGCTGAGGCGTTCCAGCGTTTCATCTTCCCTGATGCACCAGATTTTGCCAACCCGACGAGCATGGTGGAGGCAATACAGAACTATTGTCAGAAGACGAATCAACCAGTGCCAGAGGACTACAAGGCGATGGCACGATGCATCTTCGAGAGTCTGGCGATGCGTTACCGCCAGATACTGGAATATCTGAAGGAGATGGCTCCGTTCCCCATCGAACGACTGCATGTCATTGGCGGCGGTTCCCAGAATAGCCACCTCATGCAAATGACTGCCAACAGCCTCGGCATCCCCGTCGTGACAGGTCCAGTGGAGGGCACCGCTATCGGAAATATCATGTTGCAGGCCAAGGCTGCAGGACTGGTCAAGGACAGGTTTGAGATGCGCAGGATGATTGCCGATTCCATCGAAATGAAAACCTACTTGCCACAAGATACCATGGCATGGGATGCTGCTTATGAGAACTATCTAAAACTAACAAACTAACAAACTAAACAACTAATAACTAACAAACTAAACCACTAAACAATGAAAGAAGAATTAGTGAACAAGGCATATGAAGTGGCACGAAGCCGATATGCCGAAATAGGCGTAGATACGGAGGCTGTGCTGAAGCAGTTGCAGGATTTTCACCTGTCGCTCCACTGCTGGCAAGCCGATGACGTGCATGGTTTTGAAGTGCAGGCAGGAGCCATGAGCGGAGGCATCCAGAGCACAGGTGATTTCCCTGGTGCAGCTCGCAATATTGACGAACTCCGTCAAGATATTCTGAAGGCAAAGAGCCTCATCCCAGGCAATCATCGTCTGAACCTGCACGAGATATATGGTGATTTCAAGGGCAAGGTGGTTGACCGCGATGAGGTGACGGTGGAGTATTTCCAGTCGTGGATTGACTGGGCAAAGGAGAACAACACCCTGCTCGACTTCAACTCATCGTCATTCTCCCATCCAAAAAGCGGCAGTCTGTCGTTGGCGAATCCCGACAAGGGCATCCGCAACTTCTGGATTGAGCACACGAAACGTTGTCGTGACATTGCCAATGCGATGGGTGAGGCACAGGGCGACCCCTGCATCATGAACCTCTGGGTGCATGACGGATGTAAGGATGTGAGCGTCAACCATGCTTTGTACCGCAACCTCCTCAAGCAGTCGTTGGATGAGATCTTTGAGAAGAAACAGCCCATGATGAAGGATTGCATCGAAGGTAAGGTGTTTGGCATCGGACTGGAGAGTTTCACAGTGGGAAGTCACGACTTCTATACGGCTTATGCTGCAAAATACGACAAGATTCTGACCATCGACACGGGACATTATCACCCCACGGAAATGCCTGGCGATAAGGTGAGTGCTGTACTGCCCTTCGTGAAGGAACTGATGCTCCATGTGAGCCGTCCAGTACGTTGGGATTCCGACCACGTGACCATCATGGATGACCCCACCCAAGACCTCTTTTTCGAGATTGTACGTGCTGATGCCCTCGACCGTGTACACTACGGACTCGACTTCTTCGATGGTAGCATCAACCGCATCGGTGCATACGTCATCGGTTCACGTTCTGCCCAGAAGTGCATGCTTCGTGCCCTGCTCGAGCCTCGTGACATCATCTCCCAACTGGAACTCGCAGGCGAAGGCTACAAGGTACTGGCCCTCATCGAAGAGCAGAAGGCGATGCCTTGGCAAGCTGTCTATGACGAGTTCTGTGTCAGGAACAACGTGCCTGTTGGAGCCGATTTCATCCAGGTGATCGATCAATATGTGGTGGATGTGACAAGCAAGAGAGGATGATAAGAGAGAGTGTCAAATGTGAACTATCAAATTGAGAATAAAGATATGGATGGAAGTTTGAAGCGCACCATTGCCGTGTCGCTCACCAATTATTTAGATGCTGGTGCCATCGTGGCAGGAGCCAGCGGACTCACCCTCTGGCAGAAATACTTAGGACTGTCAGAAGTGCATCTCGGATGGCTCAATTTTATCAGTGCCAACTGCTTGGGTGCCGCCTTGGGTGCCATCATCGGAGGCGTTCTTGCTGACAAATACGGTCGCAAGTTCATCTACACCTACAACCTGATTGTCTATATGGTGGGTGTATTGCTCATCCTATGCTCCGTCAATTTCCCCATGCTGCTGGCAGGTTTCCTGGTCACAGGCATTTCAGTCGGCATCGGTGTACCAGCCTCGTGGACATACATCTCTGAGAGTTCGGAGATAGACAAGCGAGGACGCAACATCTGCATCTCCCAAATGTCGTGGGGTGTCGGTCCTATGATCATTCTGCTCCTGGGCATGTTCTTTGCCCCTGGAGGTTATCTGTTCAGTTGGGTCGAGGCCCTTGCCCATGCTATCGGTGGAGCAGGACTGGCAGGAGATGCCCTCAACGTGTTCAGTTCACGTGTCGTCTTCTTCTCCCTCTTCGTCGTGGCCTTCATCGCATGGAATATGCAGCGGAAACTCGAAGAGAGCGGTGATTGGAAAGCCACCCGTGAGGCTGCAAAGGCAAAGGGTGAGGACACATCGCTCATCCATGCCTTCGGCGTGCTCTTCTCCAACAAGATTGCACTCAAGACCGTCTTTTACCTTGTCACCATCTACCTCACCTGGAACCTCGTTGCCTCCGTCATGGGCTTCTTCCAACCTCACATCTACGAGACAGCAGGTGGTGTCGATAACGAACAAGCCAACTGGATGAACTGCATCCAATGGGCGATTATCGTTGCCACGACCTTCGTACTCTCAGGTGTCATCGACCGCATCAGCCACAAACTGGTCTATGTGTTTGGACTGTTGGTTGCCATCAGTGCATGGGTCATCATCGTCGGCATCGGTGTGAATGGTCCTGTGGGACTATGGGCATTCGCCATCCTTTGGGGCATCGAAGGTGGTGTGTCCGTCCAGATTTTCTATGCCCTGTGGGGCTCAGAACTCTTCCCTGCCAAATTCCGTGCAGGAGCACAGGGACTCATGTTCTTCATCGTACGTGGTCTCTCAGCTGTTTGGGGACTCGTATTCACCTACATCTACGGCGAGAACGGCGAAGGTTTCACCATTGCCGCCTACTGCATGATTGCCCTGCTGGCTATCTCCCTTGTGGTAGGTGTCATCGGATGCCCCAACACACGAGGCAAATCATTGGAACAGATCACAAAGGAAAGATATGGAAGTGAGAGGTAAGAGGTGAGAGGTGAGAAATTAGAGAATAGCATTGATGGCTCTCTAATGGAAGTTATGTGTCAGTTGGAGGTTTCATTGTTGTTAGGTTATATCTCACAACAACAATTTGACGAGCAGGAGTTGTTTGTTGCCGAAATAACCAAAATGTTAGTCGGATTAAGAAAAACATTTGAAGATAAAGTTTAATTAATTAATGTGTGAGTCATAGATCTGAGTTGTTCATGAGCATTTCTCTTACCTCTCACCTCTTACCTCTCACTTCTAAAAGACATGAAAAGTATATTAGAAGGCCGTCCCGAGTTGGCGGCAGTCATTGACCAGATAGCCGAAGTGACAGGCTATCTGTGGCAGAAAGGTTGGGCAGAAAGGAATGGGGGAAACATCACCGTGAACGTCACTGAGTTCATGGACGATGAATGCAAAGCTATGCCTCCCATCGCTCCCGTCAAGCAGATTGGCATGACATTGCCATACTTAAAAGGGAAGTATTTCTATTGCAAAGGTACTGGCAAACGGATGCGCGACCTTGCTCGTTGGCCCATGCAGAACGGCTCCATTGTACGTATCTGCGACGACTGCGCCAGTTACGAGATCATTGCCGACGAGCCTGTTGTGCCCACCTCGGAACTGCCCACGCACCTCGCCTTGCAGAATTATCTCTTGGAGACGGGCTCTTGCTACAAAGCCACACTCCACACCCATCCCATCGAACTCGTTGCCATGAGCCACATTCCACGTTTCCTGCGGGATGGTGAGATGACGCGTGTGCTCTGGTCAATGATACCAGAGACCTTGGCATTCGCCCCACTCGGCATCGGCATCGTGCCCTACGCACTTCCGTCCTCTGTTGAATTGGCAGAAGCCACGTTGGAGAAAATCAAGCAATACGATGTGGTGTTGTGGGAGAAGCATGGCACCGTCGCTGTCGGACAGGACATCATGGATGCCTTCGACCAGACCGACGTGCTCTGCAAAGCAGCCAACATCTATATGTGTGCCCGCAACATGGGCAGCGAACCAGATGGCATGACCGAAGCAGCCATGAAGGAAGTGCAGGACGTCTTCCACCTACCGAAAGAACGTCCCTGCTAAACAAATCACCAAATACAACATCTTATGGGCACCCAGCGTATCACCACACGTTGGGTGCCCATTTTTTGCGCCCCTATTCCACCCTCGCTAACCGCTAACCTCTAACCTTTCACCCCTAACCTCTCACCTCTAACTTCTCACCTCTTACCTCTCACCTCTTACCTCTCACCCCTAATTTTGTTACCCAGTTTGTTACCCGGATGCTATGTTTAGCGTATTTTTGCAATCGTAACAGAATCAGGAGGATAGACATGAAAAAC
>CADCIO010000054.1 GCA_902801475.1 uncultured Bacteroidales bacterium
GCTGCACCCTGTATCAACAATACACCACGGAAGAGGCACTTCAAACGGCAGCTAAAAGCTATGGAGGACTTACCAAGACGGTGTGATTCCAGTGAGTTTCTTGAACAGGCACCCTAGGCCTGTCGCCCAACGACTACAGCCAGAGCCTCCAGCCGAAGAGGGAATGAAACTACTTTCAAACTTGTCGGCAGGTTTCTCGTTCTCAACTTCGTATGCCGACAGCATCAATACTGGCATTGGCATAATGTAGGGCTTTGCCCCGATGTTCTTTCTTGCCATAGTTATCGTGTTTTAATTTTATTCTCTTTTCAAACCTGAACAGCCAGTCCATGGCTCCGCCCACCCGCTGATACTGTTCATATTCCACCTAATAGTTGTAGATTTATGTCGTCGCTGTTGATAAGTAGCTGCGGTTGTGCCTTCTGGCTTTCCCATGTGGCAGGAATATCGCCCTTCATCTGTCCAAGCACCGATGTAGCTCGCTTCTCCAACACGAGTTTCAATGTCTGCTGAGCTTTATGAAACTGTTCGTTGGTGTAAAAAGCATTGGCTTCTGTGCCTGCAACCTTCCCTATCTCACCATTGATTTTGCTCAAGGTTTTGCTGAAACCACCGCCAAGGATGTATTGGTTGCAGAGGACTTTCAGGTAATGATAATAACGTGCCTTGTATTGTTCGTTGGCAAGCAGTTTCATGAAGAACTGGCGCTTTGAGAGGTCGCCAGAGAACGGTGTGTCGATGGGGAAATTCACAATCTTGCTGACTTCTTCCTTGCTCCGCATCCCTGGATTCTCTGGCAGTCCGAAGAAGGGGAACTCACCATCCATGGGAAACTGATCAAAACTGGGCGGCATGTCAAAGGGAAACTCGCCACCAAATCCTTCATCTTCGTCAGGATAGCCTCCCCATGCCAAATTGTAATCCCAGGGAATCAAACTGATTTTACAATCTCCTTCATGCAGATAGTAATTCTGCGTATTGTGACCCGTCATACAGTCGAAGTTGACGACTATCGTCTGCAATGCCATATATTTCATCACGCCTTCCACATCCACATGAGCTGCGATGTCCTTGCCTTCATCCACGCTTCGCAATGCTGCCACCACACGTTGCATGGAAGCCGCATCACCGTTCACCTTCGCATAGTTCGAAATCTCGGTATAGTTTTTCATCTCTTCTCCTGTGTAGGCCAAATTGTGATAGGGCTTATAGATGTTACTGACTTCTTCTGGATAGTTGCGCTGGCAGAAATGTTTGTCAACAGGCTCTACCAACAGGTAATAACCGAAGAACTTGCCATTCAGCGTGATACGTGCGTAGTTTGTCAGGGGTGCAGGAAGCCCGATGAAATGGCACATGTCATAGACAATGGCATCCTTCATCTGTGTGGCATCCCAGATGTTGTTGTTCAGCAGCAATTTCGTCAGACCATGGTATTTCTGTCCCTTTACATATTTGTTCAATTTCAACGTGAAACTGAATCGGTCGGACTTCATCATCTTCACATCGTCCAAACTGCTCGCGCCCTTCGTTCGGATAGCCACATGGTCAAACCGTTCACCATTAATCGTGACGGTACATTCATGATATTTCTTGTCGGAGGCTTTGGTGGTGATGTCCTGCCAGGTTTCCTCTGGCATTTCAAGTTCCACAGAAGCCATTTTCCCAAGCGAGAAGAGTGCTTTCGAGTATTCCCTTTTTTCCACGCTTGATGTTTTTTCATTCATGATGAATGAAGAGAAGCCGAGGCACAATGCCAAGGCTACAATAGGTGCTGACACCAATACTATCTTTTTCATATTCTCTCCAATAATTTTGTGTTATCTGCTGCAAAGGTACAGCCATTATGCACGAAATGAAAGAAGAAAATGGGTGAAACGGGAAAATCACGAGTCCAACCAGCGTTTGACGGTGGCGACCTTGTCTTTGCTGACGATGATTTCCGTGTTGGGGAAACCTGCAATGTGGATGCGCATCTTGCCAAGGAAGTAGGTGGAAAGTTTGTCAACGGCTGCTGCGCTAATGATGAACTGACGGTTGACACGCATGAAACGCTTGGGGTCGAGCTGGCTCTCGGCTTCTTCGAGGGTCATCGACAACTGGTGGGTCTTGCCTTGCAGGGTGCAGAGGCGCACCACCCCATCGCGGATGGTGATGTGACTCACTTCGCTGACAGACACAATGAGAAACTCATCGGCGCGATGAGGAATGAGGAAGCGCTCACGATAGCGGACGTTCTGACTCTTGACGGAGGCAAGCAGTTGGGCAATGGCATCGGTGGTGGATAGTTGATAGTTGAAAGTTGACAGTTGAGAGTTGACAGTTGAGGGACAAGAAGCAAGAGATTTGTTTACCTTCTCAAGTGCCACATGCAGTTCTGCCTCGTCGATGGGTTTGAGCAGATAGTCGATGCTGTTGAACTTGAAGGCTTGCACGGCATAGTGGTCGAAGGCGGTGGTGAAGATGACGGGGATGGCGGTCGGCGCTGTGCGCAGGGACTCAAAACTCAGTCCGTCGCCCAGTTGGATGTCGGATAGTATCAGATCGAGATCGGCATGAGTCTCATCAGCAAAGAAGGCACTCACCTCGGCATTGCTGGTGCAGAGACCCACTATCTCGTGGTCATTCTCGAGCATCCGACGCAGGCGGTCGGCACTGCTCTGTTCGTCTTCTATAATCAGTATCTTCATCGTTCTATGGGTATCAGCGGAATGGTGACACAATACTCGTCTTGGCTGTCGTGGATGACGACCTTCTTCCGGGTCAGCAGGCGGTAACGCTCAGCGATGTTGTGCTGACCGACGTTGGTGCTCTCTGCCGTTGTGATGGGCTGTTTCTTGTTGCTGACACTGATATTCGACCCCTCAGTGGTCACATGGATGATGAGCGGACGAGCCTGTGTGTGCTCGTTATGCTTGATGGCATTCTCAATAAGCATCTGCAAGGCGGCAGGCGGTATCTTCCCGTTGGTGGTGGCGACGTCGTCAGCGATCTTCACCTGTATGCCTTCACCAAAACGCTGCTGCAGCAATGCCAGGTATTGGCGCAGGAACTCCAGTTCCTCTTGCAGCGTGACGGTGTTGTGGTCGAGGTGCGACAGCGTGTAGCGATACACCTTCGAGAGGTTCATCAGATAGGCAGAGGCTTTCTTCGGATCCACCTCAATCAGGTCGGCAAGGATGCTGAAGTTGTTGAACACGAAATGCGGACTCAGCTGGTTCTCCAGTGCCTGCAGACGGAACTTGTCACGTTCGCGCTCTGTACGTTCACGCGAACGCCAGTAATAGAGCGTCACCACTGTCGTGATCAGGCAGCAGAAAAGATAGTCCATCAGCACCATCCACGAGTTCCAGGGCCAGCCATATCGTATCATCTCCCTAAATTCCTCGTCGGTGATCAGCCATATCGCGTAATAGAACAGCAGTCCCATCACCGACAGCCCCAGCACCAGGAGCACTCCATGTATGATTTTCTTGATATTCATTCTGTTCAATCCCATTTCGTGGGCAAAGGTAATATTTTAAATTGAGAATTGAAAATTGAGAATTGAAAATTATTGCCATTTGGCGCGTTTTTTGTTGACGGTTTATTGCCAACCGCCCATCCAGCCGCCACCAAAGCCGCCAAAGCCGCCGTCGAAACCTGTGGAGCGTTCGCTCTTGGTGCCCATCGCGTTCTTGCCGCCAAAGATGCTGAACTTGTAGATGACACGAAGCATGCCATACTGATAGATGGCGTTGTAGCGTGAGTCGCTGCGCATGAGGGCGTCGATGCTGCGGCTGATGTTGGTCTGCTGACCCAGGATGTCATTAACTTCGAGCATGACGGTCAGGGCGCGTCCCTTGAGGAAGGAATGTGCCACTTGCGCGTTCCACAAGAGTTCGTTGGTGTTCATTCCACGTTGTGAATAGCCGCGACGACTGCTCATGCCGATGTCAGTGGTCAGGGATGTTCCCCAAGGGGCCGTCCATTCCAGTTCCGTTCCGTAGGAGAAGTCGTAGGTGTTCTGATTGCCCATCTCGTTCAAGTCGTTCTTGGAATGGCCATAGGTGAGGCGTCCGTTGAGTGAGGCGCTGAACTGGTCTGTGCGGTAGGAGAGTTCGAGTCCACCGTCGAGACTGATGTTTTTTGTGATGGACTTCACATCTGTGGCATCGTCTGTGGCAGCTGCATCATTGTAAAATCCCACATTGTGTGCATAGTCACCGCCAAAATCGACATCGATGTTGAAGGCCTTATCCTTGCCAAAACCTGTATTGAAGCCGACACCTCCACCACCGCTCCAGTTACCGTTGATGTTCATCGGCATGGTGGTGCGTACGCCCGTCTTGTCGTAGGTGGTCTTGTTGTCGATGCTGTTGCGGGTGGCATTGAACCAGAGCCAAGAGAAGATGCCCTGCTGCTTGTCGGCATTGTAGGTGTCAAATTCTGCGTCGATGTTGTGGGTGAACGAGGGCTTCAGTCCAGGATTACCCTTGGTGATGACCAGCGGATTGGAGTCGTCCTTGATGTCGAGCAGGTTGGTCATGCTGGGCTGACGTGTACGTCCGTTGTAACGCACATGGAGGTTAGTCTGCTTGTCGGGATTCCAGCGGAGGTTGACACGCGGCGCGAAGTTGAACACGCTGCGAGTAATCTCAGGATAGGCATAACCCATGTATTTGTAGTTGAGCGTGCTCCGTTGGGGCAGCAGGTCGAGTCCTGCGCTGAAGTTGTAGTGCTCGCGCACCTTGCGGAAACTGAGGTTGATGGTCTGGTTGTAGTTGCGGTACTCAGAGAACTGGCTGAGTCGGTTGGCCACTGAGTCGTTGCCGTCGAGCACATATTTCATGTCGTCCATGAACTTAAGCACAGCGTTGATGTTGTAGCGGTTGTGCTCCATGCTCTGCGACAAGGTCTTGTAGGCATCCGAGTCATAGATGAAAGCACGGCGGTCGTTCTTGCTGTAGTTGTAGTCGTATGTGTAGCCCACCTGCAGATAGGTTCTGTCGCCAATGGGTTCGCTGTAGGTGAGTTGCCCCTGCACTCCATAGTTCCTGGACGGGGTGTCGTAGAATCGGTTGTTCTGCTGATCAGTGCCCAGCGTGTTGTAGGTGATGTTGGCTGCCGAGAGTTGCTTGCTCCTGCCATCGCCATAGCTTCCAGTCAGGTGCAGGGTGAGGTTGCGCCCCCTGTTGTTGAACTTGCGGTTGAGCTGCAGCTCCCCATTGAAGTTGGCATTAGTGCTGTAGCTCATGCTGCGACTGGCAGTGGTGTTGATCACCATCTCCATCAGCTTGTCGCCATACGAGCCCGACGTGCTATTTCCTCTTCCCCTGTTGCGCGAATAGGTGAAGTTCGGGCGGAAGATGAGGTTGGTCATCGTGTCGGGCTTCCATTCCAGACGGAAGTTGCTGCTGACACGCTGGTTCGACGTGAAGTTCTTGCTGTAATCCTCATTGAACTTGGCAAGAGTGGCATTGAAATATTCAGTCGAGGACGTATTCTCCGTGTCACTTCCATTATAGCGATAACGGACACTTCCACCTGTCTCCAGCTTGGGTTTGTCTGTGGCACAGTTTGCGCCGACCTCCTTGCTGCTGCGCAGACCCTCTTGTCCCCAGCCGCCCCAGCGACCGCCGCCACCACCAAAGCCCATGTCGGACACGTTGTTGGCACCGCCAAGGAAGGTGACCTGCGCATCATCCTTGAAACGGTTCACATTGAAACGCTCTGCATAGCGCTTCTCCGTACCGACCCCTAAGTTCACATTACCGAACCATCCGTTCTTCATGCCCTTCTTCACCGACAGGTCGAGCACCGTCTCCTCCTCACCATCATCAATGCCACTCACACGCGAGAGGTCGCTCTTTCGCTTGTAGGTCTTGATATTGTCAATCATTTCCGTGGGGATGTTCTTCATCGCCACCTCCTTGTCGTTCAAGAAGAACTCTTTGCCATCCACAAGAATCTTATTGACACTCTTGCCATTGATGGTGATGTTGCCCTCCTTGTCCACCTTCGCACCAGGCAGCTGCTTCACCAGCGCCTCCAACGTGGAACCCTCTGGCACACGATAAGCCGCTGCGTTATACACCAGCGAGTCGCCCTTCACCTTGACCTTCACGGCGTGCGACTTCACCACAACGTCCATCAGTTCGATACTTTTCAGCCATGTGCTGTCAACCGCCAGCGAATCCTGCTTGGCATCTTCATTCTGAGCCCCCACACCGACACATCCCAGTGTCATCAGGGTCATCCATAAAACAACTTTCTTCTTCATATTTGTGCATTGATTGAAAATTTGCTGCAAAGGTACAGCCTTGATGCACGAACACAAAGAAGAAAGTGAGTGAAACAGGAAAAAACGAGGGTGAAGTTGGTATAAACTATTATGTTATCGTTATGATTATTTCGTCGTCAGTTGATGACCATTGCGATTGCCATCAAGTAATCTATTCCTGAGACCGTCTCCAGGCGAAGTATTCGTCAAGCACCTTCATGGCTGCTTCTGAAGGCACGGGTGCCGGATGTGGACCTTCGCCAGTCAGTACCATAACCTGCGAGTTTTCGTTCTTGAACAAAGGCCAAGCAGGCAGCGAGGGGTCGCTCTTCTCTCCGTTGGGGTTGCAGCATTTGGCAAAGTTAGTCCAATACTTCAGTATATACTTGGACAATGCCTGATCAGTCGGGTTGTTGCCAGGACGTACACTCTGGAAGACAAAGTCCACATCCTGCCCGTGTGGTGAACGGTGACCATATCTGCGGTCTCCCTCACGATACATGGGGTCTTGGTCAAAATAGTACATATACACAGGCTGCTTACCCGTTTTGTTCTGAAGTCTTCCCCATGACCATGTGCCCCAACCAAAAGCGGAGTCACGACATAGGTCACGTGTCACTTTGACAACCTTCCCATCCACCAATGGATAGACAGCCAGCAGTTTGTCGGCATAATCCTCATAACGTTCACGTACGGAGGCAATGTGTTGAGTGGGGTCTTCCGTGAATCCAAAACTGTCGCCCTCGTCAGAGTTATAACCGATGAGAAGTGCCACATCGTTATACTTACCAGCCTCGTACATCTTGAACTGATCATCTGGAATCACATATCCATCCACGATAGGCCATGCGCCACCCGTCACCGTCATCTGACGACTCAAATCTTCAGGCTTTAGGGCACGAAGAGCTTCAGCTGTTGTCGCGCCCTTCGATTCGCCGAATTCGACACCCTCTTTCTCTGATTGGGCCAGCGACTTCATGTTCTCACCAGGATACGACTTAGGTCTGACTGGACCAAACGAACTGCCACTTTGGGAGATGGCTGCACGGAAAAGCCCCTTTGCCAATGGAGATGCACAAAGCATGCTGACTGATATGCCACCAGCCGATTCGCCAAAGATAGTCACCTTCTTGGAATCACCACCGAACTGGGCGATGTTATCCTGCACCCATCGGAGCGCAGCAATCTGATCCAGAATGCCGTAATTACCCGACACATGTTCAGGGTTCTCGGCACTCAGTGCTGGATGGGCAAAGTAACCCAGTTTGCCCACACGATAGTTGATGGTGACCAGCACCACACCTTCACGTGCAATGGGAGCGCCATCATAATATGAGGATGTACCCATCGAGAAGCCACCTCCATAAATCCACACCATCACCGGCAACTTCTCTTTCTGAGATTTGGCAGGCGTCCATACATTCAGGTAGAGACAATCTTCGCTGGCATCACGTTGTCCGCCCATGCTCGAAATCGGGCTGGGACCAAACTTGTCCGCATTGCGCACACCCTCCCACGGTATGACAGGTTGCGGTGCCTTCCAGCGCAGTTCGCCCACAGGAGGAGCAGCAAAAGGAATTCCCTTGAAGATCATCATGCCGTCTTCAACTACACCTTGAATAACGCCACCGGTCACTTTCACTTGACCTGCGGTCTTGGGTTGAGCGTTGCAAACCATCGCAACCAGCACAACCATGCAAAATAATAATTTTCTCATCTTTGTGTTTTCTATCATAAAGTTTACTTCATATCATGTTTTGGTTCAACTTCACCTTCCACTCGCGGTATAGCGGCGTCCATCTCTCTACTTGCTTTTCTCATTATTTTTCAAGATACTTTCCTGCGGATGGTGTATGTGCCTGGTTGATACTCTCTACCTTCTTTCTCATCAGGCAGAGTCACAGTGGCTGTTGATCCTTTGGGAATGGTGAAGGTCCATATCCATTCATCGCCTTTGTATTTCCAATGGCTCTTGATGAGTCCTGCTACAGAAGGATAAGTCGCTTCAACATGTCCGAGGCGACGGTCTGGAACGGGACGCATGATGATGTGCTTAAAGCCAGGATGAGCAGGGTCGGAGGCAATGCCTGCACATGTCTGCCAAATCCACTGGCAAACGGCTCCATAGGCATAGTGGTTGAAACTGTTCATGCCGTTAGGTCCCATACCATTTTCTTTCATATAACTGTTCCAACGTTCCCAAATGGTCGTGGCGCCATTGTCAATGGAGTAGAGCCAACTGGGGTTTTTGCGTTGGAAGAGCAGGGTATATGCCACATCTGTCATACCATTGTCGGTCAAAGTTGGCATCAAGATGGAGGTGCCAAGAAAGCCGGTCTGCAAACAATCGCCATGCTGACGGAAGTTTTCACGCAAGCGAACCATTATCTTCTCCTTGGCTTCTCCCTCAAAGAGATTGTTATGGAGGGCAAAGAGTGCAGGTGTCTGCATGGTGTTAAGGATGGCACACTTGAAAGTGCCGTCAACATTGAAGAAACGCTCACGCAAGTATTCTTTCGCTTCGCTGACCATTGTTTCATACACAGCAAAATCACGACCTGTTGCTTTTGCCATATCGCACATCATCGCGGCATCGATGACCCAATAAGATGCGCCCAGATAATTCCAGTATTCGATAGTCTCTGGCAATGGATTGTTGCCATCAAAAGCACCACGTCCGCAAGTTTCCAGTGGCTCGTAACTTAACCAGTCACCCCATTGGTAGTTGCCATTCTCCTTACTGAGTGCAGTGTGGTCATACTTCGTCTGATTCACATGCTCCATGTACTGTTTCATCGATTCCCAACTCTCTTCTATGATGGATGCATCGCCAAACTGTTTCCAAATGGTCCAAGGCACAATGATGCCAGCATCCGACCATCCAAAACGCATGTATTCATCCCTTCCAGAACCATACTGACCTGGAGGAGCCACACTGGGATAACCGCCTTCGTCGTTTTGGGAGTCACGCAGGTCGTGTAGCCATTTATGGAAGAAACGGTCGGTGTTGGCAAAATAGCTGCCTGTCTCAGCGAACACCTGCGTGTCTGCCGTCCAACCTAGACGTTCGTTACGTTGGGGGCAATCGGTGGGCACGCTCAGATAATTGGAACGCATGCCCCAGATGGTGTTCGAGATGAGTTGGTTAATGAGGTCATTGCCTGTAGTGATGTGACCCGTCTCCATGTCAGGCGTAATGGAGCTGACAGGGATGGACCAAATCCGTTCTATGACCACTTCATCAGTTGCCGTTATGTCCATGTATCGATAGCCAAAGAAAGTGCAGCGAGGAGTATAATCAACAACACGCTTACTATCGGCAAACGTATAGTCGAGACGGATGCTCTTCTCATGGATGCGCAGATTGCGGCGATGAACACTGCCCTCAGCACCATCCATGCCACGACTCTTGGCGCCGTTCCCATCGTTCAGCAATTCGGCTGGCAGACAAGTAAGGTGTGTGCCTTCCTTGGCCTTGAAGCGGAAAGAAGGAACAGCAGCACAATTCTGCCCGAAGTCAATAACAAGATGCTCACCAGGACGAACAACCATCGTTTTTCCTGCCGCATATTCGCGGTCAATCACAATCTTACCATCCGCATCAGACGTGGCGCCATCCGTCTTGGAATAGACGTAAGCTCGTTGCGGATTCAATGTCCATTCGCGCAAATGATATATTTCAGCGCCATTCTCAGGCACAATCACACCCTTATACTCTTTGCTGACAGCAGGCTTACTGAGCCGATTGACAGACAGGGAACCCAACGGCTCACGAGCATCGTATGCCTCACCATCGAAGATAGCTGCATGAATCACAGGACCTGCAATGCCTGCCTTCCAAAAATCTGTATTCGTACCATACAGACGCTTTGTCCCGTCAGCGAAGGTCAGTTCAAGTACACCACGAAAAGCACACTTCTGTCCGTACATGCCATTCGAGCCACTGGGCGTAATGATTTTGTCAGCCCACCATCCAGGCGTCACCTGCGCTGCCAACATGTTCGTTCCATCCTTCTTGGTCTGAAACTGCTTCGTAATGTCGTATGTGAACGAATACTTCGTGCGGCTATGATGCGAGAAGCCTGGTCGTAGCACTTCCTCCCCTATCCTTTGTCCGTTCACATAGAGTTCGTTCACACCCAAGCTCGTGGTCATCCACAATGCTTTCACGACCTTTTTCTCGTTGTTCAACGTGGTCACAAACCAGTTTGCACCGTCAGCAGCCCGTGTGTCCTCATCCACCCTACCCTGCACTTCTGGTGCATCGGCAACACAAATCCATTCAGACTCATTCCATACCTCATCAGGCAAGGAATCAACCAATTGTGCGTCTATCGTCAAGGAAAAACCAAGCAACGTTAGTAAGATTGTCCGTTTCATTATTCTTATTCTTTTCTTTATTCGTCCGTATCAATTGTTATTTCTATAGAAGCAATCATCACTTCTTAAATGTCAGGTAGTTTGCAAATCGGATGCCGATGGCCTGGTAAAGCGGAATGAATCTCAACAAGCGTCCGTCGTGGGTGGCCGTCGTGGTGAATTCCAGCTTCCCCTCCGTCTTGTGCATCCAATGGAGATCATCCATCGAGCCGGTGAGGGTTGGTACAGGTGTGTCGGGGTGCATATATTGGGGCACACCGTTGAAGTAGTTGTCCGTCACGTTGACACGATCATCCGTCACGCCCTCTGTACCCAAATCTGCAGCGAGAACAAAGGGACCATAACAAAGCGCGACTGTATGGGGCTGGTCTGCCAACGGTTCGAGACGCAGGCGCATGGGCAGGCTTATGTTGATCACATCGCCCTGCTTCCAACGACCGCTGAGGACACAGAAGCCATCCTTCTGTTCGCAACGTATTCCCTTATTCGTGCTGGTCACTTCAAAGCCTTCACACCATGAGGGAATGCGGATTTTCAGTACGGCACGACTGCCACCTTTGGTGATGCGGATTTGCGCAGATTCCTCACTAGGAAAACCTGTGGTCTGCTCCATCGTCATATTCTTGTCTGTCCAGTTGAGCCGAGCTGGGAAGAACTGGCAAACGTAGAGCGTGTCAGCATCAGAGAAAAACACAGACTGCCCATAACGTACATGATTCTCCATGCCTGTACCCGTGCAGCACCAGAACACATCCGTATTGCGTCCATAGGTTTTGAACGAACCAGGCAGTTGTGTGTGAAAGTACATGAAGTTGGCGTTCTCAGGATTCATGCTACCCATGATATGATTGAGGGTGGCACGTTCCACATACTCGGCATATTGAGGTTGTCGGAAGAAACGGAACAGGTCGTTGGAAAGCTTGATGAGGTTGTTGGTGCAGCAAGTCTCTCCTGCCTGTCCATCCAATTCCTGTCCCAGCAGATCGGGGGACAAATTCCAATGTTCGTGGTATCCTGTCGAACCATTGCTGTAGGCACGATGCTGCGTCACATTCTTCCAGAAGTTCACAGCACTTTGCAGCATCGTCCTGTCGCCCGTGAGTTCATATTCACGTTCTGCGGCAATGAACTGCGGAATAGTAGTGTTGGCGTGATAAAAGTTGGACGTACGATTGTCATTCAAAATGTCCTGCCCTTCTGCCGATGGCAGGAGTTTGTCCATCTGCTGGAAAAACTGACCGGCTTTCAGATGTTCTTCCCGTCCCGTTATCTGGTAGAGATTGAGCAAGGCTTCGGCTATTCCACCTACCTCCTGAATGTCGAGATTGCGCACCCACAAATCCTTGTCTGTCAGTTTTGTGGTGCGTCCATAGATGTAATTACCCATCTCGCTGGCAGCCGTCAGCGCAGTCTTATTTCCTGCATAGCGATAGGCATCCACCAAGCCTTGCAGAATCTTGTGCAGCGTGTAATACGGCGCCCATCCACTGCCATCCTTCTCTACCCTATTCAACAGTTCCTCGCTAAAGGCACTTATGTACCCGCTGCCACTTTTCGTTTGCGTCTCCCTAAGTGTGTTCACCACGTGGTCAATGCGTGTCTTAGCCTCCTGATCACCACTTTGCAGATAGTAAAGGCTGAGCGTCGTTAAGTAATGTCCCAAAGTATGTCCCTTCAGGTCAGTCGATTCCCATCCCCCATAAGGCTTACAACCATTGGGCTGCGGCGTTCCCACACGTTCACGGAAGAAATAAAGCAGTCGGTCAGCATCCAGAGAGCGCACAAACTGCATGTCCCTCTGTTCCAGCTGCTTCCAGTCACCTCCTAAGATTTGCGTCGTGTTCCATTGCTTCAATGGATGGATGGTCTGTGCCGTAGCAGCAGAAATCCCGCAGCTGATGATACACAAAGAAACTATTAACTTTTTCATAATTTCACTTTGATTTCCTTACCAATATACTGTACCATCTTACCCTCTGGATTATCTACGTTCAAGGGCTTGTGAGTATTCTTTGTAATGAACACCACGTTGAAGCGACGTTCCTTCAGCATACCAGGGAATTGACCCTTACGGACAGAGAAGGTGACTTCGCGGTCATCGTCATTGTACTCGATATCGATGGTGGCATACTTGCCCTTCTCGTAATTGTAGTTAGTTCCCTCGTCCTCATACAGTTGGAATTTACCATCTTTTCCTGCATAGATATAGAGATTGATGAGTTCTGCTTGTTTCTCGTCACTCCACTCCATCTCAGGACCGAAGGGGATAATGGCACCCTCGCGGACGAAGACGGGAATCTGCTCGTAAGGGGCATCCACAACGAGACGCTGACCTCCTTCGATATACTCATTAGTATAGAGGTTATACCAACCGCTCTGTTTGGGAAAATAGACGCTACGATTGCGTGCCTTGTAGTATCCTACAGGACAAGCCATCAGCGCTGGACCAAGCATCCACTGGTTGCCGATGTTCTCTACCTCATGGTCGCCATTAAAGTCCATAACTAAGGCACGCATCAGCGTGTAGTCCTTGAAGTGAGCCCAGCCTGCCAACGAATAGAGGTATGGCATCAGGCGATAGCGCAGACGGTCGTAATAGACAAACGACTGATAAGCAGGATGCTCATCTGGAGCAATGTTCCAAATCTCGCGCAGCGGCCACTGACCGTGACTGCGGAACAGTGGTATAAAGGCACCAAACTGGTTCCAGCGAGTCTGCAACTCACGCCATTCCTTCAGGTCTGCATTTTCTTCACCAGTTTGGTCAAACAGCTGCTGGGCCTTGACATAGCGGTCTTCCACACAGAAGCCGCCCTGATCCATGCCCCAGAATGGAATGCCAGAGATAGAGTAGTTGAGTCCGGCCGTCATCTGTGCACGCATATCCTCCCAACGGGTACCGATATCACCGCTCCAAGTAGCAGTAGAGAAGCGCTGTTCACCAGCGAAGCCACTTCGTGTAAGCAGGAATACGCGAGGTTCATCTTTCTTACCTTTCCACACTGAGCGCTGACCATTGTAGATGGCATCGGCATTCACGATGCTGTAGGCATTGAAGTATTCCGTCGATGTGCCTAAAGCCGTAGGACCGCTCAGCGCCTTACGATACCACATCGGTGTGCAATCACGTACATTCGGCTCTGAGGCATCCATCCACCAGGCATCGACACCGGCGACGCCATTCTTATTATATTTCGAATACAAGTTCTCGTCCATCTGTTGCCAGAACATTTTTCTTGCTCCCGCATCATAGGCATCATAAAAGCCATTCTTGTAGCCAGGGCCTACCCAGTCGTGGATATCATCCGTTGGACTCTGCACATACATCCACCCCTTTGCATCCAACTCCTTATAATGATCAGTATTGCAATAGAACTTGGGCCAGACGCTAATCATGAAGCGACCGTGCATCTGGTGCACAGCGTCGAGCATCGCCTGGGGATTGGGATAGCGCGAAGCCTCAAACTGGTGACTGCCCCACTGATCCTCGGGCCAGTAGTTCCAGTCCTGCACGATATTGTCGATGGGGATATGACGCTTGCGAAACTCAGCCAACGTGCTTGTCAGTTCATCCTGAGTCTTATAGCGCTCGCGACTCTGCCAGAACCCCAGCACCCACTTAGGATAGAGCGAGGCTTTACCCGTCAGCGTGCGATAGCCGCTGATGACTTCGTCGAAGTTCTTGCCAGCGATGAAATAGTAGTCCATATCTTTGGCCATCTCGCTCCACACGGACAGTTGTTCGCGCTCCACCTTGCTACGAGGCTCAGCCACACGCAAACCGCAGTAAGCTTCGCCGCCATTGGGTTGCCACTCAATACGCAACTGAACCCTCCTACCCTTTTGCAACTCAGTGGTAAACTTATAGCTGTTGGGATTCCAGGCTGTACGCCAACGTTCTGGCACCACCTCACATCCGTCAATATACACCTTCACGTAGCCGCTGTAATAAAGAATGAACTGGTAGAGTTCCGTCTGCGGAGCCTCGATGAAACCCTCGTAGGTCACGCTGGCACCCATGAGTCTGAAACCTTTCGGAAAGTTCCTGATGCCGCCCTTCTCTGTACGGTTGGCAATCTCTGACTTCTCCGGCGTTGCGTATTCGTAATAAAGCGAGTCTTCATCGCGTACTAACTTTTTTCCTTGGGCATCCATGTAGGTTCCTGTGAGATGTCCCGCCTTACCCGTGCGATCATAGAGTTTGAAGGCTCGATTTAATTGCAGGTAGTCATGAGGATTGCCAAATCGACAATAACTGTAGGAATCCCACAGCAGACCGTAGCCCTTGTTGGAGAGCACAAAGGGAATGCTGACCTTCGTGTTATACTGAAACAAGTCCTCATTCTTTCCCTTCATATTCAGTTCCTCACTCTGGTGCTGTCCCAGTCCGTAAAACGCCTCGTCCTCGGGCGAGTCGAACTTCATCTGCCACGAGAGACCATGTTTATGTTCCTCTGGTACCGTATAGCCCGTCTTCATGCCCAATTCGCGTTCAGGCACGGTGAAGTCCCAGAACTGCTTACCATCCTTCGACTCCTGCAACAGTTGCTTGCCGTCGGCATCGAAAAACGTCACCCTGCCATCAGCCTTCTGCACCACAGCCTTCACTTCATTGGTCTTCACCACCACACGCGTATCTTCATCCGTCACCGTGTAACTACCCTTGTCTGGAGCAGTTTGCGGCACAATCATCAGTGATGCCGGTTTCTGCGGCAACTCATCCTTCGATGTTGCACGCACACGGATAATATTGTTGTTAATCACCTCAAGTCGGATCACTCTGGCTTGTCCACCGTTCGGTCTAATCGTCACTTCATTTCCTTTAGTCTCTATGTCGGTAGCTTGAATTGTGACAGCAGAAGCCAACAGGAAGAAAGAGAATAATGCTATTTTTTTCATATTTGAAACTATTTATTTTACTTTATTTCAATATCTCCATAGCCCATGCGGGTGCCACTGCTTAGGCGATCAGCTTCAAAGCGAAGGACACGCACCTTTGCTGTAGGGAACTTAATGGTTTGCCATATAGGATTGTTTATAATGTTTGAGAACTCACCTGTGGCAAGTTTATCCCAATTATTCCAGTCAGTTGATCCCCATAAGGTATAATGGGTGATGATACCATCCTTACTATCCTGCGGTGGCAGATAGCGGAATGTAGAGATCGTCTGCTCGGCATCCCAGTCGATGAGCATCTGCTGGGACGATCCGAAGAAGATGTGAAGTCCCGATGACTTCTTTTCGCCACTATTAGGGATATCGGCTGTGAGTTCCGGCGCAAGGTAAACGCCAATCTTCTTTATGATTGGTTCCTGTTTATAACTATTGATGGTAAAACGTAGTTTTGTGGCTTTCACCGTAGGGAAACAGATGATGCGGCGGTGACCGATAGTGGTTAGTCCGTCGCCATCCTCTACCAGTTCATCCTTTAATGGTTGCCACTTGCCATCCACCAAAGCCTCAAGCGAGAACTTACGCACGCGCTGACCTTCGGCGATTTCCTCTTCAGCAAGAAAACGATTGAAAGCTGTAGGACGTTTAAAGTCTATGGTATAGACATCACCCTTGCAGGTGGTCTTTGCCTTATCGGCAAGGTTATCTTTAAACACCTCATCAATCATCTGTTTGAAGGCGATACCGCGCAGACTATCGTTAGGATGGATACGACCATTAGGAGCTATGGGGAAGTTGAGTAACAGCGTAGAGTTGCGACCTACAGATTTATAATAGGTGTCCATCAACTTCGAGAGACTCTTTACGTGCTCGTTCTCCGTCTCATGATAGAACCAGCCTGGACGGATGCTCGTGTTCGTCTCACCCGGGCACCACACATCGCCGTCTTCCACGCCGTAGTGCAGCATGTGGTAGGGGGTGTCACCCTTCGACGGCATCAGGCTCCAGTTCGTCTCGCCCACGTTACCTGCCTCGGTACCCACCCAGCGCAGGTCGCCGCGGTCACCACCATCGTTCCAGATAACGGCATGGGGTTGCAACTCACGGATCATCTTGAACGTCTCTGCCCAACCGTAGTAGGTCTTGCCGTCGATGCGGCGCGTCTCGTTGGCTCCGCCATACCAGCCGTCACCGCCGTTGGCGCCATCAAACCACACCTCAAAGATGTCACCATAGTTGGTAAGCAACTCACGCAGTTGGTTGCGGAAATACTCCACATAAGCAGGGCGACCGTACTCAGGATGATTACGATCCCAAGGCGAGAGATAGACAGCAAACTTCAATCCCTCCTCACGGCATGCATCAGCGAGTTCCCTTACCACATCACCCTTACCATCCTTCCACGGCGAGTTCTTTATGCTATACTCTGTATACTTTGACGGCCACATACAGAAACCGCAATGGTGTTTAGCGGTAAAGATAATGCCACGCATACCAGCCTGCTTACATACGCGAGCCCATTGGCGACAATCGAGCTGTGAAGGATTGAATAGCTTTGGATCTTCATTACCAAAGCCCCACTCCTGGTCGGTATAGGTATTGAGCGAGTAATGGATAAACGCATACATCTCCATATCCTGCCATCGCAACTGATTAGCACTGGGTCGCGGTCCAGCCGTAGACTTTGAACCCGTCTTTTGGGCGTTAGCACTTATTGCCAACAGGCACACTACCATCCATGCAAAGAGTTTCTTGCTGTGTAATCTCATTTGTTATTTCTACTATTTATTTTGGTTGCAAATATACTACTTTTCTGTCGATAATGTACAATCCACCGCGAACTTTTTTTAGTTCTTTCTCCCGCATGAAGGGCTTCTAGCCGAAAGAATTCCGAAAAGGGTTACATATTATTTCGGTGCATGATACCAATCGTTTCCTAGGCTCTTGGGTAGAGGCGGGTTATTTGGTAATAAGACGGGGTATTTGATGAGAGAAAAAGAGAAATATTGCAATTGCAATATGGAAAACCTTGGAAGACAGAAAAGAAATACTTACCTTTGCAGTCGAATTTGTATAAGCATTTGTCCAGTTGTTGTCCAGTTGTTGTTCAGTTGTTGTTCAGTGGATAACTGTACAACAAACGAAGAACAATAGAGGAACAATCGAACAACAATGGAAGGTGAATATGATGGGAGGCAAAGTAAAGACGAAGTTAATATAAACCAAAAGAAAGGAGACACTCAACATGAAAAAGAAAAGTGCAGGAAAGGGATTGATGATG
>CADCIO010000055.1 GCA_902801475.1 uncultured Bacteroidales bacterium
CGTGAAGCTCGCGTGGACGGACAAGACCAAGTCCGAGATCGCAGCTGCCAAGGGTGGCAATGCCGGAACGGAGAGTGGCGGTTCGAACACGAATCCAACCGGTGGTGACAACACTGGCCAGAACGGTGGCAATAACACTGGTGGCAACGACAATGGTGGTGGCAATGGCCAGCTGATTGACGACGGCGATTAGTCAAATTGAAAATTGAAAGTTGCCCAGCGTTTGAGCTGGAATTGAAAAATCTTCCAAATCTTCTCAATCATCCGCGACGCGGATTAGTCGTAAAAAGAAAATATATCGACTAGTCCGCTAAAGCGGCCGATTAGGAGGATTTGGAAGATGAAGCAGATTCGAGGTGATTCGAGTTATTTGTGTTCTGCAAAGACTGGATTCACAAGGAGAAGTTTCCGTTTCCGAAGGAATCTGAGAAGTGAAAGGTGAAAAAATGCATCTTTCACTTTTATCTTTGCAGTTTTTTTCGTACCTTTGCAGCGTTTTCCGCGCGTGTGCGTGTGAATGACTATTAGGTAAAAGGATAATTTCTAAAAATTTACGATATGAATGTTTCATACAAATGGTTGAAGGAATATGTTGACTTCGACATGACAGCTGAGGAGGTGGGCAAGGCGCTCACCAGCATGGGCTTGGAGGTCGAGGCAGTGGAAGAGGTGCAGAGCATCAAGGGAGGACTGCAAGGATTGGTGGTCGGTCAGGTGCTGACGTGCGAGCCTCATCCGAATAGTGACCACATGCACGTGACGACGGTGGATGAGGGCAACGGCGTGGTGGAGCAGATTGTCTGCGGCGCACCCAACGTGGCTGCCGGTCAGAAGGTGATTGTGGCTCAGTTGGGCTGCAAGCTGTATGACGGCGACCAGGAGTTTGTCATCAAGAAGAGCAAGTTGCGCGGCATCGAGTCGAACGGCATGATCTGTGCCGAGGATGAGATTGGTGTGGGCACGAGTCATGACGGCATCATCGTGCTGCCAGAGGACGCTGTGGTGGGTACGCCTGCCGCTGAGTACTACGGTCTGGAGAGCGACTATGTGATTGAGGTGGACATCACGCCTAATCACTCTGATGCTTGTTCGCACTGGGGTGTGGCGCGTGACTTCTATTCTTATCTGAAGCAGAACGGTTATGAGACGGCGCTGCATCGTCCATCGGTGGATGACTTCAAGGTGCAGTCGAACGACCTGAAGTTTGATGTGGAAGTGGAGGCAGGCGAGGCTTGTCCCCGCTACTGCGCTGTATCGGTGAAGAACTGCGAAGTGAAGGAAAGTCCGAAGTGGTTGAAGGACAGATTGACGGCAATTGGTCAGCGTCCTATCAACAACATCGTCGATATCACCAATTACATCATGATGGCTTACGGACAGCCTTTGCACTGTTTCGATGCCGATATGGTGAAGGGCAACAAGGTGGTGGTGAAGACCCTGCCTGAAGGTACACCATTCGTCACTCTCGATGGCGAGGAGCACAAGTTAAGCGATAAGGATTTGGCTATCTGCAATGTGGAAGAGCCCATGTGTATCGCCGGTGTGTTTGGAGGAAAGGGTAGTGGTACGTATGAGACTACGAAGAATGTGCTCTTCGAGAGTGCATACTTCCACCCGACCTGGATCCGCAAGAGTGCCCGTCGTCATGGACTTCAGACAGATGCCAGCTTCCGATTCGAGAGAGGCATTGACCCTGCAGGTCAGATTTACGCCATCAAGCGTGCTGCGATGTTGGCACAGGAATTGGCTGGTGGTGAGATCAGCATGAATATTGTGGATGTGAAGAACGACACCCTGCCACAGGATGCCATCATCGATGTGGAATACAAGTATGTGGCTGACCTCATCGGCAAGGAACTGCCAGTGGAGACACAGCAGAGCATCTTGAAGAACCTCGGCTTTGAGATTCTGAAGAGCGACGACAAGATGATGCAGGTGAAGGCTCCTGCTTTCCGTGTGGATGTGAAGAAGCCTTGTGATGTGGTGGAGGAGATTCTGCGCATCTATGGCTACAACAATATCGAGATTCCTTCTCAGGTGCGTTCATCGCTCACCACAAAGGGAGAGTTGGACAAGAGCAACAAGTTGCAGAACCACGTGGCTGAGCAGTTGGTGGGCTGTGGATTCAATGAAATCCTGAACAACTCGCTCACGAAGGTTTCCTACTATGAAGAAGGTGAGACTTACAAGTTGGAGAACTGCGTGAAGCTGATGAATCCGCTGAGTCAGGATTTGGCGGTGCTGCGTCAGACTTTGCTCTTTGGTGGTCTGGAGTCCATCGCCCGCAATGCCAACCGTCGTATGCCTGACTTGAAGTTCTTCGAGTTTGGTAACTGCTACTACTTCACTCCTGAGAAGAATCAGGAGAAGGTGGACGAGAATGGAGAGACGTTGAAGGCCAGCGCTGAGTCGTCGAAGAAGATTCTGGCTGCCTACAGCGAGGATTATCACTTGGGCTTGTGGCTGACCGGTAAGCGTGTGAACGGCAACTGGGCACATGCTGACGAGGAGTCTTCCGTGTATGAGATGAAGGCTTACGTGCTCAACATCTTCAAGCGTCTGGGTGTGCCATTCGGTGCTCTCGTGTTTGGTGAAGAGAAGAACGACATCTTCTCCATCGCCACAACCATCACACAGCGTGGTGGCAAGAAGATTGCTGAGTTTGGCATCGTGACCAAGAAGGTGGCGAAGAAGCTGGATGTGGAAGCACCTGTATATTTCGCAGACATCAACTGGACAAACCTCATGAAGCTCATCAAGAAGGTGACCGTCACCTACTACGACCTCTCGAAGTTCCCAGCTGTGAGCCGTGACCTCGCATTGCTTGTGGATGAGGGTGTTGAGTTCGCTCAGATTGAGGCTGCTGCTTATCAGGCTGAGAAGAAACTGCTGAAGGAAGTGAAACTCTTTGACGTGTATGAGGGCAAGAACCTCGAGGCAGGCAAGAAGTCGTATGCAGTCAACTTCACCCTCCAGAGTGAGGAGAAGACACTCAACGACAAGGCCATCGAAGCCATCATGAGCAAGATTGAACAGAGCATCTGCAAAGCAACTGGTGCAACAGTTCGTGGAAAATAATCCAGTGATTAAATTGGGAAATATAAAAAATTAATAATCAACGAAGAAATCGTAAAATAGTAAATAATCATTATGGGAAGAGCATTTGAATTCCGTAAAGCGAGAAAATTGAAGAGATGGGGTAATATGGCAAAGACCTTCACACGTCTTGGCAAGCAGATTGCCATTGCTGTGGCTGAAGGTGGTCCAGACCCAGACAACAACGCACACCTTCGTGCTGTCATCGCGACTTGTCGTCATGAGAACATGCCTAAGGACAACATTGACCGTGCCATCAAGAATGCCATTGGTAAGGATAAGTCTGCTTGGAAGAGCGTGACTTACGAAGGATATGGCCCTCACGGTGTGGCTGTATTCGTGGATACATTGACGGACAACACCACTCGTACAGTGGCTGACGTTCGTTCTGTGTTCAACAAGTTCAGTGGCAACATGGGCACGACTGGTTCCCTCTCCTTCCTCTTCGACCACTATAGCCAGTTCACCTTCAAGAAGAAGGCTGATATGGATATGGACGAGTTCATCTTGGAAGCCATCGAGTTTGGCGTGAACGATGAGTATGATGAGGAGTACGACGAGGAGAAGGACGAGACAACCATCACCATCTATGGTGACCCCAAGTCATTCGCACAAATCCAGAAGTACCTTGAGGACAATGGTTACGAAATCACAGGTGCTGAGTTCACTTACGTGCCAAACGACCTGAAGGAAGTGACGGACGAGCAGCGTGAGACCATTGAGAAGATGGTGGAGCGTCTGGAAGAGTTCGACGATGTGCAGAACGTTTACACGAACATGAAGTAGTCATTAGTGGATTAGTGATGAAGACTGTTTACGAAACGACGGGCACATGCTCAAAAGCAATTGTACTGGATGTTGATGATGCCACTGGTGTCATCAACTCCGTCCAGTTCATTGGCGGTTGCGCAGGCAACACAATGGGCATCTCTCAGTTGGTGCGTGGCATGAAGGCAGAGGATGTCATTAGCAAGTTGGAAGGCATCCGATGCGGCATGAAGCCTACCAGTTGTCCGGATCAATTGGCCAATGCGCTCAGGCAGGTGATAAGCAAGTAATAATATAATTATATGTACGCGCGTATAACAATCATTTTGTTGGTGATGCTCTTGGCATTCACCTCTTGTCAGGAAAAGAAAGCCGATTTCTTTGAACGTGACGCAAGGGAATACACGGAGAAGAACTGTCCCCAGGTGCTGGACGAATACACGATGTTGGACAGCGTCGTGTATGTGAAAGAGCAGGATGGGGCAGGGGAATTGGTGCAATACTACACGCTCAATCTGAGTGTGGAGGCTCGTAACGAGTTGATGAAGCAACTGGGCGAGTTGGCGGAAATGAACCTGACGACCATTCGCAACTCCATCGTCTTGTCCAAATATAAGGAAGAGGGGGTGAGTTTCACCTACATCTATCACGATGCCACGACGGGTGAGAAAATCGTGGAATATCATTTCACGAAGAAGGACTATGAATGATTGGCTGTGTGCGCACACAGCATAATTGACCCCCAGCACGACTAAAATCGGTTTTTTATTCTATTTTAGCCCATTTTTCTGCATTTTTGTGAAAAATGTTTTGTCAATTACACAAAAAGGTTGTAACTTTGCATCGGATTTAGGAGAAAAGCATTATCCTTCCTCCTCATTCAAAATATAAGTTAAACAAATTAAAGGTAAGGTTAAAGATTATGTTACAGGAAAAAGCAGGAAACATTGCAGGCCTCATTTGGAACGCTCTTGCAGAAGCAGAGGCTGCACAGTCATTCAAGCAGATCAAGAAGGCTACTAAGCTCGCTGAGAAGGATTTCAACCTCGGTCTTGGCTGGTTGCTCCGTGAGGACAAGGTCAGCGCGGTTGAGACTGGTGACGAGAAGGATCCATACGCTTACTCTTTGAAGTAATCCAGTATTGATTCTCTCAGTGTGATAGTTGCTTAAAACTATAAAAAATGCGTTACTCAATTGTTGAGCGACGCATTTTTCTTTTTATTTATTTTGAATTGCCGACAAATTGTCTTACCTTTGCAAAAAGAAACCTCAAACTACAGTTTAGAGAATATGAAGAAGAACTTTTACAAATGCGTGAATAAGGTGTGCGCTGTGCTGCTCACTATGTTGGGCTTTACGGCTCCTATCACGTTGGCATCGTGCTATGGTCCTATGCCTGACCGTCATTATGAGGCAGAAGAATTGATCGACTCGATTGATTCTTTAGGCATGAGTGAAGTTGACTCGCTGGCTCTGCCGGAGGATGTGCAGGCCGTAGTGGAAGAAGAGGGTGAGGAATAATGCGGTGAATATGAAGAATATCAGGAATTTTTGTATCATAGCTCACATAGATCACGGCAAATCGACTTTGGCTGACCGACTCTTGGAGAAGACCAATACCATCAAAATCACCCAAGGTCAGATGCTGGATGATATGGATCTGGAGCAGGAACGTGGCATCACCATCAAGAGCCACGCCATCCAGATGGAGCATGCATATGACGGCGACAAGGAGGAATACAAGAGACAGAAGTTCATTTTGAACCTGATTGACACGCCCGGACACGTGGACTTTTCATATGAGGTGAGCCGTTCCATTGCTGCGTGCGAAGGAGCGCTGTTGGTGGTAGATGCCACACAGGGTGTGCAGGCACAGACCATCAGTAACCTCTATATGGCGATTGATCATGACCTCGAGATCATTCCCGTCATTAACAAGATAGATATGCCCAATGCGATGCCTGAAGAGGTGGCTGATGAAATCATTGACCTCATTGGTTGTGACTTGGAGGACATCATCTATGCCAGCGGTAAGACGGGCGAAGGAGTGGATGACATCCTGAATGCTGTGGTGGAGCGAGTGCCTCATCCTGTAGGTGATGAGAATGCCCCCCTGCAAGCTTTGATTTTCGACTCTGTTTTTAATTCTTATCGTGGTGTCATCGCTTACTTCAAGATTATCAATGGCGTGATGCGCCCTGGCGAGAAAGTGCGTTTCATCAATACGAAAAAGGAATATCTGGCGGAAGAGATTGGTACGCTGAAGATGGATATGGTGCCGAAGAAGGAGCTTCGTACGGGCGATGTAGGTTATATCGTGACGGGCATCAAGCAGGCGACAGAGGTGAAGGTGGGTGACACAATCACTTCGTTGACCAATCCGACCAGCGAAGCCATCAAGGGTTTCCAGGAAGTGAAGCCGATGGTGTTTGCCGGTATCTATCCCATTGAGACAGAAGATTATGAGAACCTGCGTACCTCGTTGGAGAAACTGCAACTGAACGATGCCTCGCTGACTTTCCAGCATGAGAGTTCTGCAGCCTTGGGTTTTGGTTTCCGTTGCGGATTCCTGGGACTGCTCCACATGGAGATTGTGCAGGAACGACTGGATCGCGAGTTCGATATGGACGTGATTACGACGGTGCCGAACGTCAGCTATATGATCTACGACAAGCAGGGTGGAGCGCAGGAGGTGCATAACCCGAGTGGTATGCCTGACCCCACGCTGATTGACCATGTGGAAGAGCCCTACATCCGTTCCACTGTCATCACGACGGCCAATTACATTGGCCCTATCATGACCCTCTGCCTGAGCAAACGTGCAGAACTGGTGAAGCAGGACTTCATTGCGGGCAACCGTGTGGAGATTGAGTTCCTGATGCCACTGGGAGAGATTGTGATTGACTTCTACGATAAGTTGAAGAGCGTGTCGCGTGGTTATGCGTCGTTCGACTACCATCCGGCAGGTTTTCGTGCCAGCAAACTGGTGAAGCTCGACATTCTCTTGAATGGTGAATCGGTCGATGCCCTCTCTACACTGACTCATGTGGATAATGCTGTCACGCTGGGTCGTCGCATGTGTGAACGCTTGAAGGAACTCCTTCCTCGTCAGCAGTTCGACATTGCTATTCAGGCTGCCATTGGTGGTAAGATTGTGGCACGTGAGACGGTGAAGCAGGTACGTAAGGACGTGTTGGCGAAGTGCTATGGTGGTGACGTTTCTCGTAAGCGCAAACTCCTTGAGAAGCAGAAGCGAGGTAAGAAACGCATGAAGCAAATCGGCAATGTGAGCGTGCCTCAGAAGGCATTCCTGGCAGTCCTGAAACTGGATGACGATTAAGCGTTTGACGCATGGAACGGTAGTTTGCAGTACACGGTAAAACGTCCGAAAAAAGACCCCTAAATCGCTAAATTATGCTAAAAAACATGTTTTTATTCACGAAAACATGCTAAATAGCATAAAAAATTTGGCTGTTTCTTTCAAAAGTCCTACCTTTGCACCAGTTTTTCAGGAACTAAAGGTAAGAATTGTATGAAGAAATTACTGGTATTAGTACTGATGACTATCTCATTGAGCGCTGTTGCGCAAACAGCACCAAAGATAGACCTTCAGAAAAAATGGGGGGCTGTTATTCACGCCATTGCGATGGTGGAGAGTCAAGGCCAACCTAACGTAGTATCGAAGAATGGACTCTACGTCGGTTATCTGCAGATTTCCGAAATCCTTGTGCGCGAGTGCAATCGTATCGTTGGATACAAGAAGTACACTTACGCAGACCGTTATGACAAGCAGAAGAGCATGGATATGTTCATCGACTATCAGGAGCACTACAATCCTGACGGAAACATGGAACGTGCCATCCGCCTTTGGAACTCTGGCGACCTCAAGTGCATGACACGCAAGGCTCGCACCGAAGGTTACTACCAGCGTGTGATGAAAAAGTACACCGCTACAGCCTCTCTGCAATAATACTGAAAAGAATGATTTCTTTTATATGAAAACGCCCAAGAAAGTGACTTCAGTTCTTTCTTGGGCGTTTTTTTGGTAAAAGATTCTTTTATCTCTAAAAATAGTCGTAATTTTGTAGCCACTAAATAAAAATAATGTAGCCACTAATAAATAAGTATGGTCATGAAAGTGAAAGATTCTTGGAAGGGGAAGGGCTATGTGGATGAGCCTATCCCTGAAGGCATTGATTTGAATGCTGAGATTCGCAAGATGTGTAAGGAGAAGAATGCGGTGATTCTGGCGCATTACTACACGGATGGAGCTGTGCAGGACATTGCCGACTTCGTGGGTGATTCGTTGGCGCTGGCACAGTGGTCGGCTAAGACGGATGCGGACATCATTGTGATGTGTGGCGTTCATTTCATGGGTGAGACGAACAAGATACTTTGTCCCAACAAGAAGGTGCTGGTGCTGGATCTGAATGCAGGTTGTTCGTTGGCGGATAGCTGCAAGGCAGAGGACTTGAAGGCGTTTGTGGAGGAACATCCTGACTATAAGGTGGTGAGCTATGTGAACACAACGGCAGCTGTGAAGGCGCTGACGGATGTGGTGGTCACTTCCAGCAATGCGAAATTGGTGATTGACTCTTTCCCTCAGGACGAGAAGCTGATTTTTGGTCCTGACAAGAATCTGGGTAATTATATCAACTCTGTGACAGGTCGCGAGATGCTCTTGTGGAATGGCGGTTGTCACGTGCATGGGCAATTCTCGTTGGAGAAAATTCTGGCGATTAAGGCAGAACATCCGAATGCCAAGATTCTGGTGCATCCTGAGTGTCCTGCTCCGATTCAGAAGGTGGCGGATGTGATTGGTTCGACGGCTGGTTTGCTGAACTTTGCCATCAAGGATGAAGCGACAGAGTTTATCGTGGCAACAGAGAGTGGCATCTTGCATGAGATGAAGAAGGCTTGTCCTGAGAAGCTCTTCATTCCTGCACCTCCAGAGGCGACCGAGACGATTGGCTGTTCGTGCAACGAGTGTGAGTTCATGAAACTCAACACGTTGAAGAAGCTCTACAACACGTTGAAGTATGAGTGGCCAACGATTGAGGTGGATGCGGAGATTGCCGAGAAGGCCGTGAAGCCCATCGACAAGATGCTGGAGATTAGTAAGAACATGAAGTCAGCAATGGCAAGCAAATGAGTAAGTCTGTCGCTGCATTGGTCTCGGGCGGTGTTGATTCCGCTGTTTCAGTTCATCTGCTGAAGGAGCAGGGGATTGACCCGCATCTGTTCTACATCAAGATAGGTCCTGACAAGGATACGGAATGGAACTGCACCTCAGAAGAGGATGTGGAGATTTGTCAGTGGCTGGCAAGGAAGTATGGACTGAAACTGGATGTGATTGACCTGCACAAGGAGTATTGGGACAAGGTAGTGGGTTACACGATGGACAAGGCTCGTATCGGTTTGACGCCCAATCCTGATGTGATGTGCAACAAACTCATCAAGTTCGGATGTTTTGAGGAGGTGGCAGGCAAGGACTTCGGCTATACGGCGACAGGACATTATGCCACAACGACCAAGATTGGCGACAAGGTCTGGCTGTCGACTTCGCCTGACCCAGTGAAAGACCAGACGGATTTCCTCTGTCAGATTGATGCCTTGCAAGTGAGTAAACTGATGTTCCCCATTGGCCATCTGTGGAAGCATGAGGTACGTGAGATTGCAGAGAAAGCGCATCTGCTGAATGCGGAGAGGAAAGACAGTCAGGGCATCTGCTTCTTGGGCAACATTGATTTTCGTGACTATATCAAGGCGCATCTGGGCGAGCATCCTGGCGATGTGCGTGAGATAGAAACGGGACATAAGATAGGAGAACACAAGGGCTTGTGGTTCTACACGATTGGTCAGCGCAAGGGTCTTGGTTTTGGTGGCGGCCCTTGGTTTGTGGTGAAGAAGAACATCAAGCGCAACATCCTCTTTGTGTCGCATGGCTATGACCCGGAGAAGGTGTACAAAGATCATGTGACGATGAACGACTTCCATTTCATCAGCGGAAATCCTTTTGAGGAGGGATGGGGCGATGAGAAGAATGGCGAGAAGTCCATGCGTGTGACGTTCAAGATCCGGCATACGCCAGAGTACTTGGGTGGTGTCCTTTCTCAGAAGGAAGATGGGCGTTGGTTCCTGCAGGCTGATGAGAAGATACATGGTGTTGCCCCAGGTCAGTTCTGCGTGGTATATGACAAGGAGCATCACCTCTGTTTTGGCAGTGGAGAGATTGATTGAGAAAAGAGATTGATTGAGAAAAGAATAAAGAAATGAGCCTTTAACTTGCGGGTTAAAGGCTCATCTTTTTTATCTGTTCTCCATGTGCTTATTTCTTTTCCTTCAAGAGGTCGCGAATCTCAGTGAGAAGCACTTCTTCCTTTGTTGGCTCTGGAGCAGGTTCTGCAGCAGCTTCTTCTGCTTCCTTCTTCTTGCGGAGGGCAGACAGCTTAGCGATACCCTTGATGAGAAGGAACAAGCAGATTGCGATGATGAAGAAATCGAGTACATTCTGGATGAATGCGCCGTAGTTCCATGTCACGGCCTCGATGGCTTCTTCGATGACTTCGCCAGCCTCGTTCACCTTTTCTGGCACGCCCGGCTTGAGCTCAATCTTCAGGTCGCTTACGTTCACGCCCCATGCAGCTGCGATGAGAGGCATGATGAGGTCGCCCACCACTGAAGATACGATTTTACCAAATGCGCCGCCGATGATGACACCGACAGCCATGTCCATCACATTGCCCTTGAAGGCAAACTCTTTGAATTCTTCGATAAATTTTGCCATAATCTCTATCGTTTTTATAATAAAATGTAAATAATTGTCGTTATATGTTCTGTGCGACGTTCAAACATCGGCACAAAGTTACATAAAAAAGCTGAAAGCAGTGTTAATAAATATGGAAAAAATGAAGAATAAATTGTATTTGCTCCTCTCAATGGGCATGTTGCTGCTGCTGGTTGCTTGTTCAACGGCGCATCATTGCAATTGTGGATAGGGAGGAAGTTCACACACGCAGAGCACAGAAAAGAATTGCTCCGCCATCCGAAAGGGTAGCGGAGCAATCTTTTTATAGAAGTACTGAATGTTTCACCATTCAGTGTCTATCGTCGAGTTTCTTATTTGAGCTCAGCGAGGTACTTGATAGTACGAACCATCTGAGAAGTGTAAGAGTTCTCGTTGTCATACCAAGAAACAACCTGTACCTGGTAAGTGTCGTCGTCGATCTTAGAAACCATAGTCTGAGTTGCGTCGAAGAGAGAACCGAACTTCATGCCGATGATGTCAGAAGAAACGATCTGGTCCTCAGTGTAACCGAAGCTCTCAGTACCAGCAGCCTTCATGGCAGCGTTGATGCCTTCCTTAGTGATGTCCTTACCCTTCACAACAGCAACGAGGATAGTAGTAGAACCTGTTGGAGTTGGAACGCGCTGTGCAGAACCGATGAGCTTACCGTTCAACTCAGGAATAACGAGACCGATAGCCTTAGCAGCACCAGTTGAGTTAGGAACGATGTTCTGAGCACCAGCACGAGAACGACGGAGGTCGCCCTTACGCTGAGGACCGTCGAGAATCATCTGGTCGCCAGTGTAAGCGTGGATAGTTGACATGATACCAGAAACGATTGGAGCGTAACCATTCAGAGCTGCAGCCATAGGAGCCAAGCAGTTAGTTGTGCAAGAAGCAGCAGAGATAACTGTGTCAGCAGGAGTCAGAGTCTTGTGGTTCACGTTGTAAACGATAGTTGGGAGGTCATTGCCTGCAGGAGCAGAGATAACTACCTTCTTGGCACCAGCCTGGATGTGAGCAGAAGCCTTCTCCTTAGAAGTGTAGAAACCAGTGCACTCGAGCACAACGTCAACGCCCAGCTCACCCCAAGGAAGCTCAGCTGCATTTGGCTTAGCGTAGATAGTGATTTCCTTACCATCAACGATGATAGAGTTCTCTGTTGCTTCAACAGTGTGCTTGCCTTCACCGAACTTGCCAGCGAAACCACCCTGTGCAGTGTCATACTTGAGGAGGTGAGCAAGCATCTTTGGGCTTGTCAAGTCATTGATAGCGATTACTTCATAACCTTCAGCCTCGAACATCTGACGGAAAGCGAGGCGACCAATACGGCCAAAGCCGTTAATAGCTACTTTTGTCATTGAATTAAAAATTTATGAGTTAATAATAACTGTATGTTTGCTTGTGTTTTTAAGGGAAGGAAAAAACCTCACGGAGTTTCCAGCTCTCTTTCCGACTGCAAAGGTACGAAAAATTTGTCAATGAAAAACATTTTTATCTCATTTTCTTTTTAAAAACAAATGTGCAGAGGCTAAAAGACCATGTTTCGTAAACAAAAAGGGGAGTGAATGTCCGCTTTTGTCAACTACGTGTTGCAAAACGTGTGTGCAAACCCTGTTCGTCAACACGTTTTTTATCTGCTGAAAAATCTCCTATATTATATATATGTATAGAGGGTTTGGGGCTCGTAACTCAGTTTTTTCACTTTTCACTCTTCACTTTCCACTTAAAATTCGTACCTTTGCAGCCGAAATCTAAAGGTAAAAGCAAATGATAACAGTTTCTGACCTTGCCATCCAGTTTGGCAAGCGTGTTCTCTACAAGGATGTGAACATGAAGTTCACCAATGGTAATATCTATGGTGTGATTGGTGCAAATGGTGCCGGTAAATCTACGTTGCTCAAAGCCATCAGCGGTGAACTTGAACCCACGAAAGGTACGATTACTCTTGGTCCAGGCGAGCGTCTCTCGGTGCTCTCGCAGGACCACTTCAAATTTGATAACTGCACCGTCATCAACACGGTGATGATGGGACACTCTGTGCTCTGGGACATCATGCAGGAGAAGGATGCCCTCTATGCCAAGTCCGATTTCTCTGACGAAGACGGCATTCGTGCTGCTGAGTTGGAGGAGAAGTTTGCAGAGTTGGACGGCTGGAATGCCGAGAGCGATGCTGCACAGCTTCTTTCTGGTCTGGGCATCAAGGAAGATCTGCACTACAAGATGATGTCGGAGCTGACGGGTAAGGAGAAGGTGCGTGTGATGTTGGCACAGGCGCTTTATGGCAATCCTGACAACCTCTTGCTCGACGAGCCGACCAACGACCTCGACCTCGACACGGTGGAATGGCTTGAAGACTTCTTGGCGAACTTTGAACATACCGTGCTCGTGGTCAGCCACGACCGTCACTTCCTCGATGCTGTCAGCACACACACAGTCGATATCGACTTCAACAAGGTCAACCTCTTTGCAGGTAACTACTCGTTCTGGTACGAGTCTTCCCAGTTGGCATTGCGTCAGGCACAGAACCAGAAGGCCAAAGCTGAGGAGAAGCGTAAGGAACTGGAGGAGTTCATTCGTCGTTTCTCTGCCAATGCTGCCAAGAGCAAGCAGACCACATCGCGCAAGAAGATGCTCGAGAAACTGAATGTGGAGGAGATTCAGCCTTCCACGCGTAAGTATCCTGGCATCATCTTCACAATGGATAGAGAAGCAGGCAATCAGATCCTTGAGGTGGAAGGACTTACTGCTATCGAAGACGATGGCACCGTGCTCTTCAAAGACCTCTCTTTCACGGCCGAGAAGGGCGAGAAGATCGTGTTCCTCTCCCATAATCCTCGTGCGATGACGGCACTCTTCGAGATCATCAACGGCAACCGTGAACCACAGGCTGGCACCTACAAATGGGGCGTGACCATCACGACAGCCTATCTGCCAGTTGACAACACGGCTTTCTTCCAGAGCGACAAGAACCTCATCGAGTGGCTCAGTCAGTATGGCGAGGGCAACGACGTGTTCTTCAAGGGTTATCTGGGTCGTATGCTCTTCAGTGGTGAGGAAGTGCTCAAGAAGGTCAACGTGCTTTCAGGAGGTGAGAAGATGCGTTGCATGATTGCACGTATGCAGTTGAAGAATGCCAACTGCCTCATTCTCGACACGCCTACCAACCACCTCGACCTCGAGTCCATCCAGGCGTTCAACAACAACCTCAAGCAGTTCAAGGGCAACATCCTCTTTGCCTCACACGACCACGAGTTCATCCAGACCGTTGCCAACCGCATCATCGAACTGGGTCCGAAGGGTCACATCGACAAGCTGATGGAGTACGATGACTATATCCACAGCGACGACATCAAGGAACTCAGAGGTAAAATCTACTAAAGAAAGCTTTTGTCGAAGCTCAGAGGCAGCAGGTCTTTGATGCTACGGATGATATAGACGCCATCGGTGCCGTAAAGCAGCACTTCGATGGCGTTTTTTGCGCGCTGTTCCGCTTCAAGCAGCACCTGTCGGCAGGCTCCGCAGGGAGAGATGGGACGTTGCAGGAACTTCCCCTCCGTGTCGCGCGCCGCAATGCAGAGGCGACGGATGGGCTGGTCGGGATAGCGCGAATTGGCATAGAAGACAGCCGTGCGTTCGGCACACAGTCCGGAAGGGTAGGCGGCATTCTCCTGATTGCTGCCGCTCACGATGGTTCTGTCAGCCAGTTCGACAGCCGCACCGACCGAGAAGTGAGAGTAGGGCGCATAACTCCGGTAGGTGGCACGACGCGCCTCGTCCACCAGCTGCAACTCCTCAGCCGTGAGTTCATCCTCCTGCTTCACGAGGACGTGCATGTGAAAATCAAGCTCTTTCATAGGGTAGTCTTTCTTTTGCGGTGGCAAATGTACGAAAAAAAACGAACACGAATCAAACGAATCGGCACGAATCATGATAGATTGGAAAAAATATCGGGGAATTGTTTCTTGTTTGGGGAGAATTGCGTATCTTTGCCGTCGAAATAAAACTTAAAACAGATACTTATGGCATCAGTAGCTTACAAGAACCGCACACGCGACGAAATTATTGCTGCATTCCGTGAGTCCATCCGCAAGAAGCACGAATGGCAAGAGCAGGCGGAACAAGAGATTTTGAAGATAGGTCAGGAAAGACTTCAACAAACCTGAAAAAGAACACGAATCAAGCTAATAATATATATAAATGTACAGAACCACATCGGGAGGACGAACGCCAAGTTTTTCCTCCCGATTGTTTTGTAATTGAAAATAAGTTCGTAACTTTGCCGGCGAAACAAACATCTTAAAGAGAAACAATCATGAACAACGCAGATTTTTGGGCTTCTGTCCGTGCCATCATCGCCGAGGGCTTCACGCCCGAAGGTCTGCACAAATTGGACACCTATGCAGCAGAATTCATCAGCGGGCGGTTGGTATACCAACGATTTTCACCGCAGGAACAGCATGGCTGCGCAGCGGGAGGTCATGCAAATGTCATTGCATCCCTGCTCGCGGGAGCAGAAGTTGGCACAGATAGCCAAGATTCGCCAGCACTCAGCGACTACGAAAGAGAGTGCCAACGCGGAGCGCAGCAGGAAGCAGCCATAGAACAATGGGCCAAGGCCGTGGGGCTATGGACTGACAACGTCGATGAGCAACTCCCGCAAACCCTCGGCGAGCAGATTGCCGAAGGCGGTGAGGCCAAGGTCTATGACCACGGCGCGACACTCATCAAGTCCATCGGCCTTGACTATTTCATCCAGCCCATCTTCGCGCTCGACCGCATCGCCCTCCACAACACTTACTTCCCCGAAACCCTGCTCACCGTCATCGGCTTCGGACGCGACCGCCAAGGCGAGTTCAAGGTGATTGCCGAACAGCCCTTCATCGACGGTCAGCCAGTGAGCGACACCGACATCGCCGACTACATGCGCCAGATGGGCTTCGAACTGAAGAACGCCCGCAACTGGACGTACGCCACGCCCGACATCTACCTGAGCGACATGCACGACGAGAACGTCATCCGCTCAGCCGCCGGCACCATCTTCGTCGTCGATTGCGACATCCGCATCAACACCCCCGAACTTCGGAACGGCGGGACAAGGGTGCTGACGAACGAGGTGAGGATGAATCAATAGAAGGCGAACACGAATCCATCGAATCCGCACGAATAATATATAAATGTATAGAAAACATCGGGAGGACGCGCTCAGCATCCTCCCGAACTTTTTATACAATTGATAGAAGCTATTCTTCTACCTCCACATACTGAATGATGCTCTCCCGCGTGAATCGCCAGGTCTCATCGTCATTAACGAAATGAACGACGAGGCCTTCGAACTCTGGCAATTCTTTCGCTTTGATTCTCGGGAACAGGCTCTCGAGCATGACATTCGCCGCCAAGCAGTTGCACACAATCTCCGCCGGACGGTCGTCCCAAAAGGCATAAGGGAAATTCCCAGGGACGTAATCGTCCGTGTCCAGCCACTCCCTCGATTCCGCATCGAACATGGACATGAACCGCACCTCCGCAAGATAGAGCTCCGGATTCTTCTGCTGCGTCACGACAATGAACAGCGACTTCACCCCCTCGGGCATCGCGTTCTTGTCCATCACCACATCCATCCAATCCCGCACGTTCACGCCCGTCATCGGCTCATTCCAATTCATCATCGGGATCAGATGGAACCGCTTCGTCAGATAGATGAACATGTCGAGCGACGCGCCCAAATCACGCTCCGACTCCCACAGCTCCTTCAAGTCCAGCTGCAGATAAATCGTGCGGGCATCGATGAAAAGGTCGCGGCAAGCAGGCTTGTCCTTGCAGAAAGCCGCAAACTCCTCCGCAAACTCCTCCGTCAATCCGCCGTCCTCATCGAAAACCTCCGCATCATCCTCCGGCTCATACCACATGAGAATCTCCATGCCCTCCCTGCTCACCGGCATCCTCCGGTAAGGCACAGGAACAGCATACGTGTAATATTGGGCGCCAAAGGGCATCCCCTTCCACTTGAAATGCACATACGCAGGCCAGTCCCTCGCCGTAATCTCCGCATCGGGGAGATACCTCGCCATGAACTCATCCACCCTGCGCACCACCTTTTTCGGCTTCATGAAAGAGTCGCGGAAAGTGGCGGGCAGCACCACGCAGAACACGATAACCATCGGCACTAAAGCCAACGCAATGCCCATCCCCCAGCGGATGGGCTTCCCATGCAGCCAATCCGCACCCACCACGACGAGAAACAGCACCGCCGTGAATATGAGTCCGAAAAGAAACGCAAACGAAACAGCCCTCACCAGCCATTTCCACTTCGAGGAAAAGCAGAACGCCGTGTCCTCCGCCACGGAGCCGTGCGTCCACCCGCTCCATATCTGCCCAAAACTGGCATTATCACCATTAACGAAATGTGTCATGATAACAAAAAAATAATGAGCCGCACACAGGCGCATCGTCCGAGCGTCCTGGCGGGCTTTCACGGTGCAAAGGTACGAC
>CADCIO010000056.1 GCA_902801475.1 uncultured Bacteroidales bacterium
AAGATCCGCACCGCACCCGGTGTGAAGCAGTACCTGGACGACGAGAAGACCCAGGTGAACCCCCAGTTTGAGGCCAACTCCGCCTACTTCGCGCAGGCAATGACCATCGAGACCATGAACCTCCGCGACATGGCGAAGCCCTAACGCTATTCAAACACCACGAGACAACGGGCAATCGTCTCACCACGGCCATCGGAGCTGAAGTGCTTACGGATTTCCACCTGATAGCGTAGCGGCTCCTGCTCCTTCAGGAAGAACGAGAGTTCGTCGCCATAATACGCCTCAGCCACATAGGCAATCTCGGCACGGCGGATGCGGTGGTCTGTGTAGAAGTCCTTCGAGAAGAGGTCGAGGATGTGCGAGATGTACTTGATGCTGTTGAAGTGTCCGTTGCAGTCGAGGTCGCTATAGCGAGCCTCAATCTGCATCGCTGGCTCCACATCGGTGAGCGGACGCAGACGGCTGTGTGTGTCCATCTCGCAGGGAATCTCTGGACCAAGCCACTGCCGGAACTCCTCACCGTAGATAGACACAAGGTCGAGCGGCTGACGCGTCGTGTTGTCTATCATTGCCCAGATGCTCCGCGCATAGCCATACACATCACCATCATCGTTCCTGATGCAGAAGTTGCGGTTGGTGAACATGCGATAGACGTTCTCAATCCAAGTGTCGATGTGGTAATTGCTATAGATGGGTGGCATCTGACGCATCTCAATCGACAGACGGGATAGCACCCACGAGTGGTTGGCCTTGAGCAAGTCGCTGAATCCGAACCCACGCATGGATGCATGATTCTCCGCACAGTTCAGGATATCTCGTCCTAAAACATCGTAAGACAACTCATGCTTGAAATCTGTACTGAATGCATCCGAACGGAAATGCATTGTCTCTATCTTGTTTGCCATTTTATACCTAATCTTATTCTGTTTCGCTGCAAAGGTATGTAAAAGTGAGGGATTTTCCTATGCAGGACAAAGGATTTCCCACAAATAATAGTTGAATTCCTACCGATGTTCCGATTTTATGTCGTACCTTTGCCCTCACAATTACAATCACTACATAATTTATTAGATATGAAACGGAAAAATGGACTCTTGGGCATCCTCGCCACGCTGTGCCTTTGCATGGTGTTCACATCGTGTCATAAGGACGAGAAAATCGCCATGAAGCTCTCGGGCGAATGGGAAGGTTATTGGGGCATGTATTATGAAGACCGCGAACTGGGACAATTTGACTCCTACAAAAGTTCGGTTGTGTTCTACCCAGACGAGAAGTATGACACGAAGGGAAAGGGATACCAGATTGACTGGTACAGCCAGACGCCTAATGCCTTGGGGAACAAAAGTCCCTACGAGAAGATGTTCTACGAGTTCACATGGTATGTGGATAAGAAAATCATCTATCTGACCTACCCTGGGCATCCAGAACTGAATTCACGTATCCGCAACTATGAGCTGAGCAAGAAGCATTTCACGGGCTACTTCAACAACAGCCCCACCCGCTTCGACCTCGACGCCATCTGGAAAGTCTATAAGTGGTCGGACTATGCTGCACTCAACATGGAAACCGCTAACACCATACTCTGCTGGACTTGGGCAGGACTCGTCATCGCCAGCGAACTCAGCGCTGACAACTACTACTATTACGAGGCCAAGACTCGTGTGGCTGACGGCTCAGCAGACAATGCGGCACCTGTCGAGCAGCACGCCATCAGAGTCGGCAACCGCTTTGCAGAATAGCGCTGCGATAAATGAAAAATGATAAATGAAAAATGATAAATGATAAAAATAATTCACCATTAAAAACGAAACAGATATGAAAAAAGCAATCTCTCTTTTCAGCATCATCGCAATGGCAGGGCTCTGCCTGATGTTCACTTCATGTGCCGATGACGACACAGAGGAAGCCATGGTGCTCTCGGGTCAGTGGCAAGGTAATTGGGGCATGTACTACGGCTACACCTACCCTGACGGATTCTATGACGAGTTCGACTCTTACGACACCGACATCATCTTCTATCCTGACTACGACTACGCCACTCACGGCTATGGCTATCAGGTGGACTGGTACGACAGACGTCCCAATGCCAATGGCAACATCAGCCCTTATCAGCGCCTCAGTTACCGCTTCAACTGGAGCATCATCAACGGTGTGATCAACCTGACCTACCCAGGCTACCCTGAGTACAACACGAGCATTCGTGACTACCGTCTGAACAATAGCCACTTCACCGGTTATTTCCCCAACAGTTCGGAGCCATTCCGTCTCAACAAGATTCAGGACTTCTACAGCTGGTATGACTACGACAACCTCTACAGAAGCTACGGCTATGTCTATCTCGAATGGGACTGGAACGGCGTGTACTACTACGACAGCTATTATGCCAAGACACGTAGCGCAGAAGCTACAGACTCTGTAGGCAAACCTGCTGAAGGTCGCATCACGAAGATTGGCAGCCGCTTGGCTGAAAAATAAAAAAACTAAAAGTTAAAAGTTAAAAACTAAAAGTATAAGTTACCTTGGCAAACAGGAGATCAACATCCCGAATGGCTAGTAACTTATACTTTTAGTTTTTAACTTTTAACTTTTAGTTTTTCACTTCTTCAATGCCCCAACCGTTTCATGTGGCACATCATCAGGTTTCCCTCTTCATCTCGCAAGTGCATTCCCCCACCCTCGCAGTAGCGGAACATCTTGCAGGTGGCGCAATCGCCTTTCTTCATCCAGTCACGATGGCGATACGTTTGGAAACCATGCTCCCACACGTCCCAGAAGTTATCTTTGTAAATGTTTCCTTGATAGTACTTGCCACGAATACTGGTACAGGCTGAGATGCTGCCATCAATCAGGATGGAAGCCACACTGATGCCAGCCGCACAATGGTAGAGGTGATCACGCACCTTGCCCTCATACTCGCCCACGAAGCCCTCGCAGGCATAGCTGGCATGCACCTTGCCCTCCTTGCGGCAAGCCACGATGAAGTCCATCAATTCACGGAACTTCTCATCAGCAATCTGCAGATCAGGATGCTGCTTGGCACGTCCGGCAGGGAAGATGGTGAAGAGTCGCCACTGGCGTACACCTGCCTCATAAAGCATGTCCCTCAGTTCGGGCAGATAATTGATGTTGCGATTGTTCACACAGGTCACCACATCCCAAACCACCTGCTTCTGACCAGCCAACAGACGGATGGCACGCATGGCATTCTTGAAACTGCTTTCGTGTCCACGCATCCAGTTGTGGTCTTCCTCGTTGCCATCGAGACTGACTGCCACACTTCGCAAACCAGCAGCACACAAGCGTTTGAAACGCTCTTCCGTAAACATCATGCCATTGGTCACCAGCCCCCAAGGATACTCCCGTTTGTAGAGTTCCAGACCGATGTCCTCGATGTCCTTACGTGCCAAAGGTTCACCACCTGAGAAGATAATCATCACCTCGTGCCTATCCTCCACATGAGGCGTCACCTGCTCGTCAATCACCTTCAGGAAATCCTCAGCAGGCATGTCGGGCGCCAAAGCTTCCGTCTTGCAGTCGCTGCCGCAATGTTTGCAATGCAGATTGCAACGCAGGGTACATTCCCAAAAGAGCTGCCGCAAAGGATGCAGCAGCTTCTGGTTGTGACGGAATCGGCGATCAAGTTCCAATCCCACCGTTTGTTTCAGAGAGAGAATCGCCATGAAGATCAGTCCTGCTTGATTTCAATCTCAACCCCTTCCTTATCAATATCCACTTGCCGATAAGGAGCTGGAGCTACACCATACATAGCCTTGAATCTCCTCATCGTATCCAAGGCTGCAGAATCCGTTGCAGTCGAATCTTCCCAATTATCTCTGGGCACACCATACATGCAAGGCTGAAACCAGCATGACGTGAATCCCAGCATGGAAATTGCTGACACGAACACCTTGCTCGTCCAGATGAGCCATTTAGTTTTCAGTTTCTTCATGTCATATCTATTTTTCTGTGGTTGAAAATCACCCTGCGCAGGGGCTGGTTATTCCATTTCCAAGAGTTCCTTCACCTCAGGCGTGAGGTAGGGCTTCATCTTCTCGTAAGGAATAATGACACCAGGCATACCCAAGGCATAGGGACCAATCTCGTAGGCACCATAGTCGAAGGACACACCCTCCTTCATCAAGGAAGGATCGGCACCAGGGAAATCTATGTCATCAGGCGCATTCAGCATGTCCGTATCACCATACTCCTCCTGTAACTGAGCCACAATCATCTTCAGCACAGCCTTGCGCCCCTCCTTCGCGACGATGTCGTCGAGGGTAAGAACACGCAGGTTCTTCAAGTCGAAGGTTCTACCAATTCCCCAAGGCATACCATGCGCACCACCAGCAAAATATTCGTAGCCGCCATCCCATAAAGTAAGGACGTTAGGTGCTTGCCAATTCACAAACACGTTTGCCTCGTATTCGTTGGCAGAAGCAAAGCCCAGCTCCGGCATTATATCCTCTTCAGCCAGACGCTTCCCACTCATATCCTTGAAAGCTGAACGCACATCCGTGATGCCCTGCTTCTTCAGTTCGGCATACTTCTTTGCCACCTTCTCAGCTGTCACAGGCGCTTCCACCATCTCAGCGGCAGCGTCGAGCGTCAACCACTGGTTGACAAACTCCACCGCTTCGGGTTTACCAGCCACAGCCTCGAGCGTGCTCAAGTTGCAATAGTCGGTCACCGTCTCAATCGTGTACGGATAAGGTTCTTCGTCACCACTGTAATCGACCACCTTGATCTTGTAAGACATGGAGTCAACAAAGTCGATGGTTTCAAACACCAATGTGTCTGACACAGGCACCTCAGCTACGGCTGAATCTTCAGCAGCAGCTTCGCCCTGTGTCGCAGTTTTGTTTCCTGTGCATGCCATCGCCAACAGCATTGCACCAGCAGTCCATTTCAATGCGTTCAACATAATCCAATAGTAAATAGGTAAATAGTAAATAGTAATTCTTCAAATCGTCAATTACTTGGCTTCTCCAAAATAATTCGTGTCAGCCAATTTCAGCAGATATTGCCCATACTGGTTCTTGATCATCGGCTGAGCCAGTTCACGCAGTTTCTCTGCCGTAATCCAGCCCTGACGGAAGGCAATGCCCTCCAAGCAGGCAATCTTCAAACCCGTACGCTTTTCCAGCACCTCGATGAAGGTCGAAGCCTCAGAGAGAGAATCATGCGTACCTGTGTCGAGCCAAGCAAAGCCACGTCCCAGCAACTGTACCTTCAGGTTCTTCTCATTGAGGAACTCCTGATTGACCGTCGTGATTTCCAACTCACCACGAGGCGAGGGCTTGATGTTCTTTGCCACTTCCACCACCTTGTTGGGATAGAAGTAGAGCCCCACCACAGCATAGTTGCTCTTGGGCTGCTTGGGCTTTTCTTCGATGGAAAGGCAGTTGCCCTCCTTGTCAAATTCAGCTACGCCATAACGTTCTGGGTCTTGCACCCAATAACCAAAGACGCTGGCCTTTCCCTGCTTGGCGTTTTCTACACACTCTTTCAACATGCCAGAGAAACCACGACCATGGAAGATGTTGTCGCCCAACACGAGGCACACATCATCCTTGCCCACGAACTTCTCACCAATGATGAACGCCTGTGCCAAACCATCGGGCGAAGGCTGTTCGGCATATTCGAAATGTACCCCATAATCACTGCCATCGCCCAGCAGACGCTTGAAACCTGGCAAGTCGTAAGGTGTCGAGATAATCAATATATCCCTGATGCCAGCCAGCATCAATACCGAGATGGGGTAATACACCATGGGTTTGTCAAAGATGGGGATGAGCTGCTTGCTCACTCCCTTGGTGATGGGGTAAAGCCTTGTACCCGAACCACCAGCGAGCACTATTCCTTTCATGCTATGATTGATATGGAATGAAGAGTGAAAAGTGAACATCATTCACTCTCCACTCTTCACTTTCTACTTTTATTAAAAGAGTTTATTAGGATATACACCGTCAGCCACAAGCTTTGCGATGCGCTCTACAGTAGCTTCACGGTCAGCGGCGTATGTCACACCAAACCAAACCGACGTGGTGTCAAGCACTTCCACAGTAGCTGTACCATCGTTGATGAGCTTGTTCACCATCAGCGGGATGAAGAACTCAGCCTTCAGGTTTTCCATGTTCTTGGGGTCGGACAGGAACTCCTTGAAATAAGCCTCACTGTACTCGAAGTAGTCGGGAGTGAAGCCCCACATGTTCATGCTCACAGGCACGTTCTCGTCCAGTGGAATCCATTCGCCCTGCTCATCCTTGTAGCAGATGGCATTGCCCTTGTCTGCCTGACGCAGGATTTCTGTGCGTTCCACCACATCCACCAAGTGACGGCTATCATCGTACATGCACACACCACGAGCCACAGAACCGTTCTCTGACAACGTGTTGCAGCAGCGGAAGCCCACCATTGCATATTTGTTCTTCGCACCTTCTGGCAGATTAGACAGATACTTGCCGATAGACATGAAGGCGTCACGACCATAGAAGTCATCGCAGTTGATGACACAGAATGGTTCCTTGATGACATCCTTACCCATCAGTACAGCGTGGTTCGTACCCCAAGGCTTCACGCGACCTTCTGGACACTTAAAACCTTCTGGCAGGCTGTCAATGCCCTGGAAGCACAGTTCGCAAGGGATGACACCCTCATACTTAGAGAGGATCTGCGTACGGAACTGCTCCTCAAAGTCCTTACGAATCACCCATACAATCTTGCCAAATCCAGCTTGGATGGCATCATAGATGGAGTAATCCATAATCGTTTCACCATTAGGTCCAAGACCATCAAGCTGCTTCAAGCCACCGTAGCGACTGCCCATTCCTGCAGCAAGGAGAAAAAGAGTTGGTTTCATAGTTAAATAAAGACCCTCTCCCCGACCCTCCCCCGTAAATGGGGAGGGAGAAGCCATCTGGCTTGTACCCGATTTGAGGGTTAATTAAAAGTTTGATAAATAGGTTTGTTGTATATCTCTTCCCAACACCCCGCATGGCTCCCCTCCCCATTTACGGGGGAGGGGCAGGGGGAGAGGGTCTTTTATTCAATCACCACACGTGTCCATCCGTGAATGTCTGGCTCTGTGCCATACTGGATGCCACGCAGTTTGTTGTACAATTTCTCTGAGATAGGACCTGGCTTGCCGTCCTTTGAAATCTGGAAGGACTTCTTCTCCTCCAAGTCGTCAATCTTGCCGATAGGAGAAATCACAGCAGCCGTACCACAAGCACCTGCCTCCTCGAAGGTTGCCAGCTCATCCTCTGGAATCTGACGGCGTTCCACCTTCAGACCGAGGTCTTCTGCCAACTGCATCAAACTCTTGTTCGTGATGGATGGGAGGATAGATGTTGACTTAGGAGTCACATAGGTGTTGTTCTTGATGCCGAAGAAGTTAGCAGCACCACACTCGTCCATGTACTTCTTTTCCTTTGCATCGAGGTAGAACTCACAAGCATAGCCAAGATCGTGCGCCATCTTGTTGGCACGCAAAGAAGCTGCATAGTTACCACCTACCTTATAGATACCTGTACCCAGTGGAGCAGAACGGTCGTACTCACGAATGATCACGTAGTCGTTGCATGAGAAACCACCCTTGAAGTATGGACCTACTGGCGTCACGAAAATCATGAACAGGTACTCATCAGCTGGATGCACACCCACCTGAGCGCTGGTACCGATGAGAAGAGGACGGATGTACAATGTTGCACCAGTCTCGTATGGAGGAATGAAACGCTCGTTCAGGCGAACCACCTTATCCACCATCTCGTTGAACTTCTCTGTTGACAGTTCAGGCATCAGAATACCACGACAAGTGCTCTGCAGACGTGCTGCGTTCTCGTCTGAGCGGAACACACGCACCTTGCCGTCTGGGCAACGATAGGCCTTCAATCCCTCAAAAGCCTCCTGTCCGTAGTGCAGACAAGTAGCAGCCATGTGGAGAGGGATGGTCTCCTCTGAACATACTTCGATTTCACCCCATTTGCCGTCACGATAGTAACAGCGTACATTGTAATCTGTCTTGCGATAGCCAAAACCAAGGCTTGACCAATCCATTTGTTCCATATCTTTCTATTTTTTATTTGTTAATTGTCAATACAAGTTGCAAAGTTAGTGTAAATCATGCACACTACAAAATAATTTGTGCTTTTTCTTGCTTTTTCCAAAAGAAGAACCACGTCATTTCTCCATATCTGCAATGACCAATTTGATTTCCGCATACGTGTAATCGTCAGGAAGCAAGTTTTTCACATCGCTCAACGCATAGGCCTTGTTGAACGACTTGACGATACCACGAATCATTTTCTGGTGTTGGGTGCTGACCACTTCGCTCACCTCCAATTCGCCATTCTTCACAAAGTGGGCAAGATGATTCTCCACCGTTCCAACGGTCAATGACCGTTCTGCAGCAATCTCCTTGATGGTCTTTCCCTCACGAAACATCTTATAGGTCAAACCCCTCGTGTCCACCTTCTCCTTCTTGGGTTTCTCTTCCTTCACCTTTTTCTTCTTCACCTTGACCTCCTTCTCGTCAACCTCCACCTCGTCGAGCACCGCTTTCGCCTTGGCACTCAGGAAGTCGCGAATGGAAAAGCCGTTGTCCTTCAGTCGTGAGAAGATGCCCACCTTCAACTTATAGGACAGCATGAACGCATCGAGTGCATTGTTGTATTGCTTGCTCACCTGCTTGTTGTTGATGACCACCTTCGTACGTGCTATCACAGGGTCGAGCAGTTCGTGCAACTTCCCTTCGAAATAGCCCATTGCCGCTTTCAGACGCTCTTGCAGTTTCTCGTCCTGCGCAAACGCCAGTCCACTTTGGTTCATCAATGCTCCATATTGCCGTTGGAACTTCTGCGACACCTCCAACACCTCCGCATCCATCTTTGGCAAGACCTCCTGCAACACAGCCAACAAAGCTGGAGAGCTGGCATACAGATGTTCGTTGACCACACGCATCAGATACTCCACATCCTTCTTCAACAGCTGAAAATCAAAGAGTTCGTTCAGCAATGAGAAATAATACTCATACATCATCTGTGGCAACTTCCCCTCTGTCTGCTGTGCCTCCATCAGTTCACGATCAATATAGGCAGTTACAGACGCATCCGTAATCACAGAACCTGCCGACAAAGGGCGTGCCAGCACCATCCCTTCGAGGGTACGGCAACGGCTCAATGCCACATACACCTGTCCATGCGTGAACGAATCCGTGATATCCAAGACCGCATGGTCGAAGGTCAAGCCCTGACTTTTGTGCACTGTAATCGCCCAAGCCAATCGCAAGGGATATTGCTTGAATGTGCCATCCACTTCTTCACGTATCTCCTTCGTCTCCTCATCAATCACATATTTCGTGTTTTCCCACGTCAGTTGGGGAACATAAATCGTCTTGTCATCCTCCTTGCAATGCACCACGATCAGCTGTTTGTCCGTCTCATCATCCCAAGCAAAGCCCTTCACCACACCTATCTTACCATTATAATATTCCTTATCGGGCGTAGGGTCATTCTTGATGAACATCACCTGTGCGCCTTCCTTCACGATCAGCCGCTCGTCCGCTGGATAACTGCTCTCAGGGAAGTTCTTGTGAATCTCCGCCACAAACTCCACCTCCTTCGAGGGCAAAGCCGCCAGTTGCTTATCGTTATAGGTCTGTGCCATCTTGTTGTGGGTGGTCAGGCGAATCCAGTCTTCATTCTTCGGAGGTTCGAAGTCGGGCATATACCTTGCATTCAAGGCATTCATGGTGGCTGTGTCCACCTGATGGTTGCGAATCTTTCCCAGAATATTGATGAACGCCGCATCCTGCTGTCGATAGATATGTTTCAGCTCTATCGTCACATATTGCATCTGCTGCAAGGCCTTGCTGCCAAAGAAGTATGGGGTTGAGTAATAGGGAGCCAGCAACTGCCACTCCTTCTCCTGTGCCACAGGTGCCAGCTGCTGCAAGTCACCAATCAACAGCAATTGCACCCCACCAAACGGCTTGTTCTTGTCCCTGTACTTACGAAGTTCCTGATCCACCGCATCCAGCACATCACAGCGCACCATCGAAATCTCGTCAATCACCAGCAGGTCGAGCGTCTTGATCAGGTTCTTCTTCTCCTTACTCATCTTATAATAAGTTCCCTTATCCTGAAAAGTCATCCCAGGCACAATCGGACCAAACGACAACTGGAAAAACGAGTGAATCGTCTGTCCTTGTGCATTGATGGCAGCCACACCCGTAGGTGCCAGCACCACCATCCGCTTAGGGGTACGTGCACGAAGGGTCCGCAAGAAGGTTGTCTTGCCCGTTCCTGCCTTACCCGTCAGAAATACCGACACATTCGTGCTCGTCACAAAACGCCACGCCACATTCATCTCGTGATTATGCACCCCATCACTCTCTGCCACCTGCGACGAGAACACGTCCTCTTGTCCAGCTATGTCTCTATAATCCATCATACACTTTCTTTTTTTGCAAAGTAAATCATTTTTCACCACGTATGCAAGCATTTGCTTAATTTATCATAAAATGCCGAGCCATATTTAATCTTTTTCCCCCTCAACACATCCAACAAGCAATTCCACTCAATCACTCAACACTATTATTAAATATGAAAAAAATACTTGTATGGGCACTCCCCTTTCTGATGGGAAGTGTGTGCCAAGCAGAAGACATCACCATCCGTTATAATGGTTCCACAGCCAAAGTGGATCAAAAGGCGAAAGACAGCGTGACTGTCACAGTAAATGGTGCCAATGTGAACGTTGACAGTAAATACACCAGCCACAAACTCACCGTTCTCCTGACAGGTAAGAGCGATGACGGACAACTCGTGCTCAAGACGACAGGCAAGGCAAAGATAACGCTCAACAAACTGAATCTCACCAGTCAGGAAGGTGCACCCATCGACTTGAAGAACAAGAAGAAGGTGGAGATTGCAGTCGCCAATGGTACGGAGAACACGCTCACCATCACGGCTTGCAACGACACAGCCAATCATAAGGCTGCCACCATCTGGGCAAAAGACAAGCTGCTCCTTTCAGGTAAGGGCACCCTCAACATCATCGCCACAGGGGATGGTTGTCGAGGCATCAAGACGAAAGATGACATCACCATCGAAGACCTCACCCTCAATGTCACCACATCTGGTAACCACTTAGGTGAAAAACCTTTCAGCTTTGGCGACTTCGGAGGTTTTGGTGGGGGCGAAATGCCCGACTTCAGCAACTTCCAAATGCCTGAAGGAGGATTCCCCGATTTTGGAGGTTTTGGAGGATTTCCCGGCTTCGGAGGTGAAGCAAACGACAGCACACGGCAGGGCGGCTTTGGAGGCTTCCCAGGCTTCGGAGGTGGAGGTTTCCCGGGCTTTGGAGGTATGCGTCCAGAAGGTAACGACAGTACCCGTCAAGGTGGATTTGGTGGTGGATTTCCCAACTTTGGTGGAGGAGGTTTCCCCAACTTTGGAGAAGGCGGAATGCCTAACTTTGGAGGATTCGGAGGCGGCTTTGGTGGCTTCGGCAACCCTGGTGAAGAAGGTGAAGAGGATGAAGAAGGTGGTGGTATGGGCTTCGGAGGCAAACGCAAGTATGTTGCTTCCACCAAGGGCATCGCATCGAAAGGTAAAATCACCATCAATAGTGGTAACGTAACTGTCAAGACCTCTACAGCTGGTGCAGAAGGCATCGAAGGTAAGGAAGGTGTTGTTGTGAATGGTGGTATGGTGGATGTGATGAGTCCTGACGATGCCATCAATGCCAATGCAACCATCGAATTCAATGGTGGTACCGTCATCGCTCGAAGCAGAGGTAACGATGCTGTCGATTCCAACCCCAAGGGTGGTTTCTTCATGCCATTCGGAGGCAATAACAACAATCAGGAAGACACCGATCCTGCCATCATCATCACAGGTGGAACCGTCTATGCATGGAGTCAGGCAGGTTCACCAGAAGAAGGACTTGACTGCGACTTCGCCCCACTCGTCATCGAAGGTGGCACCATCTTCACTGTCGGAGGAGGTATGGGTGAAATGCCATCCGTTCCCACCAACTACACATCCAAGCAGCCCTCTGCCCTCCTCATCGGCATCAACATCGTGAAGGAAGAACCCATCTATCTCTACGACGGCAACAACAAGCTCCTCGAAACCATCACGGTTCCCTTCTCCCTCCGACGCAGCGCCAGCCTCGTCAGCAGCGCCGCCTTCCAAGTGGGCGAAACCTATACCGTCAAGACCAAGGGATACGAAAAGACCTTCACCCTCAGCGAAAACTTCACCGCTGTCAGGTAAGATCCATAACATCAATACAAAAATCAAGGGGCATCCGATCATTTGGATGCCCCTTGATTTTAACCATAAAAGATTTATCGATTCCCCTTCTCAAACTCGTCGAGTTTCTTGACGTAGTAGGCACGGAGGTCATCCCACTTGTAGTAGGGGTACTGGTCGGTGGGAACAGGAAGGGTGGCTTCCTTCTCGTTGAGGAGTGCCTTCACGAGGATGGGGGCATCCTTCTGCTTTTTCGAGCGATAGAAAACAAGCTGGATGTTACATGCCATGGGGTAGATGCGGTAGTTGACCCAGTAGTCTTCGAGGTGGTCGAGGTCTTGCACCTGACGTCCGCAGCTATCGAGTTCCAAGAGGCAGGCAAGAGGCATGACGCACACCTCGTGTCCGAAACGGAGGGTGGCACCATTCTTGAACGACTTGGAGGCCATTACGGTATCGGTGGTCTCAATCATATTGTGCAGGAGGTCTGCTTGGTTGAACTGCATGATGCCACCTGTCTGGGGAGCTGCACCATAACCAAGATACCAGTCGATGTTGACGATTTTCCAGAGGTCGTAGCACTCTTCAGTGGTGAAGAGGTTCCACATGTCTTCGCCAAAGCTGTGGCTCTGCATGTTGGTGATCACATTGAAGACAGAGCGCATGAAGGAACGGGGACGGAAGTCCTCATCGTTCCAATAGGACTCGTCGTTGAAGAGGGCACGACAGAAACGTTCTGGATGGGTATATTTCTTGGCATAGCTGCTGACGATGCTACCACGATCGCGACTGGCATCACGAAGACGCTGACTGAAATTGTGATTGAGGTAGTATTGGAACGACTCACTCACGTCATTATGCATCTTGAGACGAGGGTTGAAGGCTGTCAATTCTTCACATTCAGCCGTCATACTGAGGATGCAACGAATGACAACCGTACTGCGTGCATCGACCTCTGCATCCTTTCCGCTAAAGATTTCAGGGAAGTTGACAGTCATGCGATGACCGATGCCATGATGCTGCTGTTCGCCAATGTCGGAAAGTTCGCCCAGACGACCACGAGTGGTGGGGATGAAACGTTCAAGCTTCTCCAAAGCCTCTTTACCGAGAGCAGTCAGTTTGCCCTGTTCGTTGGCACGACGGAACACACGCAGAACACTGGTGTAGTCGTTCTCATTGATGAGCCAACGGGAACCGTGACGTCCGTAGTGGGACATATAGAAAGGCTCATAGCCCTTGGGGGCAGGTGTCAGGGCTTTGTTGGGCGCCTGATATGCCATGTAGTTAGAGCCAGACTTGAGAATGTCGGCATAGATTTCTTCTTTTGCTGTTTGTGCAAAGGAAACTAAAAGTGAAAAACTAAAAACTAAAAGTGAGAGTGTCCTTTTCTTCATGTTAATTAAGTTTTGGTTTTATGGACTGATTAATCATACGATGCGAAATTGGCATTGCGCCCCAGGTCATGATAGGCGTTTTGCAGCAATTGGGGTGTGATCTCGAAATCACGGTTGATGGGACGGTCTTCATCCTTGAGGGAGTGGGAGAACATCCAGTCGTAGGTTTGGTAGCAGTAGAACAGACGAGCCAGTCGACCATGATTGATGCCAGGCATACGGGTGTAGATGAGACGAGAGTCGTCACCTGTCTTCTTAATCGCCTCCACCACACGGTCGGAAGCAGAAACCGGCACAGCAGTATCAGCCGTTCCATGCACAATCCACATGGGGATGCGAGAGAGTCCGCTGAGGTCTTTCACAGTAGCACCTCCACACATCGCCATTCCTGCCGCGATACGGTCAGGATAAGTGGCACACATGTCGAGTGTACCATAACCTCCAAGACTCATACCATAGCAGTAGATGCGATCGCTGTCGATGTGGAAGTTTGCCTCTGCCCACTCGATGAGCTTCATGATTTTCTCAGGTTTCCAAGAACCTCCAGGATTCTGAGGAGCAAGCACATAGCAGTCGATGGCACGACCACGTTTGAGGGCTTCCATCGGACCATATTTCTTCACCTTGTTCAAGTCTGTGCCACAAAGACTGGCGCCATGCAGGAAGATGAGCAAGGGACGGTGCACGCCATCACTCTCATCCTCTTCGGGACGATAAAACCAGAAGTTGTAACTGCCGGCGACTGTGTTGCGATAGGCTTTGCTGGTGTCTTGCGCATGACAGACCACGCTGCACACCAGAAGGAGAAAAATGAGGATATATCGAGACATATATTTTAATGTTTAGTTTGTTGGTTTGTTAGTAAATTAGTTTGTTAGGAGCTTCGCCCAGCGCGTGGGCTGGTTTGTTAGGAGCTAATCCCTAATCTACTAATTCACTAATCACTAATCCCTAATTTTGTGCAAAGATAACAAAAAGTTAGGAGTTAGGAGTTAGGAGTTGAGAGTTATTTCGTATCTTTGCACACAAATTACTATTTCTACATCAAAAACAAGATGAAAAAGTTCTTATTACTTTTAGTTTTTAGTGTTACGCTTTTAGTTCCTGCGGTTGCACAATTGGTACGTCCCAAGATTGGTAAGACGGCACAGTCGGCTGATGGGCGCATCAGCATCGAACTCATCGGCAAGAAGCAGTTTTATGCTCCTGGTGACAAGGCGACAGCCGACCCAGACATCAACTCGCCCAAGTCGGTGAATGTGCATCCCAACGGCAAGAAGTTCTACGTCAATTCGTTGGAAGGAGCCACAACGGTGGTGTATGACTTCCAGACTTACAAGAAGTTGGCAGTCATCAAGCACCAGTTCGACCACACGAAGGACGCCCACCTGTGGAGCAAGCCATCGGGGCTCTACCCCTTCACCCACTACCAGAACAACCACTTGAACACGTTCTACGGCAAACCCGTGGAGAGCACCTTCACACATGGAGGTCGCTACCTTTGGGTACCTTATTACCGTCGTTCATACGATATCAACGCCCA
>CADCIO010000057.1 GCA_902801475.1 uncultured Bacteroidales bacterium
TTTGGTTTGTTAGGAGCTAATCTACCACTCACTAATCTACTATTCACTAATTATGTACAAAGAACGTGCCAGAAGCATAACTCATTGATTATGAGTGATAGCTTCCAATGCAAGTGTCCATTATCGGACAGTCATATGTCCATTTCTGGACAGTTTCATAAATATTTGGGGGGTTATTTGATTATTCTCGAAATATATTTGTACGTTGAGCTATCGCTCTAAGTACTCCCGCTCGAAAAAACTCAAATATATTTGTTTTTTTACTCACTTATTCGTACCTTTGCCGCCGAAAACATAATAAAGGCAGATTGATTATGGCAAGACCGATTAAAGAAACCCCCGTGCTGACGGGTAAAGATGCGGAGCGTTTTCGCTGGCACATGAGCCATCCGTCTCCTGCATCTTCAGAAGAAAAGGAAAGAGCTCGACTGGCATACGAGATGTTCAAGCGTAACTCACCTGACTGTCCGTTGTTCCGATGAGCCTTCCTGACATTTCCATTCGAGTGCTGACACCCGAAACTGACCTTACTGCGTTCAAGTGTGCCGAAGGCGACTTGAACGAATTTTTGTTGGATGAGTCCAAAGATTATCAAACAGAATATCTTGCCGTCACCTACCTGCTTGTTAACTCGGAGAATGGTGATATCATTGCCTATTATAGTCTGCTGAATGATGTGGTTCGCCTCAATGAAACTGAGAAAAGCGTGCGTAACCGGATCAATCGGAAGATTCCATTCAGTAAACAGCGGAATCATTATCCTGCAGTAAAGGTTGGACGTTTGGCTGTAAGCGAGTCGTATGCAGGAAATGGAATCGGACGACTTATCCTTGATAGTGTGAAATATGTTTTTACTCATGGGAATCGGACGGGATGCCGTTTTGTGACAGTCGATGCACTTACTTCTGCAACGGGATTCTACGAACGTAACAAATTCCGCTTTTTTACAGAAAAGGATAAGGAAGATGACACTCGACTGATGTATTTCGACTTGAAAGATTTTGGATAGTCGTATTTGCACACATCTCACAATCTTTCTCATTATTTTGTTGCCTCGTAATAGCGGCGAATATCTGGTTCCAGCGCTTTGTAAGAATCATCACCGCTTTGCTTCTTCCATCAGCCTTCTTCCATCAGCCTTCAGCCCTCTTCCTTCTTCCTTTCTTCCTTCTTTCCCATTACACAAAAAATCACAACCCCATTGCTGAGGTCGTGATTTTTGTGAATGTGGATCAGAAAACCGTCACTTGATCTGTAATACAGGGCACAAAGATAGTTGAAATCTTTTACTCATCCAAGACTTTGATGTTATTTTCTTATGGACTCATGGCGATTCTGTTGGGTTTTATTTAATATTATTAATTGATTTCCGACAGTGTTGTTTTCATATCCTCTAACTGCTGCAGGAACAATTCGTAATTGTTGGAGAAGTAGTTGAGTGAGTTGCGCATGATTTGGCCGTCGGGCGAGATGGTGACGTAGTGAGGAATGCCACCAAACCGCAGGAGTTCCATCAGTTGGTCAAGTTCCTTGCGGCTGACGGGATAGCAGTCGGCACCAAGCAGGTTCTCGCTGACGTATTGCTTGTAGGTTTCGCTGGTCTCGGGGGCATTCTCTTGCGCAATGAAGATGAGCCGCAGGTCGGGATTGTCTTTCAGTTGGCGGCGCAGGTCACGACTTTCTTCTATGGCTTGCTTGCATGGGCCGCACCACATCGCCCAGAAGTCTATCAGCACGAACTTCCCGCGATAGGGCTGGATGATTCTTTCGAGCAATGCCTTGCCGTCGCCTTCGGGGATGGGATAGGCAACGGATTCGTCGAACGTGGCGGCGAAGAGACGTTCAGCCTCCTTGCGAAGTTCGGGCTGCGTGAATCCGTCGAGCGCACGATGGCGCACGGTGTCGAGCGGCACGTATGGGGACGCTTCCCACGCCGCACGGTCTTCTGCCGTCAGCGTCGTGTCTGCCAGTGCTTGCTGGCGATGGACGTATGCTTCAGCGGCTGTTGTCAGTCCTTTTGGCAGTATTTGCATCATGGCCATCTGAGTCAGCAGATTGTCTTCGTCGCCCGTCATTCTGTCCATCGCCTGACGCAGTTGCTGGATTTCTACGGCATAATACGACATGAAAGTGGCCAAGGCGCAGACTGGTGTTTTGGCCAAGACTGTTGCTAATTGGGAATAACGGTATGGAACGAAAAGGACGGGGTCATTCAATGGCAAGTATTTCAGCGGGGCATAGTATTCGGGAGCGCAGAGTTCGGCTCTGTACAGGCTGTCGGTAAAAGTGCGGTTCAAATCTGCACGGCATAATTCACCATGCCGGAACAAGAAGCCTTGGCAAATCGCGCCTGTGGCCATCGTTTGAGCCAGTTGTCGCTCATAGGGAGTGAACTGCCGGACATCGGCCATCGCCTCAATGTTCCCGAGCGTTGCACGAATGAGACTGTCGCATAATGCCGTGTGACGTTTCAAATCACTCTTGTCCGCCATCATCATGCGGTACTCATTGGTAAAGTCGAGGTTCGCTTTCAGCAGACGCTCCACCTTTTTCGCCGCGCTGCCGTCACCGTAATTGCAAGTCCAATTTCCGTCGGCATCTTGTTTCAGTTCCATGTGCAGCGTCTCACCCGGCACGAGGTAAAACGGCACCATATTATTCTCGGAGATTACCAAATTGCTGAGCACAGGGTGATGCAACTGCATCCGGCATGTGAAATCGCCGTCGGCAGACACATCAACCGTCTTGTCCCTCATGTTATTGGTCAGGGCGTTGTTCCATGCGACGATAATCTGCTTGGGCATGCAATCCGGATTTCCTCCCACTATCTTTCCGACAATGAATGCCGAATCCGTACGGAAGAACGGTTCTTTCTCTTGTCCCATTGCCACCAATGCGACAACCGCCAGCACGAAAGTAAAAATTGTTCTTTTCATATTGTTTATTTCTTTATAGGTTTTGCGCCTACAAAGTTATACATACTTCCCAAAAGGAAACAAGAAAAAATGCAAGAAAATGAGTCCCCTCCCTCATTTCTCAAAGTAGTTTGAGAAATAACCTTAACAGATGTTAAAGATTTGGGGGATTGGAAAGGAGTTGCTACCTTTGCATTACAAAAGAAAGGAGATTGAATATGGAGAATAAAACAAAGAACAGGGTGGGAACACCAATATCTGTGGTCGGTCGTGGAGTGCGCTCGTATATCCGTTGGCACTCCCCTGAAGACGAAAGGCGTTTATTAGAACAAGCACGAAAGGCATATGCAGAATTTCAAAGTGAATTTGCGCAAGCGTGAGGTGGGCGACTCTTTTGAGATGGTGCTCGACCCTTTTATGTTCAATCAAGATTTAACGGCATTGGCTGATATTGCTAATGCGCTTATTGATACAGGTGCATCCAAGACATGCATTGGGTTGGATGTAGTGGAAAAACTGCAACTGACTCCCATTCGTACAGAGGCTATTGATACGGCAACTTCTGGAAATGAAGAGGTCGGTGTTTACAAACTCCTTTTGTCCCTCTATCCTGGACATTTCATGCCTATAGAAGTTTATGGAATACCTAACCCCAAGTCAGAAGCTGTTATCATTGGCATGGATGTGATAGGACAAGGAGATCTCCATATTTGGTGTGATGGTCAGACCCATCGTGGAACTTTCTCTTTTTGAATGGACGCATTCAACACATACAAGAAGGGGGCAGACTTGCAATTCATGGTTGATGAATGCCTGAACAGGGGAAAGGTTCTGCAACTGAAGAAAGATGAAACCTTGGAGCGTGCGGGAGAGCCTGCACGATGGATTGGTTTCATCAAGAGCGGCTACCTGAAATATGTGGTGACCAATCCTGTGGATGGGAAAAGCATACAACACGGGATTTGTCTTCGAGGGCGAACTGGTGGCAGATTATCCCAACTGCCTGTATGGTGTCCCGTCGGAAGTAACCATCGTGGCAGGCAAGGACTGCACCCTGATGGTGATAGAAGGTCAGAGCATCCAACGGATGTATGAGGAAGACCCTCATCTCATGAACATCGGAAAAAGAATTGGTGAAGGGCTCTTTCTCCAGACCTACACCCGTTTCCTCTCTTTCTTCCTCAAGGCTCCTATGCACGACTACACCAAGGGCGAGGAACCTGTCAACCACCTCTTCCAACAGTACACCATGCTGAAGAACGCTATCCGTGAGATGGGAGGCTATGAGGCTGACGAGGAGATTGATTAACCAGCCCACGCGCTGGGCGATTCTCTTCGGAAAGCAAATACAAAACAAGAGAGGGACGCGAGTAATCGTGTCCCTCTCTTGTCGACGTTACGGCAATGCAGAACTTCACAGTCCTGCACGCCCAATGATGAAGTCTTCATCTCCTATACTATTTATTATGAATATATAATGAAAAACCTATCTTTATATCTTGTTTGTATGTCACTCCTTCTGCACCTTCTTCGCTGCTAGTGTCAGCATATCATGGATGTACAAGTCTTCGTTGATGTCGAAACATCCAGCCACTTGATAAAGGCGGTTGGCGACTATCTTGCGCTCATCGTCGTCCAAAGAGGCATTCTTGCAGAGGTCGAGGATGATGCCTGCTGCCACCACCAGATCCTCTTTTGATTTCTTGTTGACCTTGTCCATCATCTGTTGCGTCAGGAGTCCGAAGAAACGGTGCCAGTCGGTGTTGCTCAGATTGGAAACTCCACGTTGCAAAGCCAAAGCCATCCAAGAATCCTTATTCCCATCGAAGGGGATGTCTTCCTTTTGATGTCCGAATGCATCCAGGCGCACAGTGATGCGCTGAGGCAGTTCGAAGGGGATGTCTTCCTTTTGATGTCCGAATGCATCCTCCAACTGCTTCTTAAAGATATCCTCGCCCAGAACGTCGGGCATCGACACCGTAGCGAAATGGTTCGGAGGCCCGACTGATGCAATGCCATGTGCGGTTTTGGGCTGCTGGCCATAGACATAGACGAGCTTTACCGTATAGACCTCAGGGTTGTCGGCGTTGCTCCACTCGGCAGCATAACAGGTGCGATAGCCTTTGTGCTTCTTGTCGTTGAAGTTGGCAATGTAGTAGGTGCTGTTCTTCATGCTTCCGATGAGGACAGCGTCGTCTTCATCCCTCCAGATGCTCCACATGCGACGCAGACCGAGGTCGTGGACGAGCGCTGAATCAAGTTCGAGTTTCTCGCCGCCCATCTCTTCTTCAAACATCGATGTTTTGCTGGCCTCGTTCCTAAAAGCATCCCTCAGTGTTTCGGACACGGAATGCTGATACCTCCTCTCCACCTTGACAGTGATAACTTTGCTCTCGATGGCAATGCCGTTCGCGTCCACTTTTGCGGTATTATGCTCTCCTACTTTGGTGACGCCCGCAAGTTCGTCGGTCACTTCCTGGAACGCCTTTTTGATTTGCTCCTGTGCCGAGGCGGTTGGCACGATGGCCATCAGGACGATGGCTGCGATGATAATACTCTTTGCTTTCATAAATGAATAGTTTTAGATTTATATCTCGATGATTGCTTTGGTCTCAATCACTTCATAGTCGCCCGCCTCGTTGGTCACGAGCACCACATTGGCAGGTTGCGGCGTGGCGTTGAAGGTGGCTTGGATGATGTGGTTGCGCATCTCCTGCTCCTCGCGCAGGATGGTTTCCTCGCACTCGCTCAGCATCTGAATGGCAATCGCCACGTTCCGTTCCGAACGCCAGATGCCGTTGCCGAGCGTGTCGGAAATCTCAGTCGAGCGTGCCCGATTGCTTGATTGGTACGCCCCGATTGCTTGATTGGTGCGCCCCGATTGCCTGATTGGTGCGCCCCGATTGCTTGATTGGGTGCACTCAATCACCTCATCGGGTGCACTCGATTGCTCAATTGGGTGCACTCGATTGCTCAATTGGGTGCACTCAGTTTTATTATCGGGTGCACTCAATTTGGCAATCGAGCATGGAGTCTTGTTGAACTCATAGTACACCCCTACGCCTATCGCTATCAACAGGCAGGCAGCGGCAGCGGACATCCAGCCCCACCAATGTCCCCGGTGGCTGGCAGCAGGCTTCGTGTCCATCCGCTCCCTCAGACGTTCTGTGAAGTCCGTAGGCAGTGACGGCGTATTGGCATATCGGCGTCGCAGCGCTTCGCGCAAGTCGGTGTCTTTATTTGTTTTCATATCTTTTGAAGTTGCTTGTGGAGTTTCTTACGTATTCGGTAGAGGCGGTTGGCCAATGCGTGAGGGCTTGCATCCATGATGAACGAGCATTCGTCCAGCGGACGCTCTTCGAAGTAGTGGAGCATGAGCAGCAGACGTTCGTCGGGCGGTAGCTGGTCTATCAACTCTTCCAATCGACTGATGCGTTCCTCATTGCCTGTCGAAAGCTCCGCCTCCAGCTGCTCCTCGTTGATGTCCGTCTGCCACACCTCCGAGTCTTCTATCGAGACAAGCAGCGGACGACGACGTTTCATGAAGTCGAGCGTCAGGCGGTAGGCAATGCGACAAAGCCATGTGCCGAGCGATGCCCGTTGCGGGTCGTAACTGTCCATGCTGCGGAATGCACGGAGAAACGTGTCCTGCGTCAGTTCCTCAGCATCCATCACGTCGCCCACGAGCCTCACAACCATGCCAAAGACCTCCTGCCCGTAGTGACCGACCATCAGGTCCAGCCCCTTGCGTTGGTCACTCATCACGGCATCCACTATCTGTTTGTCTGTCTTCACTATCGATGAACTTTTCTTCGTTTCTACTTGTTATACGACAAAAACCAGGAAATATCCCGCCCCTGCACGGATTTTCTTCTTCATAAAATATTTGTTGTTTTATTTGATTATTCTCGAAAAAGTTTTGTACCTTTGTGCCCAAAAGTATGAAATCATTTAATCATCATGAACTATGACTTTCCTGAATCAGTTTCACAAGGAAGTGACGGAGCGCAAGATGCGGAAAATAGCCGAATCGCAAAAATCGCCGATGAGCTCCGCCGACGCTGCCAACTACATGAAGCGCAATCTGGAACTGGCCAAGCAGATGGAGGTCGAGAATAGCCAATGCCACCCCTGCCACACAAATTATGATTGACACCTATATGGCAGCCCTTGGCTTTGAGAAAGCGGACAGCGTGGGACGCTTCTCCAATGGTCGCTATATCGTTTGGGATGTCATACCTCGCAACGTATTGGTTGATGCCGAAGGGGACATCTTCGTGGTTGACGCTGAAATCAAGAGCCTCTGATCAAAAACAGCTGCTACGCCTTACAAAACAGTTTGCATCCCTACACAAAATAAGTTTGTACGCCATCTAAACTTCGTTTTACGTCGAGAAACGTACGTTTTACGACGTGAAATATACGTTTTACGTCGAAAAATATACATTTCACGTCGTAAAATATAGTTTATAGAGGGGAGAAACATGTTTTACACAAGGGAGAAACATATTTTGAACGGCGTTGGAATGAATATTTTTATTAATTATACTATCTGCTTGAGAAAACCTATCATTTCTTCTTGTTCTTCTTTTTAGGTTTATCGAACTCTGTCCAGACATCATAAAATTCTTGCATGCTCATGCAAGTGCCTACATAGTTCTTCATCTGTTGAGGGGTCAGCTGCACCTTCTTGTCATAGACCACCTGACCATTCTTCCAACTCTTCATAGCGGGCCATTCCACAGGGAGCCACATGTCGCCCTTCGTGTCAAGCACCAGAAGGTTGTAGTCGTCGCGACAATTGTGGATGAAGAGGGAGATGTCCTCATGAAGGTGAGTATTTTGTTTCATCACGAAGTAAGTTTTGTACGCACCTATGGGGAATTGGTTTGGCACAAACGGGTCGGGATAAAACTCATAGAACGTGTGGGGGTGACGGGCAAGATATCCCCATATAGCATCCGTCAATTGACGAAGCACGGACTGCATCTGTTCTCTCGAGTGCATGGTATAGACCGTGCCTTGGGTTTCCGAATAGGGTTGACCGGCAGGGGGCACCGAATCGGGCAGATCGACAAAGATGTCCATCGGCGTCGTCTCACGCCAAATGCACATGTTGTTCTCGCCATATTGGTAGGTGTAGGTGGGCTTCACCTGACACGCTGCATCGTGGCTGATGTAGAAAGAACGGCGTTCTATCCCTTTCTGCGACAGAATCGGTTTGATGAGTTTAGCGAAATCTTTCCTGTCCAGCAGTTCGTGTGTCTTGTTCCAAACACTGTCGGGAGTTAATTCATACTCAAATGCCCCGTATCCTTTCTGACGGAATGCCGAGGCGGGTATCCCTGGGATTTGGAATGGGTAATGATGGAAATCGACTTTTTCTGATGCCTCTTCAATAGGTTCTGCACCGATGGTATCCAACCGTACGTCCCCTGTCTGATAGTTTCCCAATTCAATATTGTACCAAACGCTGTCCTGGTGCTCCCACATATTGGTGCGTGAAGGTTCGACCAGATTTGAAAGAGATTTGCAGGTACTGACAACAGCATCATACACTTGTTGTGCCTTTGCCTGCTTCCGCTGATAGTAGGCTTGAAGTGTGCGCATGGTGGAATCCTTTTGCTCATCACCCGTTTCCTCCATGACGGGAAGATCGTAAAGATTACAGTCTATGCGGACCTCCTTATGGTGCTTCCCATCATATTTGTATTGGGTCTGCACCACATCGCCTGACGACCTGTAATACTCCACGTCCTCATCTTTTGTGATTTCTCTCACATAACTGACCAAACTGTCAATGTTCAACACGTTCCCCACACCGCTGTAGATGTCAGTGGAGGTGAGCGCTCCCGTATTCTCTGGTGCAAGGTTGTAGCATGAGGTGGCAGTTGCCACGATCAGCAAGGCGAGTGTTGCCTTCAAATAAGTTCTTTTCATAGATGTTATTTGTCAATTGTTATTGTTTGTAATTTGTGGCAATGCAGAACTTCCCAGCCCTGCATGCCTAATGATGGAATATTCTTCCTTTCTAAATCTTTTATTAATTCACTATTTGCCATGAAGAAAACATGCTATTTCTTGTCCTTCTTGATGATGGAAGAATCTTCCCATGCCGTATAGCTACCCTGAAGATGCATAGTGCCAGATATGTAGTTCCTCAGCTCCTTCTTGGTGAGTTTGGGCTTCTTGGCGTATGTGACTTTACCATTCTTCCAATTCTTGATGATGGGCCATTCGGCAGGCAACCAGAAATCGCCAGTGGTGTCAAGCACCAGGATGTGGAACTCGTCGCGGGTACGGTGCAGAATGATGGAGGATTCTTCATAGAGAGGCGTCCTTTGTTCGGCCGTGAAATAAGTATCCATTTTGGTGTAATACATGTCACCTGTAATCGGTGTATCAGGGGTGAATCTGTAATTCAGATGCGGATGCCTGTCGAGATATTGCCAGATACACTGCTCCAACTGATGAAGCACGGCATCCATCTTTTCTTTCGACTTGATGGTGTAGATAATGCCTTTAGTTTCCGAAAAAGCTGGTTCAATGTGGCTGCCCAACGACTCTGAATAAGGTTGCACCTCTTTCATGTAAACCATTTCCATTGGAGTCGTTTCTTGTCCAAAATTGAACAGAGACACCTCATCAGGACAATCCTTATCATGACTGAGATAGAAGGGACGGCTCTCTATTCCCTTCTGCTTGAGGGCCGATTTGACGAGCTTGCCGAATTGCTTTTTGTCGAGCAATTCGTGGGTATTGTCATACACGCTGTCAGGAGTGTATGTATAAGTGAAACTTCCAAATCCCTTGTGACGCCCCAGAGCCTGTCCTCCTGCGAGCGACGGCGCGTCGAGGTCGGGAGTGGAGCGATAAGAGAATGACACCAGCTCTGGAGCACAGCTGTATTCCGAGCCATGCCGACTATTCCATCTTCTCAACGTGTCTCCCTGCGGATATTCTCTCAGGGCAAGGGAATAAAACACACTGTCTGCCCCCTCATTGTGTCTCTCCCACAGGCTTTTGTTCTGCTCCTTCACGTTGTCTGCAAGCAGCTTGCAGGTGTTCGAAATCGCGTCATACACCTGCTGATACAGCAATCCCTGCTCTCTGTAGTAGTGTGTCCAAAAGAGGCTGGCAGAATCTTTCTTGGTGTCTCCCGTCAACCCCATGGGTCGATCGGGTATCTGGGTGAGGTTGCACGATATGGTTACTTCCTTGGTGTGTTTCCCTCCATAGCTGTAGGTAGTTGTCACAAAGTTCTGAGATGTGGATGGATGTACGCCCAAAAGGGTTTCCTTCTCCTTCACGAGCGAGTTGATGTATTCCACTAAACTGTCTATCTTCAACACATTCCCCTCGCCCCTGTAGATGTCGGCAGAGGTGAGTGCCCCCATGTTTTCTGGTGCAAGGTTGTAGCACGATGTGGCAGTTGCCACGACAAGCAAGGCGAGTGTTGCCTTCAAATGAGTTCTTTTCATAGATGTTTATTGTTTTGATGGAGTGATTGGATAGCTTCCATATTGATGAAGCGATATTCGAGGGAGGAAAAGCTTTCCTCTACTGGCTTCTTCATCGCTGGTGTGGCAAAGGCGCTCAGCGCGACAATGATCAGGGGAAGGATATAGAGCACTTTCATCTGCATCCAGGGATTGGAAGTCTTGTGCATCATCGCAATGCGACGTCTCACAAGGCTGTGGCTGAAGCCGTTGGCAAGGGAGATGGAACTGGTGTCGATGGCCTTGCGGATGAGCAGGTTCTGATATTGAGAAAGCCTCACTCCCTGTTGCAGCACATGATGGTCTGCCTCATATTCGTGGACATCGCGAAGGCTTGTCCCCAGCAGATAGACAAAGGGATTCCACCATTGCACCACCTGAACAAAGGTGAGTAAGAGAATGTCGAGGGAATGGTGATGGAGAATGTGCCCCTTTTCGTGCAGGAGAATCTCATGGCGATGTTCGCTGTAATCCCTCTGGCTGATGACAATGCGATTCATCCAACTGCATGGAGCGATGTCATCGGAGTGGCAGTAGATGATGAAGCCATCCACTTGGTCTTTCCACAGACAGCCTCGACGCATCAGAAAGCCCATACGGATGAACTGCCACAAGCGGAACAACAGCACCAACAACATACCCACAAAGCAAAGGACGCTGAGGATGGTGTACCAAGACCACGAACTGTCGTAGGGGGCATCAGGAGCAACCTGTTCACGTATCTCCATCGGCACAGGAGTTGTCACCTCCATCTTCTCCGCTGCTGGCTTACTCACTGCCTCCACCTGCTGATGCACAGCATGGGTGACAAGCTGCTCCTCTTCTGCCAACGAGGGGAAATTGCACAAGGGCAAGAGTAACGACAGCCCCAGTATCGTCAGCAACGTGAAGCGGTTAAGACGGAAGAAACTCTCCCTGCACAGCATCAGCGTGTATGGCACATAAAGCAACGACAGCACAAATGCCGATTTGATGGAATACAGGAATAATGCGGTCATCATAACGCACCTCCTTCTTCTTCCAACATTCCCAACAACTCGCGAATGTCATCAGCCGAAAGGTTCTCCTCCTTGACAAAGAAGCTGAACATCGACTTGATGCTGTTGTCGAAGAAGTTCTTCTTCACTTCTTTCATCGTCATGCGAGTATATTCGGCACGTGTGACCTTCGCCACATACCATTGTGTCTTCCCCTCGCCCTTGTTCTTGAAGTAATCCACAAAACCCTTTTCGTAGAGCACCTTCAGATAGGTGGCAATGGTGGTGTAGGCAGGCTTGGGCTCTTCGTAATGCTCCAAGATGTCCCAAGCGCAAGCGGAGTGATTGATGTCCCACAGGATGGACATCAGCTGGAACTCAGCCTTCGTGAGTGTGTTCTCTTTTCTTTTCATACGCTTATCCTTTTAGGTTTCTGGCTGCAAAGTAACGGCAAAGAAAGCAATCTCGCAAGACTTCGATATCGAAATCTTGCGAGAAAGAAGCGTTTTTAACGTTTATTCTTAGAAATAGAGGGAGGCACCCTTGACGAAGTCGTAAGACTGTAAATGGAACACTTATGACATGTATTCTCTTTGGAACCACAATAAAAACACAGGGTCAGCAATGGTGGTCACACCCTTGCTGGTCTCAATGAGTTCCTTGTCTTCAAGGCTGCTCTTGAGACGGGCGATGTTTGATTTGGTTCCTATACGATAGGTGTCTATGATGCGTTTGCTACCAAAATCGCTGTGGATTCCATCACACAAGGCACGAAGAAAATTCATTTGGAAAGAAGTGAGTGTTTCGATTCGGCTTTGGAAAAGTGCTGAGTTTTGATGCAGCAATTCATTAAGCCCACTCTGAAACGAGTCCTCAGTGACTTCATGTTCTGTTTCGACAAACACATTCCATGCCAATTCCTGCACGTATGAGGAGTGTCCATTCACAGTGCGGCAGATACGTATGGCAAAGTCTTCAGATATGCTTTTCTCCTTGCTGGCGAAACGCGACTGGATAAAAGCAACCCAGTCGGCATCGGGTATCTTGTCGAGGAAAATGGTATCGCCAAACTTGTAGAAAGGCATTCGTTTGCTCTGAAAGATTTTCATCATCAGATGTTTTTTACTACCGAACATGCAGTAGGATGCACTCTTGTGGTGTTGCCACGCGCCACGCATTCGTTTCTGTACATTGAGGCTATCTGGAAATTCGCCCACTTGTTGAAACTCGTCGATACACACAATAATATGGATGCCACGTTTTTCAGCAATGCGTTCAGGTAAGTTCAGAATTTCATCAGGAGTGTGGGTCTCGGGCGTAATGCCAAGGGACAGCGAAAACTCCGAGTTGGGTTCTGGACTGAAAGAGACTTTGGGAACAACTCTTGTGAGGAACTCCATCACTGTGGAAGCCAACATCTCCACTTTCCCAGCCGTCTGCTTGATGAGGATGGAAGCAAAGCGCTCCAGAAAATCGTACTCACTTCTGCAGTCGTAGATGTCCATGTAGACCACTTTAATCTTCTCATCCGTAATTTCATTCCTCACTTTCTGCACCAGAGAGGTCTTTCCCATTCTTCGAGGGGAAATCAGGATAGCATTCATTCCATTCTCGAAGTCCATTCTCAGTCTTCGGGTTTCCTGCACTCTGTCTGTGAAGTTTTCTCCACCGACAGCTGTTCCATAGATAAATGGCTTGTTCATAAGTCTTGTTCCCTTTTATTTTCTGTTGCAAAAGTACAAATAAAAACATTGGTACACAACTTTGTGGACCACAAACTTGTGTACCAATGCATTTTTTCTTCATTTTAAGGCAAGAAGCCCACTAATATATACGTTTTGTAAGGTTTACTTAACAAATGATTATGGGAACACGATAGTGAAGCGAGTGAGGGCATCGTCGTTTAAACTATTTTTTTCGTTGCCGAAGATAGTATGATTGTATACAACGATAAGGGTCGAAATCTTACTTTTTTATACAGATTTCGACCCCCATCGTATCACTTTCCTGCAAAAAGGTCATCTAAAACAACTTCCTGCTGGACTTTTCCGCTATATTGGTTCCTTTTTACGCCAAATGTGGTTATCATTGTTGGAACCAATGATTTCTTTGTTTTAGTAGCAGCCTTAAATGCCGCAATTTTATTTCGCAATTCATCTGTTTTCATAGATTCTATTTGTTTCGTTTCTATTAGTTTCCGGAATCTCCGGGTTCTCCGGAATCTCCGGTCAATCCGGCTTTTTTTAGTAGCTCTTTCAAACTGTCTCATCAACCCTCTTTCTTGGGCTGAGTGGGCGATATGGGTTGAGTGGGCGCTGTGTTCCTTCCGGACGGATTCCCATTAACCCCATTATGCCCATTAACCCCATAACTACCCTCATAAGGAATCCTTCCATACGCCCCGTTCTTTTTCTGCCAATCCTTCCTTGCCCTATACATCTCCTCCTTGATGCCACCCTTCTCCAGAAAGTCCTTCTTCTTCCACTCTATAAGTCCTTTTATCAGCACATCGCACTGATGAATCAGGGTGATGGCGATGTTGGCTATCGTCTCGTCAGAGCGCTCCTGTATTTTCTCTCGATAGATAGCCGAATCAAGATGCGTCTTGCAGAAGGCACGTGTCTGCACACAGCGAGGGTCATCGTACGCCCACTGCTCCAAACCACGCACACGCAAGTAGTCTTCATAGTCAAGCAGCAACTCATGCAACGAAGCCCTATTCACATTCGTCAATTTCAGCTCCATTTCACGAGATGTGATACCATCAATGTTTCCCTCTGCCAAATTCTGCTTGCCAGAACGAGCTGCCTGCACCATCTGGTCAATCGTTCGATCGCCCACCTTCAGGAACTTATTGGCAAAATAATAGGTCACATCATAGATGCACTCCGCCTTCTGAAACGCCTTCAACGTGCGGTAGTTATTGTCTTGCCGTAAGAAATCCTTGTCTTCTTCCATTTGTCCTATTTTTTGCAAAGTTACAACATTCTTCCCACACCACCAAACATGTGTGGAATTATTTCAGAATGTCAACCTGTTCAGGAACGGGTGGTCAACTACATCATAAAATAGACAATTTAGCGAATTCGTGTGTCATGAGTGTCATTGGTCATGAGTGTCATTAACGATTTCTGATTGGGAGGGTGTTTTTCAGCCCATAATAAATATTATTTTATAATATATATTATGACGGTGAATGCATCCGAAAATCCTTAATGACACTCTTGACACATGACACTCATGACATATCCATGCTGGATGGAAGTGCATTTTTTTTGAAAAAAAGTGAGGATTTATTCGTAGACCGCAATGTGGATGTTGTATCTTTGCATTGTCATTCTGAGAGAAGAAATAGCGCGCTAACTAAAGAAAAAAAATCCCCCAGTTGACCCACAAAAAAACTAATTAACTAACTACCTAACAAACAAACAAATTAACTAACAAACTAAAAACTACAAACTACTATGGCACTGAAAGTAAAAGCGAAAGAACAACTGATCAAGGTGGGCAAGTATGCGGAAACCTACCGCTACGTGATGATGCCCGAACTCTACACCGCCCTGGCACAGGACAAGGTCATCAAGGAGGCAGCCCTCCGCTCGGGAGTGAGCCGCGGCGTGATGCAGGCCTGCTGGGATGCAGCCGGCGAGGTGATCAAGGCA
>CADCIO010000058.1 GCA_902801475.1 uncultured Bacteroidales bacterium
TACTTGTGGTTTGGTCACTACAAAGTTACTAAAAATATCGCTAATGTGCTAATAATTAAACAATTATTTTTAATGAATTTTCATCGAACTCACGTTAAGTTTATCTAACTTACCTAACTAAGTTCTAATAAAAAAGGCGGGGGACTCATCACGAGTTCCCCGCCTCTCATTAAAACATAAGTTATCTATAGGAATTGGTTAGTATGGATTCTTTTTCAAAGTGATGCTTTGAGTGCTAACGTCAACTCTTCCACATCCTCACGCACACGGTCTTCCGTCTCCATCATGTCCTGAATCTGCTTCACTGCATGAACGACTGTGGCATGATTGCGGTTACCGATGACGCGACCAATCTGCATGCGAGAATTGTCAGTCATTTGGTCTGCCAGATACATGGCAATCTGACGTGCATAGGCAATTCGTTGGGTACGCTCACGTGAGTCAAGCTGGTTGATCTTCAGGTGGAAGTGGTTGCATACGATCTGTTTCACATCTTCGATGGTGAGTACCTTCTTGCTGTGCTTCTCCACAAACTGTGGCATGAGCTTTTTCACCAGTGCCATGTTGATGTCGCAGTTATAGACGACAGAGTTGACCATCAGCGAATTGATGATGCCCTCGAGGCCACGTACGCTATCATCAATGTTCTCAGCGATGAACTTGAGCACCTTGGCAGGGATGTTCAGACCTTCCTTCTCCACCTTGGCAGACAAGATGCCGAGTCGCAGGTTCTGCGTAGGCTTCTCAATCTCTGCCTGCATGCCCCACTTGAAACGGGTGAGGAGTCGGTCTTCCAAATCTTGCATAGCGATAGGAGGACGGTCGGCAGAAAGGATGATTTGCTTTCCGTTGACATGCAGATGGTTGAAGATGTGGAAGAAGGTGTTCTGAGTCGCAGCTCTTTTCTCGCCTGCAAGCTCCTGAACATCGTCAATGATCAGCACATCAATGCTCTGATAGAAGCGGATGAAGTCGTTCAGCTTGTTCTGAATGGTGGCATCCCTATACTGCACCATGAAGAGGTGAGCGGACAAGTAGAGCACACGCAATTCTGGGTGCAGCTCCTTGATGCGCAAACCGATGGCGTTGATGAGGTGGGTCTTACCACATCCGGAAGGACCGAACACAAAGAAGGGGTTGAACGTCTTGGCAGGGTTGTTGGCAATGGATTCGCCCACTGAACGTGCCAGACGGTTGCTTTCACCTTCGATATAGTTTTCAAATGTGTAATCGGGAATCAGCTGAGAATCGAGATCCTGCACCTGAGGAGCGGTCACATCATCTGGTGTCTTGCGTGCATCTGTACGGGCAGGACCATTGTCTACCCTCTTTGGCATGGCGCCTTTCTCTTTCACGTCACCGCCTCGTTTGGACTTCACCACCTTTACATTATAATATAATTTGGTGACGCTGTTTCCAAACACGCGCTTAAAGGTAGAAGCCATGAGCTGTAAGAAGTTCTCCTCCAAATACTCTTTGACGAACTCGCTTTGCACATCGAGTATCAGCTTGCCATTCTCGAGACTGTGGAGCTCGACGAAGGCAAACGATGCCGCGAATTGCTCAGGGGTGATGTTATCTCGAATAATCTCGAGGCATCTACCCCATAGGAGTTTTGGATTTTGTTCTGTTTCTACCATTTTAGCTTTGGTGATTCTCATGTGTGATTTTTACGAATGCAAAGTTCGCTATTTTTTTTCAAATGACAAAATTTATTTTTTACCCGCGTTTCCAATTGCATGATAAAAAGTGCTTCATTTCAGTCATTTACGAAAGTTAAGTTCTTGATGCTCTTGATTTATATTGATTTTTTCTTTTTACTTGATTGTTAGCTTGTTACCTATTTGTTTCACGCATGGAACAATTAGCGACAATTATTTTTTTTTACCCCTTAATTATTTGTTTATGATAGGTTTTCAATATTCCCCATGGGGCTCTTCATGAAGAAAGATGCTGTTTGAACAAAATTCAAATAACATCTTTCCTCCATGTTTCTTTCACTCTCATTTTTATTTGTCTTTTTTTCCGAAGAGAGAGAAATGGACGTATCGTTTTGGATGCAATCGGAAGTCCTCCAACAGACGTGATGAGTTCTGCATGGTGGAGTCGATATGCAACGCAATGGAGTTGTCATTCATCAACATGCCGAGCGAACTTTCCTTGCTGCTCATGGCTGTGTTCATCTTGAAGGTCATCTCCTGCACACCATTCATCGTCACGTCAGCCTTCTGTGCCATACCAATCAGGTCGATTTGGTTCAGGTTGCTGGTTGTGGTCTCCAAATTGCTACAGATGTTGTTGGTCTTAGCCATGAGTTGTGGCACATCGTTGCCCAGCAGTCCGTTGAGTCGGGTGGTGGTCACACGAAGGTCGGCAGACACAGCTTCCATGTTATTCAAAGAAGTGGCAATAGCAGGGTTGTTTGCCAACTGATTCATGGCAGTCAGTATGGAATCCACTTTAGGCAAGAGGGCTTCCACCTGTGGCAGCATATTGCCAGCCTCAGTCATCAAGTCTATCAAAGGCGCACCCTGAATGGTGTCGCCCGGTTGAAGGATGGCTGTGGGGTTAGGACCCAACTTCAGGTTCATCATGGCACTTCCCAACATCTCCTTGGTCATATAGACACTGGTACCCTCCGGAATCTGGAAGTTCGGATTGATGGTGATCTCGACGGTCAGGTTCTGCTTGGCAGGATTGAACTTGATGGCTTTCACAGTACCTACCTTCAGTCCGTTGGCACGTACGTCAGATGCGGTCGGCATGCCTTGCACGTCGGCTATCTCTACGAAATATGACACCTCATCGTTGAAGAGCTTGAGCCCTTTGAGGAAGATGATGCCTACATACACGATGATGGCAGAAAGGATTGCCACCGATGCGATTTTGATTTCTTTACTGATTTTCATATTATTCTTCAAATGTCACGATGAATGCTTGTGGAAATTTATCGAGGATGGACTGGCGCAGTTTCTTCGCCTCGTCCATGGTTGTTGCTGAACCGTAGGTGTAAGTGTATCGACCATTCTTCTCATGCATCTCACACTTCAACCCCTTGAACTGCTTGTCGTTGCTTTTCAGTTTGACACTGCCTGCGAGTACTTGCACCTTATACACCGTTCGCTTCTCTCCTTTCGTTGTAGTTGGTGCGGATGGGGTAGTGTTGTCGTTAGGAGTGTCGGTGACTGCAGGTTGTACTGGCGTAGCGGAAGGCTTTTCCAGTTTTGCGGCCTTACCTGTTTGTTGTGCTGCGTATTTTGCGATGGCATTATAGATGCTCTTTGCCATTAAGTTCTGACCGGCTTTAGACATCAGAAACTGCTCTTCTGCAGGAGTGGAGATGAATCCCACTTCGAGCAACACGCTGGGCATATAGGTAAGGCGCAGCACTGCTAAGTTCGCTTGGCGCACTCCCATATCCTTGCGTCCGCCCGTATGTACCATCTCGTCTTGCGCCATTTTTGCAAAGGCAACGCTTTCTTTCATGTCGTGGTCTTGCATCAGTTCGAACATGATGTTACTTTCGGGCGATGGATTGTAGTTGTATTTCTTGGCGGCTTCGCCTTCGAGGGCGATGACCGAGTTCTCTCGTTTTTCCACTTCCAGATTTGTGCCTGTCGATGTGGAACTCAAGGTGTATGACTGAACACCATAAGCATAATGCGCGGCATTCTTGGGTAATGCATTGACATGGATGGAAACGAAAAGGTTGGCTTTTGCCTTGTTCGCAATCTCGGCTCGTCGTCCCAATTCGATGAACACGTCGGTAGAACGTGTATATACCACCTTAATTTCTGGATGATTGTTCTTCAGTAGTCTGCCCACTTCCATCGTGATGTTGTAGGCAATGTCTTTCTCACGGTTGGATGACTTCGAGCCAATGCATCCTGGGTCTTTTCCACCATGACCAGCATCAAGCACCACCACAAACTGTCCGTCCTCAGTCATAGCTGAGGCAGGAACCGCGAAGAGCAGGACGCTTATATATATAATAATGTGTAGAAGTTTTCTCATCTTTGTTGAAAAACGCTACAAAGTTACGACTAAGTGAGAGAATAACCAAATTTATTGAGATTTTTCAACCTCTCAGATAGAGGTTGTATCGTTTTTCTCTTTCTATCGTGGTGGAAGGACCATGTCCACAGAAGACTTTGGTCTGGTCGGGTAGGGTGGCAAGTTTTTGAAGACTGAGCATGATGTCGTGGTAATTGCCTCCTTCCAAATCGGTACGTCCGCAACTGCCACAGAAGAGGGTGTCGCCCGAGAAGAGCACATCGTCTTTTTCCGAATAGAAACAGATGCAACCTCGTGAATGACCAGGTGTGGTGAGCACTTTCAGCGTGGTGTTGCCAAAGGTGACTTCGCTGCCATCTAAGAGGGATGTACCCAGTGGAGGCAGGGGGGGATGAGGGATGCCGACGCCCACCACCGATTTGATCTGTTCGTCCATGTGCTCATAGATGTGCAGATCTTCGTAGTTGGCTTCAGGCCTCAAACCGAGGTCTCTATGCACGAAAGTGTTGCCCCACACATGGTCGAAGTGCAGGTGCGTGTTCAGCAGGTGCTTCACTTCCAGTCCTTCGCTGCTGATGTATTTCTTGATGTCCTCCCATTCATGTTCGTCAGAACAGCCACAATCGATGATGACAGCCTCTTTCGTGTCGTCGCTCACCACATAGCAGTTCTCACACAACGGGTTAACTTCGAATGTCTTGATCTTCATATCTCTATTCTATAACCTATAACCCATAACCTCTCACCTCTACACTCTCACCGTCACATGCACCACCTTTTTCGTCTTGAAATATTCTTCCTCGAAAAAGTCGCTCAGTTCCCATACGGTACAGATATTCTTCATCGAGGCAATCTCGCCAGCCAGTTCTCCACCTTTCAGAGCAATGATGCCGTTGGGTACAGCGTTGTGTTGTTCCTTTTTGATGTTTTTCCTTGCCACCTTCATCAAATCTACCATCGGCATCACAGCACGAGTCACCACGAAGTCATACTGTTCCTTGATTTCTTCGGCTCTGGCATGACTGAACTTCACATTTTTCAGACCGATAGCCGTTGCCACTTCATTGGCCACTTTCACCTTCTTCCCGATGCTGTCCACCAAGTGAAACTGCACATTTGGAAAGAGAATGGCCAATGGAATGCCTGGGAATCCACCACCAGTACCAAGATCCATCACGGTAGTGCCATCCTTGAAGTTCACCACCTTGGCGATGCCCAACGAATGCAGCACATGATGCTCGTATAGGTTCTGAATGTCCTTACGGGAAATTACATTGATCTTGGCGTTCCAGTCATTATAAAGAGCCTCAAGCTGAGCGAATTGCTCAGCCTGAAGCCCTGTTAGATTTGTGAAATACTTTTGAATGATATTCATGTCAAATTCATTGATGTTGTTCTCTCAGCAGGTCGTTCACCGTCTTCACAGGATTGAATGTGCCGAGTGATACCTCCACAAAGATGGTGTTCCAGTCGCTCATCGCACCGTTCCAGAGTCCTGGCAATTCAAGTGCTTTGAGCTCCTTGCCGTCCTTGCTCTTGCTGGAGATGAAGCCCGTTTGATGATCCACATATTTCGTGAGGTCAAACTTCTGTCCCTTATAGTCCTTCACAGCGCACACGAGGTCAACGGGGTTGAAGTGTGTGCCGTTCTGGAACATCTTGAGGTATTCTGCGTTGTTCGTGTCAATCTGACTGCTCTCGAGAATCTGCAGGCTGATGGTGCCATCCTGATTGTATGCTAGGAATGGACCGCCACCAGGCTCACCCACATTCTTCACCATACCGCAAACGCGCATCGGGCGGTTCAGCTTCTTCTTCAGATAGATGGCGAGTTCGGCATCCTCCAAATCCTTCAGTTCTGGGTTGCGACAGGAGAGTTCATCGCGGAGGAAGCGGATGATATCCTCCAGTTGTGCATGAGTGTACTTGCCGCTGTCGAGCAGTTCGAGATATTCGAATGCTTTCTTCTGCTTGCTTACCAGCACACCTGCGATGAGTTTTTTGTATTCCACTGTCTCGGCCTTCAAGCGGTCTGGCACCACATTGTCAATGTTCTTGATGAAGATGACGTCGGCATCGAGGTCGTTCAGGTTTTCAATCAACGCGCCGTGACCTCCTGGGCGGAAGAGAATCTTGCCGTCCTTGCCACGGAATGGCGTATTGTCAGGATTGGCAGCCACAGTGTCCGTGCTTGCTTTCTGTTCTGAGAAGCTGATGCTGTACTTCACGCCAAACTTCTCCTCATACTTTGGAGCCACCTTAGCCACCAATGCCTCAAACAAAGGACGATGTTCTGGGCTCACCGTGAAGTGAACACTTACGTTGCCGTTCTTGCCGCCAGCATAGAGTGCACCCTCCACCAGATGCTCTTCCACAGGGGTACGTGCTCCGTCATCATACTTATGGAACTTCAGCAAGCCCTTGGGCAGTTTGCCGTATGACAGACCCTCATCACCCAACAGCGTGGCAATGGCGGTCTTCACACTGCCGTCACCTCCGTTCTTGCTGATGGCAGCCTTCAGGTCGTCGATGAACGCAAACTTGTCGAGATTTGCCTCAAACTTCTGAATGAACTCCGTCTTCTCTCCGTTATCGAGAAACTCGAACAAGTTCTTGAACATACGGCTTGCAGCACCCGATGCAGGCACGAACTTCAGTACCTTGCCTGTGCCATCCAGATAAGCGTCCCAAGCCGCGAGATAATCCTTCTTCTCAGCCTCCGACGGAATGGTGATACCGTTGCCAGGCGAAGCTGCACCTGCCAGTTTCAACCAAGGGAAACCCGTCTTGAAACAATTCAACTGCGCGTTCAGTTTCTCTTCCGAAATACCTTTCTTTGCCAGAAAGTCTTTGTCTTCTTGTGTAAGCATGGTTTGATGTGTTTTTTTAAGTTGTACGAAAATTTTGCCAAAGATACAGAATTTGTTGCTACCAAACAAATAAAACTCCAATTTTCCTTACAAAAAGGGGGAGATGTTTGTCTTTTCTCAACAAAAATCCTTACATTTGCAACATCTATTATATTACCATTAAAAACTACATGACAATGAAAAAAATGATTATTTGCCTGTTGGCACTGGTTGTGTGCTCCACCATGGAGGCACAGAGATTGGTCGCGTTCAAGGGTTATGGAACCAATTGGGACAAGTCAATGGTCTCTTCCAAGAACAAACCCAATGGTTACATCTACCGTCTCCGCGAGGATGTGCAATGCAAGGACCTGCCCAAGGTGTCAGCAGCGGAAGATCATGAACTCTTCATCGCTGAGCCTATTGATATGGGATGGCTCGCCCTTTACCGACTTCCTTTAGCATCCGATGACTACGACTTTGTGGTGGTGCTCTACAATCATGAGAAGCAACCCGTTGAAACCGTGAATCTTGGCTATGTGACGGACAACCACTATTGCGAAGTGCAGGATGTGCGTTGGGACAGCGACAACCAATGCATCCTCTTCAACATGGCATGTCCCAGCTATGCGTCTCAAATTGATGGAAAGGGTAGTAAGCTCTACAGCTACAGCATCAAGGACAAGCGCATCGCATGGGAAACGGATTATCTCGTGAGCAACGACATCTTCACCCTCAACGACAAGTACGTCTTCTGTTCCTATGGTTTCACAAGCGAGAAGAAGTTCCTTTTCATGCTCGACAAGAAGACCGGCAAGCAGTACAGCAAGATTCCGATGGTGTACAAAGTGGAGTACATGGAACTCCAGAAGAAAGGCAACATCGATAAACTCTTCGTGGTGGATTATAACGAGAACCTGTACGAATACAACGTCGTCAACACACCCGCACCTGCGAAGAAGAAGTAAATCTTATCACTTACCGACCACTTCGCGCTCAAAGAAATCTAAGAAGAAAGGCCAGTTGGGACCAGCTTCATGACCACCATGATGTTGACGATAGGTGAGACGTCCCTCCATGAGACCATTGTCCATACCAGGGAAAAGGTCTGTGCCAACGCCTTGATAGCCAAGCAACTCATATACGGGCGAAGCTTTTGAGGCCGATATGAATGAGCCCACCACATCCTGCCATTTGTCGCCACTCCAGCTTCCCGTGGAGATGAAACATGCGCGTGGGGCACAGAGTGCTATGAGTTCATGCTGATCAACAGGTATGTCGTTTTCTGTCAGTGGGTCTGTACCATATTTTATCAGGTTACCGCATACCCAGTGGTACTCTTCATTTGAGACGATGTTGCCGATGCTTTCACCGCAATCACGACGCCATCCTGCTGCACCCGCTTTGCCTGACGAAGCGATGAATCCTGCTGCTATGCGCTCCTCAAATGCCATAGCCACGAGTGATGCCTTGCCATAACGTGACACTCCTTCAATGGCGCACTTGGTGGCATCGAAAGTGGCATCGGACTCAATATAATCAATGAAGCGCGACAATCCCCAGCCCCATGCACGGAGTGAACCCCAGTCGGTAGGTTGGCGGTGCTGGCCTTTGTTGCACAGACCGATGATGCCGTTGGTAAGACCAGAACCACTATCGGCCTGTATGGAGGAGGGGTTGATGGTGGCTGCAGCCCAACCGCGCTCAATCGCCATCTGCTGCCAGGACACTGAGCCTGCACGGGTACGGGTGGGGTCACCGCCTCCGAATCCGAATTCTATGATGACGGGGATGTTCCGCTTGCCATTGTCGGGATAAACCACGTTGGCCTGAATCTCAACCGTGATGGATGGATAGCTGGAGTTGTCCACCACGCCTTTCAGATAACGAACCACAACCGGTGTTCCTGCAAAATCCTTCTTCTCCTCATTCGTGACCCCCCATTTCACACTGGGCACATTGTCAGGAACACGTCCATATACATGGTCCTCAAACAGTTTCACTAATTCTGGCCGGCGCACCTTATACCACATCTTGGCATTCGTGACCTTCTTGCCGCTTTCCGTCACCAATGGATCTGGATAGAAAGGGTAGGGGTTTGCCGTCAGTTCATCATAGTTGGGGTGTTTACTCTCGTCCTGACTGTTGGGCTGGCGACCTTCACGTGGTTGACTTACTCCGACTTTAGCCAGCATATCGGCATAATCGGCAGCTGTAATCCTGCGAAGGCTATCCATGTTTACGCGGTTTCCACCTCCGAACATGGCAAACTGTGCGTTTGCTGTAAACGGGATACAAGCCATGAGCAGCATCCTTAAAAAATACTTCAAAGTTCTCATCATAATTGTAAAGATATGGGTTAGTTCCTATTACATGTATTACATCTTTTTCCTGCAAAGGTATGAAGAATTGGGCGAACGGCAAAATAAATCCCCATGTAATGCTTTTTGTTTGCCGAGAAATGCTTATCTTTGCCGCCGAATCCTAAACACCATTAACCAAAACATTAACTATTATGATTAAAAGACATTTCCAATGGATGTTAGCTGCTATCATGATATGCAGCCTCGCAGTGATTACTACTACCTCGTGTTCAAAAGATGATGACGACTCCGGCTCTGGGAAGGGCTCATCGCTAAAGGGCAATTGGTTCGTCGAGATCAGTTATGTTGACGACGAAGAAGAAGTACCAATGGCAGGAGGGTATATGGAGTACATCCTGCTCAATTTTGGCGATGGCGGCGTCATCACCCGAACTATTTATTCAGGCAATGCCGGTGTTGCCCCCGAGTATTGGTATCGTGAGGTTCAACGTGGCACCTACACGGTGAACGAGACTGCCAAAACCGTCACGGTCAAGGGTCTCTCCTACGAAGAGGAAACTTCCAAGTACAACATCTCCGGCGACAAGCTCACCCTCAGCACCACCTATGAATATGATGATGAGGAGGATGACTTTAGCACCACCTTCCACCGTCCCACAAAGGATGATCAGGACCTGATAAGCGTCTTCGACAGCAAGGCGAAGGAAGGGTCGGACATGGACGGCAAGTCGTGGGAAGATCTGAAATTGTATAGCGTCCGCGCGCGCAAGCCGGAACTCTTCTGATTCTACATGACCGACTCCTATCGATGGTCAGTGATATGAATAGCCCACGCAACGAAAGTGTTGTGTGGGCTATTTGTTGATTTGGCATTTGGCACTTTATGCCTTATGTAGAACGTATCGGGTACGAAAAAACGAACATGAATCCACCGAATCGGCACGAATAATGATAGAATGGAAAAAATATCTGTGAAATGTTTTTTGTTTGCAGAGAATTGCTTATCTTTGCCGCCGAATCTTAAAACCAATTACCAAAACATTTATTATTATGATCAGAAAACATTTCCAATGGATTCTGGCCGCCCTCATGATTTGCGGCCTCGCAGTGACAACCACCACCTCGTGTTCAAAAGACGACGACTCCGGCCAGCAGGGCGGTTCAGGGAATGCTGAAACGCTGAAGGGCTACTGGTTCGCTCAGGTCAATCATGTTTACGATGAAGATGACGGACCAATTGCCGGAGGATATATGGAGTACGTGCTGCTCAACTTTGGCGACGACGGCGTAGTCACCCGAAGTGTTTACGAGGGCAATGCCGGAGTCCCCCTCGAGTATTGGGAGCGTATGCTTCGACATGGCATCTACACGGTGAACGAGGCTGCCGGAACCATCACGGTCCAGAACTTCTCCGACGATGAAACGGGAATAGCCAAGTACAGCCTTTCCGGCGACAAGCTCACCCTCACCTCCACCGAGAAATCGGATGAGGAGCCCTTGACCATCACCTTCCACCGTCCCTCAACAGAAGAACTGAACAGGTGCAGCATGTACGACAGCGAGTTGGAAGGCGACGACTACGTGGGCAAGTGGTTCGCCGTCAGTGAGCACAACGGACTCTACACCTATGTCTATCTCGACATCGACGAAAGCAGCGGCATCACCGTCACTCGCTATTCCGTTTACGAAGACGATGTCACCCGCACCTCCTATTTCCGCTCAGTCAGCACCCTCGACGAAGAGGACGGAGAGCGGATTGTGTTCCACGACCCAGACGACTACTCTGTGACCGACTCCTATGTGTGGTCAGTGACCGACAACCAGCTGAAGTTCGTCAAGACAGAATACGAGGATCTCTATACCGTTTATCATCCCCTCACGAAGTCTGACATCAAGCTGATGGACGAACTGAACAAGAAAGCTAAATAGAGACAATGACCCACCATAGGGTCGACGCAACATGGATAAATGAATCCCTCGCAATGCGGATGGCGTTGCGAGGGATGATTTTGTCGTCTCATCCTTTCTTCTTCATCTACATGATCCTTCTTTATTTCACCTTCTTCATCTCAAAAGTGGCAGTGTAGGTGGTGCCATCCTCACGAGCACGAACGGCAGTCCATTTCATAATGCCATCTTCGATGGATGCTATCTCCCAACTCTCACGATACTCTGTGTCGTCGCCAACATTCTTCCAACGGGTACAGAAGAGGACACCATCCACAAAGTATTCAGCCATAGAGTTCACGTCGTTCACCCACTCACCGTTGTCGTCCTGACGGTAATAGACGAAGGTGCCGTCGGTCTTGTATTCCCAGCGGTGCAGCAGACCGTCGCCATATGTGTCCTCATCGCTGGTCTGATGTCCCTCCCAAGTGCCGATAACGTCAGCACTGTAGTCGTGGGTCACGCGGACTTTACGTTCCTTCATATCTTTTGTGATTCTGTAAGATTTGCCATCGACAAAGGTTTCATTGTTGATCATGAGAGACATATCGTTGTCGGCGATGGAAATGACAGTTGGCGTATGCATGAACTTAATGTTGGCATCAGGCAATTCCACCACTTGCGACAACTTATTGCCATTGATTGTGTAACTGCCTTCACAGCGATTCACCCACACATTCAGGTCGCTGGCGGCAGAGATGGACAGACTGTAATAAAACTTCGAGCCTGACACGTAGGTCAGCACCTGCTTAGAGTCCGTAGGCACCGGTTTGCCATCGATCTCTGCCATCATCCACTTGCCCTGAAGCTTCTCAGCCAGATTGTCGATGTTTCCACTTTTGTCGTCATCCGACGAACAAGCCGAGAATACACTTGCGCCACAGATAAGGGCAGTGGCCATCACCCATTGCATGATCTTTTTCATAATGCTTCCTTTGAGGTTAATGATTGATTGTTATATAGTTATTGTTTCCACAATTCAAGTCAATTTAATTATTTGCAAATTTACGAAAGAAACAGCAAACCAACAAACATTTCTAAAACTTTATTCAATAAAAGGATAAAAGAATCACGACCCCCATGTCTCTCCAAGGGTGTCACGTTTCGCTACTCCCTTGTCCTCTTCTTTCTCTTTACTGACCTGACATAACGATTCGTTCACCCCATCACTTGATCCTTCAGATACTGTTTTATTTTGATTTAAGAAATTTTTAGACATAAAAACGCACATGAGTTCATCAAAAAAGTAAAGAGAAGGTAAAAAACAAAGGGCACAGCAATCAATTTATTACCCGTGCAGCACCATACTACACGGGTGGTTTCGTTCAATCTTGTCGCTTGTTCAATCCATCTTCTCCCCTGCTGATGCTTTTTTGAAACTGTCATCTGTCATCCGTAAGATGTAGCCACGATGTTGCCGTTTCGTTGGCCCTGCAAACGCTTTATGTTTTTCAAAAGCTTCTTTGTCCATAACCAATGCCAAAAGTACGACAAATGTTTGGAACGGCAAAGTAATTTGTATAAGAATTTCATAATTGATGGTAGATTCAAATGAAAAGGTGTATCTTTGCACACAAAATCAATTCATGACTATGGGGATAGGGAAAGAGTTTTTTGCAACTTTTTACGACTTTCCCTTGGAAGTGTCAAGAAAAGGATATATCTTTGCAAACGGAAACAAACAATCATATTGTCAAACATTACCCCCTCATGCCTATGGGATAAGGAAAGATACTTTGTAAAGGACATATAGGATGAACATCCACTTTTGGATTCTTGTAGGTGAAGTAAATTGTCCACTTTTTTATTTTGTTTATAATCAAACAATCAATAATAATCTTAAAAACTTAAATCAAATGAAAACTACTACTTCAAAATTTGTGATGACGGTGTTGTTGGTATTGTTTGCCATCAACGTTTATGCTGTTGAAATAGACGGTATATATTACGATGTTGTGTTAAAAGGTAAAGTGGCGAAGGTGACAAGAGGAAATTACAAGGGAAATATTGTTATTCCAAAATCTATTATATGTGAAGGAATAGAATGTTTAGTGACCTCCATTGGTGACAATGCTTTTAGAAATTGTACTAAATTGACATCTGTAGTTATTCCTAATAGTGTCACTTCCATTGGTTTATGTGCTTTTAACGGGTGTAGTGGTTTAACTTCCTTTACCATTCCTAACAGTGTTACTTCAATCGGTAAACAAGCATTTGAGGGTTGTAGTGGTTTGACCTCCGTAACAATCTCCAATAACATTACAGATATAGGCCAAGGTGCTTTTTCTGAATGCATTAACTTGACCTCTATTATTATCCCTGAAGGTGTCACTATAATTGACGGTTGTTTCTGGGGATGTAGTGGATTGACTACCGTTATCATTCCCAATAGTATAAAATATATATGGGGACAAGCTTTCTATGGCTGTAGAAATATAACGGATGTGTATTGTTATGCAGAAAAGCTTCCATCGTTAGGTGTTGACATTTTCGAAGGTGCTAATCTTGAATATACCACTCTTCATGTGCCAGACACATCTGTTGAACAATATAAAGCCCATACGGTGTGGGGTAAATTCGGTGCAATTTTAGGATTGTCTGGAAAGAAGTGCGAAAAACCCACCATTGCTTATGTAAATGGAGAGCTGCAATTCTCCTGTGGCACGGAAGGGGCTGAGTTTGTCAGCGAAATCACTGACGTGGACATCAAGACGTACAATGACAGCAAGGTAAAGTTGGCTGTTACTTACAACATCAGTGTGTATGCAACATTGACGGGCTATGAGAATTCCGATGTTGCCACCGCAACACTCTGTTGGATTGAAACTGAACCAACAAGCGAAGACCTTCCAAATGGTGTGACCGAATTGAAGGCTTATCCTGTACTGATTCAGAGCAAGGATGGGCTGATTTCTGTGCAAGGCGTGGCTAACGGAACAAAGGTGGGTGTCTATACCACCAATGGAGTTGAGGCGGGTAATGGTATCGCCACCAATGGTACTGCCACAATCAACACAACGATGAGTAGTGGAGAGATTGCTATTGTGAAGATAGGTGAGAAGAGCATAAAGATAGTGATAAAATAAACTATCGCTGATATAAATGAATCCACCCGTGAGCGCTCTGCCCACGGGTGGTTCTTTTTATGCCGTTTCCCGATTCTTCCTCCAAACATCCGA
>CADCIO010000059.1 GCA_902801475.1 uncultured Bacteroidales bacterium
ATTGTCAATCTGGTCGAAAGATTTAACTTCCTCAGAACCGAAGCCCTTCTCATGAAGAACCTTAGAAATCGCAGCAGTAAGAGTAGTCTTACCATGGTCAACGTGACCAATCGTACCGATGTTAACGTGTGGTTTGGTACGAACGAATGTTTCTTTTGCCATAACAAAATATTCTTTAGAGTTGTTATTAATTTGTTTTTATTGATCTCTTATATTATTCGGAGAGCTGTTACTGAGACTTGAACTCAGGACCTCTTCCTTACCAAGGAAGTGCTCTACCGCTGAGCTATAACAGCATTTCGTGCATCTAGCACTTTTCTCCTTATATATATTAATAATGTGTATGTCGGTTTACCGACCTTCCCTACTTCTTCCACCCTCCTTTTGAGCCTCTTGTCGGATTCGAACCAACGACCCCGAGATTACAAATCACGTGCTCTGGCCAACTGAGCTAAAGAGGCTTATAAAACCGTTCGCACAGACGAATCCATGCGAAACGGGTGCAAATTTAGGTATTATTTTCCAAATGGAAAACTTTTTTACAGACTTTTTTAAATATTTGTCTGTTTTTCTTTGTATTTACCCAGCTGTTTTTCAATTGCAGCCAGTGATTCCATTACTGCTTCTTCAAATGTGTCGCAAATCTTTTCGGCAAATAATTCCGATTTTGGCAGCACTACAGTGAGGCTTGCCTGCTTGTTCATTGCCGTCTCAGGTTTCACGACCTTTAATGACACCTCAACCTTTCTTATATCGTTGCAATACTTATCCAGTTTTCCAACTTTCTTCTGAATGAACTCCTGCAACTTGTCTGTCGCGTCGAATTTGATTGTCTTTACATTAATGTCCATAGTCACTGATATTTAAGTTGAACAATATTTTTACTTGCGCGGATGCGCATTTTTATACTCACTTTTCAGTTCTTCGAAAGAAACATGCGTGTAGATTTCCGTTGTGGAGACACTTTCATGTCCCAGCAACTTTTGGATGGAGGTCAAGTCCGCCTTGTTGTTCAGCATAGCCGTAGCGAACGAGTGGCGAAGCACGTGAGGACTCCTCTTCTTGATGGTGGTCACCTTCGAAAGGTTTTCCTTCACAATCTTAGAAACTTGTTTCTCATTCATTGCCGTTCCCTTTTCAGTCACGAACAATGCTGGAAAAGTTCTTTGCCCCAATGTCTCTTCACGAGCTATCTGATAGGCTTTGATTTCGCTTTCCAGTTCTTCGCCAAACGGGATGATGCGCTGTTTGTTGCGCTTTCCCGTCACCTTGATTTGCTTGGTCACCAGATCCACACTTGCATCTGTCATGCCGAGCAACTCAGCGCGTCTGATCCCTGTTTCATAGAACATCATGAGAACAAGCCTGTCCCTGATGCCCTTGAAGCTCCTGTCCTCCGCGGTCAGTTCGAGCAGTCTGTCCATTTCCGATTCCCTTACATAATAAGGTAAAGGGCGTTTCTTCTTGGGCGCGACCACTTTTTCCATCGGATTGATGCTCACTCGCCCCACTCTACGCAGATATTTGTAGAAAGAGCGCATGGCACTCAGCCTCCGATTGACCGAGGAAGCAGCCATCTTCTGTTCATCCATCAGATAAATCACCCATTCCCTCACATCTTCAGCCTCGACGGCTGTCCATGAAGCGTTTGGGTTCTGCTCCTCGAGGAACTCCTGAAACATTGACAAGTCTTTCGCATAAGACCTGATGGTTGCCGACGAATAATTCCGTTCTGCCGCCAGATATTTCAGGAAAGAATCAGTCCACAGTTCCATGTTTCATCGTTTTCTGCGACTAATTTAGGACATTTTAGTCAAACGACAAAATTTTCGACCGAAAACTTTGTTAATCTTCCTTTTTTTTCGATTTTTTTGAGAATTTTATGCTCTCAAAGGCCTTTTACTCCTCTTCTTGATGGAGTTTGTTCACGTAGATGGCGTGCTGCATCTTCTCGCGCTTCACAACAGATGGCTTGTTAAACTGCTTACGGCTGCGAACTTCCTTGATGATGCCAGTTTTCTCGGCCTTTCTCTTGAACTTTTTGAGAGCTCTCTCAATGTTTTCGCCCTCTTTTACAGGTACAATAATCATTACAATTCTTTTTAATAAATTATTTATAAAAACACATTAAAAACCGCTGGGATTTTCCCAACGGTCGGCAAAATTACGGCAAATTTCTTTAAACACAAAACTTTAGAGCATTTTTTTCACAAAAACAGGCAATTATACCCATTTTCGTGCTCTCTCTTGTAGCTTTTTGGCACGTTCAAATCCCAAATTTGCAGATTTTTCAATGAATTCACGCGCCACCTTATTATGGTTGTCTGCCTCACCCAAAATGCGGTGATAAATACCCAACCAATACATCGCTTCAGCACTCCCCTTGTTCGACTTCTCCTCCAACTGATGATTGATGTAGTTGATGTAGTCATCAATGTTGATGTGGGCATTGCCCGACTGATTCGCAATCATGTTCAGCAGTGCGTTGCTCTCCTGTTCCGAGAACACCTCATTCTTGCCCACGCAGAAATGACTCACATAGTCCACCTGCTTCTTGGTGGCATATAGGCCAAAGGTGCTGGTCAGCGAGTTCATCATGAGATGGTTGACCGCAAACACGGCAATGGTCAGCACCATGCCCACCCAGAACCAGAGATCGCTCTCAAAGTAGCCATACACCAGCAACGGCACCGTCCCTATCAGGAAATAAGGTACGGGGGTGCTGAAATACCGTTCGATGGCAATGCTATAATAATTCTTTTTCATTACACATTATTATATATATGTGTGCATAAAAGTCAAAAAACGCTCTCAAATCCATTTTATGGATGAAAAACGGTGCAAAGTTATCATATTTTTTTCATTCTTCCCACATTTTTCTTACTTTTGCATATCAAAAAATGACTTCAACAATGAAAATAGGCGATAAAGTAAGATTTCTAAACGAGGTGGGAGGTGGAAAAATCACCGCATTCCGTCCAGGAGGCATTGTGCTGGTCGAAGACGCAGATGGTTTTGAAATGCCTGTCCACCAGAACGAGGTGGTGGTGATCCAGGAAGCCCCCTCCAAGGCGGAGAAAAAGGCAGCCGCATCCAAGGAGGAGAAGTTTGAGCCCAAGAAAGGGGAGAAACCTGAGCCCAAGAAAGCGGAGAAGCCAGAGCCTGACACCCTCAACGGAAAGGAATACCTCAAGTCCAAGACGGTGGCTCCTGCCGACGAAGAACCCGACAAGGCACAGGAGACAGTGATGGACGAACAGCTCGAAGCACGCATCGTCCGTCTCGAGATGACCATTCAGAAACTCGAAGCACGCATCACCCGTCTCGAGGCAGAAAACAACCTGCGCAAGAACGAGAAGCTGATGACACAGCAGGCAAAAACCAAGAGAACACCTACCCCAGACAAACCCACCACATTGGGAGACCTGGACATTCTCTAACCTTACATACTTAACCTTATATGAAAAGAGAAGCATTCAAAATGTTCCTGAAACCAGGATGCAAGGAAGAATATAAACGTCGGCACGCCAACCTTTTCCCTGAGCTGAAGAGATTGCTCAGCGAGAGTGGTGTACGCAATTACAGCATCTACCTCGACGAAGACACCAACATCCTTTTTGCCTACCAAGAACTGGAAGGCGAGAACGGCAGTCAAGACCTTGGCAGCACAGAGATCTGCCAGAAATGGTGGGCATACATGGCTGACATCATGGAGACCAACCCTGACAACAGCCCCGTGTCCATTCCTTTACCAGAGATGTTCCACATGAATTAACACCTAAAATCAAGCAGAGTTTTGACTAAAGCAAGAACCAGAGTACTCCAATCCAGTATGCTCTCCGTTATTGAGATGGTGGAGCAGACGCTCAAAAACAACTGGAACTACCCCGCCTACACCAACTACGGGACAGACGAGCATTATACCTATGGCGATGTGGCAAAGATGATTGCACGCCTGCACCAGCTGTTCCAGCAGCTGGGCATCGAACCAGGCAACAAGATTGCCCTGTGCGACAAGAACCACGCCCGTTGGGCCATTGCTTTCCACGCAGCCTTCACTTATGGAGCCGTTGTGGTGCCCATCCTTTCCGAGTTCAACATTGAGCAGATCCAGAACATCTACAACCACTCTGAATCCGTCCTGATGATCTGTGGACAGAAATATGCCGATGGGCTACAGGCACGTATCCTCAACATCGCCGACTTCACCATGAAGGACGAGCCCTACCGCATCGACATGGAGGCGTTCAACGACTTCCAGCCCTCCGATGTACGCTACTTCCGCGAGCGTCCTGACGACCTCGCCCTGCTCAGCTACACCAGTGGTTCCACAGGACGAAGCAAAGGCGTGATGCTGCCCTACCGTTCCGTGTGGTCCAATATGCTCTTTGCCGACGAGGTGCTCGATTTCGGTCCAGGCGACCCTACACTTGCCATCTTGCCGATGGCACACATGTACGGCTTCTCCTTCGACTTCCTCTTCGAGTTTCTCATCGGGTGTCACGTGCATTTCCTCACGAAGACACCTTCACCCCATATCTTCATCAAGGCGTTCAACGACATCAAGCCCGTGGTGGTCATCGTCGTGCCTCTCATCTTGGAGAAAATCGTGCAGAAGCAGATCTTCCCCATCTTGCGCACACGCCACATCCGAGCCCTCACTGCCATTCCCATCCTCAAGAAGGTGGTCTATCGGCAGATTCGCAACAAGCTCTACGCTGCCTTGGGTGGACGCTTCTACGAGTGCATCATTGGTGGTGCCGCCTTCAACAAGGAGGTCGAGGACTTCCTGCACCAGATTCACTTCCCCTACACCGTCGGCTATGGCATGACGGAGTGCGGTCCCATTCTCGGCTACGAAGATTGGCACCTCTTCGTCAAAGGTTCCTGTGGAAAGACCGTGCCACGCATGCAGCTGCGCATCGACTCCCCCGACCCGGAGCACACCCCTGGCGAGATACTTGCTAAGGGCACCAACGTCATGCTGGGCTATTATAAGAATGAAAAGGAAACGCTCGAAGCCATCGATGAAGAGGGTTGGCTCCACACGGGCGACCTCGGCACGATGGACAAGAATGGCAACCTCTTCATTCGTGGTCGCAAGAAGACCATGCTCCTGGGTGCCAACGGACAGAACGTCTATCCAGAGGAAATAGAAGATGCCATCATGACCCACACCCTCTTCGAAGAAAGTCTGGTGGTGCAACGAGGCGAAAAACTGGTGGCACTGGTCTATGTGAGCGAACCTGCCCTCGAACGGCACGGACTCACCCACGAGACCTTGCTTCAGAAGCTCGACACATACAAACGGCAAATCAACTCCTACCTGCCTGCCTTCGCCAACATCTCAGGCATCGAAGTGCTGGAACAGGAATTTGAGAAGACACCTAAGCGGAGCATTCGCCGTTACCTCTACAAATAAAATAATCCGTCCTTGTCTGCCGACAGGGACGGATTGTTCTATCTTTTCTTCTTGAAGAAATCCTTCATCAATTGGGCGCACTCCTCTTCCAGCACCCCGTTCACCACCTCCGTCTTCGGATGCAGCGCCTCTGGTGCAAAGCGTCTGAACCCCCGTTTCTCGTCACTCGCCCCATAGATGAGTCGTCCCAACTGACTCCAGCCAATCGCCCCAGCACACATCACACACGGCTCCACCGTCACATACAGCGCACATCCCGTCAGGTACTTCCCCCCCAGCGACTCCGCAGCTGCCGTGATCGCCTGCATCTCCGCATGTGCCGTCACATCGTGCAACGTCTCCGTCAGGTTATGACCTCTGCCAATCACCTGCCCGTTCGCCACCACCACAGCACCCACAGGAATCTCCTCCTGTGCCATCGCTGCTCGCGCCTCTTCCAGCGCCATTCTCATATATCTTTCATCTGGCGTCATCGCTATCTGATAAAGTTCATCGGATGCCACTCCTCACGCACTGGATAATCTGGGGTGCCTTCAGCATGAATCTTCTTTAGCAACCAAGCCATGTTGTTGGCCATCGTGCGCATTGTTTGCATACCCTCTGTGTCGAGTGCTGCCTGCCCTTCTGCGCGACCATAAACAATGTTCCAGTATTGAGAAGTCACCACTGGCATGTTCATCATCTGGAAAGGCATGTTCATCGTCTGGAAGGCAGCGGTTGCACCCCCACGTCGGCAGACGCAGACGGCTGCAGCTGGCTTGTCCTGCACTTTGTCTCCTGCTGAGAAAAACAATCGCTGGATGAGCGACAACACGGAGCCATTGGGCTGGCCATAATAGACAGGAGATCCGACGATTAGCGCATCTGCATCATCCAACTTCTCAGAGATGCGGTTGCAGACGTCATCATCGAACACGCATCGGTCCAATTGCTTCGTCTTACATTGAGCACAAGCGATACATCCACGAACTGGCTTCGTGCCAATCTGTACAATCTCCGTCTCTATTCCCTGCTGCTCCAATGTTTTTGCAGCTTCACTGAGCGCCAGGAATGTGTTACCCTGTTTACGTGGGCTTCCGTTAATCAATAATACTTTCATCTTTCATTTGGGGTTGGTTATATTTTTCACAAAGGTACGTTCTTTTTTCTTAATCACCAAATTTTCTTTCTCCTTTTTATTCTCAATCAAAAGCGCACCCAGATTCATCCAACTTTTACTTCTGATAATTCCAAGGATGCGTGCAAAAAATGCCTTGTCCTTTGTCACAATTGTCACAGGGGGTGAGTTTTATCTTTTGATAAAAAGATGAGATAATTTTGTTATTTCGAATAATCTTTGTACTTTTGCACAAAACAATACCCAACTCCATTACCTATGACTACTCCCACCCTGTTCAAAGAATACATCTGGCTCGTCAACACCATTTATCGTGCAGGGAAGATTTCTCTCGTTGACATCAACAAGAAATGGATACTCACGGAAATGAGTGGTGGGGTCGAGATTCCACGCACCACCTTCAACCGCCACAAAGAAGCCATTGAGGACATCTTTGGCATCTACATCGATTGCGACCGTAAAGACGGCTATCGCTACTACATCGGCAATGAAGACGTGCTGCACGAAGACTCTGTGCAGAACTGGATATTCTCCACCCTGACCGTCAGCAACAAGAAGCCCAAGACTTTTCCGACTTTGAATATCACCTTCGTCCCACAGCCGATTTCAAAGGGCAAATCATGTCCAGAGGTGCCTGGCTCAAAGTCCTCCAACCCGAATGGCTGGCACATGAAATCCGCCAATGGCACGAGGATGCCATCAAGAGGTACCAAGAAAAATAGTTTGGGTACACTTGGATTTATACTGGTGAGCCAATCCTTTCAATCTTTTTAATCGTGCAGAAGGCACATGTTCTATAGAAAAACATATCGCTGCGCGATGATTATAAGGATAAAAAGGATGAAAAGATGAAAAAAAAATCATTTTTCTTGAACATGTACCGTGATTTGGAACAACATAGGCGTAACTTTGCACCGTGAATCCTAAAAAATATCATTCATTCTTAAAATTTGTCACAATGAACAAGAAAATTGACATGGACGAGAGCGCCATTCTCATATATCGTTCATCTGTTGTCATAATTGGCCACAAAGTTACATCTTTTTATTGACATAAAACTCCAAAAACAAAAAATTAACCTTTAATCCAATTAACCTTTTGTTTAGGAAATAAACTTGCATAATCCCTAGAATATGTTTACTTTTGCATCCAGTCAACTAAGATTAGGCCTATGACAACACCAGTCAACCTATTGCAGGGGTAAAAGGTGAGAGTCAACCTATATAAGTTTTCATGTTTAACCGAGTCAACTAATCTTAGGGCTTAGACATATTGACAGTCAACCCAAATCTGGAAATGTCACGAAAAAACTCTTTTCCCAAGAATCTTGGTGTCCGACAGTTCTCCACTAAAGAGGTGCCGGCTCTCTTGCCTTTTTCCGGCGGCAAAGCAATGGATTGCCGGCACCTCTTTGCCCTCGAAACGGCACCTCTTTTGAACGGAGCTGAAATCACGTCAATTAGTTCAAAACTAGAAGTGAACTAATTCGATTGATGAAATGAATTAGTTCACGAAGATTACATTTAGTAGCAACGTAGCATTTAGAGTTTGAAAAAGGGCTTTATACCCACCTTTTGTACAAAAAATCATAAAAGTAAGCTGAATCTCAATGTGTTATTAAATCGGCAGCTAATGTCTGCCGATTTGTCCGACAGGCAAAAAAGCACTTTTCAGGAGAATGATGGTCTGTGGGAAAGATGAAAATGTTTACGCATTGTTTACGCAGAATTCTTATTGAAAATCGCAATATATTGGGATTATATATATTATGGTGTAACGATACTTTCATCGTATTAATTTGAAATTAGCGACACATTCATGGATAATCATAAGACAACTCCCAATGTTTCTTCTAATGGCACAAGCACATCTTGCCGCTTGTTGCGGATCGTTCTCATATCGAGAACATTGATAAGTTCTTTAGTCTCATATCCTTTCTTGTAGGTGCGATGTGCTTTGCTGTATAAGTCCAGCATCTTCTGATAGCCATTCGTGCCCTTCAGTGCTGAGGGAACTTGCTTCAGGTGAAGATAAGCGCAGATACCTGGCTGGTCATCGAGAATCCAGTCTTCAATGGAACTCTTAACTCCTACGCGGATAAACTCGTCAATACCCATTCGCTTAACGCTCTTGCCAATGGCATCCCATTTGACAATCTGTGGTTGCTTGACCTCAAAGATATCTGTATCATATGAGCAGCAGACGGTCTTAATCATGTATCCGTTAGTTCGTGCTATTGGCAGATATTCGTTCTTCAGCTTCGCCAACAGTTTGCTGGAATACCTCGTCACGCCTTTCAGATTGCAAATGTCATATGGCAACAGCGGACTGCTACTGACTGATGCGTAATAGTTAATGAGGGCTTTGAAGAACACCTCATCGGTGTCTCCTTCCACGAATATCAACACATGCGGAGGCTGCTGTATTTATCATCGCTGCTGTTATTTGAAGAAGGTGGTCAGTTTCTCGTTGGCGGTCTCCATATCAAGCATGAAGTCAAACATAAACTCGCCAAAAGTCAGTTCCATGTCGCCAGCGTACTTGTACAGGTACTTCAACTTGGAGGGATTGACTTTTTTGAAATGTGCAAGACCATCATTCATGGATAGTCCGAAATACATCTGGTCGGGCTGCATGTAGCGCATCAGATACGGCGAATGGCTGGTCATCAATATCTTGGTGCTCGAAGCGTATGCCTGAAGCGTCAGCAACAGGTTTTCCATCAGTCGTGGGTGAACGGAGTTTTCCGGCTCTTCAACCATAATCATCGGAATGTTCTGCTTGTGCGCAGCCATACACAAGGTGAATAAGAATATCATGCGCTTGCTTCCGCTTGACAACAGACGGATGCTGGTGGGTAGCGAATTATGTTCTTCCTGCACCCTTATATCATAGACTTTGCTTCGACCGTCACTCAATGTGATTTCGTTTGGTTCGAACGACACGATACCAGGTATCAGCTGCCTGATACCATCTGAAAGAATACTAAAACTATCAGCATCCGTTTCCTTCATCTGATAGATGTACTCGCTGAGGGTCATGCCGCCAAGCATTGATATTCCGTTACCTCCTTCTACAGAGAAATAGGATTCTGGATTATCCAAAGTATTCAGGTTAGGAATCCGAATGTCACATATCTCCTTTGCCAAGTCAGACAGGAACAAGCCACCACTGGCTATTGCAGGGAGGACGGGCTGCTGAGGTGTAGCAGCAAATGGCTTGTTGCAACGACCTGTAGCAGATGGTACTATCATACAGTAGTAGCCATCTCGCCTATTCACCATTTGGCGATAGCGTTGTTCGTCTTCTGCCTTAATCTTCAGCCATTCCGACAATACATAACCAGGAACTACTCCCTCTGCCCATTGACATTCATAGCCGTATTGTACCATTTCGGTGCGTTCATCGCGTTCTATACGACCATATACCTCAAAGTGGAATTTCTTTTCCTGCATAGAGACGTTGATGGGGAGATAGCGACTCCGTAGCATCTGTCTTCTCGTTTCTTCATTAGTATTCAGAAACATCAGACCAAAACTGATGGCACTAAGAACATTGCTCTTGCCATAACCATTAGGGGCGATGAGTGCATTCATCTCTCCGACATCCAAACGTAAATGTCCGATATTGGAAATACCCTCAATGATAAAACTGTCTATAATCATAACTCGCGCAAATATTTTTGCGTCAGTGACGCTTAAAATCGCCACAAAGGTATAAAAATAAATTGACTCACGCAAATTTTTTTTGCGCGAGTTGCATTTTAGTTAATCATTTTTATAGGTTGTGATATAAATAATGACCCATCCAACGGAATGAATACTCAGAAATATTCTTTACCCAACTATCCATTGATGATCTTTTTATGGTATAAAGTAGCTTAGTGATAAAATACATAAACTTTTTTGTAACTTTTTTTGTTACGCAAAAAGGCTGCAGAGTGGCATTGTACCTTTGCACCCGAAATGACGGAACAGCGAAAACAGAGCTGAGTTTACTCAGACTATGTTGAGTCGTGACGGAATTAAACAGAGTTAAATCCAATGGAAGTATGGGTGAGCGGTTGAAACCAGCACACTGCTAACGTGCCGAGCCGTAAGGTTCCGAAGGTTCGAATCCTTCTGCTTCCGCATTAGAAATGGAGTCTGTAGCTCAGTTGGTAGAGCGTTAGAATGTGGATCTAATGGTCGCAGGTTCGAGTCCTGTCAGACTCCCTAAATGCTTCAGTAGCTCAGTTGGATTAGAGCGTCTCGCTACGAACGAGGAGGTCGTGGGTTCGAATCCTACCTGAAGTACAGATTTACGTGAGGATGCCCGAGTGGTCTAAGGGGACGGTCTGCAAAACCGCCTTTTCATCGGTTCGAATCCGATTCCTCACTCAACCAATAAAGACTCCAGTCCCTAATAAAAGGAATTGGAGTCTTTCCATTATCCAAAGTTAAGAATTGCCGTCAGCCTTTTCTTAACTCGCGTGAGTATTCTGCCCATTTGCTGAAGTTCTGGTTTGCCCTCAGTCGTTTCCAACATTTTCACAGCTTTAGTAATAAGATTGAAATCTTCAGCTGTTAGGGGTAACTCTGTAATAGAGTAGTTCGGATCAGCGTACCTGTAGTACTTCTGATCGTAAACCTCAATGGGCGCATAGTAACCTAGTTTATCAGAACGCATGATTTGAATGTCGTTCTGAACTGTTCTCAAAGAGATGCCTTTGCTAATACCTTCCATATCGTACAGCGCTTCAGATACCTCATCAACCAGGTCCTCTATCGTCCATCTTCTGTACCTGTTGCGCAGGCATCTGTCTATTATCTTGTAACGCAATAATGCGTTTTTGTTTACTGGCATGTTTGTCTTTATAATCTAAATTGTTCATAATCTTGTTGTCTATATTTAATTGATTTTATAGAGAATAAGTCCATTTGAAAGATGCTCAAACTATTCAATTGTTAGCATATCAAATAGAAGATGCGTACATCTGACTCATCAATGTGATTGTATCCAAAAGACGTTAGTGCCTGGACTGTATCCCGGAAGCGAAAGAGAAGTCCATAGTCCCACATAAAGTCTTCATACATCTGCTCGATAGGAGTAACATCCTCATACAGTTTATCCTGTTCTTCTGTCTCACCTTGAGCCATCGGGCTATTATTCAATTTTGCTTCGATACGGTTCAATTGCTTTTTGATAGAATGGATTCCTGCATGAGCAATCCCAGAAATGAGCTTCTTCTCCAAAACATCGCAATGATGCACCAGATCATCGAACATAAAGACACCGAATCCCATGTCGAAATCATCTTCATTGATCATCTTTTGAAGTTCATCGCTCAGTATGTCTTTATTGCGACTTCTGTGTGATTCAGCCTCGTCCAAGAAGTCTCTGAAGTGGTAATACCTGCAGTTGAAAACCTCCGACTCAAAAATCTCATATTCATGGTCTGTCTTCTCCCACTGGGGTGAAGTGACCTTCATCAGGTGCCATTGGTTTTGCTTCCTGATTTCTATGTGCAATGATATATCTACTCCCATAATTGTTACATGTTACTTTGTTCTACTTGCTTGTTTATGATTCTCGTTACGTCTCTCCATGCCCCATCTGGAGCACGGGGAGAGAGTTTGTTAATTAATCGAGTATGTATGCCTGGCCCATATAGACCTTCCTTACCAACTCGGTGGAAAGCTTGTTCAATTCCTTGTTGAGCAATTTCTGTTCGCTCTTTTCGAGGCAACCATACTCGCCGCCATGTTCCTTAAGGAAATCTTCGAGCACGTCCTTGGAGAACAGACCCATAATCTTTCCGAAGTCTTTAGGCACATGTATCTCACCAATATGGCTTACGACATTTGCCAGACGCTGTTCGGTGACGTATGTCTCTACCTCTGGAATGAGTGCTTTCAAGGCTTCGCTGTAAGGAACAGGTTCGGCAAAGAGCTTGTTGCGTTTCTTCACGCTCTTCTTCTCTGCAAACCGCTCGTTCTTGCTCTTGATGAGCACCCTGCTTCCATTTCTCAGGTACATGGGAATAACAGGTCTTATCACGATACCCTCGCAGATATTGTCCTCGATGGCTGGAAAACCAAGCCATTCAGCTATCTTGCTTTGAAAAGCGTTGGGGTATATGAGACATTCACCGAGTGTACCCCGGGACAGGGTCCTGGCATAGAAGAATCCATGCTTTTCGAAAAGGTCGTTCACCTCATCTACAGGCAGATACCTACCACCTTCCTCGTTGATGACATAGATGTCAAAACCGTAGAACTCGTGCTCTGGAGTATAGCATACACCCTTTTGGATGAGAGACAACTTGCGGTTGGGCTGCACATCTTTGTGGGGATAGGTACCACCGAACATCTCACCGAAGACATTGACGCTCCTTACATCTCCATATCTTCTGAAGACATCCTTAGCAAGAGCCACTACTTTACCCTTGTACCGTTCAAGCAACTCGGGATAGTCGTAGAAATTCTCATCTGCTTCCAGCATGGAGGTACGCTTGGCAAACCTTACATTCTTTCCGTCACAGAGAAAACTGGTGTTGGCACCATGTACTTTTTCCTGTACCACATATTCCAAATCGGTTGGCATTTCTGCCACGATGCGCTCCATGAACTCCCTATTGAAGGAATTCTCGATGGAGCTGTACTTTTTGAATTCTAACATTTCTTTGTTCTTTTTTGTTTGTGCGCATCGCTGCGCGGTTAATAATTGATTGATTACATACTGTGCCATGGGCCAGGCCGATGAGGAGAAGTCATGCCGGTGGTAAGTCGGCAGTGTTCATGGTTGTGATAGGCACAAACGAAAAAGGGTTGGAAAGCATTGCTGACTTTCCAACCACTTCGTTTATCTCGTGTATGCACGTATGATTATGTCAGGAGCAATTCACTCCTTCCTCGTGCATTATGGAAAGTTGCGATTAAGTGAGACCAAAACAAACTTGTTTGAGCTTTGGCGAGCGTGAGCAAGTTATTTAAAGTCTTCCTATCTGAATAGCGTGGTGCGGCAATGCTTGACGTATGCATATAGGAATCGCATTCAAGGCACCATGTGCTTTGAATGTTCAGTCCGCCTAATATGTAAAATTTCTGTCTCTGCATTGCTGCAATTTTAATTGATTATCGTAAAATTGGCTGCAAAGGTACACTTTTTAATGCGACTGACCAAAGTTTTTTAAGATTATTTTAAGCACGTATTTTGCTTATACACAAGTGTATAAATTTATTTGCTCGCAGAAGAATTTCCGTAATTTTGCAAAAATTTCGGTGGCCTAGAGTCATTAATAATCGAATGGATTGACCACAAATAACCGACCATGAAACCGACCATGAAACCGACCATGTGACCGACCATGTAACGGGCAATGTAACGGGCAATGTAACGGGCAATGTAACGGGCAATGTAACGGGTCAAGTACAGGTCAAGTACAGGTCAAGTACAGAGTGCGTACGTAATTGTATATAAAAAAATGTTTGTTTCTTGGTTAGTTTGAAAAAAAGTTGTATATTTGCAAATAATTCCGACATTCGGAACTCCTTTTTTTAGATGTAGTAAAAGATTGCCCCGTTGGATTGTGAAATCCGCAACGGGGCATTTCTTAATGTTTCAATTTTCACTTAGCCATTAGGCTCATGCAGCTCGTAGTTCCCAGAGCAGTCAGTGCTGCCGTGAGGATGGACACCACCACCTGAATGATGTTCCG
>CADCIO010000060.1:0-13534 GCA_902801475.1 uncultured Bacteroidales bacterium
GGTGAACATCCAGTTCGCCTGCCAGCGTCACTTCTTCGGAAATCTGGCAGAGAAGTACTTCGACTGTCAGGAGCACGAAGCCAGCGTGAACGTGAAACGTCAGCAGAAGAGCATCCTGGCCTTCGAACGCCTGCCGGAGGAATTCACCAATGAAGACGTCATGCGCTGCTTCAACCTCTGCAGCGATAGTGCTACACGTATGCGTATCAAGCGTCTGACGGACGATCACCTGGTGGAACAGATGGGCACATTCAAGGAAAATGGCACCACCAAGTCGAGATATAGAAAGACGGGAGTGTTCATGCTCTGACGCCGTCACATTTGGAAAATTGCTATGCGCTGGGCGAAGCTCCTAACAAACCAGCCCATGCCCGTCCTGAGTGGATGGGCTTCTTTGTTATTTGTTGAATACCAGTTATGTTGTCCAAGAATGATTCGAGAACTATACGGTGGAAATATTCAGCTTTTCCACGATCCAGATGAACATGCTGTAGATGGCGATGTCGATGCCTACGATGTAGGCTGACTGGAGACCTCCGACATAGAGGCCGTAGTTGATGAGGCAGATGACGATGAAGAGGGTGATGATGACTGCGAGGGTTTGGTGCATGTCAAGTCCCATCTGCATGATGCGGTGGTGGATGTGGGTCTTGTCTGCCTCGAACATGCTCCTGCCTCTGAATTTACGCCACAGACCTACACGGATGACATCAATGCATGGAAGGAATACCAGGGTGAAGGAGATGAGGAGGGATTCCTCACGATAGGAGAAGCCGAGGGGTTCCTGTTCCATTTGGTATTTGATGGCGAGGTAAGCGATTACATAACCCAGGAAGAGACTGCCTGAGTCGCCCATGAACGTTTTAAGTCGTCCCACCTTACCGTACATGTTGAAGAAGAAGAAGGCAAGGGTGGCTCCAGCTAGACTGGTGCTGATGATGCTGAAGAGGTGGGCGTGGAGTTCATGGTAGAGGTATGCGAAGGAGGCCAAGATCAGGAATGCGAGTCCTGAGGCCAGTCCGTCGATGCCGTCGATGAGGTTGATGGCGTTGACGATGAGCAGGATGACGAACACGGTGATGGGATAGCCAAGCCAGATGGGTATCTCATGGATGCCGAAAAGTCCGTGCAGGTTGTTGATCATCAGGTTGCACAGCGGGAAGAGGAGGGCTGCGACGGTTTGGATGATGAACTTATGAGTGGCTTTCATGCCCCTCAGATCGTCGAAGATGCCGATGAGGTACACCATGATGGCTCCGATGACCATCATCACATTGGACACGCCTATCTCGAAGTCTTTGTTGATGCCTTGATACATGATGAGCAGCGTCACCACCACACCTAATCCTAAGGAGGGCATGAACAAAGTCCCACCCAACCTTGGAATGCTGTACTTGTGCACCTTTCTGGAGTTGGGAAGGTCAAAAATTCCATACGTGTTGCAGAGCTTCACGACAAGCGGTGTTCCGATGAGTGAGAACACGAGGCTGATGGCAAAGGCGATGAGAATGTATGTCGAATTGATGACCATGCGCGTCTGTTTTTTAACTTCTTCTTGTTACTATAACGTGAAAAAGTGTTATATATTGTGGCGAATGACCATTAATTTATCAATATTTTTTAATATCGACGGAAGTGCAGCTGGTAGCGCTGATTTCTGAGGATGAGGTGCTCGTGGTTCAGCTTCTCAATGAGGAAGGTGTCTTTGATTCCGACAAAGCCAAGAGGCGTGAGCAGGCTGTCGTTTTCCAGCGGGATGAGCTCGTCCTTGGTCTGCACAAAATGGGGAGAATGAATCATGAGTTCATCTCCCTGCTTCTCGAAACGGAACAGGATCTTCTGGTTTTTGTTGTCGATGTCCCTTACCTGCAAGAGGTGGCTCTCCACTGCCCAGTAGATGTAGCTGTAGGACATGTCGCATGTGCCTCTCGTGGCGAGGGTGTCAATCTGCCGCAACTGCCAGTTGCCGTCCAACTTCCCGTTGTTGGGCGTTTCCAACTCACAGGCAGTGAGGATGAGGCAGGATAGTATGATGTAGAGAAGTTTCTTCATGTGTTCCTTTCTTGCTAATTGGTTCGTGTGTCCTTATCGCTCATATCTGATGGTGATGGAACCGCCTGTGTTGTTACCCAAGAGTTCTCCACGATCGATACCCAAAGCGGCGCCGATGCTGAATCCCTTGTAGATGAGGGTGCTGGCATCGTAGCAGGCTTCGAGCCCCACAGAGACATTCCGTCTGGGATTGCAATAGGGCATGTCGTAGGTACCCAATCCCTCCTGCCATGTGGCACGAAGGCGATAGTGAAGTTCTGGGGTCGGCTGTCCCGCAATGCCGATGTGCCAAGCGGTGAAACGGTTGCACTCGAACTCAAGTTTGTGGTCGTCGTTGTAGATAGGGGAGACATACAGGGGATTGCCTAAGGTCTGTCCCCAATGCTGCCAACCTGGCTCAATGGCGTTGTTGTAGTAGTTGTCCACGCCACCGATGTGGTCAAGGATTTGTGGTGTTCGGTCTGTATAGACGGGACCGCTCTGGTATCTCGTGAAGAGATATTCCACCACAGCGTCGCTCACCCAGCGGAAGTTTTTCAGATGGACATCGGCTCCGAGCATGATGTCTTTCAGTGGATACACTAAGTAGCGGTGGTCAACCTTCTTGATTCGTCCGTCTCTGTAGTCATAACCGTCATAGTCCAGATGGAACATGCCCGAATGGTCTTCGAAGAAATGGTCGGCATACAGTCCGAACTTGGCATCTGGGGTGTCGTAGTTCAGTCGTGCCACCCAGCTGCCCAACATATTGCCTTCATTGTTTTGCACGGCACCATCCATCGAGTCGGCACCTCCACCTATAAACGCATGCCAGAAGGACTTGAGGTTTCTGCTGCTTTTCTCCTTCTGATAGGCGCTGCCTGTGTAATCATAATGTGTGCCGCCAAATTGCGATGCCATCTCCAAACCGATTTCGGCCGTGAAGGGCTTGTCCTTTTTTCCTATCCTGATATAACCGGCTTTGGTGTGCATGAGCACGTTCTGGTCGTAGGGATTGCGACCTTCGACAAAGTCCTTCTGAAAGTGGTTGTCCGTGTAGGCGCCAAAAGCGATGTGACCCTTGAAGGCAAGGAAGCCTTTGGTGTAGGGGATGTCCCAATAGTCGGGTAGGGCGAGCCGAATCTCTGGATAGGGACGAGCATTGATGCCAAGGGCCTGTGAGCCGCTGCTGAGCTCGTTGTTCTTCAACTGCATGGGCTGTTGCTTCTGACCTACCGTCAACAGACCCTTCATCCATCGCACATCGGCATAGAGCTGCTGCACGAAGAAGTGGCTGGTGTGGTTGGCAGGAATGACAAGATCGGCTCCATATCCGATGTCCCAACGTCTGGCAGCATCATTCTCGGCACTTCTGAACACGCCACCACGAAGGTAAGCTGAGTTCCTTTCCACAGAGGGCAGTCCATACCGGTTTGCTGTGAGCCAGAAGGGCGCATGTCTCCCATCGGAAAGCGTTCCAGAGGTTTCAATGGAATAAGAAATGCCTTTGCCCAAATCAGGCGACTGGGCAAAGGCATTGAGAGTTATAGTCAATAACGATGTCAGAATAACTTTCTTCATCTTGACATGATCATAGGTGTTGTGGCGACCTTACTTGGCAAAAGCGACAGCACGAGTCTCGCGGATGACGGTGATCTTCACCTGTCCTGGATAAGTCATCTCGTCCTGAATCTTCTTGGCGATGTCTGCACTGAGTGCATCGATTTCCTTGTCAGAAATCTTGTCTGCTCCCACGATGACGCGAAGCTCACGACCTGCCTGAATAGCATAAGTCTTGGTGACGCCTGGATAGCTTGCTGCCAAGTTCTCAAGGTCGTTCAGACGCTTCAGATAGGCTTCGACAATTTCACGACGTGCGCCAGGACGTGCACCGCTGATGGCATCACATACCTGTACGATAGGAGCCAACAAAGTGGTCATCTCCATCTCGTCGTGGTGGGCACCGATGGCATTGCAGATATCGGGCTTTTCCTTATATTTCTCAGCCAACTGGGCACCATAAAGGGCGTGTGGAATCTCGATTTGCTCGTCTGGCACCTTGCCGATGTCGTGCAACAAACCAGCACGGCGAGCCTTCTTGGGGTTGAGCCCCAGTTCGGCAGCCATCACCGCACAAAGGTTGGCTGTCTCGCGAGCATGCTGCAAGAGGTTCTGGCCATAAGAAGAACGGTACTTCATCTTACCTACGATGCGTACCAATTCTGGATGCAGCCCATGTACGCCCATATCGATGCAGGTACGTTTACCTGTCTCCACAATTTCGTCTTCCACCTGCTTCTTCACCTTGGCAACGACTTCCTCGATGCGGGCAGGGTGGATACGACCGTCGGCAACCAGCTGGTGGAGTGCCAAACGGCAGATTTCGCGGCGAATTGGGTCGAAAGCGCTGATGACGATGGCCTCTGGCGTGTCGTCCACCACGATTTCAGTACCTGTGGCTGCTTCCAAAGCACGGATGTTACGGCCTTCACGACCAATCACGCGACCTTTCACTTCGTCAGATTCAATATGGAAGACGCTGACGGAGTTCTCCACAGCGGTTTCGCTTGCCACACGCTGGATGGACTGGATGACAATCTTCTTGGCCTCCTTGTTGGCGGTCATCTTCGCCTCGTCCATGATTTCATTGATGTACTGCTGTGCCTGCGTCTTTGCTTCGTCCTTCAACGATTCGATGAGTGACTCGCGGGCTTCTTCTGTAGTCAGACCAGAGATGGTTTCCAGTTGTGCACGCTGATCTGTGATGAGTGAGTCCAACTTCTCTTGCTGCTTCGTGAGGTTGATTCTTTGTGATTCCACCTCGTTCTGCTTCTTCTGGAGTTCGTCGCTTTGCTGATTCATGGCGAGTTCACGCTGCTTCAACTTGTTCTCATAGGCCTGCATCTTCTGGTTGCGCTGGTTGGCTTCCTTGTCCAGTTCGGATTTCCTGTTCAAGAACTTTTCCTTGAGTTCCAACTGCTTCTTCTCCTTGAGCGCTTCTGCCTCAATCTCAGCTTCTTTGATGATTTGGTTGTACCTCTGCTTGATGATATAGCGGAACAGGGCAAAGCCCAGGAATCCTCCTAAGATCAAGCAGCCAATCGCAATGCTTATTGTTAATAATATATCCATGTTAAAGTTTTTTGTTTATTGGGTTTTACAATATAGAAAAAGCACAATTCAAGCCATTCACATCTGGATATGTATGTGAACACCTGAAATTGTGCCTTATGTTTCTTGTTTTTTTACTTGACGTCGAGAGATTCTATTTCTTTCTCAAGGTCATGCATCATTTCCACGTATGGCTGCGTGTCGGTTCTGTTGGAAGCCTTTACAGCTTCAACAGACGTGTTGAGCATTGCCATCACATAGTATTTGTCATTGGTCAGGTTAGGATAAGCATCGCGCAATCGTTGAATGCGGCGCTGTATGCTGGATGCGGCGTCGCGATAGATCTTCTCCTCTTCAGGTGATGAAACCAGAAGGGGAAGCTGGATACCTTCAATCGTTACGTTGATGTTTAGTTTGTTTGCCATGACAGATGTACTGTTTTTGTTGGGGTGCATCTTCTTCCATTGAGCATTTCAGAAGCGCTATCCCTCTATATCGCTACCGTCACCTTCCGTGCCGGTGGATAGGATGCTGATGCATTTGTTGATTTCACGAACCAGTCGGGTGATTTTCATCTTTGATTCCTTGATATCGGTATCGCTGATTTCAATCATTTTGGCCAATTTCAGATTGTTGTAATCATTTTTGCTCTGAGCCAGTTCGGCTTTGAGCTGTTTGATTTCCTCTTCTTTGCCTTCCAGTTCAGCGTACAGGTCGGCATTTTCCTGCTTAAGCACACGGAATTGAGCGAGGACTTGTCGTACCTTCGCTTCAAATTTTTTCATTGACTGTCTTTCTTCTGCTGTCATGCTGAAAGGTAGTGTGCGTTAAACGCGGATTTACGAATTTTTATGCAAAATTATAGATTTAGGCTGACTTAACCAACCTTTTGACCGATTTTTTTCTTGTTTGTCCTTATTTTTTCATTTTGGCTTGAGCCTTTGCCACTTCTTCGTCGGATGGATTGGGCTCCTTCTTTGCCAATGTGATGAGGTTATAGACGTATTCCTGAATCCATGCTTCGCTGAATCCCAACATCTGCTGATAACGACGTACAGAGAACACGGATTTTCTCACACCATCGTCGTCCCATGTGTCCTTGGTGAGGATGTCATGCACAGTGCTGTCGGTCAGTTTCTTCACCATCTTCTTCAGGAATCCAGGGATGCGGAACTTCCATTTCAGGATGTTGCCCACCAGCATCATGGTGTCCTGGGTGAATCCCTGAAAAGCATAAAGATAGCGACTCACGTCGTTCTGTGTGCGGCATCCCTTCTTGATGCTCTGGTCAATCTCCTTGAAGAAGTTGTCGCTGATGCCATACAGGTCTTGGAGCATCTTGGCGCATGCTTTTTTCTCGCCAATACCCAGTTTGTTGTTGACTGTCGCCACATGAAGTGTGCGCTTGAAAGTGAGCAAGTCGGGTAGGGCGGAGAGGTTGGAGATACCGAGGTTGGCAGCCAACACGCTCTGGAAATAGACACGAATCAGTGTCATGAAATCTTCCATTCCACCCACATTCTCTTTCTTTTTTCTCTTGAAAATATCTAAGAAAGCCATTTTTGTTTGTCTTTACTGTTAATGAATTGGTTATTATATATTTGATTTTTAATATGCATTTCCTTCTTCCTTGCCGAACATGTTGGCGATAGTCTTGAGGATGATCTTGATGTCGAGCAGGAAGGTCCAGTTCTCGATGTACTCAATGTCCTTCTTCACACGCCCTTCCATCTGGTCAATGTAGCGGGTCTCGCCACGGAAACCATTCACCTGTGCCAGTCCTGTGATGCCGGGTTTTGCAAAGTGACGCACCATGAAGTGGTTGATGAGCTTGGAATATTCGTCCGTGTGTTTCAGCATGTGTGGACGTGGTCCCACTACGGACATGTCGCCCACTAACACGTTGAAGAACTGCGGAATCTCGTCGATGTTGGTTCTGCGCATGAAGTCGCCAAACGGGAACTTACGAGGATCGTCTTTCGTCGCCTGCACTTCGTCTGCATCATTGTTCACATGCATGGAGCGGAACTTGATGCACTTGAATATCTTGCCGTCCAGACCCGTTCTTTCCTGCAAGAAGAAGATGGAACCAGGCGATTGGATTCTTATCATGATGGCCACCAAGATGAGTATCCATGGGAACACCAAAATGAGCACACACAACGAGAAGATGATGTCGAAGACTCTCTTGATGAGCTTGTTCCTTCCTTTCCGTAGCGGCTCTTCACGACGTGCAATGACAGGAGTGTCTTCCATGAAGGAGATGGACATGTTGCCCTTGAACACGTTGATGGCAGGAATGTAATAGAAACGAATCAGGTGATTGTCGCAAAACTTGCTCATCATGTTGATGGTGTCTTGCTGCTCCTTGGGGAAATAGCCGTAGATCTCGTTGACGCGCGGATGGGTGGAAATCCAACCGTAGATGTCGCTCACTCCTCCCAGTCTCATGCTGGCAATCTCATCGTTGTCACATTCTCCATCGTAGAAGAAACCGGCGATGTGATAGCCATAGACGGGGGTCTTCAATATCTCATACAGGTGGTGAACTGTCCCTTCGTTGCCGACGAGGACGATGGTCTTGGTGTTTCCCTTGTTGGCACGGATGCGCAAGAGAATCTTTCTCAGAATGAGGCGCTCTGTCATCAGGAAGACCAGATAGGCCGACATCGAATAGAGCAGGAACTTGCGTGGGAAATTGGCGAAAGGACGTGATACGACCAGAATGAGTGAAATGAAAAGAAGCATCATGAAACAGGTGTAAACAACACGTGTGATGATGGCTTCTGACTTGACGAATCGGAGATGGATGAGCGAGGGGAACAGGATGTAGCTGAATACAAATCCGATGATATAGACGAGCACCAACCATGGGATGTTCTGGATATTGTTCACAGACTCAGGCGAAATGTAACGCATGAGATAGTAGAATCCACATACAAAGGCAGTCAATAATACCGTGTCAATCAAGAACACGCCAAATTGAAGATGCTTTTCTGTTCCCATATATTGTAGGCAAGGATGCCTGTGACGTTTTTTAATTAATTTTTGCAAAGTTAGGGAAAAAAAGTGACATCGGAAACATTTTGTGGATATTTTGTACATATGTAATGGCAAAATCGGCTTTTTCTCATCGAAAGTGGTCAAAACACAAAGGATATGGTCAATCGTGCTCGTGAATTATGACAATTTTGAAGAAATAGTTTTCTATGTGAAAAAATATCCCTACCTTTGCATCAAATCTTTAATGTGATGAAAGAAATATATTTCGCCAAGAGGGCAGACATCAATGCCGGGCACATCGCATACGGTGAGAAAATATAGTATTCAGACACAAACGTATGGATTCCCAGATAACCCTCTTAATTACTTACATGTTATTGTCGTTGATCATCTCGGCACTGTGTTCTGTGCTGGAGGCAACGATACTTTCCACTCCGATGTCATACGTGACCACCCTCGAGACACAAGGTGCCAAGGGTTGGGAGCGTCTCAAGCAGTATAAGACCAACATCGATCGTCCTATCTCTGCCATTCTCATTGTCAACACTATTGCGAACACGGTGGGTGCGTCGCTCGTCGGCTCGACGGCGGCAGGCTATGCCTCGTCCCACTTCTCCGCTTCCGACCAGACGAGCCTCTTTGTCGGCATCGTGTCGGGCGTGTTCACGTTCCTCATCCTGGTGTTCTCTGAGATTGTGCCCAAGACCATCGGTTCCACCTATTGGCGCAAACTGGCGCTGCCTGCAAGCCGCATTATACATATATATATAATAATGACCTACGTGCTGGTCATCCTGCTGGAGAAGATCACGCATGGTCTTGGCAATGCAGCCAGTCAGGAGTCCGTCACACGCGATGAAGTGGCGGCGATGGTGACGGTCGGCACCGAGGAAGGTGTGCTCGAGAAGAAGGAGAACCGCATGATTCAGAACTTGCTGAGGCTCGACAGCGTGGCAGCCCACGAGATCATGACGCCCAGCGTGGTGGTGGCGATGGCCGAGGAGGAGATGACCCTGCGCGAGTTCTACGGCGAAGAGGAATACAAGAACTTCTCGCGCATCCCCGTCTATAAGGGCGAGGAGAGCGACTACATCACGGGCTACGTGCTCCGTCAGGAGATTCTGGAGCGTTTGGCCGAGGACAAGTTCGACACCAAGCTGGGCGAGCTGGCACGACCCATCCTGTCCTTCTCCGAAGACGAGGACGTCTCCACCATCTGGGAGAAGCTCCTCGAGAAGAAGGAGCACATCTCCATCATCATCGACGAATACGGCACCCTGCGCGGCATCGTCACCCTGGAGGATGTCATCGAGACCATGCTCGGCTTCGAGATAGTTGATGAGAAAGACGAGGTCGTCGACATGCAGGAGCTTGCCAAGGCACAGTGGAAGCAGATGCAGAAAGAGCAGCACAAGTGATAGGTGCAGCTTTTCTATATATATAAATGTATACAACATCACAATCAATCACAATTATTCAATCATGAAAACAAAACTTCATCTCACACTCCTGGCGGCGCTCTGCACGATGGCCGCCCTGTTCACCACCTCCTGCAGCGACGACGAGCCCGACCGCCCCACCACGGAAGAGGAGGCCGCGCAAATGCTCGTGGGACAGTGGAAGGCAATCAAAGTAAAGAAAACCAATGGGAACACAAGTGATATCGACAACTGGTATTGGGAGTTCACGGCCGACGGCAGATTCTTCGTGATTAATCACGTCAGCCCCAATGCCACTGGACGGTATGAGGCGTACAGGAACAAGTGGGTCATCGATGAAACCTACGGAATGGCGGTACGGAGTTACACCCTCAATTTCGAGCCCAACGACCCGACCATCTTCGCCGTCAATCTGGATGGCGAGACCGAGTTCCTGATCACCCAAATGACCAGCAACAGCTTCCACGTTCAGTACTCCGCCAGAGAATGGGTCGGTGGCGCGCTGGGCTACAAATACATCTGGGAGGACGGCCCCACTGTGATGCGCGTCAAGGATCCAGTCATTCCCACGGACACCATCCCCAGCCCTTATAAATGAAAGGGGTAAGAAATTCCCTCCCGATTGTTTTGTAATTGAAAATAAGTTCGTACCTTTGCCGGCGAATCTGGAATACAAGTAAGACGATTAATACCATACATTACATATCAACGAATATTAACAATATATGAAACAAAAATTACTTTTCTTCATGACGGCTTTGCTTACGACCATGACAGCGTGGGCGGACGTAGAAATCAACGAGGAGAACTTCCCGGATGAGATCTTCCGCAGCTATTTGCTCAGTCAGGACTTTGGCGAGGACGGTGCGCTGACGGACGATGAGATTGCAAAGACAAAAACGCTTTCTATACAGTCCTACAATATTCAGAGTCTAAAAGGCATTGAGTGCTTTACGGCGCTGGAAAAACTCACTTGCATCGATCTTGGGCTGACTTCGCTCGATGTGTCAGGATTAACGGCGTTGTGGTGGCTGGACTGCTCCTGCAATCTGCTGACATCGCTCGATGTGTCGAAGAATACGGCGCTGAGAGAGCTGTGGTGCTCCGAAAACCAGCTGACATCGTTCGATGTGTCGAAGAACACGTCGCTGGTATTTCTGGCTTGCGCCTACAACCAGCTGACATCGCTCGATGTGTCGAAGAACACGGCGCTGAGCTCGCTGTATTGCTCCTTCAACCCGCTGACATCGCTTGATGTGTCGAAGAATACGGCGCTGAGAGAGTTGACATGCATCTCCAACCAGCTGACTTCGCTCGATGTGTCGAAGAACACGGAGCTGATGTCGCTGGATTGCTATTACAACCAGCTGACCTCGCTTGACTTGTCGAAGAATACGGCGCTGCAAAGGCTGTACTGCAATGGCAACCAGCTGACATCGATCGATTTACCGAATAATACGGCACTTGTAGCCTTGGACTGCTTCGATAATAAAATCAAGGATGATGCTATGGATGCACTCGTGGCAAACCTGCCAACAGCCGTTGGGGCTTATATACATGCCATCGATTTCGAGGACGAGGAGAACGTGATGACCACCACGCAGGTGGCTGCTGCCAATGCCAAGGGTTGGAAAGTGTATTATCGTGTTACCAAAGACGAGTGGAGTTGGGAGGAATACGCTGGCAGCGAACCGACAGGCATCGATGCCCTCACCACTGACATGCAGGACGGCAAATATTATGACCTGCAGGGCCACGGCATCGACGGCAAGCCCACCGAGCCGGGCATCTACATCGTGAACGGCAAGAAGATAGTGATAGGAAACTAAACGACAAGCAAGGCCTCTGGGCGCTCAGTGATGCTGCTGCTTGGTGACAGGCGACACGCTGGGCGTCGATTTCATCTACATCACCAACACCAGCAGCGATAGCAATGAGTGGGTGAAATACGTCGCCAAGCATGCCGGCGACCACTACATCGTGCCCAAGGACAAGATGGAGGCCATGCAAATCCCCGACTACGACAATGCCATCCCACATTACCTCATCTACGACCGCGAAGGCAAGTTCGTCAAAGCCATCATCGGCTGGGATAGCGTGGAAGCGATGATGCAGGAAATCGAGAAGGTGTTGAAATAGAAGCGAACACGAATCAACACGGATCAACACGAATCGACACGAATCGACACGAATCGGCACGAATCGGCACGAATCGGCACGAATCGGCGTGAATAATAATATATTGTGTGGATTTGTTTTTTTGTTTGGGGAGAATTACTTATCTTTGCCCCCGAAAACATTCTAAAGACTCATCATTATGGCAAGACCTATCAAAGAAACCCCTATCCTCTACGGTGAGGAAGCGCGAAAGTTCGAGACGCGCATGATGAATCCAGAACCTGTTTCGCGTGAATGGCTCGAAAGCATGCAGCGCGACTATGAGTTTATGCGTTCACGATGTGTAAACTGCTCTTTCTAAGACATGAACAAAGAAAACCTACAGCTGCGTCGGCTTGGAGAGAATGACAAGGTGCTGGCATTCGACTGTGGCGATGAAGACCTGAACGACTTCATCCTCACAGACGCGCCATTGTATTATCGCGTGCGTCTTGCCACGAGTTATGTCTGGGAGGACAGCATCACGGGTGAAGTGTTCGGCTATTTCAGTCTTGCCCACGACCGCATTTCCCTGACTGACTTCCCCAGTAACTCCGCCTACAACCGTTTTCGCAAACAGTTCTTCGCTCAAGGAAAGATGTTCAAGAGCTATCCCGCCCTGAAGATATGCCGTCTGGCCACGAGTAAATCCTGCCGCGGAGAGGGCATCGGCTCAATGATTATTAGGACGATCATTGCATCTTACCGCAACGACAGCAAGGCAGGTTGCCGATTCATCACCGTCGATGCATACGCTGACGCCCTGCCGTTCTACTACAAGCAAGGCTTCCTTCCCCTCTCCAAGACCGATGAGGGAGCCGACACTCGCTTGCTCTATTTCGATTTGCAGAGTGTGAATCCGCACGAATAATATATAAATGTATAAAACATCGGGAGGACGCGCTCAGCATCCTCCCGAATCTTTTTATGCGTAAGAAGCGACGGCTCTCCCCAGCCTGTCCGACATGGGCACCAGATGAAACCGCTTTGCAATGTAGATGAGCATGTCGAGCGACGTGCCCAGGTCGTACGGCGACTCCCTGAACGCCTTCCAGTCCAGGTTCAGACGCAGCGTTTTCCCGCTCATCGCAATGTCATGACAAGCGGGCTTGTCCTTGCAGAAAGCCACGAACTCGCTCACAAACTCCTCCGCATATCCCCCCTTCTCATCGAAAATCCTCGCATTCTCTTCCGGCTCAAAGCGCATGATGATTTCCACTCGCTCCTTTTTCACCAACGGCGTCTGCTTGTCGGGATATTTCCGCTCGCGACCGGTGTAATACCACAGGGCAAAGAGCGTCCCCTTCCACTCGAACTCCTTCTTGTCAGGCCATATCTCCGAAGTGGGCACGATGTCGGGGAGATACGTCGCCATGAACTCATCCACCTTGCGCATCATCTTTCGAGGCTTGATGAAAGAATGATAGTACGTGACAGGCAGCATGATGTAGAAGAGAATGATGGGGAATGACAGCATGGGAAGGATTTCCCCCCAGCGGATCTCGCCCCTGCTCCGCAAGTCCTGCACGGCAACAAGAACAAACATGATGAACGCGCCCACGAGCCCCGCAGCAGTAAGCGGCGGGAGGACCTTTGCCAGCCATTTCCACTTCGAGGAAAAGTAGAAGGCCACGTCCTCCGAAGCGGAACTGCTTTGCCATCCCTTCAGCAAATACATAAAACTGGCATTATCGCCATTAACGAAATGTGTCATGATAACAAAAAAATAATGAGCCGCACACAGGCGCATCGTCCGAGCGTCCTGGCGGGCTTTCACGGTGCAAAGGTACGAC
>CADCIO010000060.1:13596-16324 GCA_902801475.1 uncultured Bacteroidales bacterium
GTAACGGAAAAGGACGGCTCGTTCGGCGGTTTCGCGAGGCTGTGGACGGGCCGATAATCAGGCGGCTGTATGCCAAGATGCCGACGTCAGAGTTGGCACGGCGGCTGGGATAGCGTGGAAGCGATGATGCAGGAAATCGAGAAGGTGTTGAAATAGAAACGAACACGGATCCGTCGAATCCGCACGAATAATATATAAATGTATAAAACACATCGGGAGGACGAACGCCAAGTTTTTCCTCCCGATTGTTTTGTAATTGAAAATAAGTTCGTAACTTTGCACCCGAAATCACGATCACAATTCAATAACAACAATTCAATCATGAAAACAACATTACATTCAATACTCCTGTCGGCGCTCTGCCTGATGGGAGCTGGATTGTTCGCCGCCTGCTCGAGCGACGACGATGATGACGCCACGAAGAAGCATCAGGCTGAGGAGGAAACGAAGGGGTACAATATGACCATTGAGGCGAAGAGGAGCGCCTACACCATCCGCGCGAAATCGTCCGACGCCCTCAGCGAGGCGGACAAGATGGTGATCAACCCCAAGTGGACGGAGGGCGACGAGGTCACCGTCAGGGGCGTCAACTACTCCGGCACGCTGAAGGTCATGAACGTCAGGAACGACGGCAGGGAATGCACGTTGAAAGGCACGGTAGATGTGGACAAAATCACGACGCTTACAAGGATACGCTTTTATTATCACTATGTGCCCACTGCTTGGTATGAGGACGTCTTTGACGATCCCGATTATTCCAGATACGACAACCAGGACGGCACCCCCAAGACCATTGCAAGCAAGTATAACATCGCCGGCATTTCCGACTGCCTCATGGATTTCGACTTCGTTGACCCCCATAGCATCAAGCTTGATACCGACTTCGAGAACTGGCAGTCCATCGTGAGGTTCACGCTCAAGGACGAAGCCGGCAACCTGCTCTGCCCCACCAAGTTCGACGTGATAAGAGGCTCGAAGGGCTGGACGCCCGACAGTTGGTGGAATCCAGACTATTGGGTCAGGCTCAGCGGCATCCCTGCCTCCACCTACACGACCAACGGCAAGGGCGTGCTCTATGTGGTGCTGCCTGGCTCTGTGCACGACAACGTCATCCTCAGCGCCACCGTCGATGGACATCCCTACATCTACACGATGGGCCGCTCCGACCTCTTGACCGGTGAATTTTACACCTACGAGGTGGTGATGGAACGTGCTGATTAGCCTGACGGCATGCGTCTCGACGGCAAGCCCACCGAGCCGGGCATCTACATCATGGACGGCAAGAAAATAGTGATAGGAAACTAAACGACAAGTAAGGCCTCTGGGCGCTCAGTGATGCTGCTGCTTGGTGACAGGCGACACGCTGGGCGCCCAGAGACGCTTCTGAATGGTGACAAGCGGCACGCTGAGTGGTCAGCGACGCTTCTGAACGGTTACAACGGTGCCTCTGAGCGCTCAGAGGAGGCAATGATTGACGACAAGTGGCTGGCTGAGCGGTCAGCGTGGCTTCTGAATGATGACAAATGGCTGGCTGGACAGTCAGCGACCCAATACCCACCGTGCGGCTCAATGCGCTGGAGACGCAGAGGGGGAATGTTTGAGGACAGCGCAACTACTTTTACTACTAAACCTATTGACATTATGGCTCAAAAAACATTGACGACAAGTTTTCTGTCTCGTCTGTCTGTGGCGAACCACGACGGCGTGACACAGCAGATCTGCGACCGCTTCACTGCCTTCCAGACCGACAACTCGATGCTGGTCGAGGCGTTCGCAGCTGTGACAGCAGCCCGCACCGCCGAGGACATCGCCTACAAGCGCTTCAGCGGCAAGGACTTCGCCAGCGACGACCTGAAGAAGGAGGATCGCCTGGAGGATCAGTACATGAGCGCCAGCCGTGCCATCCTGAACGGCTTCCTCTACCTGCCCGACAGCGAGCCCCTGCGCCGCAAGGCTGAAATGGCCGTGCAGGTGTACAAGGACTTCCAGTTCTCGACCTCCGACGGCTTCGAGGCTGAGGCCCGCAAGACGGTGAACATGTATCGCGAGTGGACCACGCCCGACAAGTACGACCTCGACGCGCTGGGCATCCGTCCATGGATAGAGAAGGCGAACCTGCAAGCCGAGAAGGTGCTGCAGCTCGTGACCGTCCGCGTCGATACGGAGAGCGCCAAGGTGAAGGGCGAACTGGCTGAGGCCCGCAAGGTGACCGATGCCGCCATCCGCCGTGCCTACGACATCCTCAACGCACTGGCAGTGCTCCAGCCGAGCGCCGAACTCACTGCACTCATCAACGTGCTGCTCAGCATCGAGGATCGCGCCAAGCTGTATTACATCAGCAGCGGAAGCAACTCAGGCTCTTCCTCTTCGAATAATGGGCAGACGGAAAATGGTGGAACCACACCGGAAAACGGCGGTGGAACCAACACTGAGCAAGGTGGTGGTACTGAGCAAGGCGGCGGCACTGAGCAAGGTGGCGGCACTGAGCAGGGTGGCGGCACTGAAAACGGCGGCAATGGCACGCTCATTGATGACCCCGAACTGGATGACAATGGCGGCGGTCAGAACGGCGGCGGCTCGAACGACAATGGAGGCGGCAACGGCACGCTGATTGATGACGGCGAATAGTCGCTGATGGGCTGGCTCCTGCGCCTCCTGCTGAGGCTGGGATAAACAATAATTACCAATAATTGCCAATAATTGGTTCCAATAATAAACATGTGATTCG
>CADCIO010000061.1 GCA_902801475.1 uncultured Bacteroidales bacterium
GGAAATTTAATATTATATATTATATATTATATAATATATAATATATAATATTAATAATTTTTTGAATATACATTTGTAATCTACTCCCTTGTTGGCACCTTCCTTCCTATCAATATTAAAAACCTAAATGTCAAAAGTGAGTAAGTTGTAAGTGAGTAAGTTCGGGAAATATTTGACTCTTTTTATGTTTTTGGAGGTTAATTTTTGTTAAACGACAAGGGCATAAATATAAAAAAACTATATTTGTAGATGAAAACCAAAGATGATACGATCGTAACCTATGATATTTTAACCCAATTATTAATCGCTAAATCATTATCTGCATGAAAACATTATTACTTTCTTTGCTGCTTGCGCTCCCTATCGGCGCAAATGCCCAGGTTTGGGAAGGTAGCGACTACACCGTAAGGAAGATTTCCAACCCCTTCCACGGTGAGCGCGAGGTGGACGGTCTCGTCGCTGGTGGCGACCGTCAGAACAGCTACACGTGGCGTTTGGCGGAGCGTGGCGATGAAATCTATATCGCTACAGCCCGCAACATTGCGAGTGCGCTGGTGAATCTCTATGGTGAGTCCATCTGCGGCGCGTCAGGCATGTCGATGGACGCTTTCTGGACGATGATTGACGCTGTGACCAACGGCGACATCATGCGCAACGATGCCAACGAGGGTGCCAACATCATCTGCTACAACCGCAAGACTGGCCGATTCAAGGTGGTGTGGACAGGCGAGGATGCGGAGTACCAGCGTATGGCTGTCACCTTCGGCGGCAATGTCTATTTCGGTTCATACTCGGCCGACCCCTCCGTCGTACAGTACATTCTGAAACTTGACAAGGACGGCAACTTCACCAAGGTCTTCCAGACCACTGGCTGCACCGCTATGCGTGCCAATTGCGTGTATGACGGTGATGAGGAGCCCATTTCGAAGATGGCAGTCCTCCGCAAGAGCAATGAGGACGACACCGTGTGGGAACGCGTGGCCGATTACAAGGACTTCGGCGACATTCCTTACGACCCCATCCACAGCAGTTGGGCTGGTGCCCCCTTCTGGGAACTGGCTTCGCACAACGGCTACATCTACGCCACAGCGCCCAGCATGGCTGGCTTCGTCATCTTCAAGGGACGTCCTGCACAGGATGGCGAGAGCGCCAATGACTATGGCTGGCACTGGGAAGAAGTGGCTGGTCTGAACAACGGCATCAACAATCCTGGCCTTTCCAAGACCAGAGGCGGACAACCTGGCACCATGCGTTCTCTCATCGGCAGCGTCTTCGAGTTCAACGGCGAGCTCTATGCCTACGACTTCGACCATGCTTTCGGCGGCGAGGCTCAGGCCTTTGTCGGCATCCTCCAGCAACTGAAGGGAGCGGACGTGAAAGCCAGCGACTACCTCAGCTATATGTACAACTCGCTGCAAAACCCTCAGCGTGTGTGGAAACTCGACGACGCCACAGGCAAGTTTAAGGAGTGCGGCGCATGGGCGAATATGACGGACAGCTCTACATCGCCACGATGGACGCAGGCATCTTCTACAACTACATGACCCAACTCACCAACGGAAGCTTCTTCAGAATGAGCCTTGTCGAGCGCACGACCAAGCTTGCGTACATCAACAAGGCGCTCAAGCTTCTTGCAGCCAACAAGGCCTCTGAAAATTTCGAGAAACTGAAAGAACATCTGGAGCAGCTGAAGAATATCCTCGAGCAATTCGTAGAGGAGGAGCAGGTGGACGAGGAGACCGTCAGGAAGTATATCAACTATGAGAGGTTGGCTACTTTCGTGGATGCTGCGGTGAAAATTGAAATCTTAATCGTAGCAGCCAGAATCGCAGCAATGCCAGGTGAAGACATCGAGAGCAAGATGCTGCTTGCCGCTCTGGAAAAGGTGCAAGAGACAGCGACCGAAATCTCCAACAAGATTGACCTGAAGGGTGCAGAAATGTATCTCTACATCAACCACGCTGTGATGACCAACGAATGGGGCTTCGACCTCATCCGCACAGCCGACGGTGAAAACTTCGAGGTCATCACCCGCACAGGATTCGACGACAAGTACAACTACGGATGCCCATCGTTCCTTTCAACCGAAGAAGGTCTCTACTTCGGCACCTGCAACCCATTCTATGGCGGCCAGCTGTTCCTGCTGACCAGCAAAGAACAGGGAGGAAAGGCTGATGTCCAACCAGAATTGCCAACTGCCATCTCGACCGTGGAAGCAGACGATGCAGAGGACGTATATTACGACCTGAGCGGCCGCCGTCTGGAGGGTAAACCCGACACGAAGGGCGTGTACATCAAGGATGGCAAAAAGGTTGTATTTTAAGTGACCCAACCCTACGGCCTCTGACCCAAATCGGTTCAGGGGCCGTGTGTTTTTTATCTTTGACGAAGGAGAAATTGTGGTGCTTTTCAATGGATTCCAGAAAAAGACTCAAAAGACTCCACAAGGTGAAATAGAAAAGGCATTAAAAATAAAGGAGGCATATTATGCAGACAAACAATCATAAAATCGTTGACTACGATGTAGTGCTCGATGCCAAGTTCGGCAAAGAGGGAACCCCAGAGCGTGCACGTGCTGAAGAGGCTGCCTATTCGTACTATTCTGGTCAGATACTTCAGGATGCCCGCAAGGAAGCCAAAAAATCATCAAGCTTGCCGACTTTAAAGAAATGATGTTGTACATATAATACCCCTTACGCCTCCATTCCCCGAATCATCAGAGTTGGAGGCGTTTTTATTACTGCCAAACCAGCTTCTTGCGGACAAACCGTTAAATACTCACAAATCATCGTTACTGACGACTTCTATCTGCTTGACATTGATAGCCCAGTCGGTATCTGGATGTTCATCGTTCCATTCATCTGTCGCTTCATTCAAAGATTGCCAAGTGGCGGCAACGGGTTTGCCTATGCAAGCAGATAGGTAGTTACTGGCCTCCTCTATCGTATCAAAATACTCCATATCTGGTTCGCAGTCAACGATATACCGGCTGGAGAAATACTTTCCTTCCGCATCATTCGTCAGATATGTATCCCAATCATCTCCCTCTGCCTCAAAGTAAAAACTCACCGAGGGATAGCACTTCTGTATCAGTTTGAGCAGGGTGACTGGTGGCTGCCAAGCTGTTTCCGTGAAGAAAGAAAGGCATTTTTCAGATAGCCTCAGGTCACTCCAAGTTCCTCGGCAATACACTTCGCGTGTGTCGCCTCCGAGCCTTGTTACCAAATTGCCCAACCACCGTGTTGGATAATAGAACCCGTTTTCCACCAGCGGTTTCTTCCTTTCTTGTAGTCGCTTCATTTTACTATATAGCGACCTCAATTCACGTCTTTCCCCTTCGAAGCAGACGGACATAAATGCAGGATTACTCATTTTTTCCGCAAAGGTCGGAGATCCTTATGGGAAGAACAAATCATTTAGATCTATTTAGATCGAATTTAGAAAGTTTAGATCACTTGAGTTCTTTTTGTTAATAAATGATCAAATGGTCTTTTTCTCATTGTTTTTATGTTACTTTGCATACTGTATGAAGAAGTATAGAATAGAAATAACGGAAACGTTGAGTCGCATTATCGAGGCTGAAGCTGAAAGTGAAGGAGTTGCAGTTGAGAAGGTGAGGCAAATGTATCGAGATGGCGGCATTATTCTGGATGCTTCTGACTACATAGCAACAGAAATCAGCGTGAAAAGGTGAAAAAGCATGAGTGGGATGCTTGTTTATTGAGATAATTGCTTAACTTTGCACCTGCTTATTGCTCACTATGAGCGTTGGCAAATTTTGTGGAATTAGATAGCAGTATCTAAGTTCTAAGAGACTTTTAACGAAAACAGTCCACCAAACTAACAGTAGTTACAGAGAGTCTCTGGGGAATGCGGATACGCCTATTCTTATAGGCGTACCCCTTCCTTTCACCTCTCTGTATGGGCTTCTGTGGTGGACGGCCTTCGTTAAGAGGTGAACTGGAGGAGGGTACGCTTTCTTTTGTCCACGCCAAGAGACAAAAGAGCAATGAGCACAGAAGCAAAGCCATTTTTGAAGTGGGCTGGAGGCAAAGGACAATTGTTAAGTCAATTGTCAGAACATCTACCAGACAGAATCAGAGAAGGTTCATTTACATACATTGAGCCGTTTGTTGGCGGTGGAGCAATGTTATTCTATGTGTTGCAGCATTTTGGCAACATAAGGAAAGCTGTCATCAACGATGTCAATGAGGACTTGATACTTACCTATCGGATTATCAAAGATGATGTTGAAGCATTAATCACCAATCTTGAGAAAATAGAGAGAGCGTATTTGAATCTTTCTGACCAAAACGAACGGAGCCAATTATTCTATGAGATTCGAGAGCGATACAATCAGCATGTAGGAGAAAGTATTGAACGAGCCTCACAACTGATGTTCCTGAACAAGACCTGTTTTAATGGTCTGTTCAGAGTGAATAAAAGAGGACTCTTCAATGTTCCTTTTGGCAGATATGCCAATCCGACAATCTGCAATGCTGAGGTATTGAGAGCAGATAGCCAACTCTTGCAATCAGTGGATGTGAAAATCTATCAAGGTGATTATGCTCAGACCTTACAATATGTTGATGAACTCACTTTCGTTTATCTCGACCCTCCTTATCGCCCCTTAGATGCTACGTCCAGCTTCACCTCGTATTCTAAAGGTGATTTCAATGATGATGACCAACGAGCACTTGCAGCCTTTTGTCATCAACTCTCTGAAAGGGGATGCCTTTGGATGGAAAGCAATGCAGATTGCTCAGCCAAGAATCCTGAGGATACTTTCTTCGAAGAATTATATAGAGATTATCGCATTGAGCGTGTTTATGCATCACGCTGTATCAATGCAAATCCAAATAAACGTGGAAAACTAACCGAATTACTTATCAAGAACTATGAGTAAAGACTTTAATCTTTTCATGTCTCAACTACAAGAGACAAACCAGACACTGGATTTCTTCTGCGATTTCGACAAGATTTCTGCAAATGTGGCAGAAGTGGAAATGAGCCTGAACACACTCAATTATCTCATTGGTAAGGAGGACTTAGAAAAAGGTGTGTCTGAAATATGGCAACGCGACCCTAAAGTGTTTGAGGTACTTGGTATCTTGATTGCTGTAAGAGACGAAGGCAAGAAACCTGTAGTGGATAGCAAGGGTAATGTGGTGTTGCTGAAAAGCTTTTTCGAGTCAGAAACTAAGGTTGTAGAATTCTTACGTGAAACTGGTCTTGCAGAGATTTTCTATTCTCGCCGCATCAAGAACCTTGTAGATTATGTGTTTGGAATAGAGACTGGGCTTGACACCAATGCCCGCAAAAATCGTAGTGGACATATCATGGAGAATACAGTGGCAAGGATTTTCAAGGATAATGGTATTAAATTCCGTCAAGAAGTCTATTCTTCAGAGTTTCCAAAGCTTTCTGTGCTTGGTACAGACGAGAAGCGTTTCGACTTTTATATTGAGACATCAGCAAAGAAATATCTCATCGAAGTGAATTTTTATAGTGGTGGTGGCTCGAAACTCAACGAGGTAGCTCGCGCTTACACAGATCTTGCGCCCAAAGTGAATTCTGTAAATGGGTTTGAATTTGTTTGGATTACAGATGGTATTGGTTGGAAATCTGCACGCAACAAGTTGGAAGAGGCATATAATGCTATTCCAAGCGTGTACAACCTCACCAATATTACTTCCTTCATTAAACTCTTGAAAGGATGCTAAAAGCCTATTACAAATCTCCAACCCATGATTTTAACCTGCTTCATGGCGATACGTTTGAATTGCTTCCACAGTTCAAATTCAAGTTCGACATGATATTTGCCGACCCTCCTTACTTCCTATCGAGTGGTGGCATCAGCGTGCAGAGCGGAAAGGTGGTTTGTGTAGATAAAGGTGACTGGGATAAAAGCATGTCTCAGGATGACATCAATGCCTTTAACCTGAAATGGCTGTCGCTTTGTCGTGAGAAATTGAAGGATAATGGTACGATATGGATTTCTGGCACATATCATAATATCTTTTCTGTTGCCAATTGCCTGACTCAGTTGGGGTATAAAATCCTGAATGTTATCACCTGGGCAAAGACAAACCCACCACCAAACATCTCGTGCCGCTACTTCACCTATTCAACGGAATTCATCATTTGGGCGAGAAAGAAAGAGAAGGTGGCACATTATTATAACTATGAGTTGATGAAGCACATCAATGAAGACAAACAGATGACAGATGTGTGGCGGTTACCAGCCATTGCTTCATGGGAAAAGACTTTCACAAAGCATCCAACTCAGAAACCGCTTGGCTTGTTAAGTCGTATTATCATGTCTTCAACAAAGCCTGGTGCTTGGGTGCTTGACCCCTTTGCTGGTTCTTCAACAACAGGAATTGCTGCAAACTTATTAGGACGGAGATTTCTCGGCATAGAACGTGAAGAGGAGTTTGTGGCTATAAGCAAGGCGCGTCGTGAAGATATTGAGGACATCAAGACGTTTGCTACATACAAAAGGAAGATACCTGACATTGTTAAGGCAGAAGATACCCAGATGGATTGCTTTGTTTGTCGAGAAGAAATCGAAGAGCGATTACCGTTCTTAGAAGATTGATACTATATTTCTCAAAAAACTTCCCGTTCTTTGCAAAAGGATCGGGATTTTTTGTACCTTTGCGCTCAAAATCTATTTCCTTTAACTATGCCTACTGTTCAACTACACATTCAGGGTTTGACGCACCACGATATCGCGGAGCGGCGAGAGGCTTTCCTGCAGACGGCTGTGGGGAGGCGCATTGTGCTGCGTCCTGCCCAGTTGTGTGAGGATGTGCGAGCTGTGGAGGCTTACGTGGGTGGTGAATGTGTGGGTGTGGTTGCACGACTGGATTTGGAGTTGGCGTGGTCAGCTTTGCGAGGCGGAGAGAAGAGGGTGCTGCATGGACGCATTGTGAGTACACAGGAGTACTCGCTGTTGGCGGAAGTGGAGGCGCAATATTTGCATCAAGAGGAAACGGTTGCGAGTGGGTTGGATGGATGGACGTATTCGGGACCTCTGCTGGCTGAACGTGCTGAGGAGCGGAAGTTGGCTTTCCTGGAGGAGGAGTTGGAAGCGTTGCTGGATGATTCTTCGGAAGGTCTCTCGGAGGATGATGTAAAGGAGGTGTTGGAATTGGTAGAGGTGTATTGCAACACTGCTTATTACGATATTTCTGGGGAAGGTTTGCAGTTCCGTCGCAAGGTGGAGCAAAGTCTCGGACAGTCGACGGATGCTCGTCTGCAAGAGGGGGCAGAGCGAGTGCGTGAGATGTCGCGCCTGATGGGTGGTGACCATTGGATGGAGAAGTTGGGGGAGTGGATGAAGGCTGAATTGCCGACATCTCGTGAGGCGTTGATGTTGACGGTTGAGGCGGCAGGATTGGCTGAAGTGCGTGCAGAGGCGGAGCGGTTGCCGAAGGGGTTGTTGACGCTATGGAACAGTAATCCGGCGCAGTTTGTCCGCGTGCTCTATGGCATGTTACCTTCGCGTAAGGATGTACGGAGGGTGTTGTCGTGTTTAGTGGTGTTGGAGCTGACGGGTAGTGCACAAGAAAGTGCGGAAGAGAAGGTGAATGACTTTGTGAAGAGAATCGTGGAAGAGACAAAGCATGTTTATAAGCACGATCGTAAGAAGGCAGATGTGATTCGGCAGATTATGATCAAGGTGGGACGTAGTGATGCTGATGCAGAACTGGATGCTTGGATTGAGGGCAAGGAGAAGAAAAAGAAGGGGACAAAGAAGATTGTCCAAAAAATCACAAATAGCCAGATTTTCAATGGTTCGATAACGGATTCAGAATTTAATGGTGGAGGAACAAACAATGAAGAATGAGGAAAAGAAATTGGAATTGAAAGATTCCACAATATATCAGACGAATGAGAATTGTCATGTATTCAACGGTCCTATCAGCGGATGTGTGTTTGCGATGCCAGGTGCTACGGTGAATCAGTCGCCTGTGCAGAATGTGGATGTTGCAGAATCGGGAAAGCGACAGCAATCCGACTCAGACAGCCAAGAGCGGAATGAAGAACTTTTTCATTTCATTCACCCTGAAATTGAAGATGATGAGGCTTGGCGTATTCACGATGCTATAAAACGATTGGTGATTCACCAAAGGGTTCCGGAGATATGTTCCTACTTGAAAGAGTTGAAGCAGAAGGGCAAAGTCATGTTGCCTCCGAGTTCTACCGTCATGTATAATGAGTTGGTTCGATTGGGAATGTCAACGGGTGAAGGATATAGTGAAAAGCATTTTAATAATAGCTATTTGAAATAGACCACGACATCGTGGGTTGTTATTAAGCATCAGATAAGTTCTGATGCTTTTTTTGTGCCTTGTCGTAGGGGGATTTCGGGACATGACGGGATTCTTCGGGATATGACGGGAAAGTACGGGAAGCCCACTCTGAAAGCTAATTCCCATTAAGATAATATTCCGAACTTTGCATCACATTCAAGGAAAACGATATAAGGAACAGGCTGAAATCATACACATCATCCAGATTAAAAAATATGAAAACAAGAACTGGAAAATTGATTGGGAAACAGGTAATGGTCGAGGGCTTGATGGTGCTCGGCAAGTTGACAACAGAACTCAGGACACTCGACTTCGAGTGCTGCGAGGACATGGAGATGGAACCTTTTGAGGGCATCTTCAAGGTACAGGGCATGAGAGACGGAAATCTCTACATGACGGAGAAGCCGAAGCGCATCCGCAACAAGGCACTCTTCCGCGACGACAACAGTTCGCTGTCGTTAGGGCAGAACGGAAGGTACTACTTCGTGTTCTCGATGAGCGAGGAACGAGTGCTGGAACTGCCGCAGCAGCTGGTGAGACAGGCGAAGGCGATTGCGAATAAATTTTTAAAGGTTAATGGTTAAAGGTTATAGGTTAAAGAAATGAAGATTATGGAAAGAATAGTAAGAATACTGAATCAGAGTGCGCTGGTGACGCGCGAGTACACGGACAATAAGACGGGGACTAAAAGGACGATCAACTCTGTGACGTTGAGATTGACGGACGGCACTGACACGTTCCTGGGTGAAATCACGGGTGAGAGGGCTGTGAACTGCCCGAAGTTGGATCCCCAACACCTGTACAAGGTGCAATGCTCGATGGTGGTGAGGGAATGGAACTCGCAGCAGACGGGTGAGCACATGCAGGCGACCACGATTTATGTGGACAAAATCAACCTTATTTAATTGAAAGTTGAAAATTGAAAGTTGCAAATTAAATTAAAGAATTGGAGCAATGTTTTGTTATCAACGAAGCTTCGGTTTGCCAACTGAAGCTGTAACTAAGGAACAGTTTCGGGCGCTCATCACGGCGCCTGAAACTTTCAGAAAAGTGAAGGAGGCAAGGGAGGCACTTGCCAAGGGCGACAAGACCACTTACGACAATAGGAAGAAGTCGCTGCCTTTCGTGATTTTCATCGCTACGTATGATGAATCGGACAAGGTGTTCGAGAATAAACAAACGGGCAAGAAAACCACGAAACGGGGCACTTGGAGGAATCAGAAGCATTGTCGCCTGAACGGATTGTGCGTGATTGACTTTGACCACGTGGATGAGGTTAACGATAACCCTAACCTTAACCTTAACCCTAACGATAACCCTAACTCGAAGCGTTCGCTGAGGGATATCTGGGATGAAGCTTACGCACGGTTGTCTGAAGAGGACAAAAAGCGAATACTTTTTGTGTACGTCACTCCTTCGGGACACGGATTGAAGGTGGTCTTTATGGCTGATGCCAACGTGGGCAACCTGATTGACAACCAGATGGTGTTCTCGAAGAAGTTGGGACTGAATCCCGATGAAAGCTGCAAGGATGCCAGCAGAGGCGCGTTCCTGACCACGAGTGAGGATATTATCTTTATTGATGAAGAAAGACTGATTTCGTATCAGGACGATGCCTTCGGTGAGAAGTATGATGCTGAGTATCATCAGGGAAAGAATAGTCCCTCTCCTCAACCCTATCCCATAGAGGGCGAGGGAGACCATGCGGCAAGTTCTCCAATGACAAACAAGCCGGATGGCTCTCCCCCTCCACGGGGGAGATGTCCGCAGGACAGAGAGGGTCTCTATCACGGTGTTCCCTATTCGAAGATTGTGGAGGCGTGGTTGGGCGACAAGAAGGTGGAGCCTGGTGACAGGCATCGCACGTCGTTGGTGTTGGCTGACCACCTGCGGTACATCACGGATAACGATGCCGTGTTGATAGAGCAGATTCTCCGTCAAACGCCCTTTGTGCAGGAAATCATTGACGAACGCAATGAAGATGTGGCAGCAACGGTGAAGAGTGCTCAAGGCTACGAGTTCCTGAAGGGTGTTCCCAAAAGGATGAAAGAAGCCCTCATCGCTGCTGGAGTCGAAAAAACTGTCAAATCTCAACTGTCAACTGTCAACTCGGAAGATGTTTACGGTGTGCTTCCTTTGGATGTGTGGGCAGAAGAATTAACAGAAATGGCGAAGCACTATCCCTGCATGAAGGAGCTGTTCCTGAATGTGCATCCTCACAAGCTGCCTGCGGTGTGGTTCTCCTCTGGGGCTTTGTTCGGGACGCTGATGACGAGAGCTTTCTATCATTTCTGGTATGAGCCGGAGATTGTGCGTCGTCTGAATTATTGCATCTTCATTATTGGTGACCCGGGTGCGGGTAAGAACATTGTGGAGAAGTTCTACAAGAAGATTGCCGACCCGATGATTCAGGCTGACAAGTGCCTCATTGACGAGGTGAACCGCTATAAGGAGGGCAGAACGGAGCGCACCACATCAACGAAAGCCCAGAAAGGCGATGCGCTGAAAAGACCAGTGGTGGGCATCAGGGTGCATCCTGCCAGAACGGCTACGGGTGAGTTTATCCGCCACATGAATGCGGCTGTTGAGACTGTTCAGGGACAGCCCTTGAATTTGCACATGTTCTCGTTTGATGCGGAACTGGATAACGTCACGAAGCAGAACAAGGGCGGTGACTGGAAAGACCGCGAGATCTTGGAGTTGAAGGCGTTTCACAATGAGGAGGACGGTCAGATGTATGCCAACCAAGAAAGTGTGACGGGTATGTTCAATGTGTTCTGGAACTTCATCTATACAGGCACGCCATACGCTTTGCACCGCAAGGTGAATCAACGGAATTTCGGTACGGGCATGAGTACCCGACTGGCTGTGATTCCTCTGCCCGACAAGGGATTGGCAAAGCGACACCAGCAGGTGAACCCTGATGCCAATGAGGAACTGAAGACTTGGGCTTACCGGCTCGATAAGGTGGAGGGCGAATTGCCCATCGAACCGCTGAACGACGAGACCTACGACTGGCAAAGCAGCCGTCTGGAGATTGCGGAGTTCAACGACGACAAGGCGGACAGAACGCTGCTGAAGCGAATCCCGTATTACGGAATCGGCATTTCGTTGCCCTTTATCCTGATGCGTCATTGGGATGAGTGGCAAGAAAAGAAGACGCTGACGATGGATGAGAGGGACAAGCAGCTCTGCAGACTCGCGATGGAGATTCAGTACAAGTGCCAGCAGTTCTTCTTTGGCGAAATGGCCTTCAACTACTACGCCGACCAGAACAAGGAGTTCGTTGTCAGGAAACGCAGCACCCGCTATAGTGAATGCTTCCGCAAGTTGCCCGACGAGTTCAAGACGCAGCAGTTCATAGATGTGTTTGGCTGCTCCCAACAGGCTGCTTCGCGTGCCATCATCCGCTTTCAGGAAGACGGTATGGTGAAAAAAGTGAAGTATGGCTTGTATAAGAAAGTAGTGAGTGAGTTGCCATAAAGCACTCACTTACTCACTTACAACTTACTCACTTTTGACATTTGGAAAGTTGAAAATTGAAAGTTGAAAGATGAAAATTATGATACCAAGAGGAATAAGAAATTGTAATCCGCTGAATATCCGCAAGGGTAAGGATCAGTGGAAGGGTCTGCTGAAAGTGCAGAACGACAAGAGTTTTTATCAGTTCAAGGCAATGGAGTGGGGCTATCGTGCTGCTTTCCGACTGCTGAGGACGTATAGAGTGAAGTACAACCGCTATTCCGTGCGCACCATCATTGAGCGGTGGGCACCTCCGAGCGAGAACCAGACACGGGCATACATCGGCTTTGTGTGCGAGGAGATGGGGGTGCCACCCAATTTCATCCTGAACGTCGGCAGCCTCCAAGACGATGATGTCTATTGGGCTTGCGAACTCGTCCGAGCAATGGCGCTGGTGGAGAACGGCAACAAGTGTGCTGACCTCATCAGGAAGGAGGAAATAAAGAAAGGGTATGTGCTGGCGTTTGAGCCCCCCAACCCCCAAAGGGGGTGAACAGTTGAGAGTTGACAGTTGACAATTGACAGTTGAGATTTGAGAGTTGAGAGTTGACATTAAAAGTCTTCCGTGTTCTGATGGAATGCGGAAGATTTTTTAGAATTGAGAATTTTTCTTGGTAGAATTGAGAATTTTTCTTACTTAACTTTCGGGAGTTCCTATATGCTTATTTTCAACAACGAATATAACGAATGAAACTAATTTTTCCATCCAGAAAGGAAGTGCATTTCACGAAGCCGCAAGCGGCAACTAATTTCACGAATGCCATCCGGATGGTATTCGTGATATTCGTTGCACAGAAGGTGCTTCGTGTAACGTTTTCTATCTGCATATTTCGTTTCATTCGTTATATTCGTTATATTCGTTGTTAAAAATGAACATCCGAAACTTCAATTTCTTACCTTTGCGCCATAAAACCAATTAGTTATGTACTCAACTTTCGCAAGTTGAGTTAAAATCTTATTCTGGTTTCCTGTATAATTGTTGAGAATCCGTTTGTTTTTTGCCATCAGGAGTTGTTTCCTCAAAGGTAAACATCATCGTGTTGCCGCTCCTGTCAAACGAGACAACATTTTCACTCTTCGTGTCCTCCCGATGCCTGAATGACTCCAAGATGGTTTCCCTCGCCTCCTCTTTCTGAATCTTCAGATAGTCTTTCATGCGTTCCAAAGCCGACTGCGGGAAACTGCTCGTGTCAAAGTCAAACGAAAGCATCTCTGCCGTGCTGAAATCGTACTCTCTTCTTAGCGTGTCGCCGTCCAGTTTCCACTGTCCTTTCGTGCGTATGGTCGCAGGCATAAATATGAAGACCTCTTTCTGCTCCACTTCGAGTGGAAGCATCGCATCATACCTAATGCTCCAAATCCTTTCGAAAGTGTTGTCCTCATGAAAGGCTATGGTATCCTTATTCTCACCCTCCATCAGCCATGTGCCAATAATCAAGTCGGCCATAAGCTGCTGCGAAATATTCTTCGAATTCTGCTTGATATATTTTTCTATATCCTCGTCGGTAATGTCCATCAGCAGTTTGTTCTCGCTGTTCAGCCTTTCCAGCTTTGTAATAGCATTCTGATAGGCTTCTCTCCGGATGAAATAACGCTTGATATAGAGCGTTGTCGATTTGTGTTCGAAAACCGACTTCATCACATATCGCCAGGATTCGGGGAACGGCTTGCCGTTCATACCGATAACGTTGATGGGCAACTCGTACAGGGCTTCCTCGTATGCATCCCTTCTGATCGGACGGCGGAACATGGGCGCATCCGCCATCACCTTTATCAGCGAGCGGCGCACGTAGTAGCACTGCTGCACGTTGTCGTAGAACTGGTTGTTGCCCAGGTTCATGCGGGCATCGATGCCGCTGTTGAAGGCGTTCTCCTTCGTGTCGGCAGTCCACGGCCTCACCACCGTAGGATCGTCGTAGAGATACTTGAAGACCATATCCAGCGTGTCTATCGACAGCGAGTCCATCAGTTCCTGATGGGCAGCGACATACATCGTCACCTGGAAGAGGCTGTCCTCCAGTTGCATCTCGTCCTTGAGTCCTCGCACAATCTCGTCGATGTCGCACACAGCCATGATGGCCGTCTCGCGTTGAGCAGCCCGCTGATGGGCATCCTCCACCTTGTCGTTCACGAAGAAGGTCAGTCCCACACCGATTGCTGTACCAAGGGTGGTCAGCAGCAGTTCCTTGAGCCATCCTATTCCTGTCAGATTACGCCCGAACTTGGGCATCTTGAATTTCACGTTCATTTTCTTTGGAATTATTGATTTAAGTTTCGCAAGCTCAACTTTTGAGGGGCAAGGGGCAAGGAGCGGGGGGCAAGAGGAATGTTCTGTTCGCTTGTTTGCCATTTTTGTATGTATGA
>CADCIO010000062.1 GCA_902801475.1 uncultured Bacteroidales bacterium
CCTATCCGTTTTACATCATTGGTGGCGACTGGGGAAGTGCCATTGCTCCTGTGAAAGATGAATTGCCTCTAAAGGGTGATACCGTTGTGGGCAATGACGTTTGGATTGGTCAGAATGTCACTGTCATGCCAGGCGTTCATATTGGCGATGGAACTATTATCGGTACAAACTCTGTGGTGGCCTCTGACATTCCTCCTTACGCTGTTGCCGTGGGGAATCCCTGCCGAGTGGTCAGAATGCGTTTTGATGACGAATTTATCGCCTATCTGCTGAAACTGAAATGGTGGGATTGGGACATAGAGAAGATAGAGGCAAATTTTGAAGCCTTGTCAAGTGGCGATTTGTCGTTAATCAGAAAGATTTCAAATTCGTTTTGAAAAACTTCTCCAGTTTATCCCAAGGAATCATATTCTTGGGTTCGCCCTTACCTACGAGTTCTGTATATCCACCATCGTAGAGGTCACAGTGTGAGGCATCGGGGATGATGAGCAGGTCTTTGTTTTCGGGGTTGGGGTTGGGCTCACCCACAAACTTGTAGCCTTCTGCCTTCCCATCTACCAGATAGTGATAGGCTGCCTCGCCAAAGTAGCGCGAGTGGGCATCGGCACCGTGCATCACAAGAACGGCAGATCGGATTTCGTTGATGTAGTAGAGGAAACGGCTGTTGGAATATGCCTGTGTACCAATGACGCGCCAACCGTCGTTCGAGTTTCCTGAACGCTTATGATAACCGCGTTCCGTTTTGTAGTAATCATAATAATCATGAACGAAACGTGGTGCTTGAGGTGGCACTGTATCCAGCACACCGCCAGCCATCGCCATCGGGTCGTCCAGACGTTGTTTGGAAAGTTTCTCACGGGCGGTATGACGAGCTTCCTCCACATCGAACGCATCGTTGTAGTCGTTACCGCTGACACGCGTCATGTCGTACATCGTAGAGGCTACGGTAGCCTTGATGCGCGTGTCGGCAGCGGCAGCATTCAGAGCGATGCCTCCCCAACCGCAGATGCCGATGATGCCAATTTTTTCGGCATCCACATTCTCCTGCTTCGACAGGAAATCGACAGCAGCCATAAAGTCCTCTGTGTTGATGTCGGGCGAAGCCGTTCGACGCGGTTCACCACTGCTCTCACCCGTATAGGAAGGATCGAAAGCCAGCGTCACGAAACCACGCTCAGCCATCTTCATCGCATAGAGTCCACTCGACTGCTCCTTCACGGCTCCAAAGGGACCAGAAACAGCAATAGCCGCCAGCTTGCCTTTGACATCTTTCGGCGTATACATATCAGCAGCTAATATCAGCCCATACTGGGTCTTAAATGTCACCTTCTTGTGGCTAACCTTCTCACTCAGCGGGAACACCTTGTCCCACTCCTGTGTCAATTCCAATTCCTGTTCCATGTTCTCGTCTGTAGTTTGTTTGTTACTGTTGGTGCAACTTGCCAGCATTCCGCCCAGCAGCATTGCGAAAAATAACACTTTTTTCATATCTTCTTTCCTAATTCAAAAGCCTCTTGTAGTTTCGGGTTTCCTTCTATCTCGCGAGCTTCATTCACGCCTCCGCAGAAAAGTGTACCGGCCAAACGACTTTTTGGATAGCAGTCTATCCAACCAGTCAGTCCTGTCTCTGCACGCTTCGGAGTCAGCTCTTCATCTTCAGCAGCCGTGGTCAGCAGATAGACATCACGAAACGCATAATCCTGTTCGTACATTGCATTCATGCGGTCTATGAGGGTCTTCATCTGTCCACTCATCTCATAATAATAAATAGGTGTAGCCCAACAAACCACATCGGCTTTCATCACCTTCGCCATGATGTCGTTCACATCATCATTGATGACACAACGTCCCAACTTTTGGCAACCGAAGCAGCCTCTGCAAAACTGGATATTTTTTCCGACGAGAGAAATCTTCTCCACCTCGTTACCGGCAGTCTTAGCTCCTTCCACAAACTGATCAGCGAGCATGTCGCTGTTTGAGCCTCGTCTAAGGCTCGTAGAAATTACAATTACTTTTTTCATGTTGTTTCTTATAATGTCCAACCATTGTCGCCATAATCATCTATACGCCACTTTCGCAAGCTTCAGTCAATACTAATTTACTTCGCTGCAATCCAACAACCGACAGCCATCAGGATTGATGGAAGTCATCATATTGGCGACAAAGGTACGAAAAGAAAAACAAAAACGAAAACAATATGGGGACAAAAGGCTTATAATGTCTTACAGTCTTATACCTTTTCCCCTTTTATTTTAATGAATGATAGGTGACATCGTCCACTGGCTCGCACCACTCATTAGATGCTCCCTCCTGCACATCTTTATGATATGTCAGGTGCTGGAACCAAGAGTCTTTTTGTGCTCCGTGCCAGTGTTTCACTTCTGCAGGGATGGCGATGACGGTGCCGGGAGTCATCTCGACGGGTTCTTTACCCCATTCCTGATACCAGCCACGGCCGGCAACGCAAATCAACACCTGCACCTGCTTGTGGTGAATGTGCCAGTTGTTGCGGCAACGAGGCTCGAAGGTGAAGTTCATGACGCCACCACCGACATCTGCCAGATAACTCTGACCGATGAAATACTTTCCGTAAGGATTTGGTTCGCCCTTGGGCCATGGAGAGTTCAAAGACTCAAACGTCTGACTGTTCATTGTTGCCATAGTCATGATTGCGATTAAAAATAAAACGATTCTTTTCATATCATCCGTAATTTGAAATCAGATATTTCACAAACTGTGGGTCACCGAAGTTGATGGTGCCCGTGTCGTGCTGGTTCATCTGAGCAATCTGAGCCATGTCGGCATCGCTCAGCGTAAAGTTGAAGATGTCGAAGTTCTGCGCCATACGTTCTTTGTGGCTCGACTTAGGAATGGCAACGATACCACGCTGGGTGAGCCAACGAAGGGCTACCTGGGCAGCACTCTTACCATACTTCGCTCCGATGGCAGTCAGCGCCTCGCTTTTCACAATACCATCAACGCCCTGTCCGCCAAGTGGCCCCCATGCCATGACCTTTGTTCCAAACTCTGCATGAATCGGCTCGATGCCCGTCTGCTGGATGAGTGTGTTGCACTGCAGCTGGTTCACCATCGGCTTCACCTCCACATAGTGAGCAAAGTCGAAGAAACGTCCTGCCTGAAAGTTTGACACACCGATAGCACGAACCTTGCCTGCACGATAGGCTTTCTCCATCGCCCGCCATGTGCCGAACACATCGCCATAGGCCTGATGGATGAGCAGCAGGTCGATATACTCCGTTTGCAACTTGCGCAGGCTCTCGTCGATGCTCTTGGCAGCCTTTTCCTCGCCATTGTTCGATATCCACACTTTCGTCACGAGAAACAAGTCCTCGCGCTTCAGTCCACTCTTGCGCCAGGCATTTCCAACGCCTTCTTCATTCTGGTAGGCCTGTGCCGTATCAATCAGGCGATAGCCCACACTCAGCGCATCACTTACGCAACGTTCACACTCATCAGGGCTCACCATAAACACACCGTAGCCCAATGTCGGCATCTTGACACCGTTTGATAATTTCATGTACTCCATATTATTTCAATCCATTAATCCATTTCTCCACCTTAGCCTTCTCCGTCCTTACCTCATGCCCATAGATGCTGAAGCCTTTTGTGACGTTGGCACCAGGGAAAGCTTGCTTCACATCCTCTACGCAGTTAGCCAGCCCACTACCTTCGTGAGTGGTGAAGGGGATGACTATCTTGCCCTTCAGATCGTTGGCGTGTTTCTTGAAGAATGTGAACATCACTCGTGGATAGGTTCCCCACCACACAGGACCACCGATGAAAACGGTGTCGTACTTTGAAAGGTCCACGTCTCCTTCATACTCGGGAAGTTCGCCATTATTAGTCTCTTCTTTCGCCAGATTGGTGAGTTGGTTATAGGCCATACCGTCGTACTTATGCGTAACGATTTCAAACTGCTCTGCACCAGTCAACTCTGTGATATAGTCTGCCACAATTTTTGTATTGCCCACCGCGATATTTCCTACTGAGTAGTTGTCTCCTGCATGTGAGAAGAACACTACAACTGCCTTTCCGTCTTTGTTCATTTCTTTCTCTTGTTTAGCGCCGCCGCTGCATGCAGTTGAAATGAGCAGTGCCAAAGCGGCTGTGATGATACTCTTGATGTTCATTCTCTCTTCTTTTTTTACAGACACATTCTGAAAATCTTCTCAACGTCGGCAGTAGTTAAGTCGGTGAATCCGTGGAGGATGCCTTCTGCCCCACAGGCCTTGTGTGCCATTGCCGCAAAGTTCTTGTCGTCAATGCCGAGATCCGAAAGATGGCTCTTCAGTCCAAGCGTCTCAAAGAAGAAGGTTTCAAGAGCCAGGATAGCGGCTTTGGCTCCTTCCATTACGGGCAGCGAGCCGTCCTGTCCCATGACATTCACACCAAAGCGCTGGATGATAGGAGCCGTCTCTTCATCAAGCACATACGCCAGCCAACGAGGAGTAAGGATAGCCAAGCCGTGGCCGTGAGTGATATCATAGAATGCCGACAACTCATGCTCCATCGAGTGGCAGACGGTGGCTTGGGAGAATCCCTCGTAGAGGAAGTTGTTCAGTGCCCACGATGATGCCCACATCAAGTTGGCACGAGCCTCGTAGTCGTCGGGCTTCGCCACTGCCACAGGGACATATTTCACAACAGTCTTCAGCACCTCTTCCTGTATACGCAGTAGCATGTCCATCGACTGCTTCTTGCTGAAATAAGCTACGTCGAAGATGTGCGACATGATGTCCACGCTACCACAGGCCGTCTGGTAAGCACTCACCGAGAAGGTGTTCGTGGGGTCAAGGAACGACACATCAGGATTGTTGTCGGGAGCGAAATAGCCAAGTTTCTCGTTGGTCTCCACATTGCTGATGACACAGCCGCCATCCATCTCAGAGCCGGTAGCCGAAAGCGTCAGCACGGTGATGATGGGCAGTGACTCGCTGACTGAAGCTTTCTGCGTAATCAAGTCCCATACGTCGTCACCTTCATACTTTGCCCCTGCCGCAATGGCTTTCGTGGCATCAATGGTAGAACCGCCTCCAACGGCCAGCAGCACGTCGATGCCCTCTTGCTTGCAGATGGCAGCACCCTTGTTTACCGTCGTGTGACGAGGGTTAGGCTCCACGCCAGGCAGTTCAAACACATCGGCTCCTGCTTTCTGGAGTTCGGCCATCACCTTATCGTACAAGCCGATTCTCTTGATGCTGCCGCCGCCATAGACCATCAGCACACGCTTACCGAAACGTGCCACTTCCTCATGCAGGTGACACAACTGCTCCTTACCAAAATAAACCTTGGTCTTGTTCTCAAATACAAAGTCTCTCATGTTAATTCGTTTTTAAGTTTCTAACTGGGTGCAAAGTTACGATGATTAACAGATAGGTTTGTTTCACAAATTGCATCACGATTTTCACTTTTTGCAGAAACTATTCGTTTATATCTGAAATAGTGAGTATCTTCGCAGTCCAAAGAGAACGATATGAAAGCTGATTTTCATTATTCCACAGATTTCCAAGAGATGAATGCCCATGAGTTGAGCCACACCTGCATGCACCTGCTCTGCATGGCTGGCGAGGGCAGCTTTGTGTTCAACGAGCGGTGCTACCATATCGTGAAGAACGACCTCGTGGTGATTCCGATGCCCGATAGAGTGAAGAACCTTGCGGCACATGCCGATTTGCAGGTGGAATGGTTTGCTGCCGATTACAAGTTCCTGCAGAACCTGCTACCATCGAACAACTATAGCATCGGGGGCAGTATTTCGCTGAATCAAGACCCTATCATCAAACTCTCTGACGAACAGGCGCAACACCTGCTGGATGATTTCCATCGTCTGCGTGACCGTATGGGTGGCAGCCACATGCAGTTCTATCGGGAACTGATGGGCAGCCTTTGTCTGACAATGATGTACGACATCTTTGAGGTTCACGCCCAGCGTGATGCTACAGACACCCATTCCGACCGCACCGCCTACATCGTGAAGCAACTCATGGCTCTGCTTGCCACTGGCATCAGTCGGACAGAGCGCGATGTGAGCTACTATGCCGAGCGTTTGCATGTGTCGCCCAAGTATCTCTCCGCCACCATTAAGCGTGTGACGGGTCACAGTGTCACCTCCTACATCGACCGCCACACCATTCCCATACTCAAAGACTATCTGGCTGACGAACGCCTGTCGCTCACCCAGATCGCCGAACGCATGAACTTCGCCACGCTCTCCTATTTCAGTCGCTACTGCACCAAGCATCTCGGTCTGTCGCCCAGCGAATACCGCCAGAGTTTGCAACCGAAGTCACGATTGGATTAATCCATGTCAGCGAAACAGGCTCTGTGTTATATTTCTTATAACACCACCTTTCTCCCGTTCTTGATATAGACACCCTTGGAAGGATTCTCGACTTTCACGCCATTCAGGGTGTAATATGCTCCATCTTCCATACGATTACCATTGACGCTCTTGATGGCGGTCGTACCTGAAGTAAGCGAAAGTGTCACACTGATGTTGTTTTGGCCAGCCTTCAGGAATGTGCGGAGTTCGCTTTCTGACAGTCCGTCGATATGTCCCAAACGGGTATAGCTCCAAGAACTGCTGCCATAGAACAAACAGATGTTGCTACCGTTATAGAGCACCACATCGCCAGGTTGGGCTGTCATCTGCTCGTTTTTCGTTGTCAGCGTTCTGCCCAATGAACCCCATATCTCAAAATTGTTATCATTGAGGGTTACCGTGATGGGTGCGTTCTGAAGAGCGGCAACCAACTCGTGCGTGGCATCATTATCAACCAGCGTTACACTCTTCGTTTGTCCTCCAATGGTGATATACATTTCTTTCATAGACGTTTGTTCTTCAGCAAAATTCAGCGTTTTAATCCAGTTTTGAATTAACGATGTTTTATTGCTGCGATTCGAATTGTTTATCCACAATGCATTGCCCATCCATGTCGCATCGGGCAATAGCCGCTTGGCATCATTCACCACTTGCGAGATGCCGCTGCTGGCACTCGACACAATCATCCCCACATGCTTTCCTGCCATTTGCGAAGCGTTTTGAAAGAGATAGGTCTGCATGATGGCAGCCATCTGGCTCCACCACAATGGCGTGACGATGATGACGTTCTGATAGTCGTCAAGCGATGTCGTCACAAGGTCTATGGCTGGATAGCTGCTGGCATTGTTGGGGTTCGCCTTGATGGCATTCAGCAACTGAGTGCCCAACGCATAATTGTTCGCCTCATATTTCAGCCCCTTCTCAGCAGGCTGAATTTCCAGCACATCCGCCTCCATCAGACTGGTCAGCGTGCTCACTATCTCGCGGCAGTTGCCTGTGTAGCTGTAATACACAACTAATGTCTTGCCTACATGAGAAGGCACATCCGCTTTCACTTCATTGTCCGAGGAACAGCAACAGAACAGCATTGCAGTTAACAATAATAGAATTTGTTTCATCCTTATCTTTGTTTTTTGAATATTAGTTTCATGGTTTCTGGATCGAGGGGGTTCATGGTGGGCAGTTTGAGGTCTTTCACCATGTGGAGTGTGCCCTGCTTGTACTTCTGGAAGTGGTCAGTCTTCAGGTGCTGCTGATAAGCTTCCTCCGAAGCATAGATTTCGAGGATGCGAATCTGGCATGAGTCTTCAGCACTCTGCATGGGATACAGGCAGATGACGCCAGGCTCACGTTCCACACTCAGGCGGTCCACCTCGTTGGCAAAGGCGAGATATTCCTTCAAATACTGCGGATAGACCTCAATCTCAGCAATGCGGACAATCATATTTGGGACAGCATGCTCAGCCGTCGGTTTTTCACCCGTTTGTCCCAACAACCATTTGGCATTTTGGTAGAGTATCATCTTGCGCAGAGGTGCAAGGTCAGGCTCTGTGGTCAGGTATTGTTTCATTCTCGCCAGACTCTGCGTGAGCACTTGCGGAGCAACGTAGGGATAGTCGGAGCCGTAGAGCAGGTGGTCGGGCGTGGTGATGGTGAGCAGCATGCGGATGACCTCTGGAGAGTGTGCCCCAGCAAGGTCGTAGTAGAGGGTGCGGAGGTTGGCTTCATAGTTAATCTCGCCCACCATCTTGTTCGCCTGCATCACGGGAGTCAGCGATTTCATGCGAGGGATGGCCAAAGGCAGATAGGCGCCGCAATGGGGAACCACCACCTTGATGTTGTTGTAGCGAGCCAGCACATTTCGTGAAATCATGTTCGATACGGCGCGGGTGGTCTCCGAGAGATATTCCTGCATGGCGAGCGGTGTCTGCTGCATCACCTGCTGGTTCACGGGTTCTGGGCGATGGGGATGCAGAATCACCACAGCCTTTCGTTCGTTCAACACCGAAAAGAGCGTGTCAAGTTCGGGTGCGCCAAGATACTGTCCATCAATGTTTGTCGCCAATTTGATGCCATCAGCCTTCAGCACATCGAGCGCATACTTCGCCTCTTCTATGGATTTCGACACATCCGATTGAGGGAGGGCTGCACAGAACAGGAATCGTCCCGGGTGTTCCTTCTTGATGCGCGCGGCAACCTCATTGGTTTGTCTCACCATCTCCGCTGACGAAGGTTGTGGAGCCGCCAATGTCAACACCGATGTCTCTACGCCAGCCTCGTCCATCCATCTGAGATGATTCTCCACATCATACTTTGGCAAGGGGAATCCCTCGTCCATCAGTCGCCCCTCGCTTTCGAGAGCCGACACAAACTCAGGAGTGATGAGGTGCGAGTGCACATCAATCACACCCTGAGCAAAACCGTTTGCTGCTATCATAAGACCCAGCAATAATACTTTAGTTTTCAATTTTACAACTGTCAATTTTCAACTGTCAATTCTCAACTGTCAACTGTCAACTATAAACTATCTTTAAGTACCTTCACCACCTCGTCGCGATTCAGGATGTAGTAGCCACCCTGACAGATGGGGCAAGCATCAGCCATTCCCTCAATCAGTTCGGGTTTGGCACCGCAGTCGCTGATGTTCATCGCCAATCCCAGTTCGCGCATCCACTGTTCCATCGTCTCAAGACCTTCCATAGCAATCCGCTCGTCGGTCTTTCCCTCGGCAGAAACGTTCCATACATTCATTGCCAAACGCTTGAACTTCTGCACGGCATCGGGCGATTTGCTGATGAGCAGACGGTAGTAGGCACCGCTGACGGCAGCGAGCGTGTGACCATGAGTGGCATCGGTGAAGGCAGCCACAGCCTGTCCCAGCATGTGCACCATCCAGTCGGTAGCCTTGGCGCGGTCGATGAGCGTGTTGAGTGCCCAAGTGGCAGTCCACATGATGTTTGAACGAGCCTCGTAGTCCTCAGGATTCACGTTAGCCTTGCGGCTGCTGACGATGAGCGAGCGCATCAGTCCTTCGGCGATGTAGTCGCTGGTGTTGTCGTCGGTGCCAGAGAGGTATTGCTCCAGAATATGGCTCATGATGTCGTAGATGCCAGCCACCATCTGATATTTGGGAACGGTGAAGGTGAAGCGCGGGTTCAGGATGGAGAAATCAGGGTTGCGGAAATTATAGAACAACTTACGGTTCTCCGAGTGACTGGAGATGACCGAACAGCTGTCCATCTCAGAGCCTGTGCCAGCCATTGTCAGCACACAACCCACAGGAATCCAACGGCAGGTCATCGGTTGCCAGTTCTTGAAGTAATACTCCCAAGGGTCACCATCGTACCATGCACTTCCCGCTACCGCCTTGCAGTAGTCAATGGTAGAGCCACCGCCCACACCGAGGATGAGATCCACATTCTCCTTGCGAGCCGTATGGGCACCTTCCAACACCTTCTCTATCGTGGGGTTCGGCATCACACCCGCCATCTCCACCACCTCGCAGCCAGCCTTCTTCAGCTCAGCCATCACCTGGTCGTAGATGCCGTTGCGCTTGATGCTGCCACCGCCATAGCAGAGCATCACCTTCTTGCCATAGTTTTTCAGTTCTTCACTCAGTTTGTTCAAAGAATCCTCACCGAAGTGCAGCTTCGTAGGATTGTGGAATGTAAAATTGCCTAACATAATTTTAGTGTTTTAAAGTTTTCAATCTCATTTCGACGGCAAAGGTACGCGCTTTATTTCATATAGATATTACACATATTGGCTGATAATCTACCAATTTCGCAGAATTTGATAAAAAAACACCCAATAACTACCATTATTGGATGATTATTTACATCTTTGCCACCACCAAATGGTTAGCCTTCTGTTACGTCATTCATTGAGCAACAATGTATATTCTCTTACATTCCCAATATTCACATTGTCTTTATTGAAGATTCGTTTTATTCATCTTGAAGAAGTAATAGCAGCCTTGACTTGAGCCATGTTACTACGTGAGACGGGGATGGATTCGTGGCAGTGTTTGATAAGCAACTGAGTGGAGCCGGAACGTGAGACAATCTGCTCGACTTGACTAAGATTGACCAGGAAGGCGCGATGGCAGCGGACAATCATCGGATAGTCCTGCAACAATTCCTCCATCAGTTTCATCGTCGCACGAAGCATGTCGGTACGCACTTGCTCGTTGTGCAGATAGTTGACCTTCATATAGTTGCCAACGGCCTCTATATATAATAGGTGGGAAACTTGGAGAGTCACCGATTCGTTGGTCGTGCCAGTAAGCGTGAGTTCCTGCGGACGGTGCTTTTCATTTGGTGTTTTCACTTCTATAGGCAATGAATGCTCAGGCTCTTGTATCTTTCTCAGTTCTTCGTTCAGCAGTCTCGTTTCTTCCAGTTCCATCGCCAGATACTTGTTTCGGAACTTGAAGCGCCAGTATAGTCCGATGGCAAAAGAGCAGAAGGCGATGATGATAAGGGTTTCAAGGAAATTGACGATTGAAAGCTGGTTACCCCCAACCCTGTCGCTCAACACAAAATGACGATAGAGGCAGATGCCCAATGACACGAGTGGCGTGTTGACGAACTGAAACCAAAGATTGCGACGGATGATGTAGCTGACACCCTTATCGTACGATCTCGGCTTCTTGATCACATATTTCAAGATGGCATCGGTCAACATGCAGATTAAGATTCCCATCACCCCTAATACCATCAGATGCACGTATGCCTGCCACTGCCACGCATCCAGTCCGAAGGGTTTGAACACCGCTAATGCCACCACCATGAACGTGGTGCTGATGATGCGCGTCGTTAATGTTTCTTTGCGACCTTTGTTCATACGGGATGCAAAGGTACGAAATAATCTTGTCATTCGTCACAAAACCCTGCAGAATATCCCAGATATTTGGCGAAGTGTGCGGAAGAGCGTACCTTTGCAGTCGATTTGGGAAAAATTAGAACGCTAAATTAATATGATATGGCGATAACAAACGAGAGGTTGAGACAGACATTTAGTGAAGGCGGAGCGCAGGAGATATATCGGGAAGTCAGGGCTTCAGGCGATTTCCTCGGTTTTGTACAGCGGTATGTCTTTGATTCTGACTATCGCGTGGCAAGGAGTGCCTTATGGGGACTGACCAAAGCCACAGACAAAGAGTTGTCGGAACTGCAGACGATACTCAATGAACTGATAAACCAAGCCATGCAGACAGATAATTCGTCTGTGAGGCGGCTGACGCTGAATATCATCGAGCGACTGAAAATGAACGAGGAAGACCTTCGGACAGATTTCCTCGACTTCTGTTTCGAGCACATGGTCAGCATCGAGGAGTTCCCCGGCATCCAAACGCTCTGCATGAAACTCGCTTTTCGCATGTGTACCTTCTTTCCGGAACTGATGGATGAGTTGAAACGCACCCTCAACGCAATGGAGATAGACTATTACAAGCCCGCTGTAAAGTGTCTGCGCAAAAGGATTCTCAGTGGACAATACCAATAAAATGAATTAACAATGGAGACAAATCGTATCATATTGCGCCCTTGGCGCGAATCGGATGCAGAAATACTTTTTAAATGGGCTTCCGATCCGGATGTGGGTCCTCGTGCAGGCTGGCCGCCACATAAGAGTGTGGAGGAAAGTCTGGAGATTATCCGCACCGTATTCAATGATGCAACCAATACTTGGGCTATTGAATTA
>CADCIO010000063.1 GCA_902801475.1 uncultured Bacteroidales bacterium
GCCGCTTACTGCTTCTTCCCAAAGAAACCATGCATTGCATGTGAAAGAGTTGTGGACACACAACTTGCACTGTTTTGAATTCGTCGAACTCACGTTAAACTTAGTTAGGTAAGTTTGGTATACTTAGTTAGGTAAGTTTATTCGCCTTAAAGAAATCCTTGAGTTTTTAAGGCTTTCAAGAGACCCTCTGACATGGCTTCATTGTCCTTCCGCGTATATCGGCAATCGGTGAACACCTGTGCCAAGTTCTCCTTCTTGTTAATCTTGACAAACTGCAGATTCTCTTCCAACTGCTCCTTGAAGTAATAGATGATGTCCAGCTGGTTGGGCGTGTAGTCGTGATAGGTTTCTTCATGGAGATATGCCAGATGCGGCAAGCGGTCGGGCTGTTCTGGATGCTCGTCGGGCACACCCACAGTGATGGTGGCAATGGGGAATGTGAGTTTGGGGAGTTTCAGCACATCAATGATGCCCTGCGGATTGTAGAGCGTCGTACCCAAGTAGCAAGTGCCATAACCTGCCTGCTCAGCCAGGGTGCAGAATGCCTGTACATATAATAATGTGTCGCTGGCTGCATTGAGGAAGGAGAGCAGATTGTCATAGCCTGCATCGGCATTGCGCTGTTCACACCACTTCGTGAAGCGGTTGAAGTCGGCACAGAACGTGAGCACCACGGGGGCACCCTTCACCATTGGCTGACCGAAATGCAAGGGAGAAAGCTTCTCCTTCATCTCCTCCGAACGGGTCACGACTACACTATACAACTGCATATTGCCCATCGTGGCAGCCCTCGAAGCCTGAAACAACAACGACTCAATCTTCTCCGCAGGGATGTCTTCCTGCTTATACTTGCGGATGGTACGTCTATTCAAAAATGATTCCATATGAATGTACAATTTAACGATTTGAGATTTACAATTGTGCAAAGATAAGCATTTCCTGCCACATTTATTTTGTCATGTCGCAAAATCGCCGTATTTTTGCCTCTACTTAACAATTTTTGCAATAAAAAGACCTGACATGTCACCAGTACAATCTTTATCAGCCACCATTCTGAACATCATAGCGGAGTTTGGCGAGAAGAAGTTGAAGAAGGCGTTGAAAGCCGTTGACCCAGCCAAAGGGACAAACAAGGAACGCGAGGAACTGATGTCGATACTCGACAATGAGATCTATTCCTTCCGTCCCGAGTTCGAAATCACGGAGAAGCGTCCGGTCAGCCTCGAATGCGATGTGGTCAAATTCCAGAACAAGAAAGAGAAGTGGGTCGCCTTTGTCGGACTGCTCGATGGCTATCCCTACGAAATCTTCACGGGTGTGCTCGACGATGAAGATGGCATCGCCTTGCCTAAGACCGTTTCCAAGGGACACATCATCAAGCATATTGACGAGGATGGTTCCAAGCGCTACGACTTCACCTTCGTCAACCGACGTGGCTACAAGACCACCATCGAGGGACTTTCCGAACGATTCAACAAGGAATACTGGAATTATGCCAAGCTCATCAGTGGTGTGCTCCGCTACAGGATGCCTCTCACCAATGTCATTAAACTGGTCAGTTCCCTCCAGCTCGAGAACGAGAACATCAACACCTGGGCCAATGGTGTGGCACGCGCCCTGAAGAAGTACACCACAGGCGAAGAAGACCTCACCGACGACTTCACCTCCAAAGATGAATGATGCCATGCAGAATAAAATCATCATCAACGGACTGCGGCTCTACGCTTATCATGGGGTGATGGAGCAGGAACGCAAGGTGGGTGCCTACTTCACCGTCGACTGCGAAGTGGAGACCGACATGCGTGATGCCATCGAGAACGACTTTGTGGATGACACCATCTCCTATGCCGACATCTACAACACCATCAAGCGCGAAATGGTGACGCCCTCCTATCTCGTCGAGCATGCTGCAGGACGCATCGCCAAAGCCATCCTTGCCGAATATTCCAAGGCACAATCTGTTCGTGTCCGTCTGATGAAGGAGAATCCTCCGATGGGTGCAGACTGCCAAGGAGCGGGGGTGGAGATCACCATGAAGAGATGAGAGATAGATTATGATAGATTATAAATAAGAAATTATAGATAATAAATTAACCAAAAACAATGAGTACAACTACCAACAAAATGACCAACTACCGTTGGGTCATCTGCGCGATGCTCTTTCTCGCCACCACGGTCAACTACATGGACCGTCAGGTGCTTTCATTAACATGGAAAGACTTCATCGCTCTCGATTTCCATTGGAACGACAACGACTATGGCAACATCACAGCCACGTTCTCCATCTTCTACGCCTTCATCAGCCTCTTCGCTGGTAAGTTCATCGATTGGATGGGCACGAAGAAAGGATACATCTGGGCGATTGTCATCTGGTCGCTCGGTGCTTGCCTCCATGCTGCCTGCGGATGGGCAACCATGCAGCTCACAGGCATTGCTGACATCGAAGCACTTCGTGCTGTAGAGAAAGGTACAGACCTCGCCCTCGTCATCTCCACCACCAGCGTATGGCTTTTCCTCGCATGTCGCATCATTCTTGCAACAGGTGAATCTGGCAACTTCCCTGCTGCCATCAAGGTGACTGCTGAGTTCTTCCCAAAGAAAGACCGTGCTTATGCTACTTCCATCTTCAACGCTGGTGCTTCTGTGGGTGCCCTTGCCGCTCCCCTCACCATCCCTATCCTCGCTGAGCATATGGGTTGGGAGTGGGCATTCATCATCATCGGTGCCATTGGTTTCGTATGGGCAGGCGCTTGGCTTTTCATGTATTCAGCACCAGCTGAAAGCAAGTTCGTGAACAAAGCTGAGTTGGCTTATATCGAGTCAGACAAGGGTGAAATCATCGAAGAAAAAGCAAGCGACAGTACAGACGAGAATGAAATCAAACTTTCTTTCCTCGACTGCTTCAAATATCGTCAAACTTGGGCGTTTATCGTCGGTAAATTGATGACCGATGGTGTGTGGTGGTTCTTCCTCTTCTGGGCACCTGCTTACTTCTCAGAACTTGGTTATCCATCCTCTTCTGGTATGGGTCAGGCACTTATCTTTGTGCTCTACCTCATCGTCACCCTGCTCTCTATCTATGGTGGCTACCTACCTAAACTCTTTGTTGAGAAAATGGGTATGAACCCATACGCAGGTCGTATGCGTGCCATGCTGATCTTTGCTTTCTTGCCTATCTTCGCCATGTTTGCGCAGCCACTTGCCGAGGTGTCTCCTTGGTGGCCTTGCATCATCATCGGTTTGGCAGGTGCAGGTCATCAAGCATGGTCAGCTAACCTTTACTCCACGATTGGTGATATGTTCCCAAAGTCAGCCATTGCTACCATTACTGGTATCGGCACGATGTTTGGCGGACTTTGTTCTTTCGCCATCAATAAGGGGTCGGGTATGCTCTTCACCTATGCTGACGGTTTAGGCGATGCCTTCCAGTTCTTTGGAGCTACTGGTAAACCTGCAGGTTATATGATTGTCTTCTGCTACTGCGCTGTTGCTTATCTCATCGGTTGGCTGATTATGAAGACCCTCGTACCAAAGTACAAGCCTATCACGAAATGATTGACACATGACCCTCAAAGTACTGACGACAACCCTATTAGGCATTACGACATTCATTGGCACAAGAGCTCAGGATGTTGTCACAGACACGATGAAGAACGTTTCAGGTGACAACAACAGAAATGTGCTGATGAATGCCTCTTCTGCCTCACAACCTCGTCAGATATCTTTGGGTCTGCCTATTTCGGGATATGCTTACATCTATGAGGATGGTTTGCCTGTCTCGTACTATAACTATCAAGTCTATCCATACAAATCTTGGCATAGTGGTGTGAGCCATGAAGCGGTGCAGACCATGGGTCCTCAGGACATGGTGCTGAAATATGGTGTTATCACTTATAGCGTGGACAGCCGGTCAAAGTTGGCTGGCGACAAGTTTGAAGGAAAACTGAACTATTCACTAAACCATTTCGGCCGTCAAACTGTTGATACCAACGTCTCTACCCCTTTAGGGAAGGGATGGGGCATTAGTGTTGGCACCTATCAGAACTTCGACCCGGGAAGTAATCATTTGGACATAGCGAAGCTTCAAGAAAGTGCACATTTCTACAAGGTAGCCCTTTCAAAGAGTTGGGATGAAGGCAAGGGAAAGACTGGACTCATTTACCAGTATTCTCGATTCAAGGAAATCATCGAGAATTATGGTCCTTTCATTTTTGTAGGGGATGGCAGCGTGAAAGAATATGATGGTTTCAAATTAGGGCTTGATCAATATCGCCCAGCTAATAACACATTGAAATATCTTGATGTTGTTTCTGGAAAGATGATGGAGCAGAACAATGACGATGCGAACACCAGCAAGATCCATCATGTGAACTACGTCTTAGATTATTTGTGGGATAGTGGTTTAAAACTTTCCGTGCATAGTAAGTTCAAACATGGGCATTCCTTCCGTTCCAACGGTTCCGTGATGGGTGTAAGTGATGCCTTTACAGGTAGTGGCTACACCTACGAGAATGGAACGGAGTATATAGGTAAGGTGCAGACACGAAGAATGTTGCACTTCGACGGATTTGAGCATTCATGGATGACCAATGTGGCATTGACAGGCAAATCAAAGAATCAGCGCCACAACTGGCGTACAGAGGTGGATTATTGGCTCAACCACGGAGGTGTCAGCACTTCCATGTACTTGTTTGCCCATGAAGCAAAGAAAGACCCGAAACTGTTGCTGCTCAACGGCAACGAAGGCTATTCCTACAACTCCTATGCAGAGTTTTACAACGGACATGAGCACAAATTGTTCGGCTTGGTGTCTGATGAATGGAATGCCACCCCTCGACTATGGCTTTATGGAGGCGCCAGAGTTGAATACTTGAATGTGCGTGGTCGTGCCGCTAACGATATGTATCCAGGCAATGCCCGCCATGTGGGATTCAGTTTGGCAGATGAAGGTGTGGTGAAAAATCATTTCAGCAACAACCATTTCAATTATGCGTTCATCGGTAGTGCACGTTATGCTTTGTTGCATGGATTCGGCTTGCATGCAGAATATTCCTCCGCCATGATCCACTCGCAACTATTCCATTACGGCACCTACACATACCCCACACAAAAAGGTATGATCACCAATTATTTCCGAGGTGGCATCTATTGGAAGAACAAATGGATAGACCTTACCTCACAAATCACTCATATCACCATGAGTAATTCACAAGAGCGTCCCAACCTCAGTCATGTGCTGACGAAAGACGTTGGTGATCTCAAGGCTGGCATGAGTGAATCGTTCACGAAAACCTATTTTTATGACATCGCCACACTCGGCTGGCTGACCGATGCTATCATCACACCCATCAAAGGGTTGACTGTACACTTGATGTTCACCGTCCGTGACCCTAAATACAAAGATTACAAGATTACCCCTACATTTAGCGATGGTGTAACGGAGGTGTATGACTTTACCAACAAAACCATCACATCCCTTTCCAAGACAGAATTAGAGATTGAACCCTCCTACCGTTTCAACAAATGGCGGGTTTGGCTTAGTGCCCGCTATTTCAGCAAACAGTATATCAACAAAACCAATTCCCTCTACTTCAAAGGACGTTGGGAAACTTTTGGAGGGGTTGATTTTCAGTTAAACAACCACATAAGCTTTGCTGCGAGCGTTGTGAACATCCTCAATCAGAAGGGCGCAAGTGGTACTATTGCTTCTGCTGACCTCATCACCGACCCTTCCCTATATAATAACTATGTAATGTCAGGCACTTTTATTCGTCCCTTTACCTTCGAATTTACCACAAAATTGAGCCTTTAAATCCTCCAACGAGAAAAAAATATTGTTTTTCGATAAAATTTTCTCGTTTTTATTTGGAAGTTATAAAAAGTTGTTTTACCTTTGCACCGAAAATTATTATCGACGAACGATAAAATATTCAAAACTAACAATAAATTACTAACAATTAAAAAAGGTAAAACAACATGAAAAAGAAATTTAATTTGTATTGCGGTCTGCTGATAGCAGCTATCGTATTTGGAATCGGTCTGACAATGGTTCAAACTGGGTATCAGATGTACACTGGCGGTAAGGCTGGATGGGAACTGGCAAAGAGTGACAACGAGAAAGGCGTGAAGCGCGACCCACTCTGGGGAATGAAGATGGTGAACGAGATGGCACCAGTGGAGATGATGCGGAAGAACCCTCTTGAGATACCAGACAGCATCGTGAACGAAAAGACGGGTGAGAAGATGCCGCTCATGACGGTGGTGGGTGTTGTGTGGTCAAAAGATGCTGGAAACAGAATGATGATTATTCAGGGCATCGGTTATTTCAGCTGGGTGTTCCTCATCATCTTTTGGATTGCGTTCATCAAACTCATCATTGCGGTAAACAAGGGTCGCATCTTCGAAAAGAGCATGGAGACGCAACTGGCTTGGGGCGGCTGGGCTGTATTCGGCATGTATGCTCTGGGATGGGTAACGACGCTGACGAACCATATCCTGAATGTGCGGACGTTTGAGTTTGCCGACTACAACCAGATGATCATGCAGTACCCCGACACTGCCCTGCTCTACTCTGCTTTTGGCATGCTGCTGATGGGACAGATCTTCAAGATTGGTCGTCAAATGAAGGAAGAACAGGAGTTGACTATTTAAAGTTTAGAGCTTAGAGTTTAGAGAACAATAAAACCTGGAATATTATGGAATGGAATAATTTGACAACGAAACAACGCGTGTTGTGGGTCATACTCTGGATAGCTACCGTGGGGGCAGTCTGTTTACTGGGTGTGATGATATACATGCAACTGACAGGAGGAGAGGTCACCGTCCATAACTGGTGCACATTCACCTTCGCTGCATGCTCCATTGCGAACGCATATATTGCTTTATCTCAATCTAAAAGAACACAGAAATCATGATTATAGTGAACTTGGACGTGATGATGGCACGCAGGAAGATGTCATCAGGTGAATTGGCTGAACGCATCGGCATCACGCAAGCAAACCTGTCGGTGCTGAAGACGGGAAAGGCGAAGGCTGTGCGGTTCTCCACCTTGGAGGCCATCTGCAAGGTGCTGGACTGTCAGCCAGGGGATATTTTAGAGTATCAACCAGATACGAGTGAATAACATATATATAATGTATAAAGAACAATGAAGAAATTACTTTATCCCATCTTGGCCGTCGTTGTGTTTCTGGGCATGCAGACTGTCGGAGGCATCATCATGGTCGGCATGGTATTCATCAAGAATCCAGATGTGTTCAAACACTTGGCCAAGACCCGTGATCCCAATATCCTGTTGAATTACATCATGACCGGTGATTCGCTGGCATGGACGCTGATCCTGACCGACATCGCATCCGTGATCATCCTCGCGGCGATGCATATGATCAAGTGGAAGACCGTATTTGATGTGAAAAGCATTAACTGGAAACTCGGTTTGCTGGCCATCGTCGGAGCCTTGCTGGGCATCGTCTATACAGATATCCTCTCTGAGTTTATGAAACTGCCCGACGAGATGGGCGACATCTTTAGCGGTTTGGCCACTTCTGTGGTGGGAGCCTTGTCGATTGGCGTGATTGGTCCGATTGTCGAGGAGTTCATCTTCCGTGAAGCTCTCCTCGGATTTATGCTGCGGAACGACTGGAACAAGTGGGTGGCGATCACGACAAGCGCATTGGTGTTTGGCATCATCCACGGCAACCTCGCTCAGATTCCGTTTGCCGTGGTGGTCGGATTCATTTTCGGTCTCATATACTATAAGACAGGAAATATCGTTATTACAAGTATCCTGCACATCATCAACAACAGTTTTGCTGTGTGGTTGATGTACTCTATGGGCGAGAAAGCCAAGGATGCGAGTCTGACGGAATGGTTGGGAGGATCTGCAATTTCCATCGGAATTGGCATTGTTGTAGGCATTCTCAGCTTCGTTCTCCTCAAACAATTCTGGAAAAAAAGCCAGGCTCCTTACTGGTGCGAACAGCCGAAGCTCATCGGTCAGACAGAAGAGGTCGTTGAATCAAAACAACCAATCATTGAAACTAACTTAAATACACAAGATAATGAAACAATTCTTTAAGTATGTATGCGCCACCGTTGTGGGCATCATTCTGGTGGTGGTCATCATCACCATCCTGTCCATCATGGGTCTGGTGGGCATGGCATCTATGGGCAGCGTGACTGCCAATGTGAAGGACAACAGCGTGCTGGTCATCCAACTGGAAGGCAGCATCAGCGAACGCAGCGAAGAGAATCCCTTCGGCAACCTCCTGGGCAATGCCGCGCTGACCGATCAGGGACTTGACGACATCCTCAAGGCCATTGAACGAGCCAAGTCGGAGCCGAAGGTGAAAGGCATCTACATCGAGTCGGGCACCTTTGCTGGTGCCATGCCTGCAAGTCTTGAAGCCATCCGCGATGCTTTGCTCGACTTCAAGAAGGAAGGCAAGTTCATCGTGGCATACGGCGACCTCTACACACAGGGGGCTTACTATCTTTGCTCTGCTGCCGACTCCGTCATTGTCAATCCGCAGGGTCTCATCGAGTGGACCGGTCTGAGCAGCACGGTCACTTACTACAAGGACCTTCTTGACAAGGTCGGCGTGGATATGCAGGTGGTGAAGGTCGGCACCTACAAGAGTGCTGTCGAGCCCTTCCTCCTCTCCGAGATGAGCGATGCCAACCGCGAGCAGATTGAGACTTACGACAACGAGATTTGGAGCGAAATGACCAAGGCGGTCAGCAAAAGCCGTGGCATCAGCGAAGCAAAGCTCAACGAACTGGCCGACTCCATGATGCTCCTCCGCGAGGCGACCCTCTACAAGAAAGAGAAGCTTGTCGATAAGCTTGCCTACAGCGACGCCGTGCAGCAGATCATCGCCAACATGATGAAGGTTGATAGTCCCGACGACTACAACACCATCAGCGTCCAGGACCTCGCAGGCATCGCCAACAACGAGCCAAAGGGATTCAGCGGCGATGTCGTGGCAGTTTATTATGCCGTGGGCGACATCGTGGACGAATCCACCAGCGATTGGAACTATTCGCCCGAAATCGTGGGCAAGACAGTCATCAAGGACCTGCAGAAGCTGGCTGATGACGACGACGTGAAGGCGGTTGTGCTGCGCGTCAACTCGGGTGGCGGTTCTGCCTACGCCAGCGAACAGATCTGGCATCAGGTCATGAACATCAAGAGCAAGAAGCCCATCGTTGTCAGCATGGGCGACATGGCAGCATCGGGCGGTTACTACATCAGTTGCGCTGCCGACTACATCTATGCCGAGCCCACCACCATCACCGGCTCCATCGGCATCTTCGGCATGTTCCCCAATGCTGGTGAACTCCTCAACGACAAGCTTGGTGTGCATTTCAGCACCGTCAAGACCAACCAGTTCTCCGACTTCGGCGACATCTCACGCCCCTTCACTGAGCGGGAACGCGCCATTGCCCAGCGCTATATCAACAACGGTTACGAGCTCTTCACCCGTCGCTGTGCTGATGGCCGCAAGATGAAGCAGGACGACATCAAGAAGATTGGCGAAGGTCGCGTCTGGACAGGCATCCACGCCAAGCAAATCGGTCTGGTCGATGAACTCGCAGGACTCGACGCAGCCATCGCCAAAGCCATGGAACTCGCCAAAATCGATGATGCATCCATCATGAACTATCCAGCCAAGACCACCGTCTTCGAGCAACTCATGGAAGAGATGCAGGGCACCAGCTATGCCGACAAGCAGCTCCAGCAAACCCTCGGCGAATACTACCCCATCTGGTCGAGCATGAAGAACGTCCGCCAGAAGACGGGCATCCAAGCCGCCCTCCCCTACTTCCTCAAGTTCAACCTCTAAAAGATACATAAAAGGAGCAAGGGGCAAGGGGCAAGAGAAGGAGCAAGGGGCAAGGGGCAAGGAGCAAGAGAAAGGGGCAAGAGAACCTTTAGCTCGACGGAGTCAAATGTTAGCTATTGAGTTCCTAACGTGCAAGGTATCCTCTCGCCCCTCGCTCCTCGCCCCTTGCCCCTAACTCTCAACTTTCAACTCGTTTAGTCTCCGTCAGGGTCATCGACGAGGGTTCCACCGCCACCGCCATTGTTGCCACCCGAGTTGCCTCCGGTGTTCTCGCCATTGCCGCCCTGGCTGCTGCCACCGCCATTCGTGGTCTCGCCACCCTTCGCAGCAGCAATCTCAGCCTTGGTCTTGTCCGTCCACGCGAGCTTCACGTCCTTCTTCAGCTCGTCACGGGTGAAGTCGCCTGTGCTCTGAGCCAGCAACTTGATGGTCTTGACAGCCGCACCCGTCTTCTGACCCTCTGCCAGCGTGCCGATGGATGCCAATGCCACCTTGTCCTGCTCAGCGTCGTAGAGCACCTCCAGCGCGTTGGCTTCCACGGTCGCCTTGAAGATGGCCAGGTTGTCAATCTTCACCGTGTTGCCCATCAGCACCATCTCGCGCACGCACTTCACGAAGTCCGTCAGCACACCCAGGATGCTGCCCTCCGAGAACACCGTGTTGTGCTCTGCCATGTGACGCGCCATGTCCTGAATGGTCATCGCCTGTTTGTAACTCACGCGGGCGTACAGCTTGCCCGCCTGTTCAGTTTCCGAATTCTCGGTCACTTTGCTCAAATAAAGTTCAATCATGTCCTTAACGTGAGTTCGATGAAAATTCATTAAAAATAATTGTTTAATTATTAGCACATTAGCGATATTTTTAGTAACTTTGTAGTGACCAAACCACAAGTA
>CADCIO010000064.1 GCA_902801475.1 uncultured Bacteroidales bacterium
CTCATGCAGGCTCTCCCAATGGCGCAGTACGATGAAGGGAGCTGAGAAATTCAGTCCGTGATAGGCGCAGCGTTTCAGCAGCATCTCGTCTGCCTTGGAATTGTTCTCCTCTGCATCCTCCATGCGGCGTGCTGTCCAGTCGTAGAGGGCATCCACAATCCTTTGCACGGACAGTTCACCCTTTGTCCTGTCGAGCTTCAGAGCGTATGCAGAGAGGCGTTCATCGCTCTCGATGTCCACATTGCTTTCGCGTTCCATCATCCTGAAGTTCGTAGATGGCAGGGGGATGCAGGTCAGGCGTGTGGCAAGGCCGTTGCCGAAGTTCGCCTCGTTCACCTTCTTCCTCAGGGCGATGGGCGTGCCCGTGTAGATGTAGTTCCAGAACACGCTAAACTCTTGGAAGATGCTGTCGTTGTTCGAGTATGCCTGACCGTCCTCCTCGTTGTGGAAGGCTTTCAGCTCCAGCGACTGCTTGTCAATCCACGAGCCGCCCTTCTGCACGGAGACGGTGTTGTCCAGCTCCGTGTCGAACGTCAGCATGTGCAGGTGCATCGGCTCGCCGTCCACCGTCTCCACTGCGTTCACCATGTCCTGGATGAACTGGGCGTTGGAGGTTCTGGCAGGGTGAATCCTCACCACCACCTTCGGCTTCTTGGGCTTGTCCTTGTTCGCCCCCTTTGTGCGCATCTCCTCGCGGTAGGCATTGATGGCGTTCTTGCCCACCTGGTCGGCTGCCACGATGGGTGCAGTCAGCAGCTTGTAGAGCCTTGTTGCGAAGCTCTTGCCCGATGCAGGGTCGCCGATGATCAAGGTCGAGTTGTTCAGACGGCGAAGCTCCTCCGGACGATGGTAGAAGCGGTAGGTGCAGCGTGTCATCAGCGTCATCATCAGTCCACCAGCCACGAACACGGCCGCAGGATACTGATTCTTCTTCAAGCCCTTGCAGATGTCCTTCAGCACAGGGAACACGGGGAACAACTTTTCGATTTCCTCCCCCCAAATCTCCAATTGACGATTGAGTCCATCTTCCATGGAAACAATTGGGTTAGGATTCATGTTGGTGATTTCACGATATGTTTTCCCAGTCACCTCTTTGATTGCCTCCTGCATTGTTGATGAAGGCATCTGTGTCAGGTACTTCTTCTCACGTTCGCTCATGCGCTCAGCAGCGCTCTTCACTGTCTGCTCCACGTTCTCGTTTCTCTCAGCAACAATCTCCTTCACCCACGACTGCTGCATCAAGATGTCATACACCTTCTGCCTGTCTCCGTCGAAAAGGATCAGCAAGTCACTTGCCAGCTTCAGACTTTCCCCATGACGGTTCGAATCATCCTTACAAGGCAGCTTCTCAGCATACTTCTGATCAATGATGGCTTGGATATCATAACCACGCCAAGAAACTTTTTGCGAACCCGAATCTGAAGAATCCGCACGAACCTTCGTGTCATTCAAGTTTCTCGTGTTCGTTTCCAAACGCTTATTCGCACGGCTGTCTCCAGCACGATACGCCTCATCGTACTTCTCTCCAAAAACCTTGTTCTCATACGTGAACAGCTCCTTGTCCAGATACAGGATGTCCTCTTCTTTGCAGATGAAGCTCATGCGCGAGGCATCCTTGCAGCTCTCGTCCACCTCCACGCCCAACACCTGCGCCATCGCGTGCTGGTTGTCAATCAGATTGCCCTTGGCTGGGTCGGCCTTGAAGACCACCTTCAAACCCTTGCCGCTGGGCGTGATGTACACGAGCAGAATGCCCAACTGGACAAAGTCCAGCGCCTTCCACTCCTCAAACTTCGCCTGTGGATTCTCCACATGGTCGATGTCCATCACCACAAGTCCGTTCAGTCGAGCGGCTGACTGTTTGCGCCAGCGCCCCTTCTTGCCAGTCTTCGACGTGGTCTCGTCAAATGTCGCCTGGAAGATGAAGGCTGGGAGTTTGCGTTTCAGCGACTGGTCACCCGTCTCACGGAACTTGTCAATGGTGTCCTTCCACTTGTCTGACCCGACGGTCTCATAGAACAGCGCTTCGTCAACAAGCTTTGTAGGACTGAATATATTTTCTTGATAGCACAACATGTCTTCTATGGTTTAGAGATTAGAGTTTAGAGATGACAGATGCGAGTTCGCACTCCAGCATGGCCTCCTTTGCCAATGCGTTCTCATGGTCAAGCACCTGCATTTTCTCCGAGGGACACATGTCAATCGGCACACTGGTGAATCGCTTGATTCGTAACATCGACTGCTTCACCCATCCGTAAGGAGTCTTGCGCACCATCACATCCTTCGGATGCTTGTCCTTGTTGCGATTGTACGCCTTGAAAGTTATACCACCTGTGTTGCTGTCCATATACAGAACACCTTCAATTCTCTTGCCCATCACCAGCTGCTTCAACAGCTCGATGGCATTCACGATAAAAATGTACTTTTTCATTGTTTTGAGTTGTTTTTAAGCGAGTGAAGTTTCAGAAATCCGATGGCCATCTTCACGTGAAGACTCCCTCCGCTTCAACTCAAGTTGTTGTTTTTATTTTGAATTCTATAGATCAAAGTTTCGTGTTAAAAGCAAGTTCGTAACCTTTACAGATTTCCGCTCTGTCGATCAGGTTCTTGTACCTGTCCCCCGTTTCAACCAAAGCCATAGCATATACAAGCATTATCACGTCGTATGGGTCACCATCACTGGGTTGAGCCACTATGATGTCCGTCTCTTTCAGCCCGGTGATTTTGCACACCCTTTGGATGTACCCTCTGGTGTTGTTTCCATCACTCGGAGGCGCCCATCTGCTGATGATTTCCCTCACCGAATAGATGTGATGCACTTTGTTGTAAGTGTTGAGTAATAGGAAAGTAGCACGATAGCCATAAATATTGTTTTTAAAGACACAAAACCGACCATCTCTGCCACATTGGCCAACCCAAGGACGGGCACCAACCGTTATGTTGGTCGGATTATTGTTGCGACGCGATCTGGGCAAATGGAGCCCTGGTGTGTTTGTTTCCATGTTGTTTCCCTCCATATTAAATTGAATTATTAAGCGTAAATATTCCCGTATTTCCCTATGAATTCTTCTCGTAAATCTTCCACCGTCTGGCGGTCATCGTCTGTCATCACCCCCAATTCGATGTTTTTGTTTTCCGTCCATCGTCGCACCATCACAAACGTCAGATAAGGTTTCGACTTTACTTTCCCCTGACTACAGCCGGCTTTCTCGAAGCATTCTGCCATTGCCCAGTCAAGGCACACATGGCTCTGCTCCACCTCCTGCATGTCATGTAAGGAGCACGTTCGTTCTGAGGTGCTGGATAGACGCTTATGCATGCACGATGCACAACATCTCTTGACTGCGATCCCAATGCAGTTCGTCACAAAAGTTTGTTCATTCTTTGTATTCATTCTTTTCAGAGATTAAATGATGAGTATATTAAGTTGCTTTGCCACCATTTTCCTGATGACGATGCAAAGGTACGGCACTTTATTCGGGGCTAAAATCGAACATTTTAGACTCTTGAAAAAAGTTTCCTGATGAACATTCTGGCCTCTCGTGGCAACTCATAGAGACCGCTTGATTTATAGTATGTGTTCTTTTTTGTTATGCCCTCCAACTTCAGGTGCAGCGCCAACATGGATACATCCTTACGATATACCCCAAGGCTTTGCATCCTGCACACAATGTTGGTGACAGTATAACGGTTCATGTGTCCTGATTGCTTCCCTTTCTTCATCACAAGGGTATCGCCAAAGCATGTGGCGTTCACAATCGTGTTCCATACAGTATCCATCTGCCCTTTCCACGTCTCTGTGGCATAGTCATCAATGGCATGCACGTAGTCCAAGATTTCACGCTTGTAGGCATTCTTGTCCGCTTCTTGAGAGATGTCGATATACACACGTCCCTCAAGGGTCAGTTGTCTCAGCCGGTCCGCATCGAACTCCTCTGGCAACAATCTCCGAAAACTTTTTTGTTTCATTGTTCCAAGTTTTTGTGAGAAGGTTGAGGTGTTGCAACTTTATCTCATGAGGACTCTCACGCAACTCGGATTAAACAATCAATTTAATTATGTACACACGAGGACTTTCCTTCGCATGGCATCAGAGTTTTTTATCTGAATGCAATACAAAGGTAGGGACATAAAAAAAACTCCACAACGAATTGTTGTAGAGTCTTCTTTCTATTTGCAAAAGTTCGGATACGTTCGGAATAATTCGTGAGTTACGGGGAGAATGGTATCCCGACTTGCCAAACGCTCATTCAAGTGCCTTGAATCGAGCCACATAAGGATCAAGCTCCACGTCGGTATAAACACATCCCTGCGTACCATTCACCCAGTTGCTGTAACTAGTGCGACTCACCTTCGTTTTTACCATTCGATTGAAGGTGGCGTAATCCCACTTAGGTAACATATCAATAGATAGCGCAGCTTTGTACGGCAAAAGTATTTGTTTGGCTTTAGCACCCTTACCAGCCTCTATCACCATCTGTACCAGCAAATTTAGAGCTGGGGAGAAGGTTGCGAACTCACCTTTCTTCTCCTCACATGCAAGCAATGCACGCATCGTCTTCTCATCAATCTTTTTGTTGAAAACGAAAGTGTTCACAGTCCCACCCCAGTTAAAGATGGATTGGTTTTTATAGACCTTTACATTTCCCATAGTAACCTCCTTTCTTTTATTTAATTCTCATCATTTCCGATAATCGGGCACGAGCGTATTGTTCACCATGTGCTACATACACACGATGCACCACACTGACGAAAGACACACGTTTCTTGATTTCCCAACCATGTGTCAACCGATTCACGTAAGAGAAGAAAACATCCTTTCTTGGGACATCGGGCTGAACAAATGGCGTAACATTTGTGTCTTTCTTTTCCTGTTTCTCCTCTTTCTCCTCATTGCTGGAGTCATCCCCATCCTGATCGTTCTGCGTAATGATTTGGGTCACATGCCCACGATTATAAAGTGTGTTACCTGTATGGATATTGATATGGACATTTTCATAAGTAGTGATATCAATCAATATTCGGTCTCCTACCAAACAAGAAGACTTGTTAGGTTTAGACATATCGACAAACTCCACTTGATCAATAAGTTCAGGACACAGATGAAGAATGCATTTCTTCGCCTTCTCATCCAGCTTGTCGAAAGCACGTACCTTTGGCGATGTCTCTACACTATCATTTTGTAGGGAATTGTTACCCCCTGCCACTAAGTTCAAATGTGATTCATTCTGATTCATAACACGGCTCCTCCTTTCTTTAGTAATTCATCTTTCCACACTCATTCCCCTTATTCGCCCACAAAGGTATGAGATATAAATGACTTGACCAAAAAGGGGAGACCATGCGATGTGAAAAAAAACAAATTTTAACACATCGTCAATGTCTTCTACAAAACAAATACACTCTCGTCGCCACAAATGTTGCGTACTTTCATGCGCAGAGGCTTCTGGTCGCACTTGATGGTGGCATCCCAGAAGCTTTGGGTCTTCTTACCATTAAGGATGACAAAACCCAGACGGTCTATCTTGATTTCCGCATCGCTATGCCAGGGGGCTTGCTTGTCGGCATTGGTGCAGTCGAGACTGATCCATTCGATGGTTTCCAGTCCCTCATCGCTGATTCTGATGGGGTTGAAAGGAACGTCTTTGCCCTTTGCTCTTTTCTGCATGGCCTGCTGTTCGGCTTTCAGGTTCACTTCTTCAATCTTCTTCAGCACACGGTCGCTGTGAAAACTCTTCAGTTCCACTTTCCAACCAGCCCAAATGGAATCATGTGTCTCACTTACTTCCCATTCCGCTTCATCTTCCAATACCACATCATCCAGCACTTGCTTCAGATCGCGCAGCTCTATGTCGATGGTTGTCTGGTCATTCTGTTCCTTGATGAATTGCTCTATCTCCTCGCGGTCTGTAATGTCGATGTAATAGACAATGACACGTTTGGTGTCGTCTGGCAGGTCAGGCAATGCCTCGCGGATAATGCGGTTCATCAGAGGCTTGTCAAGCAGACGGGTGCTGCTGTCCATCAGGTTGGGCAGATAGACGGGCATCATGCCATATTTCGTGTCCACGATGCTTCCTTCCCAGAACTTATCCAACGCATCCTCATTGCGGAGACCTTGGATCAGACTCTTCAACTTATCCATTGTCTGAACGGGATTGCGATAAAGCGACACACCATCCTTTACCTCCAACACCTCAAACTCTGCCTTGTCTGCCACCAAGCGGTCTCTGGCTATCTGAATGCTATTGATGCCAATATCGCAATGGATAAAGCGACGACCTAATTTATTGGCCACAGCTGCTGTCACACCACTACCACCAAAGAAGTCTGCCACAAGCATACCCTCGTTAGAACTGGCTTTGATGATGCGTTCCAAAAGGGCTTCGGGCTTTTGAGTGGCATAGTCAACACGTTGTGAATCTGTTGAAGCGATATAAGGTATTTCCCAAACATCTTTCACCTTTTTTTCCAATGAGAGTTCATATATTATATTGCCTTCTTCATCACGCGCACGCATATTCTTACCATCAATCTTTACCCGCTTACTTTGCTTTACAGGTTCATCTCTTTCTTCTGATACGACATTATATAAATATTCGGAATTTTTAGTGTAACGGAAAATTGTATCATGTTCACAAACGAAATCGTGTGGACTCGTTGTTCCACTCATTTTATTTGTGTAATGCCATATAATCTCATTCCTAAAGTTATCTTCTCCAAATATCTCGTCCAGCAGAATCTTCACATAATGCCCAATGTGATAATCCAGATGCACATAAATACTCGCCTCATCGCTCATGACACTCTTGATGGCCATAAGATTTTCGTGCATCCAGTTGAGGTAACGCTCCTTATCCCATACGTCACCATACATCTTCTCTTCGAAGGCACGTAGTTCCTCTATGTCCAGTTCGCTTTCTGCCTGTGCAATTGCCTCTGCCACCTTGGGATTCCTACGGATATACACCTTCTTGGCATAGTCGGCACCGCTGGCAAAGGGAGGGTCAATATACACAAGATCAACTTGTACGCCCTGTTCTTTCAGATAGGCACAAGCGGAAAGGCACTCACCACGAATCACCATGTTATGATGGGGATTCGTGCCAATCTGCTCTTGGTGCTCCATCTCATAAAGGGGCATACCTCGCTGCACACGCTCAACGACCTGGTCGTTGTCACGATAGCGCAACACGCGCTTGGTACGCACGAAATTGTCTAAGATTGCTTGTCCCTCAAGCGTATTGGGGTAATAGGGAACGTATTTGATTGCCATAACTTATGGTTGTTTACATGTTAAAGAAATCTTGGATAGCTTTCAGCGTCTTTCTCCTGCGCTGTTCCTGAGAGAGTACATCTTCCAAATAGAGGAAGTCAAAACGTTTATAGCCAAACTTGTCATTGTTCTTCTCCACGAACGCTGACATAAATTTGAGTTTATCTTTGAACTTGGCTGCAAAGCCTTCACCTTTGGTCTCGATGATGATCACCTTGTCTATCTCATTCTGCTCATTACGACTGAGCAGCAAAAAGTCTGGCACATATTTACCAATATATCGCCAACCCTTATCTTGCTTGCTGTAGCAGTTGATTTTGAACTCTGTCAATGTGTCATCGCCATTGAAATACACCTCCAGGTGCTTGTCCCTGATAAGTGGCAAGATTTCTTCTGAAAGGAATTTCTTCTCCAAACCACTGTCGAAACGATAAGGCAAGTAGTGATAAGTCTGTGTGCGCTCTGGATGAGGGTCTTTTTGCGGTTGGATGGCTGACACGTCTTGACCCATCGCTTTCAGTTGATCCAGCAACTTGAGCACTTCCGGACTTTGTTCTTGCTGTGGAGGCTTCTTGTCCCAGTCCATGATTTCGTGGACAGCTTGCTGATCTGGATAGTATTTTCCGCTATTCTCCACAGGCGAAGTCAGTTTCTCAATCTGCAAAAGTTGTGCTTGCTCTGGCACAATTTCCTCTTTCACTTGGATGTCACGTACAGGTACAAACGCCTGACGGATGAGCGAACGGATGCGCTGATGGTCATATTTCGGGTTTTCTATCCTTGTGCCATCCTTCTCCATCGTCGTTTGTTCAAAGATGCTTCGCAATTCTGCCTCGCAGGTCTTCAGGTCGGCTACAGTCAGCGTACCAAAGCTTTCCTTGGCTATTTGATGAAGCCACCAACGGAAGGAAACGCAGACTTCTTCTGTTGATTCCTGCTGGAAACTGGTAAGCAGATTGCCTTCCATGTCCTGCTGGTGAATTAGAGCAATATCGGTCTCAGAAATCAGTGAAGGGTCTTTCAGCCTTTGAGAGGAGTCATTGGCTTCGTCTGTCACCAAGGTTTCATAACTGACCTTCAGCTGGTAGAAATCTATGGGTGGCACCTGCATGTGGTCCATGCGAGAGAATCTTTCAATGTTCTTGATAGAAGGAGGTTTGCTGCTGAACTCTTGCAGTGTGATGTTCTGCTGCTTCTTCAATTGCAGGTTCAGTGTGTCGGCATTCCATTTGTTCAGCCAGATAAGAGCCGTTTCTGTGCCGTTCTTGACCACCTGGCGCAGACAGCGGCATGAGGTCTGCAGCACCATGTTCGTGGGGCAGACTCCTCTCTGTGGCAGGATGACACCCGTCAGACTCTTGCAGTCCCATCCCTCCTTGCCAATCTGAACGAGGAGCACAATCTTGTATTTCGAGATAGATGTGTCGAGCGACGCAAACGCCGTTTCTGAACCTTCATGCCGAGGGTACTGCTTGTTGCCACCATGATAAGGCAAAATGGTGTCTGTAGGATTCAATCCGTAGGATGCCACTATCTCTGACACCAATGGGTAGATGCTTTCTTCGAGTGTTTCAATCTGACCGCAATAGATGGCCAGTTTGGCACAAGTGCCATTGGCATAGATGGTGTCGCGATACTTGTCGAGAAACTCTCTGACGCCATTGGTGACAATGGTTTGTGTGTCATTGTCTGTGTAATTCACCTCGGGTGTCTTAAGGAAATTGCCGATACCCTCTATCAATGGGTAATAATACACCACGTTGGCAAGGTCTGTGTTTCTGATAGAGAAACTTCCTGCCAGTGATACTTGCTCTGCCGAGTCCAGATAAGGAGTGCCGGAAAAACCTAACACCGAATTGAACGTGCTTCGCAGAGTCCATCCATTGACCACTTGTCTCAATTTTATATCTCCGTCAGCTGCATGATGCACCTCGTCAATATAGATAGCCAAGTGAGGAATCTTACCGATGATTTCACGCAGTTCATTGGCACAAGCAATCTTGTATAAATCTTGTTGAGAGGCCCACAATGGCATCAAGCTTTCCTCATAATGGTCGAGGATTACCTTCTCTGCATTGGTGATAGCCACCAGACCCATCAAGTCACCCAATGGTTGGTGGTTGTTGATTTTCTGGGCATTTGGATTCTTGACGCGATTGCTCTTGCTGGCCGTCTTCTGTTCGTCAAGAATCTCAAACTTTATGAGTTTCCTTAGTTGTGTGGCTGTTGGTTCTGGAATGATCCAAGAAGGATCGAACTCTTTAATGTGCTTCAAGCTGGGCACGATGGAAGACTTCAAGCCAGAAGGTGCCATCACCATGAAGTTGTGGGCAAAAGCAGGATTATCGGGTTCGTTCTGGGCAAAATAGAGATCTAAATATATGAATGCTGCCATTAGGTAGGTCTTGCCAGCACCCATCGGAAGACTGAAAAGATAGTCCGTGTAGTTGACCCCATAGAAAATATCTTTGAAAGCCACCTCGTAATCAATCTTGTCGGCATTCTGTTTGATGAACTGCTCCAGTTTGGGAGCCAGTTGATTCCCACCTTTGTCTTCCAGCCTCGAATACTGAAACAAGGCAACAGCGGCTTTGTTCTCTCTGAAGATTTCACGTGCCGTCTCTGTCAGTTCCACTTGCCCGATATTGGTGTCATTGAACACCCCATCCACAAAGAGTTTCCATAAAGGCTGATTCTTGCAAGCAATTTTCAAGAAAAGATACGTCTTGATGGCTTCTACCTGAGCATCACGCATCATACCACGCTGTTCAATGTAGGCAAGAAGCTCACAGACTGTGCATTTTGACGATGCCAGCCATTCATTACGTTTCTTTTCTATCAGTTTATAAAACATCTTTGCCTTCTAAAACTTTGCAAAGTTACTATTTCTCCCTAACATCACAAAACAAAATCCCTTTTATTTTCAAAAATCCTTGTCGAAGCTTACACTGAAACCTAACACACCCACGCACCCACGCACCAACACACCAACATTTGGTGTTTTTCATGTTGAAGTGCAGAGGGCAAAAATCAATGAATATAATTTTACCTTATATATATATTAATAATATATATATAAGGTAACTTGTTATCCACTACTTAATCTCACCTTCACTTTTTCTAATGTTGGTGCGTTGGTGTGTTGATGTGTTGATGCGTCAAAAAAAATCGAAAAAAAATCTACAAATGCTTGCATATCTCAGAAATAATTCGTAACTTTGTACCGTAATTAAAGAAAAGCGCACACGAGCCCTGAAGTGCCTCCCAGCAGGGCTGAAACGACCAGAA
>CADCIO010000065.1 GCA_902801475.1 uncultured Bacteroidales bacterium
GGTGGAACAGATTCGCCGTGAGATGAAGGAAATCATCGAAATCATCGACACGCGCGATGAAGAGCACATGCAACAATATCTGACTAAGATCAGGAAGAATATCAAATAGGGACCGTCATTTCGAGGGCGTGCATTTGTCATTGGTCTTGTACTCACCCGTGAGCTTCTGCATAAGGGAAGGATCGAGGTCGAGTGCGTGTCGGAGGTCGTTGAGTGCACTGGTTTTGTCTCCCCGTTGCATGTGGAGGGTGCCGCGAAGTTGGAAGATCTCGGGATCGTCGGTATGGAGAGCGTCGATGAGAGTGTTGAGGTCGGCCATCGCGTCCTCGTACTGCTGCATTTGGCAGAGAGTGAGGGCGCGCTGCTTGTAGGCTTCCGCGTCGTTGGGGTTGCTACTGATGGCCTGTGTCGTTTGGGCTATGATTTCGAATGGGGTCATATTGATTCTTTTTGTTGAGTATATACTATTTCAATTTTATTTTCATTCCATCGATCTGGAGAAGCTCTTGCTCGGTCATCTCCCGAAGTGCATCTTGGAGCAGGGCAGGCTGTAGGGAGAGAGTCTTGAGGTCAGTGAGAGGATGAAACTCGCCGTCCTGCAGGAAGTTGGTGATGGTATTGATGGCGTCTTGCAGCCGTGTGTGCTCGGTTTCGGGATTGCGTTGCTTGGCTCGGCAGACGTCGCAGTGTCCGCAGTCGCGCGAAGTGCTCTCGCCGAAGTATCGTAGCAGGAGGCGGCTGCGGCAGGTGTTGGTTGACATGGCGTAGTGCACTATCGCGTCGATGCGTTGCTGGAAGTCGGCCTTGCGGTCCTTATAGACCATCGGCGGCAGAGATATGAGTTCGGTGTCGAGACGTGCTATGGGATAGCCTACCGTTGGTGTATTGCGGCGAGGAATAAAGTCTATGATGCGAGTCTGGTGCAAGTGCTTGAGAATTTGGTAAACCTGTTCGGGCGTGAGTCCCGTCTCGTGGGAAAGGTAAGTTTCTTCTATATAGACGAATCCTGCGAAGACACCAGGATAGTTTCGCAAGATTGCTTGGATGACCTGCTCGGTCTGTTCGTCCGTCTCATGGAGTCGGTAGAGGGCATCTCTTTGGAGTATGAAGTGGAGAGCGGAATGGTATTCACGTTCCTCTTCATACCATATATATCCGGCATTGCTGAGCAAGTGGAGCGCGGAGTTTGCCGGCACTGGAAACTGATGGAATCTGCGGCAGAACGTCTCCATGGGGAAGTAGAAAGTCCGTCCTTGTGCCTCGCCAACGCCGACCTGAAGGAAGTAGGCGACGTTTTCGTAGGTCTGCCTGATGTAATCGAGCGGCGGGTAGGTCTCTTCGACGCGCCTATTGAGGGAAGTGATGTCTTGGTGGTTGTAGAGCAGCACGGCGTAGGATGTCCGTCCGTCACGCCCCGCACGTCCGGCCTCCTGGAAGTATGCCTCGAGCGAGTCGGGCATGTTGTAATGGATGACCAACCGCACGTCGGGCTTGTCGATTCCCATGCCGAAGGCGTTCGTCGCCACCATCACGCGCACTCGTCCCTTCGTCCAGTTAATCTGGCGAAAGTCCTTCTCGGCATTCGTCAGACCTGCATGGTAGTTGCTGGCCGTGATACCGTTGTCGATGAGGAATCGTGCGAGCTCGACCGTCTGCTGACGTGTACGGGTATAGACGATGGCACTGCCCGGCACTCGCTGCAGCACGTGAAGCATCTCGCCGATTCGGTCTTCGGCCTCGCGCACCACATAGACGAGGTTCTTGCGTTCGAAGCTCATCGAGAAGACATTTTCCGTACGAAAACCGAGTCGCGCTTGTATGTCGGCCACCACCCGAGGTGTAGCTGTGGCTGTGAGCGCCAGTACCGGCACATCCTGTGAAGGTAGTCTTCGGCGCACCTCCGCGATATGTAAATACGAAGGTCGGAAGTCGTATCCCCATTGCGAAATGCAGTGGGCTTCGTCCACCACAATCATACTCACGCTACGCATTCGCTCCACCTTCGCCAGGAAGAGCTCGGATGAAAGCCGCTCGGGCGATATGTACAGAAGTTTGTAGCCCCCCAGCACGGCGTTGTCGAGCACACGCACAATGTCTTCCCGCATCATACCAGAATAGACCGCCTCTGCCCTAATACCGCGATTCTTCAGCTGCTGAACCTGATCCTTCATCAGTGAAATCAGCGGCGTGACCACAAGGCAAAGCCCATCGAGCATCAGTGCCGGCACCTGGAAACAGATACTCTTTCCGCCACCCGTCGGCATGAGCCCCAGCGTGTCGCGACCGCTGAGGATGCTCTCGATGATGTCCTGCTGGATGCCTCGAAACGAGTCGTAGCCCCAGTATTGGCGTAGAATGTCAAGTGGTTTCATATATGGAAAAGAGAAGAACCTGCTAAAGGTCAGGTTCTTCTGAATGGGTTCTGATGTCTTCGATCTGTAGCTGCACCTCGTTGCGCTTACGGGAATTCTCCTCGACCGAATATACGATGTCAAACGCCTGCTTGGTCTTGATGTATCGCGCCTCCGAACTCTGACCGAAAGCGATGCCGTTCATCACGTGGCTCGACATCGTATCGACCAACTCCAGCTTGATGTGCTCCTGCTGGCGCCCCACCACCTTGCTGGTGCCGTAGTCGTACACATTCTTCGTGCAGAAGAGGGGCTTGGGATTGTCGGGACCATACGGACGCATCCGCTTGAGGTCGCTGAAGAACTTCGGCGTGATATCCTTGAAGTTGATGAGCGCGTCAATGTCGAGATTCGGCCGTGTCTTCTCCGGATCAATGTTCTCATGCACATACTCCTCGAACCGACGACTGAACTCTTCCACATGCTCGACCTTCATCGACAGTCCAGCCGCATAGGTATGACCGCCAAAGTTATCGAGCAAATCCTCGCAGCTCTGTATCGCCCTGTACACGTCAAAGCCACTCACACTCCGCGCACTTCCCGTCACGATGTCGCCATCCAACGTCAGCACCACTGCCGGACGGAAGAACTCCTCCGTCAATCGCGATGCCACGATGCCAATCACGCCCTTGTGCCAGTCGGCATTATATATCACAATAGCACTTTTGTCCTCTATCTGCGGCAACTTCGACACCACCTGACTCGCCTCCTCGGTCATGCGCTTGTCCAGCTCCTTGCGTTCCTCATTATAATGATTGATCGTCTTCGCCATCTTCAACGCCTTCTCGTAGTCACGCTCCACCAACAGGTCTACCGACTCCTTACCATTCTGAATACGACCGCTCGCATTGATGCGCGGACCAATCTTGAAGATGATGTCGCTCATCGTCAAGTCCTTGCCCGCCAGTCCGCATACTTCCACCACCGCTTTCACACCCACACTCGCATTGTTGTTCAACTGCTTCAACCCATGATAAGCCAAGATGCGGTTCTCTCCCATAATCGGCACAATATCACTCGCAATACTAATCGCACAAAGATCCAGCAACGGAATCAACCGACTGAACGGAAAACCATTACTGATAGCGAAGGCCTGCATGAACTTGAAGCCCACACCACAACCAGACAAATCAAGATACGGATACGTATTGTCCACCCGCTTGGCATTCAGAATCGCCACAGCCGGAGGCAACACCTCGTCGGGCACGTGATGGTCGCAGATGATAAAGTCTATGCCCTTGTCCTTGGCATACTGAATCTCATCAATCGCCTTGATGCCACAATCCAACACAATCACCAGTTTCACACCCTGGCTCTCCGCATAATCCACTCCCTGTATAGAAACACCATATCCCTCCTCACTCCTGTCGGGGATGTAGCACTCTACATTGGAGTAGAACTGCGTAATAAACCTATAAACCAAGGCCACTGCCGTACATCCATCCACATCGTAGTCACCATAAATCATGATGCGCTCACGCTGCCCCATCGCCTCGTTCAGACGCTCCACCGCCCTATCCATGTCCTTCATCAGATAGGGGTCATGAAGTTCCAGCAACTGCGGATGGAAATACTTCCGCGCTTGTTCAGCCGTGCGAATGCCACGCTCAACAAGCATCTGCGCAATGGCAGGACTGACCCTGACTTCTTCAGCCAGCGCCTCGGCACATGCCACATTCTCGGTTGTAGGTGGTTCGTAATTCCATCTGTAATTCATTATATGTTGTCATTTTTTATAAGCATATCCCGTATCAACAGCACTTTTCAACACCTTTCTACACTTTTCAACACCTCTCAACCCTTCTCACCACACCTCAAAATCCCCACTTTTCAGCACCAAAATCTTCGCATCAGCACCTTCTCATCCAATTTACGATGTAAAATTAAGAATAAAAAATGACATACACACAATTTTTCGCCAAAGTTTTGCGTTTTTCATGCCTTTTTAGCTATTTCTCTTGATATAAATCAAGAAAAATCATTTTTTTCTATGTTTTTTTATTTTTTTCTTGACAGTTACGAAAAAACCCTCTATCTTTGCAACGTGTTTTTCATAGTATTAGATTTAAGGTTAACAAAGGTTCGGGTTGCAGCGGCAACCCTTTTTTTTGTCCTTAGGTCAAAATACCAGTAAAAATGCCTCCCAAAAATACATTAGGATTCGAGTGTAAAACCGATGCTTTCGACCGCCTCACGTATGGTAGTATCATCAATGTCATCACCCGTAACAGTGGCAATACCTGTTGAGAGATCGACAGAAACAGATTCGACCCCTTTGACGGTGCGAATGACTTTTTCTGTGTTAGCGCGACAATGGTTGCAGGTCATGCCTTTGACGGTGTAAGTCTTCGTAGCCAAATGACAATGGCAGTGATGTCCGTGTTCGTGACCATGTTCATGTCCACAACTACATGCCGACTTATGCATCAGTCGCATACGAAGAACATTAAGAAGGAGCAAAACGAGGACACCCGTGCAGAGCCACTCAAACCAGCTTGCGACATCGTGACAGCAAGCATGGGTATTGCTTAAATGGTCAGTAAACCATTCACGGGGCAAAAGATAATCGATACCAAAGCCAAAAAGGATGGAACCTCCGATGATGGCAACAAGATAGAGCAAGAGAGTCTTCTTACCCAACACTTTGTTGACCACAAGAATGGATGCCACGTTGCAAGCAGGTCCAGCCATCAGCATAACGAGGGCAGCACCTGGTGTAAGCCCTTTCATCATGAGTGCCACTGCAATAGGAATGCTACCTGTGGCGCAAATATACATAGGTACACTCACACAAAGCACCAAAAGCATGCTCAGGAGGGTGTTGTCCTTAAAAACTTCGAAAAAGGAATCGGGAACCAGCACCGTAATGAGTCCTGCTACGATAAGTCCAACCACAAGCCATTTACCAATATCTTCCATCATTTCGACAAACCCAAATTTGAGTGCTTCCACACATCGTTCAGCAAAAGACAGGTGCGGCTGTTCCGAGTAGGCACGAGATGTGTCAGTCGGCATAATTGCTTCTGTTTCTTTGCCATTCCAATTCACGAACGTTCCTCCGATAATCGCCGTAAACAATGCCGCAATAGGACGCACCACAGCAAAGGGAAGTCCCATCAAGGAATAAGTGGCAAAGATGCTATCGACACCTGTCTGAGGTGTAGCTATCAGAAATGACACCACCGCTCCTTTGCTGGCTCCTTCGCGTCGGAGAGACATAGCTGTAGGGATTACACCACATGAGCACAAAGGCAATGGCACTCCGAAGATAGCGGCATTGACCACAGAACGAAAGGTGTCGCCACTCAGATATTTTGTGTACCAACCATCAGGGATGAAAGCATGCATAATGCCAGCCAAGAGGAAACCTAACAGCAAATAAGGGGACATCTCATTGACGATGCCCAACACAGCCTGCAATATATTCAAAACACTTTCCATACTGAGTCTTTCTTTTAATTCTGATGCAAAGGTACGGAATTTGTTTGGCAATCGAGTGGCAATGTTTGTTCTTCTCACAAAAAATCGCTACCTTTGTCAATAAAATACTAAGAATGAGGTATCTCCTTTTTACCATATTGATATATATAGGTGGCATTTGCTGTGCTTTCTGCCAAACGGAGCAGGGAGAGCAGAAAATGTCGTGGGAGGATTTTGTAGCTGTGATGATGGAGGAAAATGAGGATGAGTCAGTAGATGAGGAGACGATGGAGCAGTTGTTTGAGCTGTATGGCAACCCGATGGACATCAACACGGCAAAGAAGGAAGATTTGGAGATGTTGCCGTTTCTGAATGAGGAACAAGTAGAGGAGGTTCTAAGATATAGGGAGAAGGATGGACCCATGATGAGTTTGGGTGAGTTGATGATGGTGAAAGGATTGGGGATGAAGGAGCGAGAGATGATGCGGTTGTTTGTGAAGGTGGAGGAGGATCGTTCTCTTTACAAGCGTGACAAACGGAACCCGACATTGGAGGATATACTGAAATGGAGCAAGCATGAAATGGTGTTGCGGACAGATGTTCCCTTTTACAAAAAAGACGGGTATCAGGATGTGGCTGCGGAGGTGCTGAAGAAATCGCCCAACAAAGTGTATAGAGGCGACCGGTTTCATCATGCTTTTCGGTATGCATTTTCGGGGATGAATCATTTGTTGGCAGGTGTACAAATGGAGAAGGACGCAGGGGAAAAAGGCATTGATCATGTGTCGGGCTATGTGATGCTAAAAAACGTCGGTATCGTGAAGAGCGCCATCTTGGGAAATTACAGGGTGAGTTTCGGAAAGGGACTGACTGTGAACAGCGGAATCAAGTTCGGCAAAAGCATGATGATGAACACGATGGACAGAATGGATATGGGCATCACAAAACACTCTTCGACCTCAGAGACAGGCTATTTCACAGGAGGGGCTTTCACCATCCAACTGAAGAATTGGCAGCTCTCCGCGTTTGGTTCCTACAGAAAAGAGGATGGCACTTACAACAATGATTCGACGGGCATGAGTTCGCTGAAAACGGATGGTCTGCATCGCACAAAATTGGAACATAGCAAGAAGGGAAATCTGGGCGTAACCAACTTTGGAGGCAATATACATTGGGAGCACAAAGAACTGCGTCTATCGGCTACGGCTGTATGGACACATCTGGATGTTCCACTCATGCCGAAGCATGACACGAAGGCAAGCAAATATCGTATATACAATGCCAGCGGAAAGGATTTCTTTGTTGGGAGTTTGGCTTATGCGTATAGATACAAGTCACTCTCGTTCAGCGGTGAAACGGCATTCAGCAATACGGAGAGACAGCATGGTGTAGCAAGTCTGAACACCCTCCGCTGGCGAGCCAATCGTACCAATAGTTTTATGCTCATTGGACGATACTATGGGGCGAAATTCATCAGCATGAACGGTCGGTCTTTCGGTGAGAACTCGTCGGTACAAAACGAAGAGGGAATCTTTGTGGGATGGACATCAAAGTCAATCAGGAACATGGAACTGGAGGCGTATGCAGACATGATGTATTTCCCCTGGCTGAAGCAGGGTGTTTCTGCCAGTTCGCATGGGTTGGAGGGGATGGTGCAAGCCCTCTATTCTGCAAACAGGAAATGGAGTCTTCTGGCACGTTACCGTATCAAGTCAAAGCAGAAGGACATGACATCTATGGAGAAGAAGATTCTGGATTATGACACGCATCAGAGTTTGAAACTGCAACTGAACTATACGCTTTCACCATTCGTCACCCTACGGACAAGTGCGATAGGTTCCTGTATCAGCAACAACTACAACCCCACAGAGACTGGCCTTGCCATTTGCGAAAACTTCCGATGGCAAAATAACAAGAAGATTCGTTTCGATTTAGGCATCACCTATTTCAACACAAATAGTTACGACGCCCGTGTATATATTTATGAACCTTCATTACTTTACTCCTTTGGTTCCACATCATTTTATGATGAAGGCATTCGAGGCACCCTGTTAGCATCACTTCCCATCGTCAAGCAATCACTCTTCATCAATGCAAAATTGGGCATGACAAAATACTTCAACCGCGACACCATCGGTAGTGGGTTGGAGATGATTCATGCAGACCATCGAGAAGACCTGCAAGTACAAATAAGGTACAAGTTTTAGAGGTACAATCCATTTTTCTTGATATACCGAGCCACTCGCGGATCAAGCCATCGACGCATCATCCGTCCTTTCTTCACAAATTCCCTGATTTGCGTGGAACTGACATCATACAACGGTGTGTCCACCACCTGAACGGAGGATGGTAATGCCGTTTCGTCAAATTCGGACCCTGGTCGCCGATATATGAGAATACGATAATTGGCAATAATCTCGTCTGCATGATACCAACGAGGGAAGCGTTCCCAGTTGTCTGCACCAATCACCAGCGTGAACTCATGCTCAGGAAATGCTTTGCCAAGTTCGTCCAATGTCGTGATGGTATAAGAAGGCAACGGAAGACTCCGTTCGAAGTCCGACACCCTCACCCCAACAACGTCTTCCGTCGCCAGTTCCGCCATCCTCAGACGATGCCCATATTCAGCAATGTCGCTCACTTCACCACTCTTCAGCGGATTCAATGGCGAGACCATTAGCCACAGTTCATCCACCAGACCCTGCGCCACGATGGATGCCGCCAACTCCGTGTGACCTCTGTGAATGGGATTGAAACTCCCTCCGTAAATGCCGATTCTCATAAAATCCATTCTTTTTGCAAAAGTACGAAATTTAAGTGAAAAACTAAAAACAAAAAACTAAAAGTTAATGTTACCTGCTTTTATTGAGGACAAGAAACCATTACTTTTAGTTTTTAGTTTTTAGTTTTTAGTTTTTTTACTACCTTTGCATAAAATTTCAAAGACATAAACATGAAAGAAATCGTACTTAGCGGCATTCGCCCAACGGGAAACCTCCATCTCGGCAACTATTACGGAGCCGTGCAGAACTTCGTGAAGATGCAGGAAGACTACAACTGCTACTACTTCATTGCCGACTGGCACTCTCTCACCACTCACCCCAAACCCGAAGACATCCAGCAGTCTGCTCGCACCATTCTGGCTGAATACTTGGCTTGTGGCATCGACCCAGAGAAATCAACCATCTACATACAGAGCGACGTGCCCGAGACCATCGAGCTCTATCTCTATTTCAACATGAACTGCTACCTCGGCGAACTGGAGCGCGTAACAACCTTCAAGGAAAAAGCTCGCAAGCAGCCCGACAACGTGAATGCAGGTCTGCTGACTTACCCCACCCTCATGGCTGCCGACATCCTGCAGCATCGTGCTGCCAAGGTGCCTGTGGGTAAAGACCAGGAACAGAACATGGAGATGGCTCGCAAATGCGCCCGCCGATTCAACAACATCTATGGCGTCGAATTCTTCCCCGAGCCCCAGAACTTCTACTTCGGCGACCACGCCATCAAGATTCCTGGACTTGACGGCTCTGGCAAGATGGGCAAATCGGAAGGCAACTGCATCTACCTCTACGAAGATGCGAAGTCCATCGAGAAGAAAGTGAAGAAGGCTGTAACCGATTCTGGTCCAACGGAACCTAATCAGGAGAAACCCGAGGTCATCCAAAACCTCTTCACCCTCATGGAGATTGCTTCTTCCAAAGAAACTTACGACTACTTCAACGAGAAGTGGAACGACATGTCCATCCGCTACGGCGACATGAAGAAGCAACTGGCTGAAGACATCGTCAAGACCATCGCCCCCATCCGCGAACGCATCCTCGAATACAAGAGCAACCAGGAACTCCTCGACAAGGTGGCGAAGATGGGTGCCGAGAAAGCCCGAGAGAGTGCATCTGCCACCCTGAAAGAGGTGCGCAAGATCATTGGCTTCAAGGTGTATTAATAATATATATGTATAGAATAAGCGGACAGACCTACACGAGTTTGTCCGCTCTTTTTTTAGGTTCATCCGACAAATGCATAGTTAATCAACAAATAAATGAATAATAAGAAAGATAGCTAAGATAAAATCACTACCTTTGGTTACCCCTAACTAAAGC
>CADCIO010000066.1 GCA_902801475.1 uncultured Bacteroidales bacterium
GAGATCAGCCCCTTCTGCTCAAACCTAACGATGTTGCTGACAGCAACACCTGCGCGCTCAGCAATCACTTCTCTTGTCAGATTTTTCTCGATTCGTCTGTGTCGGAAGTCATCTGCCAACTTGAGAGCAATATCATCAGTCGTTTCAAGTGCATACCCGTCAAGAACTGATAACATATTGTTCATATCCATTTCATTTGCCATAGAATCTGATTAAATATTATCAGTTGCAAAGGTACTATATTTTTTTGCACCTTCCAAATTATTCTTCCTCTTTTTTCATCTTATCCTCATCTATCACTCATTTTTCTTTCACTCACAACACTTTACCAAACGTTGATGTCATCCATGTCATACACCAGATTCTTGATGGAATCATTTAGGTTGGGGAAGAACTTGTAGCCAGTGATTCGTTCTACCTGTCGGATGGAGTTTACATAGAAATCCTTTGTCCTGTTCCCATCCGTGTTCCTGCAGATGAAACCGATTCCCTTGGGAGCATATTCATCCACACATAACACCACCTTAAAGAATGCCTCTGGTATGGGAATCTGATTCGGCCCAATTCTCTCGTGCTCTTGACTCTTGAAGAACATCGGCCCACAGACAATATAGATGCTACCATACTTCTGAGCCCACTTCCTGCACGCATTCTCAATCTCCTTCCAGTCCCCACGGTTCAGATTCGGATTCTGAGGACACATATTCGATAGCACATAAGTCTCATCTCTACCCTTATCATCCCAATTGCAATCACCTCCAGGACACATGTGCCCTCGATCGTAACCAGATGAAGCATAGTCCGCTAACGTAGCACGCTCATCAACAGGCAAATCCGGATCTTCCCTATACTCATTCCATATTCCCTCCTTACGCTGCATCACATGATCGCCTGTTAGTTGCCACATCACCCAATTGGGCTGACGAGTCACCTTGTTATAGGAAGTTGTATAGCAATACCTCTCCAACCATGAGCTTGAAATGCTATCAGGAATGACAGGGAATCCTACATCTGCAAGTGTGCTCCAGACCTCACGTCCATGACTTATGTAAGGAGCCTCAACGTCATCATCAAAAGATTCTTCATTGTTTTGTCCAACAATAATCGCAATGAGAAAAATGATTACAATAAATGCTACGATATACTTCCACATAGAAACCTTCCTCTAGGATTATATATGATAGACTTCACCAAGAGTATTCCCGGCATCATCCACCCACACGTCTTTACCATTAGCAACTTTCAGCTATGAGAAGATTCGTGATGCTTTCACTGCAGAGAATTTGGAAACACCTGTATTCGAAGAGGTGCGTGTCGGCTTCATGTCAACCATTAAGCGTGAGAAATTTGTAGCGATTCAAAAGGGGCAAAATGTCACTAGTTCTGTCACTAGTTCTGTCACCAGTCGTGTCAGTAGTTCTGTCGGTAGTTTGTCGGTAGTGCAATTATCTGATAGACAGAAGAAAATATGCGAATTGATAAAAGAGAACCCTTTTGTTTCCGGAGAACAGATGTCAGTAGTTCTGTCAGTAGTTCCGAGAACCATTTGGCGTGATCTTGCCGACATGCAGAAGAAGGGAATATTGGTACGCGAGGGCAATACTAGTGCAGGGCATTGGGTATTATTAATTGATAAAACAGAATAATCGGCTCATGTCCAAACTCAAGAAATGCCTGTACATCATCCACTTGCTGGAACGCAAGGGAGCACTGAGCCTCAAGGAGATCAATGAATGGTTCAGATACTCGTCACTGTATGACGGGGATATTCAGCCACGTACGTTTGCGAGATATAAAGAATTTATCGCTGAGACTTTCCCTTGTTATGTGGAGTTCAATGCAAACTTGGGGAAGTATGAGCTGGTGCACAATGAGAAGCTGTATGGCGAGGGAGATTCGCTGTATGACTATCTGCTGTCGGCCTATCACATCGAAGGAATGACAAAACTGTCTTTGAAGCATCGTGACCGCATCATGCTGATGGATGCGCCAAACGGGGGTGAGAATGTGCAGATTGTGCTGGAGGCGATTGATCAGAAGCGAAGATTGGAGTGCGACTACTGATCGTACAACAAGCAATCAAAGAAGCATCTGACCATCATTCCATACTTCCTGAGGACTTGGGAGCAGCGTTGGTATCTGGTGGCAGAACCATTGAACCCTCATCATGGACAATCTGTGTTCGCTTTGGAGCGAATGAGCAGCATGTGGTTGACAGAGGAGACGATGTTGCCATCGAAGCAAATCTCTGTGGAGGAATATTTCAAGGGCTGTTTTGGCATCAATCACAGCGATGAGCCCAAACCTGAGCGTATCCGCATCAAGGTGTTGGGGACGCAGGTGAAACTATGTGTGTGCCTTGCCGATTCATGAATCGCAGCGAGAAGTGGAGACCGCCAAGGATTGGAGCATCTTCGAATATCGTCTGGAACCTTGCTACAGCTTCTACCAACAGCTGCTTTGGCACAAGGAGAAGCTGGAGGTGTTGGAGCCTCAATGGGTACGCGATGAGATAAAAGAGCTGGTGAAGAAGATGCTGGAAGCGTATTCATAGGATCAGCCAGGTTAAAAAGGTTAATTGGTTAATTTTTTGTTTTTCGACATAAACAAAATGATTGGTGAAAAGCAAATAGCCCACACAACATCGTAACGTTGCGTGGGCTATCTTGTTGTCTCTACCAGCACATATTGTCAGCAGTATTTCTTCATCATTTACTTTTGATGATTTTCTGTTTGTTTTTTATGACGAAACCTGTGGAGGCATCGGTAGCAGGGATGCCACCTAACGTGTAGGCGCTGTCTTCACTGAAGGTAACGGCACGGGCTGGTGCAGAAGGGATGGTAGTCGGAGTGTCTTCGATGGCATCATACTCTGACATTGCCTCTGCCATGCGGCTATCAAGGTCTTCCAAACGGTAGAGACCATCGGCATTGGCTTTCAGTCCTTCGACAGTGACGGGCATCACCATAGGTGTCTCTTCTAATGAGAGCAACGTGCGATTCTGGAGTTGGTGATATTGGGCATAGACCAGATTGACAGCTACGTAGTCGTCGGTTCCATCGCTCCACTTTTCAAAGACGAGCTTTGAGCCGATGGGTGTATGAAGTTCCAAAGCATTCTGTGTCTCAGGATAGACAAAGCGCAAGGCTGCACCAATGCTGGCGAGATTGCAGTCGTGGCCACAAAGGAACATGAACTTGCGGTCAGTTCGGTTTAATTCTTCGCGGATGCGGCTCACCAGCGGATAGGCAAGATTGACGGCTGCTGAGTGGGTGGTGAAGAGCAGGGCGTCGTAAACCTCCTTCACACCACAGATGTCACGCCATTGCTTTTCTGTCAATTCGTGTCCAAAGGCACTCATACTTTCCGTCTCGTAGCATTGCAGCACCAGGGCATCAGCCACGCTGTTGGCCAATTTGTAACCACCTTTCAAGCGTGGCTCGTCTCCTTTCTCCAGCACGATTTGCGTGTCATCATACCAGAAGTGGGTGGTGTCGTTCTGTGCGGCTGCCGAATGAGCCATGTCAATCACCTCTTCCATCAGCGTCAACGTGGGCTGCACGCTCTGCATCCATGCCTGCGGTCCCCCATGCATGGCGTTGATTTCAGCCATCACTTGCTGGCGATAGGTGTCGTTCATCTTAGTGAACTGTGCAGTGAACACTGGATCCATCTTGTCCTCAGCCAATTTGTGCGTAATCTCCACGTTGGCGAAAGGAAGAAAACCTGCAGAGAAGTATTTGGCTGTGGCAAACGTGCGCTGTCGCGAGTTGGCATAGAACAAGACCTCTTCTCCCTCAGGACGGTAGTTGTCGGGCAGCAGTCCTTCGCTGACTATCCATTTGCGGAAGAACTGTCCCATCTCTGTTTCTGCCACACCACCACGCAGTGACAACTGGCTCGATGGCGATGTCCACTTGAACCATTCGTGGGACGTAACCCTCATGTAGTCTGCCCCACCCGACGACAACGGTGAACGGATGTTGTGGCGACTCATCACCACCACCTCCTTCAGTTCATACTTTGCCCGGAAATCGTCCGAACGTTCCAGCTGTGCCCATGTCCCCTGTGCCATCGCACCAAAGAGGACAAGCGAAAGAATTTGTCTTTTATTCATCATATGTGTTTTTTCAGAAGAGTTTTTCTTTATTTGTGCAAAGGTACACACTTTTTCTGATTCCACAAACATAATGATGAAAAAAGAAGGGATTCCCGTTGGGGTCGTCTGGGGACTGAAGGACAACAACAGCTGGCGTGAGGCATCCAATCCGTTGCCCTACGATGCAGGAGTGGGCAAGAAACCTGCCTACTATGGCGTACGCTCTGCCCTGCGTCATCGGGTGTTGGAGAAGGAGAAAGAGATAGAGACTGGGATTGAAGAACTGAAGGATGGAAAGGTTGAAGAATGGAAAGAGGGCTGGCACACGCTTGATGGACAACCCCTCAACGGTGAGCCTACGGAACCAGGCATCTACATCAAATCAGGAAAGAAAATTGTGGTAGGAATGTAATATTCACAAAAAATCCGTAGTCATCAGGAGTGTGATTACGGATTTTTGTGTATCTTTGCACCCAAATAACAACCAACTAACACTAAACGATTACAAGCATGACAACCAACACAAAACTCTACACACTGAACTACAGCGAGGCGCAGACCTATCTGTGGACTGCCGCATTCATTGCAGCCAACATGCTGCTGCCTCAGTTGTTCCATCTCATTCCACAGGGAGGCATCATCTTCGCTCCCCTCTCGTTCGTCATCCTCGCTGGCGCTTACAAATTCGGTTGGAAGACTGGACTTCTGGCTGCATTGGCATCGCCTGTGGTGAACAACCTGATTTGGGGCGTTCCTGTCTGGGGAGTGATTCCCGTGATGGCATTGAAGCTTGCCTTCCTTGCGCTGGCAGCTGGTATGACAGCTCAGTATTTCAAGAAGGTCACTATTCCATTGCTCAGTGGCGTGGTGCTGGTGGCAGAACTTTTGGGTGGCATCGTTGAATGGGCACTGACGGGTGGCATCGAAGCCACCATTGCAGACTTCACCATCGGTTGGCCAGGTCTATTGCTGCAGGTGTTTGGCACATGGGCAGTACTGAAACTCATCAATAAATAGACACATTTTTGAGGGGAAACATACCTTTTTTCATCTAAAAGTGCATTTTTTGTGAAAAAGTGTTGGCAGTTTCGGGAAAAGTGTGTACTTTTGCACCGGTTTTGAAGAATAGAAGGGTTGAAGTATTGAAAAATTAAAGTCATCGAACGACATGAAATCATTGTTTAACGCATATTACTATTTTTACTTTTACTTTGGCAACAAGTAAGAGCGGGTAGTTATGTGTGTTACAATCATGCAAAAGATACAAGAGAACAACAATATAGCCCCGCTCAAACGAGTGGGGCTTATACATTATATATAATATATGAGAAGAATAGCGATACAAGGAGAGGTGGGAAGTTACCACGATGTGGCGAGCCACTGTTACTTCGAGAACGAGGACATCGAGCTGGTGTGCTGTGACACGTTCGAGCAGATGTTCGAAGAGATGAAGCAGGACTCGAACATCATCGGCATGATGGCGATTGAGAACACCATCGCAGGCTCTCTGCTGCACAACTACGAACTGATGCGCGAGAGTGGCATGCAGATTGTGGGTGAACACAAACTGAGAATTTCACATAGCATCATGTGTCTGCCAGAGGATTCGTGGGAGGACATCACAGAGGTGAATTCGCACCCTGTGGCGCTGATGCAATGTCGCGACTTCCTGAAAAAGCATCCGCAGTTGAAGATTGTGGAAACGGACGACACAGCAGGTTCTGCCAAGAACATCAGCGAGAATGGTTTGAGAGGTCACGCAGCCATCTGTTCGAAGTTCGCTGCCCCACTCTACGGGATGAAGATTCTGGAAGAGGGCATTGAGACGAACAAGCACAACTTCACCCGTTTCCTCGTACTTGCCGACCCTTGGTTGGCAGAAGACCTGAGCAAGCCCAGCCAGTCGAACAAGGCAAGCATCGTGTTCAGCTTGCCTCACAGCGAGGGTTCCCTCTCACAGGTATTGAGCATCTTCTCGTTCTACAAAATCAACCTCACGAAGATTCAGTCGCTGCCCATCATCGGAAGGGAATGGGAGTACATGTTCTACATCGATGTGATGTATGATGACTATACGCGTTATCGTCAGAGCATCGACGCTGTGCGCCCATTGACCAAGCAACTGAAAGTGTTAGGAGAATATAAAGAAGGAAAAAGTACAATCAAGATATGATACAGCCAGCAGACAGACTCGCGCTTGTGAGCGAGTACTACTTTTCGAGAAAACTAAAGGAAGTGGCAAAGTTGAATGCCGAGGGCAAGGACATCATCTCGCTCGCCATCGGATCGCCAGATATGCCTCCAAGTGCAGAAACCATCGACGTGCTCTGCGAGCATGCACACCGTCCTGATGCACACGGTTATCAGCCTACGGTCGGCATTCCAGAACTGAGAAAGGCGATGGCGAACTTCTACCAGCGTTGGTATGGTGTGACGCTCGACCCATCCACAGAGATTCAGCCACTCATTGGCAGTAAGGAGGGTATTCTGCACGTGACATTGGCGTTGTGCAACCCTGGCGACAAGGTGCTGGTGCCCAATCCTGGCTATCCCACTTACACGTCGTTGAGCAAGATTCTGGGTCAGCAGATTGTGAACTACGACCTCTTGGAGAGCAACGGCTGGCAACCTGACTTCGAGCAGTTGGAGGCGATGGATTTGACTGGCGTGAAACTGATGTGGACGAACTATCCGAATATGCCGACTGGCGGTCGTGCCACTCGCGAACTGTATCAGAAGATCGTGGCATTCGCACAGAAGCACAATATCGTGGTGGTGAACGACAATCCTTATTCGTTCATTCTGAACAAGGACGAGCACCTGAGCATTCTGCAGGTGGAGGGCGCGAAAGAGTGCTGCATCGAATTCAACTCGATGTCGAAGAGCCACAATATGCCAGGTTGGCGCGTGGGAATGTTGGCCACAAACAGCACGTTCGTTCAGTGGATTCTGAAGATCAAGAGCAATATCGACTCGGGCACGTTCCGTCCTTTGCAGCTGGCAGCAGCACAGGCATACGAGAATACGGAGGCTTGGCATACCCATGCGAACATCGAGACCTACGCCACCCGTCGCAAGATTGCGGAAGAAATCATGACCACACTCGGCTGCACGTTCGACCCCACTCAGCAGGGCATGTTCCTGTGGGGACGCATTCCTGAGAGCATTGCCGATGTGGAGGACTTGACAGAGAAGGTGCTGCACGAAGCCCGTGTGTTCATCACACCAGGATTTATCTTCGGAAGCAACGGCAAGCGATATATCCGCATCAGTCTTTGTGCGAAGGATGAGAAGATGCAAGAAGCGCTGAAGAGAATTAAAGAAGTATTCAAGAAATAATCATATAGAACGACAAGATTCGAGTCGTATCAAGAAAGAAATAAAACGATACACAATATGGAATTAGATTTAGAGAAATTAGGTTTGCCAAGCGATAACGAGCGTCCGTTCGTGATTGCAGGCCCATGCTCCGCCGAGACTGAGGAGCAAGTGATGAAAACGGCACGTGAACTGGCCATGAAGGGCTGTCACAACTTCCGTGCCGGTGTATGGAAACCGCGTACGAAGCCAGGAGGTTTCGAGGGTCATGGCGAGGTGGCGCTGCCTTGGATGAAGCAGGTGAAGGAGGAGACCCACATGCTGATTTCTACGGAAGTGGCTACGCCAGAGCACGTGGAGCTGGCGCTGAAATATGACATGGATATACTCTGGGTGGGCGCTCGCACCACTGCCAATCCGTTCGCTGTACAGGCTTTGGCTGATGCGTTGAAGGGTGTGGATGTGCCAGTGTTCGTAAAGAACCCAGTGAATCCAGACATCGAGCTGTGGATTGGTGCGTTGGAGCGTATCAACCAGGCAGGCGTGAAGCGTATGGGAGCCATTCACAGAGGTTTCTCTTCGTACGAGCAGAAGATTTACAGGAACGCGCCGATGTGGCAGATTCCTATTGAGTTGCATCGTCGAATCCCTAATTTGCCGATCATCTGCGACCCATCGCACATCGGCGGACGACGTGAACTGATTGCGCCATTGTGCCAGCAGTCGATGGACTTGGGCTTCGACGGACTCATTGTGGAAGCTCACTGCGATCCCGACAAGGCGTGGAGCGACGCGAAGCAGCAAGTGACGCCAGAAGTGCTCGATTATATCCTCTCGCTGCTCGTGATACGTGACGAGCATACAACCACCGAGGGACTGACGAGTCTCCGTAAGCAGATTGACGAACTGGACAATCAGATCATGGATATCCTGGCCAAGCGCATGCGAGTTTGTCGCGAGATTGGTCACTACAAGAAAGAGCATAACATGACGGTGCTGCAGGCTTCGCGCTACAACGAGATCCTGTCCAAGCGTGGTGTTCAGGGCTCACTCTGCGGAATGGGACCGGAGTTTGTAGCGAAAGTGTTCGAGAGCATCCACGAAGAGAGTGTAAGGCAACAGATTGAGATAATTAACAAGTAAGTTAAAAACTAAAAACTAAAAACTAAAAGTGAAAGTATCCATCCATATCTGCGAGTAAGTAATTTCTACTTTTAGTTTTTAGTTTTTAACTTTTAGTTTTTATGAAAATTCTGATATTAGGTGCAGGCAAAATGGGGTCGTTCTTCACTGACCTGCTGTCGTTCGACCACGAGGTGGCCGTGTACGACATAGACCCCAAGCGACTCCGATTCATGTACAACACCCAGCGCTTCACGTCGCTGGACGAGATTGACGCATTTGAGCCAGAACTGGTGATCAATGCGGTGAGCCTCAAATACACGCTGAAAGTGTTTGACGAGGTCATACCCCACCTGCCGAAATCGTGCATACTGAGCGACATCTCATCGGTGAAGACGGGCTTCAAGGAGTACTACGAGGCGAGCGGATTCCATTACGTTTCGACCCACCCCATGTTCGGACCGACGTTCGCCAACTTAGGAAAACTGAGCGATGAGAACGCAATCATCATCAACGAAGGCGACTACATGGGCCGCTGCTTCTTCAAAGATCTTTACCAGCGCCTTGGACTGAACATCTTCGAGTACACGTTCGAGGAGCATGACCAGACTGTGGCATACTCGCTCTCCATACCGTTCATCTCAACTTTCGCCTTCGCCGCGGTGATGAAGCACCAGGACGCGCCGGGCACCACGTTCAAGCGCCACATGAAGATAGCGAAGGGAGTGCTCTCGGAGGACGACACCCTGCTGCGCGAGATACTCTTCAACCCTTACACGAAAGGGCAGGTGGAACAGATTCGCCGTGAGATGAAGGAAATCATCGAAATCATCGACACGCGCGATGAAGAAGAGCACATGCAACAATATCTGACTAAGATCAGGAAGAACATCAAGTAAATGATTCGCAAGAACATCAAGTAATAGTTTTCCACGTACATGAGGAAGATGCGGTTCATACTGATGGCATGCCTTTCCGCCATCACCCTACCCCTGCTGGCACAGACAGAGTGGAAGCTCATCTGGAGCGAGGAGTTCGACACCGACGGAGCCTACAACCCTGAGGTGTGGGAACCCGAGCGTGGCTTCGTACGCAACCACGAAGACCAGTGGTATCAAGGTGAGAACGCCTACCAGCAGGACGGGCATCTCGTCATCGAGGCTCGGAAGGAAGAGGGGAAGCCCAATCCGATGTATCGCCCCGAAGGTCGGAGAGACTGGCGTAGTGAGCGCGAGCAGATTGGCTACACATCGGCATCGCTCACCACCCGTCGTTCGTTCGATTTCCTCTACGGACGCCTCGAAGTGCGTGCCAAGATTCCCACAGCCAGCGGTTCATGGCCAGCCATCTGGCTCTTGGGCAAGGGGATGCCTTGGCCGTCTTGTGGCGAAATCGACGTCATGGAATACTATCGCATCAATGGCGTGCCCCACATCCTTGCCAATGCAGCATGGGGCAACGACCGTCCCAACTCCGCCGTGTGGAACTCCAAGAAGATTCCCTTCAGCCACTTCACCGACCAAGATGCCGACTGGGCATCGAAGTTCCACCTCTGGCGCATGGACTGGACACCCGACGCCATCTGCATCTATCTGGACGACGAACTTCTGAACGACATCCCGCTCACCCAGACCATCAACGGTTCCATCGGTCAGCACATCAACCCCTTCACCCGTCCGCAGTACCTCCTGCTCAACCTCGCCATCGGTGGTGACAATGGCGGCCGCATCGACGACACCGCTTTCCCCATGAAATACGAGATCGATTACGTGAGGGTGTATCAGAAAGAGGGAAAATAAGACAGCAGGAGCAATCAAGGCTCCTGCTTTTTTTGTCCAAAGTGTTTGTTTGTGAAAAATAAATCGTATCTTTGCATCGAAAATAAAACGAAAAACGAATAGATTATGTGCACGGTAACATTAGAGTACAACAAGAACAATGCGTTGGCACGGCGTAAACTCGCCGCATTGCTGGCCACAGGACTCTTCTATCAAGTCAATTCTCAGGAGCCCACACCCGAGGAGGTGGAGGCGCATCGCGAACTGAGAGATGCAGCCCTTGAACACTCTCGCAAAACGATGTCTCACGTCATAGCCCGTTATCTATGAAATACCATCAGAGAGACATTGTCGAGGTCAGTTTTCTCTTTCCCGACGGCACCTTCAAGCCCCATCCAGCCATCATTGTGTCCAACGACCAATTGCAGGAAGATGAGGATGGCATGTTCTACCTTGTGCTCATCACGTCGAACGACTGGCTTAATCCTCAATATTCCTATCCACTGACTGACGAGATGGTGGTAGGCTTCGAGTTTTCTAAACCCAGCCTCGTCGAGTGTCAGATTATTACGGGATATATCGAGCGTGATGTACAGCGTCGGCTCGGCAGCATTAAAGAAAAATATTTTAATGAGATTGTAGATAAGATTGTCAGTTCGATATTCTAAGTATCATGGAGCGGATAGACCACAAACAGCACTATCCGCTGTTTTATTCTGACAGACCATAAACAGAAATTCAGCATTAATTGCATTATGAACAAGAAAAGTATCTTGGTAACTCTGCTAACTTTACTGACCATGTCGGCAATGGCACAAGTTAAAGTGGAAGTCTCAGAGACTGTCGAACTGATGGCCATCCTCTCGCGAACGGCGGGCTTTGAAGAGTTCAGCGGAAACCATGCTGGACAGTACTCGCAGGACACCGAGGCTTGGTTTGCATCGTACAAGAACCATCCAACTGTTGCCTATTATCAAGACATCCGAGACAAGCAGGGCATCGCTTACGAGAGGGTGACGAACATGGCTGTCCACCTCGACATCGAGAAGGGCAAGGTCAAACTCATCGGCGACCGCAAGGAACTCACCAATGGCTGGCAGAATGTCGACCTCGACGATTTCGTCAAACGCCTCAATAAGTTCTACACCGACACCCGCTTCCACGAGTTCTTCGAGCAGCATCAGGCCTTCTACAATGAATACTTAAAGGCATACGAGGCAAATGTGGCGGTCAACATTCATCCCGAATGGTTCAGCCGCTTCTACAACGGCACTGAACCAACAGAGCAGTTCCGCATCATCATCGGCTTCAATTACGGCAACACCAACAATGGCGTGTCGCGTCAACTGGCAGGACAGCCCCGTGAACTTTTCGCTGTCTGTGGCTACTGGTTGGACCCAGCTACAGGACCTTATTACGACTTATCCCTGCCAATCCACGAGTTCAGCCACCCCTATGTCAACCCCCTCCTCGACAATGCTTCCAATACCGCAGCCATGCAGGCACCTGGGCAGAAACTCCTCCAACTCGCTCAGGCTGCGATGGAGAAGCAGCACTATCCCGAATGGCAAATCGTCATCAATGAGAGCATCGTCCGCGCCGCTGTCGTCCTCTATATGCATGAACATGGTTTTCAGCAGCAGATGGTGCTAAGGATCCTCGCCAACGAAATGATGAATGAAGGCTTCCCATGGACGCTCGATGTCGTTTCTGCCCTCAATTACTACTCTGCCCATCGTGACCAGTACAAGAACTTCAACGATTTCTATCCCGAGGTAGCACGTTGCCTCAGCAAATACATAGAAGGCAAGCAGAAGACTCTGTGATGGGATAAAACGACAACCCTGTATTAAAGTTTACTGAGTGCAGCCTTCGTCAAACATAGGGAAAATGTTTTATTGGGGATTCTTAATTATTATTGGAACAGGTCCCTGTGTCCTTTCTTATAGATTTCCTTTTTCTCTTTCCTCGATAAAAAGTAGATATTGATCCAATGCTGCTGACATATTTCTATGTTTTTGGACATTATCGTTGAGAAATTCAGGTAAT
>CADCIO010000067.1 GCA_902801475.1 uncultured Bacteroidales bacterium
CCACAGTTAAACAAGAAGGGGAAGGTTGCACAGGTTGCAGCCTTCCCTTTTTGTGGGTTCTCTCAAAAATCTTTCGTTAAACTATTTAAGTTTCGCAAGCTCAACTTTTGAGGGGCAAGGGGCAAGGAGCGGGGGGCAAGAGGAATGTTCTGTTCGTTTGTTTGCCATTTTTGTATGTATGAGCAAGGTATCCTCTCGCTCCTTGCTCCTTAACTCAACTTGCGAAAGTTGAGTTAATTAGTTTGTTAGCGGTTAGGCACTCATCTACTAATTCGCCGCAAAGATACAACAAAAAAGGCGGGTCGGCCAAATTCATTCAACCAACCCGCCATTTTTTTCAACGAACGCCAACATCCTATTCGTCCAACAGCAAGACAGTGGCTGAACGGGCAGCTTGGGCACCCATGACCAGCACCTGTGCGATGTCGGCAGTCTTGGAGGGACCACTGATGAAGGTGCCGTAGCCGTAGTCGTTGAACGCAATGCGTTGGTAGGCCTCGTGCATATTGTTCACAATCTGGCGCTTGGGCAAGAGGATGACCAGCTGTTCGGAGATGAACATGACCGCCTTCTCCTTCATGGTCTGGGGAATCCAGATGCAAGCATTCTCAGCCACGCCGAACTCGCCACGAATGATGCCGACGTCGGTGCCATTCAGGTCGTTGGCACATGCCACCTCGTCAGGATTGCGGTTGGCGATGGTGATTTCGGGCAGGTTGGAGGCAATCGTTTGGGCATCAGGATAGCGCTCACGGATGAGCTGGTTGATGTCACTCCCCTTATCCACCTCGATGGCTTCGCCTCCCACCGAACGGGTCATCTGGACAAACTGCAACAGCGGGTCGGGGTATGTGATGGCCGCGATGTCGCTCAGGTCGGGCATGTCGAAACGCTCACGTACATTTGCCCGATATTTCTTCAATATATCTTCTTTACTGCTCATAAACTTCAATGCTTCAATTCTTCCATCATTTCGTGGAAGGGTTTCTTTGGAAATTCCATCATCTCATGACCCTCAGCCCACGGATTCATGCCACAGTTCATCAGCGATGAGGGTACGTAGTTCGCCCAATGGGCAAGAGCTGTGCTGAGGTTGTAGAGGGCAGGTGAACCATAGACCGCACTCATGGCGCGGCACATCAGTTTCTTCTGCGGATTGGCAGTGCCGAACTCATCCAACTGCTGACGCCACAGGTAGATCTGGTCGCCAAGATTCACTTTGACGGGACAGACCGTCTGGCAGGAATTGCAGAGCGTGCAGGCAGACACATTGCCCGAGTGCTGCTGGGCATCACGCAACATGCCGAGGTTGATGCCGATGGGACCAGGAATGAAGTAGCTGTAGGAATAGCCACCACTGCGCCGATAGACGGGACAGGTGTTCATGCAGGAGCCACAGCGGATGCACTTCAGGCTCTCCCAATGTTCCGGATTAGCCACCCACTCCGAACGTCCGTTATCGACCAGGACGATGTGCATGTGATGAGCCGTGGGACGCGCCTTGCGGAAGTGCGAGGTATAGGTGGTCGTTGGCTGACCTGTTCCGGCACGGCAAAGCATGCGTTGGAACACCGCCAGACACGCATAGTTGGGGATGATCTTCTCCAGACCGATGGCAGCGATGTGCAGCTTGGGGCAGCTGGTACTCATGTCGGCATTGCCCTCATTGGTACACACCACGATGTCGCCCGTCTCCGCAATGCCAAAGTTGGCACCCGTCATACCTGCATCCGCTGTCAGGAACTCGTTGCGCAAGGAGAGTCGTGCACGGTAAGTCAGGTAGGTGGGGTCGTGGTTGCCCTTCTCATCGCTGATGCCCTTCTCCTCAAAGAGTTCGCCCACATCGTCGTGGTTCAGATGGATGGCAGGCATCACGATATGACTGGGAGCCTGTCCCTTCAACTGGATGATGCGCTCGCCGAGGTCGGTCTCCACCACCTCAATGCCCTTCGACTCCAGATAGGGGTTCATGCCGCACTCTTCGGTCAGCATCGACTTCGACTTCACCATCTTCTTCACGTCGTGACGCTTCAGGATGTCATAGACAATCTCGTTGAACTCTGCCGCATCTTTTGCCCAATGCACCTCCACCCCATTCCGCTCGGCAGCGGTGGCAAACTGGTCAAGGTACTCGTCAAGATGGGTGATGGTATGACGCTTGATCTCCGACGCCTTCTCACGCAACTGCTCCCACTCGTCCAGCCCGTAAGCCATCTTGTCGCGCTTCGAACGCACTGCCCAGAACGTGTCATCGTGCCAGTGGGCATAGTTCTGATTCTTCAGAAACTCCTTCGCTTTGATGCTATGTGATGTACTCATAATTTTCAACCAGCCCACGCGCTGGGCGATTTTCAATTTTCAACTTTCAATTCTCATTTTTCAATTTACAACTTTCATCTCCTCAAAGTCCGCTTGCCAAGATTTCCACTACATGTTTGAATTGGATGTTGAGCCCCTGCTTCTTCGCCACACCAGCCATGTGCATGAGACACGAACAATCGGGACCCGTCACATACTCCGCACCCGTCTGGATATGCCGCTCCACCTTGTCAATGCCCATCTGCATCGACACGGCAGTCTCCTCCACTGAGAACATCCCACCAAAACCGCAGCACTCGTCAGGGCGTTCGGGTTCCACCACCTCGATGCCATCGACCAATGCCAGCAAGTCCTTGATCTTGTTGAACTTCGCCACATGCTGTTCACTGGGCGAAGACAGTCCCAATTCACGGACACCATGACACGAGTTGTGCAGACTTACCCGATGGGGGAAAGTGCCCAGACGTTGATTGACCTTCACCACATCGTGCAGAAACTCCACCACATCCATGCAACGCCCGGCCGTCTCGCACTCATGATTCAGCAATCGCGGATAGTTCAGTCGGATGAATGCCGTACAAGACACCGAGGGCGACACCACATAGTCGAAGCCCTGGAACTTCTCTACGAACTTCTCAGCCAACGGAACAGCCTGTCGCTCGAATCCTGCATTCGCCATCGGCTGTCCGCAACACGTCTGCTTCTCCGGATAGGTCACATCCAATCCCAGATGCCTCAGCAACTTCCACGTTGCCAATCCCACCTCAGGATAGACCGCATCCACATAGCAGGGCACAAATAATCCTATCTTCATAACTTTCAATTTTCAACTTTCAATTCTCAATTCTCAAATGCAAACCTTCGCCCAGCGCGTGGGCTGGTCAATTTTCAATTAAGCCTTCGCGCTGGTGCACTCATTCACCAAATACACGATGCTCATATACGGGATGCCCGTGTTCGACTCAAGACCGATCTCGCATGTACGACTGTTCGAATAGCCCACCTCGATGTGGTTCGCCTCGATCTGTGGACGAAGCTTGCGCAACCCATACTGGTTCAGTTCGGGGAAGGTGAAACCACGGTCGCCAGCAAATCCACAACAACCCACACCCTCGGGCAGGAACACGTTGGTAGAACACATCTTCGCCAAGGTAATCATGTCCTTGTCAACCCCCATCTCACGCGTAGAACACGTCAGGTGCAAGGCAACATGACGGTCGATGGGGTGGAAGTCCAGACGTTCCACGAGATACTTCATGATGAACTCTGCTGGTTCATATAGGTGCATCTTGTGCATCACCTTCTTCATACGGTGCAGACACGGACTCTGTGCACAGAGCACAGGATATTTGCCCTCCTCTGAAGCCTTCCAGAGCGCAGCCTCCAGTTCCGCACTCTTACGGTCGGCAATGTCGAGCATACCCTTCGATTCCCAAATCTGACCACAACACATCCTCTCCATTCCCTCAGGGAAAATCACCTCATATCCCGCCTTCCGCATCAGTTCGCAAATCTCATCCACAAGCGGTTGCTTGACAGGCGACTCCTTCGACAAACCCATCGTCTGGTTGATGCAGCTGGGGAAATAAACGACTTTAGAGGTTTGCTTCTTACCTCTTACCTCTTCCTTCTCACCTCTTACTTCTATACTCTTGATGATCATCTGTGTGAGGTCAGAGGGTTTGGGCTGACGTTTCTTCTTCGGCATCGCCGTAGTCCAAAGTGGCAGTCCCATCTTGTTCATACCACGACAGATGTCAGTCATCAGCGTCGAGCCGAGGGTGACATGTGCCACATGCGCCACATCGAGCATGACGCGCAGACCGCTCTTGATGCCTGCCATGTGATTGGCGGCAAACTCACCGATCTTGTAGCCTGTAGGACTTTCGTTCATGTCCATCTGACGGATCAAGTGGGTCAGCTCACCCGTGTTGATCTTCATCGGACACGAGGTCGAGCACAGTCCGTCGGTGGCACAGGTCAGGTCACCATAATACTTATACTGCCTTTTCAGCGTCGCCAACCGTTCAGGATTCTCGCCAGTGGAGGTGAGGTGACGGATTTCACGTTGCACGGCAATGCGCATCCTTGACGACAGCGTCAGACCGCACGACATGCAGTTCACCTCACAGAACCCACACTCGATGCACTTGTTGGCACGCTTCACCTGCCGGACAGTTTCCTGGGCTGTCGAGAGCGACGGTTCCATCAGATAATGACCACCATCGGGCACCTTGTCGTAGTCGAAATCGAGCACCGGCAACGGTTTCAGGCACTTGATGAAGCAGTCTGGGTCGTCGTTGAAGATGACACCCCGATTCAGCAATCCGTCGGGATTGAAGATCGCCTTCAGTTCCTTCATCACCTCATAGGCCTTCTCACCCCATTCATACTTCACAAACGGAGCCATGTTCCGACCCGTTCCATGTTCAGCCTTCAACGAACCGTCATACTCCTCTACCACCAACTTTGCCACATCGCGCATCATCTCCGCATAACGAGCCACCTCATGCTCATCGGCAAAACTCTGGTTCAGGATGAAATGGTAATTGCCCTCGAAGGCATGACCATAGATGCAGGCATCCGCATAGCCATGATCGGCAATGAGCCGCTGCAACTTCACCGTCGCCTCAGGCAACGACTCGATGGGGAATGCGACATCCTCAATCAGACACGAAGTGCCCACAGGACGCGTACCACCCACACTAGGGAAGATGCCACTGCGGATTGCCCAATACTTGCCATAGACGGCAGGATCTTCCGTAAATTCAGCAGGAATATACAACTGGAACTGACCCAGACACTCCTTGATTCGCTCCACCTTCTCCAGCAACTGTTCATGCGTGATGCCCTTCGTCTCCGTCAGGATGGCCGTCAAGTTGTGATAATCACCTGGTTCCACACCTGGAATTTTGCCAGCATCCACATCCTTCTGATACTGCAGATAGACTGGGTCATCCACCGAACTCAGCGACATATAGTCCAGCATCTCCGCACTCTTCACCATCAGATTCTCCGCACTCATCGCCAAATCCTCATCACCAGCCTTCAACTTCTTCATCGCCACCACAGCCTCACAACTCTCCTTCATCGTCAGGAAATAAACCATCGCCGACGCCTTGTACGGGTAGTCCTTCAGCGTGCGCATCGTCACCTCCGACAGGAACGCCAACGTACCCTCACTACCCACCATCGAATGGGCGATGATGTCGAACGGATCGTCATAAGCCACCAACGGACGCAGGTTCAAACCCGTCACATTCTTGATACTATATTTCTTACGGATGCGCGAAGCCAGTTCCTCATCGGCACGCACCCGATCACGCAACGCCTCAATCTTCTTGATCATCTCTGGATGACTCCGACGGAAAGCCGCCCTGCTCTCTTCATCGCCTGTATCCAGCACCGTTCCATCGGTCAGCACCATGCGAGCCGACACCATCATACGGTCACTGTTGGCATGCACACCACAGTTCATGCCCGAGGCATTATTGACCACAATACCACCCACCATCGCGCTACCGATAGAAGCTGGATCGGGTGGGAACACACGACCATAAGGTTTCAGGATCTGATTGACACGGGCACCCACGATGCCAGGCTGGAGCGTGATGCGCTCATGGTCGTCGGCAAGACGATACCCCTCCCAATGCTTACCTGCCACAATCAGCACAGAATCCGTGCAGCTCTGTCCACTCAACGAAGTGCCAGCAGCACGGAAGGTGAAAGGCAGTTGATATTTCTTGCAGAGTTGGACAATCTTCGAAATCTCCGCTTCACCATCACTCCGAAGCACCACCTTCGGAATCTGACGATAGAAACTGGCATCAGTTCCCCATCCAAGGGTGCGCAGTTCGTCGGTATAAATACGGTCAGACGGCATGAACTGTCTGAGGTCGGATAAGAATTCTTTTATCATACGGCATTCCCAATTTTCAACCAGCCCACGCGCTGGGCGATTTTCAATTTTCAATTTTCAATTATCCTAAGTGTAGTCCCAAGAACACCATCAGTCCGTTCATCAGAATCCAGAAGATGGCAAATGGCATGGTCTTGCGCATGATGTCACCATCCTGCCCTTCCATGTTGCACGCAGCAGTGGCAATGGCAATCGACTGCGGCGAGAGCAGCTTACCACCCTCCGAACCGGCACAGTTGGCAGCAGCAAGCCAGTTGGTCTCATTACCGCTGACACCAAAGAAAGTGCCCTGATTGACCAGACCCAGGTCGCTGGCAGCTGTAGCCTGCAATTTGCCAAAAAGGATATTGGCATTGGTGGCACTGCCCGTCACAAAAGTTCCGATGGAGCCAATCAGCGGAGCGAAGAACGGGAAGGCAGCACCCGTCAAGAGGACAAGTCCCTTGGCAATGTCGTTGGTCATGCCCGTATTGTTCATCAGCATCGCCATCGCCACCAGGCAGCAGATGGTGACCACCGTCTTCTGCAAGTTCAGCGCCGTCTTACCCAGCATCTTCAGCAGCTTGCCCAAACTCAATCCCTGAATCAATCCACCGATGACGGCACCCAGGAAGATCATCAGTCCTGCATTCGACAACCAACCGAACTTGAAGGTGTTGCCGATGACAGACAATTCGAACTGGGTCACCAATGTGTTGTTCAGCAACTCATTCACCGGTGGCACAATCTTACTGCTGATCAGAATGAAGAAAATGATGAGACCATAAACACTCCATGCCTTGAGCGTCTTTGCCCAACCGAACGTCTGCTTCTCCACCAGCGCCGGACTATCTTCCTGAGTCTTTTGTCTGTTCTTGATAAACAGCCTATCGTAAATCAGCATGGCACAAATGGCAGCCACCGATCCCAGGATGGCGGGTGTCTCTGGACCAATGAAATAGGCGCAGCAGAACTGCACGACGATGGAGCAGGAACCCACGAAGAGTGCGATGCAGATGTTCTTGACCACTTTCGTGCGGTCAGTCATCGTCAGAATGATGAACGGCGTGATGAAGAACATCAGCGAGAGTTGCAGGATGATGAATGTGGCCACCTCGCACAGTTCCTCAGGCGACGCCACACCACTGGCAGCCACCTGATTGGCCAAGGTCGTGGCAGGCAGACCCACAGCTCCAAAACCCACTGCCACCGTGTTGGCCACCAGACAGATGACAGCCGAGAACATCGGCTTGAAGCCCAAGCTGATCAGAATGGCAGCAGGAATCGCCACAGCCGTACCAAAACCAGCCATGCCCTCCAGCACGCCACCCAAGCCCCAAGTCAGCAGGAGCACCAACAGTCCCTTGTCCGACGTCATCTGGATGAACTGCGTCTTGATGGTCTCAATCTCCTTCGTCTCACAAAGGATGTTGTAACTGAAGATGGCAAAAATGATAATCAGAATAATCGGGAAACAGGCCTTGAGCAATCCCTCAACGACCGACCACAGGGTGATGCCATAAATGGACACCTCAGCATATTTCTCTGGCACAATGCCCATCGACGGAACAGCGAACAAAGCCAAAACGATTGTCACAGCAAGAGTAATCACAGCACTCTTATAACCAGACACCTTAAAACCCATCATCAAGACGATGAGCAACAGGATAGGGATAACTGAAACGAGAGCAGACATAGGTATTTTGTGTTTTAGATTGTTATTTGTGCGCAAAGGTATATGTTTTTTCAACAAATCCAAACGTTTTCCCCAAAAATCTTTCGCTTGACACGATTAAAGTGATAGAATTGTTTTTTATGTGTAATTTCATCCCAATCCTCTAACAACAAAAAAGCCCATCCATTCAAGGACGGGCTTCTTCTTTCTAATTCAGCAGCTGGGTGATGTTGCTCAGCTTGATGCGTTGCCATTTCCTTCCCTTGCTGTCCAGCGACACGGAGAAGTACAGGGTGAGTTCACACTTGCGGTTCTGCGTGATGATGCCCCTCACCTGCAATGCCTGCACCACTTCAGCAATGTCAGCCACCAGCCCCATCAGCCGATACTTGGTACCTGCCGACAACTTCTCTTCCCTGACACTGTCAATCCTTTCCAACAAACTGACAATCATTCCCTTGCAATCTATCATACTCATCTTCCCTTGGTATTATTTTTGTTAGAAAACCTTTTTGCCCCAGCTATTTTACCCCACTCATACTTACCGCATTTTTTCACAGCGAAAGCAGCTACAAAGGTACGTATTTTCATTTCAAATCTCCAAGCAAAACAATACTTTTTTTTCAAAAAGTTTTCAACACCCCTGTTGATAACTCACTAAGGTCATGAATATAAAACAGATGCAAAAATCGAGCCGAAAAACGACCCGATTGATGCCAAAATCTCACGCAATGCCGATAGATAGAGGGATGCGCGAAGATGAGGAGAAAAAATTGTAAATTCGGAGATAGCAAAAGAGGCTTTTCACCGTCACATAAAAAATCACGACCCCTGCAGAGATCGTGATTGATGTGGATGTGGATCAGAGCCGTCCCGTGATCCGATTATACATATAACGAACTTCTCTAACTTCTTTATTATACCTTTCTTCTTCCTTCGCGATACATTCAGCTTCATTGTTTCAGTTCTGAGGGTAGGACAAATTCATAAACTACTTTCTTGTCCGTCTGGGGATATTTTGCTTTGAGATTATCGCCTGTAA
>CADCIO010000068.1 GCA_902801475.1 uncultured Bacteroidales bacterium
GCCGCTTACTGCTTCTTCCCAAAGAAACCATGCATTGCATGTGAAAGAGTTGTGGACACACAACTTGCACTGTTTTGAATTCGTCGAACTCACGTTATTTATAAACTTTTGTAACCTGCGGGAAAAACGTTCCTTTTCATTTCCCCTAACTTTGCAGCACAATTCTTTTAGAGACCAATTTCTTATTCATTATTATAATTATCATTTACCAAATCTTTTTTCGTTATGAAGAAATTTTACATTTTGTTTGTGCTGGGTCTGATGTGCACGGCTTCCATGCTGGCACAGAAAACCATTGCATCTTGTGGTTTCGAACCAGGTGACTCGAGGTACACGACGTCGTGGGCTTACACCCCTGGCGGTACTTATGGTAACTGGGTGAACAAACAGTCGTTTGACGAATGGGTGGAGCCTTATGACGGGGAGAGCCATTCGGGTGAGTACAGTTTCATGATGGAGAACGATGACCAGTTGGTGGGTAACACCTGGGATCGCGGATTCGTCATGGGTAACATTCCTCTGAACAACAACACGAGCTACCGTGTGAGTTTCTGGGTAAAGGCGGATGAGACTTATCCTAACTATGAAACGGGTGAGGAGCCTCTGCGTCACATCAAGTCTTCCATCAATGTGGGTCGTGAATATTGCGACATGCCTATCACCACGCCTACGGGTTTGCAGTACCTGTACAACTTCACAGGCTTCAATGGTGAATGGAAGCATGTCTCATACATGGTTTATTTCAGCAACAAGGAAGATCTGGACAAGTATTCTCTGAACTATTCAGGTCAGGCATATCCCGACGGAACGATTGCTTGGCCATGGGAAGCGCCTCTTCCAGAGGAGTATTTCCTGATCATCAACATGTACAACCCAGGTGAATACCTGTTGGATGACATCAAGATCGAGGAGGGTGTGACTTTCAACGAGGCAACTTTCGGTTCTCAGGGCATCAAGCTGGACTTCGGCTATCCAACGAACATTGCAGAATTGGCGAAGGCTAATGCGGAGGACATGTTCTACCTGCCCACTTCATGTGTGTCCGTCACTGTGAACGGCACGGCTGTTACGCCTAAGTATGTGGAGGGCAAGAAGGATGGCTTCCTGTACATTTACTTTGATGAGAGCGTTGAGCTGAAATCGACCGATAACGTGTCTGTCAGCTTCACTCCTGCTGCTGACTGCGCTATTGTGTACAATCATGCGAAGCGTCCAAGTGCCGACACGGAAGGTACGATGAAGGTGCTGGGCTTCACCAACGAAACGGCTTATTACGATCCAGCTGTTGATGCTGTGCTCCCATTCGTAAAGGGTGAGCCAAGACTGGTTTCTTCTAATCCAGAGAATGAAAGCTTCGAACTGGATGCTGCCAAGCTCAACAACATCGCTTTGACGTACGACCGTGAACTGAACATTGATAATGTATTTGCCGTATTGTCGTATAATGACAACTTCGGTTTCCACTCTATCGACGTGGGTGACAACGTTTCTCTTTCTGACGACAAGAAGACACTCAACATCGCTGTTTCTAATCTGGGCGATTACGAGTACACTCTGACCGTTTCTGACGTGGAGAATCTGTATGGTGTTGCAACATCCGAAGAACAAGTGATTTCATTTGCTGTGGGTAAAGACACGGATGATTCTGGTTCTGAGGTGGTCTATGCATCAGACTTCGATCACGACATGACGGGTGGTATTCCTGTGGGTTGGCTGACCAAGTCGGAGAATATGACCGATGGTGTAGCTGTAGAACAGATTCACGAATACGGCTTCAACGACGAGGCTCGCACTTCGCAGTACAACTATAACTGGGGTGGAACTCCTGGTGGTGGTGGTTCACGTCTCTATGACGGTTTCAATGGAGATTTCGAGAAGGCCATGTATTGGGGTAGCCGTTCCACCAACTTGGGCTATGCCGAGTATGGTTCTTTGGTTCGCGATTATCTTGTGGATGGTGTTTTGCCAGACGACGCTCCTGAAGGCATCGCCCTGAAACTCGAACCTCGCAAGTATCAGATCAGTTTCTTGATGGCAGCATGGAAGAATGAGCCTAAGTTCACTTTCACGCTCGAAGACCTCGATGGTAATGTCTATGCTAAGTTTGTGGACTATGTGGCAGCTCCTACTTGCGCCGACAACGATGGTAACAGATTGAATGGCGGTAAGGTGACTGGCTCCGTATTGTGTCAGGCAGACTTCACGGTGGACAAGGAAGGCTACTATGTGCTTCGATTCACATCAGCAGAAGCTACTTGGCAGGAATTCCTCCTCGCCAACGTGAAACTCATCACGATGCCTTCGAAGGCAGCTTACTGGCGTCAGCAGTTGAACGAGACTGTGGAGGCTGTGAAACCTACTTATGACGAAGCGGCAGCTGACGACGCCTATAATGGCGACACCAAGACTGCTTTTGCGAGAGCGCTTGCTACGGCTCAGGCAGGTGGATTCACTTCCGGTTCTCAGATTCAAGCTGTCATCGATGAACTGAAATCCCTCAATGAGAAGATGAGAGCTCGTATTGACAACATTGACAACTACGACATCAATCTGATTGAGGCACAGTCTGTCATCAATGAATTGGATGCGAAATATCTTGGTTCTACGCTCGTGAAAAAGGCACAGAGCACCATCGACAAATATGCGAAGATTGATCCAACGACACTCTCTGATGAAGAATTGGCTACTGCTGCTGCTGACCTGACGGGTGCTGCAGGATTGGTGAAGGACGCCAAGAATGTGATTGACTACCTCTCTTATGGTGTGAACAAGGCTGCTGAAACAGCTGAGAAACTGGGTGTTGATGCTGCTGATGTGGCGAAAGGTCGCGAAACAACTGTTGACGACAGGAATATGGCTGATGCACTGAACATCAAGGCTGGCCTCGCACTCTATCAGAAGCTGGCTGCTAAGGAAGACCTCTCTTCTCTTGCCACAAAGATTTATGACACGAATGTAGTGGATGAGGCATTTGATGAGACAGACCCAGAATCTGTTGCCACACACGACGAATACGGACATCCGCTCATGGCTTCTGGTATCGACTTCACAGGTCTGATTCAGAATCCTAACTTCTACACTACTGCTACAGATGCCAGCACGGTTGACTTCACAGGTTGGACATTTGAAACACTCAAGAAGTATGACGAGGCAGGTGAACTCGTTTCTGAGGGCTCTGCCAAGATGACCACCGCTGCATCTACAGATCATCCAGTCGTAATTGCTTCGCTCAATCCTTATGGAGCAAGCGCTGAATACAAGTTCTATCAGACCATCGAGCACCTCCCAGCAGGTATTTACACCATCTGCCTCGGTTCACGCACAGCTCAGAAGAACCAAGCAGACGATGAGGGCAACTACGGTGTGTTCAATGCTCAGAATGAAAAGGGCATCTGGGATAAGTACATTTACGCACAGGTGGGTGACGAAAAGCCCATCATGGTTCCATTCGCAGTAGGTGGCAATACAGGTTCTGGCTTCCCAACCTACATTTACCAAGTCGAGGTGAAGAGAGAGCAGACACTGACCATCGGTGCTGTTGAGAACTACACTTCAGGTAAGGCCTCAGGTCACAACTGGGATGCAGAAGCAGGTGCTTACGAACCAAAGGACTTCTGGGACACCAACACTTTTATCAGAGATGCTCAGATCTTCTTCACTGCTCCTCTTGAGGGCTTTAACTATGCAGATGCTGCCAAGTCGCTGGCTGAGCGCATTGAGACTTCCATCGAGACAGTGGATGCAACTCCAGCCAAGAAGGACGGTAAGTACTTCATCAATGGCAAGGTTGTCATCGTGAAGGAAGGCGTGAACTACAACGTCATTGGTCAGATGATCAAATAGTAATTTTTCTCATAACTAAATAGACAGGGGCGTATCAAACATTTTGGTACGCCCCTGTTAGGTAATAATACTATATTTTCAAAAAGTTGCTTACTGTTCGAACATAAGTTCGTCGCCATTGACCTTGACGGTGACGGGCTTCTCGTGGTCGATTTCGCCGCTGATGATGCGCTTGCTGAGTTCGTTGAGGAGCTTGTCCTGAATGGCTCGCTTGACCGGTCTTGCACCAAACTGCGGGTCGAAACCAGCACGGGCGATGAGACGGATGGCATCGTCGGTGACTTGGAGCGTGATGCCGTTCTGACTGACCATCTTGACGACCTTATCGACTTGCAGACGGACAATCTGCTGGATCTCTGCCTCGTTGAGGGGCGAGAAGGTGATGATGTCATCGATTCGGTTGAGGAACTCAGGACGGAAGATGCTGCGGAGCTGGTCGCGCTGGGCATTGCTGGTCATGATGATGATGGTGTTCTTGAAGTTGACCACACGTCCCTTGTTGTCGGTCAGACGACCGTCGTCGAGCACCTGCAGAAGGGTGTTGAACACGTCGGGATGAGCCTTCTCAATCTCGTCGAAGAGCACAACGCTGTAAGGTTTGCGGCGCACAGCCTCAGTGAGCTGACCACCCTCTTCATAACCGATGTATCCTGGAGGCGCACCGATGAGTCGGGTGACGCTGAACTTCTCCTGATACTCGCTCATGTCGATACGGGTCATCATGGTCTCGTCGTCGAAGAGGTAGTCGGCGAGTGCTTTGGCGAGCTCGGTCTTACCAACACCAGTGGTACCGAGGAAGATGAACGAGCCGATGGGTCGCTTGGGGTCTTGGAGTCCTGCACGACTGCGGCGCACAGCATCGCTGACGGCACGGATAGCCTCGTCCTGACCAATGACACGCTTGTGGAGTTCTTCTTCGAGATGGATGAGCTTGGTGCGCTCAGAGGTCTGCATCTTGCTCACAGGAATACCTGTCCAGCGGCTCACCACATCGGCGATGTCGTCGCTATCCACCTCTTCCTTCACAAGGGCTGCCCCACCCTGTGCCTCTGCCAGTTTCGACTGCACTGCCTTGATGTCCTCCTCGAGGTGCTGGAGTTTGCCGTAGCGAATTTCAGCCACACGACCATAGTTGCCCTCGCGTTCTGCCTTGTCAGCCTCGAACTTGAGCTGTTCAATCTGCTGCTTGTCGCTCTGGATCTGGTTGAGCAGGGCTTTCTCACCCTCCCACTTGGCACGTTGCTTCTGCTCGTCAGCCTTGAGCGTGTCGATAATCTTGTTGAGTTCGGCAAGCTTCTCCTTGTCGCCCTCACGCTTGATGGCCTCACGTTCAATCTCCATCTGCTTGAGTCGGCGGCTGAGCTCGTCAATCTCCTCAGGCACAGAGTCACGTTCCATACGGAGCTTGGCTGCTGCCTCATCCATCAGGTCGATGGCCTTGTCGGGCAGGAAACGGTCGGTGATGTAACGGTTGCTGAGCTCGACGGCAGAGATGATGGCCTCGTCCTTGATACGCACCTTATGGTGGTTCTCGTAGCGTTCCTTCAGACCTCGCAGGATGGAGATGGAAGACGGCACATCTGGTTCATCCACCATGACAGTCTGGAAACGGCGTTCGAGTGCCTTGTCCTTCTCGAAATACTTCTGATATTCGTCGAGGGTCGTCGCACCGATGCTGCGCAATTCGCCACGAGCCAAAGCTGGCTTGAGGATGTTGGCGGCATCCATCGCACCGCTCGTCTGACCAGCACCCACGAGGGTGTGGATCTCGTCGATGAAGAGGATGATTTGCCCCTGACTCTCCACAACCGCCTTGACGACTGCCTTGAGTCGCTCCTCAAACTCACCCTGATACTTGGCACCTGCGATGAGGGCACCCATATCGAGGGAGTAGAGCTGCTTGTCCTTCAGGTTTTCGGGCACATCGCCACGTACGATACGTCGTGCAAGACCTTCGACAATGGCGGTCTTACCCGTACCAGGTTCACCGATAAGAATAGGATTGTTCTTGGTTCGACGACTGAGAATCTGGAGGATTCGCCTGATTTCGTCGTCACGGCCGATGACAGGGTCGAGTTTTCCATTCTTCGCCCTCTCCACGAGGTTCGTTGCATATCGTTCGAGCACCTCCTTGCCAGTCGGCTGCTGGTTCTGATTGTTCTGATAGTTGTTGTTCATAATAGCACTTGGTTTTAAGTTTTACATTCCGACCAAGTGCCTCTGCAACTATCATTCCACGTCCCCTTCTTCTGCCGTTTTGTCCGATTCTTCGGCTAAATCACTGTCATTTTGGCTGATTAAACCCAACATGTGACGCAGAGCGGTATTGAGAACCACCTCTTCTGGGTCACCATAATCGCATAGCTCCAGATAGTTGAGTTCATCCATTTCAACGGCAGGAGAGATGGCACCGTAGTCGTAGTTGCCATCGCCATCAGCCACATACGCCACCACAGGATTGAGACGCACATAGAAGTCGTGCCAAACCTCGCTGGTCATCACGTTCTGCCCCTTCGTTTCCAAGCCGATGATGACGACGTTCTCCTCGCCCATCGAGTGTTGCAAGGCGTGGATGAGCCACTCAGCAGCCCCCTGAGTGTATCGACCCGTGAGGATATAGATGCGCTGGAGACCGAGGTTACCGACGCTGGTGTCGTAGGGGATGCTTTTGTTCTGACTGGCGTGGTTCTTGTTCCAGAAGGTCTGGACAAAGGTCGTACCCAAAGCTTCAGGACTGACCACATAGCTGGCCAAACGCTGCGCCATATCGATTTCACCATAGTTGCAGAGTCGCAGGTCGAGCACCATCTCGTTGACACCCGCAGTCTTCATCTGTGCCATGATGTTGTCGAGCGACTGCTTATATAATATATGTGGGGTCACATGCTCCTCCACAGGGCCTTCGGTCAGACGCGTACACATCAGGTAACCCACCAGCGTGTCACCCATCTCAATGAGTCTGCTGACGGGGAACGCCATATCCTCCACATACTCAGAGGCAGGCAGCGACACCATCACCGTGTCCTGCCAATAGAGGCTGTTGTCCTCCTCATTCTCAGCCACATGGCACACCTCCAACTGCCTCGCCACACCCTTCTGCAGCTTCGAGAGATTGTTGCTCGTGAACTTCGCGCCGTTGAACAGGCAGATGAAGTCGTTGCGCATCAGTCCGGCACGCTCGGCAGGACTGTTCGGATAGACCGTCAACACACGCACCACCTGCTTGGTCGTCTGTCCCGTCGGGTCATTCATCAGCACATAATCCAATCCGTACGACTCCACATGATTGAAATAGCCCCGCTGATGAGGGTCGTCGCCCAACGTGTCAATCTGCACAAACGACCAAGAATCATTCATCTTGCTCTGCTTCGTCAACTGCGACAGGAACTCCGACGGCTTCGAGAAGAAGCTCTTCCACGACGGCTCATAGTCCGCAATGGAATCTGCCCAAAGATAATGCTCCAGCATCATCTTGTGCATCCAACTGTTGTGCTGAGTCTTCTCCTCATACTCATAAGTGCGGTCTTCACCACACGAAATTGCCATGAGCACACCGCAAATCAGGACGATATATGTTAAAAATCTCTTCATTGATGCAAAAAATCGTTTCGGGATGCAAAGTTAGTAAAAAACTCGTTATCTTTGCCTCGGTTTAGTAAAAATAATTGTTTAACTCCTAAAACTAAAAGCAAAATGAAAAAGATTTTCTATGCAATCGTGGCTGTTGCAGCCATCACTTTCTCTGCATGTAATGGTACCGCTAAGGGTGGTGCTGAAACAGACTCCATCGCAGTTGATTCAGCAGCCGTAGCTCAGGTTCCTGAGGCTAATGTGGATGCGATCATCGCATCGCTCTCTACCGCTGTTGCCGATAACGACGCAGAAGCGACACAAACTTTCCTTCAGAAGGCTCAGGCTTACATCGCTAAATTGCAGGAAGAAGGCAAACTGGAAGAGGCTAAGGTGTACATCGCCAAGCTCCAGCAGTTCATCAGCGAGAACGAGGAGAAAATCACCCAGCTCACAGCTGGCAACGAGACCCTCAACAACATCGTTTCAGCAGTCAAGGCTCTCCCAGTTGACGCTGCCGCTCTGGCTGGCGACGCTAAAGACGCTGTCGTAGGTGCTGCCAACGACGCCGCCAACGCAGCCACCAATGCCGCTAACGACGCTGCCAACGCAGCCAACGACGCTGCCAACAAGGCTGTTGAGTCTGGCAAGAAGGAAGCTGGCAAGGCTATCGACAATGCCGCAGGTGCAGCTAAGAACGCACTCGGCATCTAATCAGAGCACACACGTACACACAGAGAGGACTGGCACCCACCAAGTGATATGACCCCGAAAAGTTGGACGTTAAATTAAACGTTAACTATTAACCTCTCTATTGTAGTGAGCTCGGTATATGGCCGGGCTCATTCCTTTTAATCTCAGTTTTATTCTTTTATTATTATACCACCAAATATATTTCTTCAATTCCCGTTCAAACTCTTCGACAGACTTGGTGAATCCTAAAAAAATCCTCTTTTGCTATCTCTGAATTACACTATATCTTGTTTAACGGGCTGAATTTTGAGCTGGTTAAAAAAGTGACGGGTCTCTGATCCACATTCACAACATCACAACCTCTTTTCGGGGGCGTGATTTATTTTTTGTGATCGCGCTTCGTGACCATGTGGATGAAGAAAATGCTTTTAGTAACGGTGATTGAGTCAATTTGCCTTAGCCAGTAAATAGTAAATTCACGTGAGATCGACATAAAAAAGAAGGGGCTCCCGTGTGCAGGGCACTGAAAAAGTCCCGTTAGGCCCTTTTTAACAATTACAGTCTGCACATAGTCAGTAAAAGATTTGGCCATGTGCAGATTTTTTTGTACCTT
>CADCIO010000069.1 GCA_902801475.1 uncultured Bacteroidales bacterium
ACCGCCTCTACCCGTGAGTTTGGTCATCTTGTACGTTCCACGTGGATTCTCTTTCTGTGCGTAAGCCACACAGATGTTTAGGCATAACGCCATCAATAATAATACGTTCTTTTTCATTTTCTTTTGTTATTTATTCATTCACTAATATCTTCCCATCTGACGTCATCCCTTCCACACTGATATACATTTCCTCACACGTCGAGTTGTTGAAGAACTCCACTTTGGCTTTGCCTTGTGCATCTGTGGTGATGTCGGGTTGCCACCAGATGGTGCGTCGGAAGTCAGCCATTGGGGGAATCACATTGTAATCTTCCGTCTTGAACGTGGATGCCTGGTTGAAGCCTTGGAAGTAAGTGCGGCGAAGTCCCTTGTTGCTCTCGGACGAGAAGATGCGATGGGTATAGAGATAGACGATAATGTTATGTTCGGGGCTTTCGATGATTTCCCACATTCCTAAGGTGGGTGAAATCCTTTCATTAAATACAATATAAATGGATTTTATATAATTCAGCCAATCAGAATACCCTCCACCTTCGTTATTGTCAACGACAAATGCGATGTTTCTACCTTTTCTCTTGTTTCTTGCCTCATATCCATACTTGTCCAACTCTGTGCCCAATTTGCGAGAGATAAAATCACTAGTCTTTGGCACAGGCTCTCCTCTGTCAAGGATGTTATCCAGTTCCCTGTCAGCATTATAGTAAAGTGATGCGTATATCTTTCCATACGCCTCATTCTTGTATCTCCAGTCATCGTTGGTGAAGTAACGTCTCTTTGCCTTCACCGTCACATTGTTCAGCACGTGGTTCTTCTCCGTGATGGGGATGAATTCATCTTCCTCCTCCAATTCCGCAAAGGGATTTCTCACAAAAGCATTCGGCTTGAGCGGATGCAATATCTCCGTCTCAAGAGGTGTGAGGTATCTTGGCACAGGCGAAAACTGCCTGTCGATGCCCACATAGTAGGTCTTTCTTTTCTCGCCACCCTTCGTTTCCCTCGTTGTGTAGATGAACATCTTCCATTCTCCGTCCATGAACGGCATCTTGAAGGCATAGTTGCCCAACGAGTCCGTTACAGCATTGCCAAGCAGACTCTGTCCCTTCTCATTGTAGAGACTGACATACAGCTTCACGTTAGGAACGGGGTTGCGTTTCCTGTACTCTTTCAGTTGTCCATATAAATAGAATTGGTCTTCGATGGGCTGCGCCTTGCGGAAGGTGTAACGCTCAGACATCAGTCGCCAGTCATACCTGCGCCAGCCTTGGGTCAGCATCAGCAGGTCGGCACTTTCTCTGTGTTCTTTGTCGTCTGCTTCAAAGTAATAATCGACATTGTGGATGTACCCTCTCACCTCTGAGGACAAGAGCATCCAGGTCTTCATATTACCTTGCTTGCCATTGGTCATTGTCTGGGCATCCATCGCTGAGAAGGACAGGTTGGCATTGGGACGAGTATGCAACTCCATCTCCACCTTTCCACAGGGTTTCAGCCGTTGTGTGAGTGCAGTGACCCGTATGCTGTCTGCCTTGTCTGGCTTGGGACAAATGAAGAAAAGCCGTTCTGCCATAATTCTTCCCCAACTGTCGAAGACGGTCAGCTGATTCACACCCTCTGGCATCGTCGTTCTGTCTAATTCTATTTCCAGCAAAGGCACAGCCTTGATGGTGTCGCAACGCACAATATTTCCATTGTGCATCAGCACATAGCCCAGCATATTGCCACAAATACCATCCGTACATTGCAAGGTGGCAAGCATCTGTTCGCTTACTGCATCCAAGCTGAGTGTGCATCCCTCCGTCTTGGCTTGTGGAAGTGCAAAGAACTGCACCTGACGCTTCTCTTTCTTCTTCAGGTTGCGCATCTGAAAGGTGAGTTTTCCTGTGTCGGGCACTAACTCGAAAAGTCCCCGACCCAATGAGTCTGTCTTCACGGAGGCAAGCACATCGCCTGCTCCATTCATGACAAACCCCTCACTTGCATAAGGGTGCCCATTGTCATCCACAGCCAGCATCGCCACTCTGCATCGCTTACCCGCAATCAGATCACCACCCTCAGGATAGAAATTCACGCTGATGGTCTTGTTGAGGTCGTCCGTATAGATGCCTTCACCGACAGCCTGTAGATATAGGGTGTCCATCGGTTCGCGACGGTTAGGTAGTCGTTGATGGTAAGGGATGGGGACGATGGTCAAGTCTGAGTAGTCGCCCTCCTGCTTGGGTTTCTTCCAGACAGGAATTACCCGTGAGAACACAGCATTCGTGCCCCAATTGGTCATATAACGTGTGTAAGCTCTCACCTCATAGAGCCCAGCCCCCATGATGGTGTCAAGCTTCATCTCCCCATGAGACATACCCAGCGAGTCAATAGGATATTTCAGCGTCTGCAACACATCACCTGTCGGATTGAGCAGCTCCACATACAGCACCTTGCTCAAATCAGAGGGATGCCCATTGTCCGTCCTTGTCACATACGCCTTGAACCACAAGGTTTCATTCTCGAAATACCCCATATTGTCAAAGTGCAGATACACCTTCTCCTGTGGCACCACCTTGTTGAAGTTCATTGCCTTCTGGAGATAGGACAAGATGCGGTTCGTCTCCTCACTCTGTGCATAAAGCGAGGAAACGGCAAACGTCAAGAGTAATATGTGAAGCAATCTTCTCATTGTTTTGGTTGTATTAGTTCCTACCTCCCTATTCCCTCTTTTCCAAGAAATGTATAATCATCATCCCACTTTTTTTAAGTAAAAGGTGCATTTTTAACATTTTCGGGGTACAAATGTATGAAATATCTTCCGTTTATTGCATCGTTCGGCTATCTTTTCTTATTCCTTTAGGTAGGTCTTCTTGCCGTAGTTGTAATCGGTGATGCGCCACCACTCGTCGGGGATGAGGTACTTGCCGTCCACGTGGTCTATGACAAGGAGTTGGAAATCCATTTTCCCCGATGAGAATGTCTTATGGCAAAGGATGCGGTCGGTGACGCGCATAAAGGAATTGAACTTTCGGTCGTATTTGTGGGTCTCCACGATGTCGAAGGCTTGTTGGGGGTAGTCGTTGATATGGTTATACTCTGATATCAGAAACTTATAATACAGGCCTTTATCTATCGTCTGCACGTACAATCTTCCGCTCACCTTGCCCATGCTGGAAGGGTCGGATTTCTTGCCGTATTCGTAGTGGACTTCATGTTCTTCAATGTAGGCGGAGTCTGTCATCTGCTGGATGAAGTCGTTGACCCATTGGGTGTTGAAGGGCTCAGCTATTTTCCCATTGTCGTAGGATGCAATGCTCTGATAGAAGGAGGTGAATCTGTCTCCCTTGCCGTAGAATTTGAAGATGACGTTTTTCTTGTCTCGTCCATTGACCGATTCGGCAGTCAGTTCGAGTGTGTCGCCTTCTGCGGTGTGGGTTTCCCTGTAGAGCATGTTGGGGAACGAGCTGTTCATGATTCGCTTTTTGATGCTGTTGACGGAGTCTCTGCTGATTTCCCATTGCCATGTATGGATGTAGCGGATTGTGTCGCCTCCGATGGTTTCGACTCTATGTGGATTTGTATAATATCTGAGTCTTGTGAGACCCAGATTTTTTACGATTCCATCAAACAGGTCGAAACCTTCCTCATCATCTGAACTCGGATGGAAATCTGGCAGGTATTTAATCTTCCCGTGGTCATACGAAAGCATGCTCTCATATCCTTGGGGCAAGGCGAAGGTGGAATCCACATGGTCAACAAACAGAAGGGTGTACCTTCCAACCCTGTCTTTTCTACCGAGGATTTTAGCGTCGAATTTACGAAGTGGGTGGTAAGGAGAAAGAGAGAGCTGCATTCTGCGATCATTGATGGGAAAATGGTATTGGAAACCCTTGTCATCATTATTATTTTTCAAATAATGTCTCACTTCGTTGTGCAACAAATGAGGCACAAGGTCTGCGTATTTCTTGGGAAAGACATAAAGACGCCCTGTGGCGCTCCCTTCATGTATCTTCTCTGATAGTGCGGGTCTCCTTGCCCAAGAATTATTATCACCTATAGACCAATCGTAGAGATAGGACACTTCGTATTTTACACCACCATATGCTTCAGAAAGCCTTTCTATCATGGCTTGCACAGGCTGCATGTCAATTGGATCTGTTATCCCTTTAATCTGTTTTTCTTTGGGGTGGTATCTTAGAATAATACTGCATCTGTCTCTGCCTGGCAGGTAAACAAACTCTGCTGATTCGTTCGATCCCAAACTGCTGTATGAAAATGCATGATATGAAAGGCTGTCACTGGTGTAAGTAAGAGTCGGCAGGCTTTTGTAGTGGAAATTTCGGTGTTCTGGCTGTATTAGTTCCCAATGTCCTCCAAGGGTGTCTAATGCTAAGGCGTAGCGGATGGTGTCCTCCGTTCCATTGGAAGTCTGCTGATAGAGGCTGGCGATGGCTGTTTCTGAAGCATGAATGAAACATTGCAGGATAGAGTCTTTCAGGAGTTCCAAATGGTATTTGTCAATAAGCTTGTCTTTGTCCCTTTCGTAAGATTTTCCCCAAGAAATGTTTTCGTGCATCGTTTTGGAATGGTTGCTAATGCCTCCGTACATCCCTTCCGGATAGTTCTTCTCCAGATACTCCATCAGTTGTGGAATGCTCATTGGCTCTTGAGCGTGGATGGCAACTGCATTCAGCAGCATCGCCAAGATAAAGATATAGTGTTTCATTGTTTTAATTCGTTTTAGTAGTTGTTGTCCTTGATTTGAAAAACTTCGTCGCATTCCCGTTGCAGCTTCTCCGTCAGGGCTGTGTATTCTGCCAACGGGTCGGGATGTGATTTTACCCCAAACACGCTATCGACGGAAATCAGGTCGCTCTGTTCATCCTCGGCTTTTGTCGGACGAGGTGTGGCAACGGAAGGTGGGGTGGAGGCAAGGAATGTCTTGGCCATCACCTCCGATGTGTCTGTCAACGGCTCTTCCTTTACCTCTTTCTGATGACAAAAGGTGGGTTCCGTCGGAGGCTGGGACGTCCTGCCATCCTCACTTCTGGGTGGCGCCAAGACAATCGCCAGGATGGCAGCGGCACAGGCGGCAGCCAACCAAGGCCAAAGACCGATGCGACGGTTACGCGAAGTTTTCGCCATGATGCAGTCAAACTCCTCTGCTTTCTCTGCCGACGGTGTGAAGTCACCAGCAAGATGGGAAGTCGCCAACACCAATTGGCGCACAGCCTCTTCTTCAGCAGAGAAGTTGCCGTCGCTAAGCAGATAGAAGCGGGCAAGAGCCTGCTCTTCTTCTATCGTGGTTTCACCATCCAGATAACGCTGGATGAGCTGTTGGCGCAATGCCTTGTCGTTCAGTTCTTTCATTGTTGTCCTCCTTTCCGTAGCAGTTCCAGCATAAATCTCCGTGCAGCAGAGATCATGGTTCTGGTGCTTTGCTTGGTGGTGTTGCAAATGGTTGAAATCTCGTCTATCGTCATTCCCTCACTCCGCATCGTCAGCATTCGCCGTTGGGTGGCTGGCAGACGGTCAAGGGCTGTTTGAATCCGCATTTGGGTGTCGCGCTCAATAAGGTCTTGGTCTGTCTCCCGCGTGTCCTCCATATCCTCGCCCTCCACAGGTTCGAACATCATGTGCTGTTGGCGCAGACGGTCGATGCACACGTTCTTGGCAATAGTGACAGCAAGGGCTTCGGGGCTTTGGTAGCTATCCAACCGTCCCCGCATCTGCCAAAGCCTGAAGAGTGTCTCCTGCACCATGTCCTCAGCCTCCTCGTGCAATTGCCTGTTGGCCATGAACCGTTCGCACAACTCCACCAGCTGTGGACGCAGCGTATTGGCCATATGTTCAAATGCTTCAATCGTCATTTCGAGCGCGTCTCTATAAGATAGACGTAAAAGTTCCGCAAATATAAACTAAAAAAAGCGGAAAATTTACATTTTTTCATTTCGCCGGCAAAGTTACGTGTTTTTGACGAAGTAACCTCGGATGGGGTGTGGAAAAGTTTAATCGCCAAAAAGCGATGGCTAAGCCATTCAGAAACAATCGTTTACAAAGCAAAATGTTACATGAGTGAAAAAAAGTGGTGTGGAAAAGTTATCGATGTAACATCAAATTTGGGCGGTTTTCTCCCGAAAAAACGACGAAAAAGATGCAAAAAAGGGGAAGGGGAGTAAAGATGATGTTAATTATCGTTGACGTTCAGCTTCAGCAAATCGAAATACATCAAACGGGTATTCAGAGGCAGGCGACCCACGCCGATACCCATGTATTTGGCTTCCAATCGTTCGTCAGCAATCAAATAATGGAAACCATTCTTTTCATAGTAATGAAGAGTTTCGGGACGGTTCAGCGCATCGACGATGAGGAAACGGCAACCCGTGCGGTTGTTGGTACGGAAGAGCACCTTGATGAAGTCCATGATGGCGGTACCAAAGCCCTGCCCGGCGAAATCGCTGCTGGTACCGAGACGACCAATGAGCACGGCAGGGAAACGTTTGAGTGTCTTGTCGCGCAAGTCGGTGTCATCGAGAAATTGCTCCTTATACTCGTCTGTGATGCGGTTAGTCAGGCGGATGCTGTCGTTAGAGAGCGAGAAGGCAGTGACGATGGTGTCGGGCTGATCTTTGAGGCAGAAAAGGTAGGTCTTGCCAAGAAGTTTGCGTTGGTTCACGAGACAATCCTTGGCGAAAAACTCGTCAAGGTCTCCCTCGCCGCAACTGAAGGGTTTGCACTCGGCCAATTTATCTTCAGAAGCGCGAACGAGGTCACAACGTGCCAGCAAATCTTCTACAGTCATAATGCTGTGCAAGTTTTTAGGAAATTGGAGACCACTTTCGCCTCATGACGGTAATCCTGCGTGCCAGGGTTCTGTTCCGTGAAGGTGGCCTCGCTTTCAAATGTTTTTGCCGTCTCGCCGTAAAGCGTAGGGATGGCTCTGATCGCTGTTGCCATAATATCTCAGTTTTATGTTTCGCCGCAAAGTTACAACATTCTCCCAACACCACCAAATAAAAGCACAAAAAAGTTTCAGAGTCAGCCAAATCAGGAAAAAGTGCGTTACAGTTACAGTTGTTACAGTTCAAAATACAATAGGTGAAAAAGTCAAAAGAAATCTTATATTTATATATATATAAATATAAAACTATTTTTTGAGTTTTGGATGGTTCCAAAAACAACTGTAACAACTGTAACTGTAACGCTCGAAAAAAATTTTTGAAAAAAATCGAAAAAAATCTACAAATGCTTGCATATCTCAGAAAAAAGTCGTAACTTTGTACCGTAATTAAAGAAAGAATGAAGACCCTCTCCCCGACCCTCCCCCGTAATGGGGAGGGAGACCATACGGGGTGTAAAGTACCAGAAAAACAAGCCGACGGCAAAGCTGCAGATTGCCGACGGCAAAACACAAGAGAGACGGCGGCAAAGCCATGGATTGCCGACGGCAAATTTGAAAACCAAAAATAAAACTAAAAACTAAAAATGAAAAACTAAAAGTGAAAGTTACTTGA
>CADCIO010000070.1 GCA_902801475.1 uncultured Bacteroidales bacterium
ACTCGCGATGGACACCCTTGTCTCTCTGGCTGGACAGTTCCCACTACTGGGGCCTGTTAGGGACTTACACCCGTTAGCCGATATACATGCCAGTCAAACCAAATTCCACACATTTGTTATTGTAGAATGGCAAATGTGTGGTGTGATTCCATCTCCAACACTAGTCGTAAACTTGGCAAAAACAGAGTTTTTGAGTGTTCCTCCCAATTTTTCACGGAAGGACGGTCTTTATTGATTCCTTTTTCCTACTCCTCATTTTTCTACAAGCAATAGGCTCACTTGACCTTCTTCTTGCTTTTTCTCTTTTACCCCCCTATTTTGTCGAATCTCATGCTGCTGCCTAACAGGACAGCTTATAGCCGAACATTCCTAATCTCTTTTCCCGCTCTTCAGTCTTGGCCTTCCACTGCATAGTCTCTTTGCTTGTCGATGGGCATTCTTCGTTCCACTTGCTTCTTTCTGATTGCGGAATGATACGCTGCCACCTCGCGTGTCCTTCTCCGTCCGATGGCCATGACATGCCCAGTCTGTGCGTTGGACTGCCGGGCATCCTCCTTTTCGTATCTGTCACTGAATTGTTGCCTTTGGCGAAGTTTTCTTGCCATGCCAAAGCACAAACGAGTTTGGCTTTGGTCATTTGACTTAACGAAAACATTCTTATTCCGACTTCTTCATTTATGACTTTTCCGGGCGAAGCGAGTCACATTTACTTTTCAATACAAAAGTTACTCAACTGATAGATTTATACTCGCCGGGAGTCATGCCGGTGAGACGACGGAAGTATTTTGAGAAGAATGAGGGATTGGCAAAATGCATCTCATCGGCAATCTGTGCTGCAGGTTTATCAGTGTGGCGCAGTTCTATTTTTATACGCGTGATGAGGGCACGGTCAATCCAGTCTTTGGCGGTGGTGCCGCTGGTTTGTCGGATGACGGTGCTCAAGTATCGCTCAGTGAGGCACATGCGGTCGGCATAGTAGCCTATTTGGTGATGCTCGGCACAATGCTGGGTGACCAGTTGGAGGAAACGGTCGAAAATGGTCTGTTCGCGTGAACGACTGCTGGCCAGCTGGTCAGTCTGCCGATGGAACAGCTGGTCGTAGTGGTGCATCTGGGCAGCTACGAGTGCTGTGACGGTGGGACGATGATAGTCGTCCGTGGCATGAACCGTTTGCCAAATGGCGTCCATAATATGTGTGGCGGTAGCGATATCCTCTTCGTTGGCGGACAACTGGAAGTCGCGCACCTGCCCGTTGAAGACCGACGGCATCTGTCCCTGCGCAAAAGGCATGGGGAAGTTAGAGAAGAGTCCCAGTCCGAAGATGCGGAGGTCTGAGGAAAGCCGTTGGGGATGGATGATGGTGCCCGGACCGATATAGACGAGTGTGCCTCTCTTGAGGTGGCGGTCTTGCAGGTTGATGGTAATTTCAGCCTCGCCGTTCATGATGATGCCCAAACGGTGATCATTGATGGTAAAAGGTGGCTTTTGGCGCATCAGCAGACTGAACACCGTGCTGTCGCCGCGAACCATTGCCAGTTCGCTATTCATGAATATATGCTCGCGCATTTGCGAGAGGTGTGGTGTGAGAATGTTGCGCATTCGTGTGGCATCCATCAGTTGCGGTTGTCTGTTCATAATACGTCCTTTTTGTTGGCAAAGATAATCATTTTCCGCGAAACAATGCTTTGTTTATGTATAAATCGAACAAAAAGAACATTTCTACATTCTTACTGATAACACCACGATGAAAAAAAACATCGTACTTTTGCATCCGGAATTCAATGACAAAAGATGATATGAAGAAATTGTTTTTAGCTTTGACGATGTTGCCCATGCTGGTACAGGGGCAGACGCTGGAAGAGTGTCAGCAGGCAGCAGAGAAGAATTATCCACTGATACAGCAGTATGGACTTGTCGAGAAGACCACCCAGCTGACGGTAGCCAATATCCAGAAGGGATGGCTACCGCAAGTGTCGATAACCGCACAAGCCACCTACCAGAGTGATGTGACGGCGTGGCCAGATGAAATGAAAACGATGATGAGCGGTATGGGCATCGACATGAAGGGGCTGACGAAGGATCAGTACCGTGTGGGCATCGATGTGCAGCAGACCATCTATGACGGAGGCATCATTGCCAGTCAGAAACGCATAGCCCGTGAACAGGGCAAGGTGCAGGCAGCACAGAACGAAGTCAATATTTATAATGTTCGCAAGCGCGTGAATGAGATGTATTTCAGTTTGTTGCTGATTGACGAACAAATCAAGTTGAACAATGACCTACAGACATTGTTGGCAGGCAACGAACGCAAACTGGAGTCGATGACCAGGCGGGGAACAGCAGCCGAGAGCGACTTGCAGAATGTGAAAGCGGAGCGACTCAACGCAATACAGAAAGCCACCGAACTGGCATCGCAGAAACAGATGTTGCAGCGCATGCTGAGTACATTCTGCGGTATAGAGATAAATAACATACAAAAACCGCAAGTGAAGGCAGACGGCGGAGGGCTGATGGCTGAAGGCAGAGGGCTGATGGCTGAAAACCATCGTCCGGAGCTGAAGGCGCTGGATGCACAGATAGACGTGCTGAATGCTCAGGAGAAAGCACTCAACGCAACGCTGATGCCGAAGGTTGGCGTGTTTGCACAGGGTTACTATGGTTATCCGGGCTTGAATATGTTTGAGGACATGATGCGCCACAAATAGAGCCTGAACGGCATCATCGGTGCACGGGTTACGTGGAACATCGGTGCCCTCTATAATCGCAAGAACGACAAGGCAAAACTGCAGTTGCAGCGTGATATGACGGAAAACAACCGGGAAGTGTTCCTTTTCAATAACAACCTGGAACAGATTCAGCAGCACGAGAACATTGCACGCTATCAGAAACTGATGGCTCAAGACGGAGAGATTATATCACTGCGACAGGCTGTGAGAAAAGCGGCAGAATCGAAGCTGGCACACGGCATCATCGACGCGAACGACCTGGTGCGCGAGATCAATCAGGAGCATACTGCCTATGTGCAACAATCCATGCACGAGATAGAGATGCTGAAAGAGATATACGACAACAATTACACGACAAATAATTAAGCATATGAAAAAGATATATGTATTGGCAGGTGTGGCGCTGATGATGACAGCCTGCGGAAGCAACGAGAAAGAATACGATGCAACGGGTACGTTCGAGGCAACCGAGACGACCGTGTTTGCCGAACAAAGTGGGACATTGCTGTCGTTTGATGTGAACGAGGGCGACAAGATGGAGGCAGCCCGAGAGGTAGGACTCATTGACACCACGCAGGCGTGGTTGAAGATTCAGCAGACGGATGCCACCAAGGCGGTGTATCAGAGTCAGAAACCCGATATGGAACGTCAGATAGCTGCCACACGCCAGCAGTTGGCTAAGGCCCAACAAGACGAGCAGCGCTATCGCGAACTGGTAGCCGATGGGGCAGCCCCCTCGAAGATGCTCGACGATGCCACGAACCAGGTGAAGGTGCTGCAAAAACAGTTGGATGCGCAGATATCATCGCTAAGTACCAGCACTAATTCCCTCAACAAGCAGACAGCAGCTGCCGATGTACAGAAAGCACAGTTGCAGGATATGCTGCGCAAGTGCCACGTCATGACTCCCACCAAGGGAACCATACTTGAGAAGTATGTTGAACGGGGTGAGTTTGTGAGTGTTGGTAAACCGTTGTTTAAGATTGCCGATACCGAGTCGATGCACCTGCGTGCCTACGTTACTTCTGCTCAGTTGCAGAACATCAAGATAGGCCAGCAAGTAAAGGTGTTTGCCGACTATGGCGACGGGCAGCGCAAGGAGTATGCAGGTACGATCAGCTGGCTATCGTCTCGTTCGGAGTTTACACCCAAGACTATTCTCACAGACGATGAGCGTGCCGATCTGGTGTATGCCGTCAAGGTAGCTATCAAAAATGATGGATTTGTGAAGATTGGTATGTATGGGGAAGTGAAATTAAGTGAAAAGTGAATAATTTGCTACCGCTATGGATGCTATTGTTGTTAATAACGTATCAAAGTCGTACGGGCGGGTGCAGGCACTCAGCGATGTGTCGTTTGCTGTCGGCAAGGGTGAGGTCTTTGGACTGATTGGCCCTGATGGTGCCGGAAAGACATCGATGTTTCGCATCCTCTGTTCGCTGTTGCTGCCCGATGCAGGCACGGCGGCGGTAGATGGCTACGATGTGGTGAAGCAGATGCGCGAGGTGCGCTGCCGGGTGGGCTATATGCCGGGCAAGTTCTCGCTCTACCAAGACCTTACCATCGAGGAGAACCTGAACTTCTTTGCCACCCTTTTCGGCACCACCGTTGAGGAGGGCTACGACTCGATAAAGGTCATCTACTCGCAGATAGAACGCTTCAAAGACCGCAAGGCAGGTGCCCTCTCGGGTGGTATGAAGCAGAAACTGGCACTCTCGTGTGCATTGGTACACCAACCCAGTGTGCTCTTCCTCGACGAGCCCACCACGGGTGTTGATCCCGTGAGTCGTAAGGAGCTGTGGGAGATGCTGCTGATGCTGAAAGAAAGTGGTATCACCATTGTGGCTTCAACGCCTTATCTCGACGAGGTGCGTTGTTGCGAGCGCGTCGCTTTTCTGGACCAAGGGAAGGTGCGCGGTATTGGCACTCCCGATGATATCCTCACTCAGTTTACCAGCATCTTTAACCCGCCTAGCATAGATAAAAGTGAAGGGCTAAAAGTGAAAAGTGAAGAGTCGGACAACGTCATTGAGGTGGAGCATCTGGTAAAAGCCTTTGGCTCATTCCATGCCGTTGACGACATCTCGTTCAGCGTTAAGCGAGGCGAGATATTCGGATTCCTGGGAGCCAACGGTGCTGGCAAGACGACGGCGATGCACATGCTGACAGGTCTGAACCAACCCACCAGTGGAACTGGTAGGGTGGTAGGTTTCGACATCCGCACGGAGTATGAGCAGATTAAGCGCCACATAGGCTATATGTCACAAAGGTTCTCGCTTTATGAAGACCTCACCGTTGCCGAGAATATCCGTCTCTTTGCCGGCATCTATGGCATGAAGGACGATGAGATTCGTCGCAAGACCGATGAACTCATGGAACGCCTGAAGTTCACGGAGCACAAGAACGACCTCGTTGGCTCGCTGCCATTGGGTTGGAAACAGAAGCTGGCCTTCTCCGTCTCTATCTTCCACGAGCCGGGCATGGTGTTCCTCGATGAACCCACGGGGGGTGTCGATCCCGCCACACGCCGCCAGTTCTGGGAACTCATCTACGACGCTGCCCGTCGCGGCATCACCGTCTTCGTGACTACCCACTATATGGACGAGGCAGAATATTGCGACCGCATCTCTATCATGGTGGACGGCAAAATCAGCGCACTCGGCACACCCGATGAACTGAAACAGCGTTTCCACCAACCCGATATGAACCACGTGTTTACCTATCTGGCCCGCCAAGCCACCCGTAGTGACAGTTGATCGTATAGAGTTTAGAGAAATGAAACAGTTTATAGCATTTGTAATCAAGGAAACCAAGCATATTCTGCGCGACAAGCGTACGATGCTGATACTCTTCGGCATGCCTGTGGTGATGATGCTGCTCTTCGGCTTTGCCGTCACCACTGATGTGAAGAATGTGCGCACGGTGGTGGTCACCTCTGAAATGTCGCCCCGTACACAGCAGGCTGTAGAACGACTGGCACAATCGGATTACTTCATTATCACGCAGACGGTGAATGCCCCGCAGGATGCCGAACGGCTCATCCGCAGTCAGAAGGCTGATATGAGCCTCACCCCTAGCCCCTCCCCTAGCCCCTCTCCGATTGGCGAGGGGAGTAGTAACCTTCAGTGGCAAATCATGGTTGACGGTAGCGACCCCAATATGGCTCAGCAATGGACCACATACGCCCAAAGCATACTGTCTCAGCCAGTTGACGGCAAACACTATTCACTCCCCTCGCCCTTTGGAGAGGGGCTGTGGGCGAGGCTCCTCTACAATCCCCAGATGAAGTCGGCTTATAATTTCGTGCCTGCCATCATGGGTATGCTGCTGATGCTCATCTGTGCCATGATGACCTCGATATCCATCGTGCGCGAGAAAGAGAAAGGTACTATGGAGGTGCTGTTGGTATCGCCCGTGCGCCCCTTGATGGTGATTATCGCTAAGGCAGTGCCTTATCTGGTACTAGCCTTCGGCATCCTTATTACCATCTTGTTGATGGCACGTTTCGTGTTGGGAGTGCCATTAGCCGGTTCTATGTTCTGGATATTAGCCGTGAGTACTCTCTATATTCTGTTGGCACTTTCGTTAGGGCTACTCATCTCTAACATAGCACAAACGCAA
>CADCIO010000071.1 GCA_902801475.1 uncultured Bacteroidales bacterium
CCAATAATTTTCACGAATCACATGTTTATTATTGGAACCAATTATTGGCAATTATTGGTAATTATTGTTTATCCCAGCCTCAGCAGGAGGCGCAGGAGCAAAGCCCACGCACTGGGCGGCCTTCAAATTGCTTAGTGCATTAAAGGCTTTCCTCTGTTTCCTCTGTCGCACTGACAAAACCCATTTTCATTTTCGCGGAGACCAAAATTCCCTTGAAAGCTTGTGCCTATACATTTATATATTATTAAAACAAGAAACAATTACCCGATATTTTTTCCATTCTATTATTATTCGTGTCGATTCGGTTGATTCGTGTTCGTTTTTTTCGTACCTTTGCCGCCGCATTTCTTTGTTGGGATGAAACAGATTGATCAACAAAAAAACTCAGAAGAATTATGAAGAAGACAATTGTTGCTTTGCTGGCGGCCTCGCTGACGGTGGGGGCGGCGGCGCAGACGGAAAATCCGCGTGGCATCTACAAACTGATGAAGGTCACGGGAAAGATGGGCGAGGTGAAGGCTCCGTTTGACCAGTACAAGGTGTGCACCGACAGCATCACGCTGATGGTGTCGGTTCAACGTGAGGAGGAGGCTGTGTTCTCGATCGGTGACAATGACCATAAGGTGTTTGACTACACGGGCGAAGAGCCGAAGTCAGCAGACGACAAGAGCACGCTAATCTACGACAGCAATGCCGAGCATTTCTCCATGAAGTGGTGGAGCCAATATGCCGACCACGAGCTGTTCCCCAACAACGACTGGTGCACGGAGAAATACGAGTCGGGCAGATACTCGCTGGTCGGCCGAATCGTCTTCGACGCGCTGACGGGCAAGGCGGTGGTTGACCCGCGTAATCCGCTGACGGGCACGTGGCGCATCATCACCGACCAGGCGAAGAGTCTGGATAACATCAAGAAGGAATTGCCGGCGTTTCGGGAGCAGAGCCAGAAGCCCACAAGCGCTTTCTTCAACAGCTTCATCGTGATGTCTCCCGAGCACACGGTCTGGATCGTCGCCGGAATTCTCGGCAATGTGGAAAGGGTGGAATACGGCAGCAAGGAGGCTTTCAAGACGTCCCGCATTGACAGCGAGAACGAATATCAAGTCAAGTGGTTGTCGAAAGACCGCATCGCCGTGCGGCACCGCACAAGCAGCAAGAACTGGATGATTATGGAGCGAATGACCGACGGGCAGACGCCGCTGAGCAGCATCGCCAGCCAATTCGTCCGGAGGAACAAATGATTCGGGGCTGTCGCATAAAAAGTTCGGGAGGATGCTGAGCGCGTCCTCCCGATATTTTTTATACATTTATATATTATTAGTACCGATTCGTGTTCTTTTCTCACTCTGGGTTGTAGCCGAACAAGTTGAGCTCCTTGGTGGAGTTGCGCCAGTCCTTATCGACCTTGACGAAGGTCTCGAGGTAGATGCTCTTGCCGAAGAACTTCTCGAGGCTCTTGCGGGCTTCGGTGGCAACTTTCTTGAGTGCCTTGCCTTGATGACCGATGATGATGCCCTTCTGCGAGTCGCGCTCGACATAGATGACGGCGTTGATGTGGATGTGGGTCTTGTCTTCCTTGAAGCTCTCCACACCGACCTCGACGCTGTAGGGGATTTCCTTGTCGTAGTAGAGGAGTATCTTCTCGCGGATGATCTCCGTGACGAAGAACTTGGCGGGCTTGTCTGTCAACTGGTCTTTGTCGAAGTAAGGAGGGCACTCAGGCAGAAGCTCCTTGATGCGATCCAAGACCGGCTGAACATTGAACTTATGCAAGGCAGAGATGGGTAGTATCTCAGCTTTAGGCAAGGTTTCATGCCACTGCTCCACCAATGTCACCAGGTTTTTCTCATCCGTCAGGTCAATCTTGTTGATGAGCACCAACACAGGCACTTCCATCTGTGCCACTTTCTGCAAAAAGTCGGTATTCTTGTCTATCGTCTCCATTGGATCGGTGACATAGAGCAGCACATCGGCATCGACCAATGCACTCTCGGAGAAAGCCAACATGGACTCCTGCAGCTTGTAGTTGGGCTTCAACACACCAGGCGTGTCGGAAAAGACGATTTGCGCATCATCGTCATTGATGATGCCCATGATGCGATGGCGTGTGGTTTGTGCCTTGAAGGTGGCAATGGAGATTCTTTCGCCAATAAGAAGGTTCATCAGCGTCGATTTCCCCACATTCGGATTGCCCACGATGTTTACAAAACCTGATTTATGCATGTATCTTTTCTTTAATGAAAAGAGGCGCACCGTTTTGTGCGATGCGCCCCTTCTTTATCTTACTTTTCTCTAAATCGTTATTTCTTGCCTCTCTTAGCGTACCATTCTTCACGGCTAATCACTCCCTCCTTGTAGAACTCAGCTGGAGTGTCGGCAAACTTGCTGCCATCGTAGCCCCAAATCATGTAGCTTGCGCCCCATGTGAAACCTGCACCAAAAGCAGTGAAGATAAGCTTGTCACCCTTCTTGAGCTGTGGCTCATACTCCCACAAACAGAGTGGAAGCGTACCACCAGAGGTGTTTGCCATGTGGTCAACGTTAATCATCACGTGATCTTCCTCTACGCCGATACGACGGGCTACGGCACTTTCAATGCGCACGTTTGCCTGATGAGGAACAATCCATGCAATGTCGTCCTTAGTGAGGTTATTACGCTTTGCCACCAGCTCCACAGCATCGGACATATCTGTCACAGCGTGCTTGAACACGGTGCGACCCTCCTGATAGACGTAGTGGAGACGCTGGTCAACCGTCTCATGGGTAGGCATATTGGCAGAACCACCTGCCGCCATGTGAAGGTGCTCATAACCCTTACCATCCACACGGAAGTAACTGTCCATCAAGCCATAGTCTTCCTCCGTTGCCTCCATCAGCACACAAGCTGCACCATCACCAAAGATAGGACAAGTGTTGCGATCCTGATAGTTGGTCATAGACGACATGTGATCACCACCACAAATGATGATTCTCTTGTAACGTCCACTACGGATGTAGTTCGCTCCTGTTTCCATCGCATAAAGGAAACCTGAACATGCAGCCTCCATGTCAAAGCCAAAAGCATTCTTCAATTCGAGATTGCCAATGATGAGCGAAGCGGTTGAAGGGAAATGGTAATCAGGTGTGGTCGTCGCAACAATCACTGCCTCAATAGAGTCTGGATCTGCACCAGTCTTGTCAAGCAACTGCTTCACAGCCTTGGTCATCATGAAGGACGTACCAGTACCCTCTTCTGGCTTCAGGATATGACGAGTCTTCACGCCAATGCGCTCCATGATCCATTCATCGCTGGTTTCAACGATTGTGGACATCTCCTCATTGTCGAGGATATATGTAGGAACCCATCCACCTACACCAGTTATAACAGCATTGAGCTTTCCCATAAGAGAGGAGTGTTTTTAGATTGCAGCTTCCTTAACAATAGCCACCTTGCCACGATAGTAACCGCAAGAAGGGCATACTGTGTGATATACGTAGAATTCACCGCAGTTTGGACAAACTGCCAGTGTTGGAGCTACTGCTACGTCATGAGTTCTTCTCTTTCTTGTACGAGTCTTTGACTGTCTTCTTTTCGGATGTGCCATTTTCTTTTATTTTTTTAATTGTTCTTTAAATTGCTTCAGTGCTGCCCAACGACTATCAACGGGTTCGTCGGAATCCTCCCCCATCGCCTCGTCTGGTGCATCACCATTCTCTGTTGAATCCTCCTGCTCGGCATCCTCATATCCACTTCGGGTGGACTGATGACGGCTGAGTTCGTGCATCATCGCATCGTCACATTTCCCAGGTTCGTGACAACACGTCATCGGCATGCTGAGCGCTATGAACTCATAGATGAACTGTGCGAGGTCAAGATAGCCCTCTGCCTCAGGAACAATTACACAGTCACCATCATCGGCATACTCACTGCCAAGCTTCACGTTCAAATCGTCCGCAGTCTCAATCCGCAATTCGAGATCTGACAGACAACGGTCGCATGGAACAATGATCGTGCCAATGCTATGAATACGAAACTTATAAACTGAACTGGCGCTCAAACAAACCACGGTCGTGTGGATGCTGCCACGCTGAATGAGTCCTCCGATTTCAGCGAAAAAGTCATCGCCAATCTCGAATTCAAAGGTCTTTCCTCCGAGTCCAGAACTCAATAAATCAATCTTATAAGTATCCATCATACCCATTTGGAGTGCAAAGGTACAAATTTATTTCCTAACAAAAACGAAAATACACCAACTTTTTCAGTCTTGAAGGGATTTTCAGCAGTTTATCACGTCTTTTTACCCTTCACAAATCATCTATTCACCCCACTTTTACACTTTGGCAGGTGTTTTCGGCAGCTCTATACGGAAGGTGGTACCGACACCCAACTCTGAGTCAACGACATAAATCTTACCCTTGTGATAATCTTCGACTATTCGCTTCGCCAATGACAATCCAAGCCCCCAACCACGTGACTTCGTCGTGAATCCAGGCTTGAACACAGAATCGAAATTTCCTTTCGCAATACCCTTGCCCGTATCTTTTACATCCACATATACCCAGCGTTCATCTTCATCCACAGTGATGTCGATAGAACCTGCACCATCCATCGCATCTACAGCATTTTTGCACAAGTTCTCAGCCACCCATTCAAACAAGCTGGCAATTAAGTTAACTATCACAGGATCATTGGGATAATGCGTCGTAATAGTCACTTTATTTGAGGTGCGCTTCCGCATATAAGTCACCACCCGATCTAATACCTCCAGCACATCCTCAGGTTTAGGTTCTGGGATGGAACCAATCTTTGAGAATCGGTCGGCAATACGCTCCAGACGCTTGATGTCTTTCTCCATCTCTGGCAACAAATCATCATTTGGATAGTTCTCCTTCAGTACTTCATGCCAAGCAATCAAACTTGAAATCGGCGTGCCAAGCTGATGTGCCGTCTCCTTCGACAAGCCAACCCACACTTTATTCTGCTCTGCCTTCATCGCCGAGAAGATGGCAAAGATAGCAATCAAAACAAACAAAACCACCACGCCTAACTGGATGTATGGATAAATGGCTAACCGCTTCAGCATCAGTGACTCATCATAACAAATCGTGATGTAATCATCTGGTGCGATTTCCTCTGGCATATCAATACGGATAGAACGTCCATCCTCTCGAAATTCCTTTGCCAACGAAGTTAAATACCCAATCGAATCCTCATCCATCAAGAAAGACTTACCAATGTTTCGTGAGGAAAGTGCTCTACCTTCCTTATCGACTATAATCACTGGAATCGTGTGATTGCCATTGATGACTTTCAGCACCAAATTCATATCCGTATTTTCATCAGCAGCATTCAGGGAACGCATCGCCTCTGCCCACACTTCCATACGAGTGCGCTCCTCCTCCTCCAAATCAGTAATCAGATAGTTGGACGTCACTAACGAGCCAATCGCTATCAAGATAGCGAACAGCACCAACATATATCTGATATTACGTATTTTGTCAAACATCTGCATACATTAATATATAACGAAAGAACCCCCACAATATTGTATTGTAGAGGTTCTCTCCTCAAGAAGGCGGCGACCTACTCTCCCGCATTGCGGTGCAGTACCATCGGCGCGCCCGGGCTTAACTTCTCTGTTCGGGATGGGAAGAGGTGG
>CADCIO010000072.1 GCA_902801475.1 uncultured Bacteroidales bacterium
ATTGAGATTGTGCTCCTTCAACGCTTCAATAGTCTCGTCAGCCAAGGTGTCTTCACCCAATGCGCTGATAGCGATAGTATTGTCACTACCCACAAACTGACCTGCATGATATGCGAAGTTTGCCGGTGCGCCACCAAGTTTTCTTCCTTCGGGAAGTACATCCCACAATGCCTCTCCGAGGCCTACGATATATCTTTTCATAATGCTTTTAGTTATTTGACGTTTTTAATATAAGTGAATAAATAGATGACACCGATAGCCATGACAACAACGGCACCAGCCTGTCCGATAGCGTCACTGGCAAAGCCCATGAGCAGTGGGAAGATGGTGCCACCAAAGAGTCCCATGATCATCAGACCGCTGACCTCATTCTGTTTCTCAGGCATCGAAGTGAGTGCCTGGGCAAAACAGATGGAGAAGATGTTGGAGTTGCCATAACCCACCAGGGCGATAGCTGTGTAGAGCATCCATCTCTCCGTGCCCACAAAGAGACCGCACATTGAGAGTGCCATCATGATGACGCTGATCACAAAGAAGAGACGGTTAGGTAGCACACGGAGGAAGAACGAACCTGTCAGACAGCCAATCGTACGGAAAATGAAATAGAGACTGGTGGCAAAGGCCGCATCATTCAGCGTCAGTCCCAAGCGCTCCATCAGTATCTTCGGAGCAGTGGTGTTCGTACCCACATCGATACCCACATGACACATGATACCAAAGAACGAGAGCAAGACAATAGGCGTACCCAGCAGTTTGATGCAGTCGGCGAAAGTGGAGGCCTTACCATCGGTATGCTCCTCTTCAATGGGGGTAACAGCCAGCAAGGCTGCAGCGATAATACCTACCACGAAGTAGATGGCAAAGAGCACGCGCCAGTCGTAGCCAAACGAGGGAATCACCTGTGTGGCACCCCACATGGCCAGATAAGGCGCCAGGAAAGAGGCAATAGCCTTGATAAACTGTCCGAAGGTCAGTGTGGAAGCCAGGTTTCCGCCACCCATCACCGTTGACACCAACGGATTAAGTGAAGTCTGCATCAGCGCATTACCAATACCTAACAGCGAGAAGGCTATTAACATCACTGGGAAGTTTTCACCAAACAGAGGCAGCAGCAGCGACACAATTGTCACCACAAGCGAGAGAAGCACGGTATTCTTACGTCCAATCTTGTTCATCAGCATACCCGTTGGCACACTGAAGATAAGGAACCAGAAGAACACAAGCGAGGGGAAGATGTTGGCGACAGAGTCTGTCAACTGCAGGTCTTCCTTCACATAGTTGGATGCAATGCCCACCAAATCGACAAAACCCATGGCGAAGAAGCAGAACATCACAGGGATCAGGGCAAATTTCTTCATATCTTCAAATTTTCAATTTTTCAATTCTTCAATCTTTCAATCCTTCAATCCTTCAATTCTTAATCGAATAGATCGTTGCCTTGCCGCCCTTCACCTTAATATTATTATAGGGCTCTGAGGGGAACACAAGATTAGTCATCGCCATCTTGCCTTCAACGTCGAAGGCCTCAATGCTACAGCGGTCAACAAAGATGCGCAGTTGCTTCATTGAGCCATATGTAGGCGCTTTTGTCACACAGGGGAATGCCTCACTGAAGCTGACATCGCCGCTCTTTGTACGATCCATGATAAACGTCTGCTTTGAAGCATCATATTTCATCGTGACCTGTTCGCCCTTGGCATTTGACAGCACAATCTCCGCACCGCCTTTCACGTCAACCACAATCTCACAGGCCTCTGTAGGCTGCTTCAGCTTTGCACCACGAGCTGCCAGCATTTCCTTCGAAGGCACCACGCTGACATAAGTTTCCTCGCCGAATTCAAACAGGCCAAGGTCACGGGCTATAGAGTTGGCACTACGGAACTGCTTGGTGGGAACCTGATTGGCATACTGCCAGTTCGACATCCAGGCCATGACCACACGACGGTTCTCTGGTGCATTGTAGAACGACACTGTAGCATAGTGGTCTTTACCATAGTCAAGCCACTTAGTGACCTTTGGCATCGACTCACAGGTAAACTTGTGTCCGTCAAATTGACCCACGAAATACTGGGTAGCACTTCCTCCGAAGGGGCCACCAGGGTTGATATTGCAGATTAACACCCACTTGTCATCGAGCTTAAACAGATCCGGGCACTCCCAGACGCCACTATGATTGCCGTACTCCTGACCAAACGACGACTCATACTTCCAGTCCTTCAAGTCAGCAGAAGAATAAATCTGCATCTCCTGTCCCACAGCCAGAATCATGATCCACCGCTTGGTGCTCTCATACCAGAAGACATTGGGGTCGCGGAAATCGGGCTTATCCGACGTGATGACGGGATTGCCTTCATATTTCACAAATGTGAGGCCATTATCCTTTGAGACAGCCATCGACTGTGTCTGATGATGACCTGCTGAGGTGTAGAATGCCACCACATCACTACCGTTTGTTATACAAGAACCGCTGAAGATACTTCCCAGCCAGTCGGGCTCAAAAGTGACGGGCTGCGCCTCCCAGTGTACCAGATCCTTCGATGTAGAATGTCCCCAGTGCATATTCTCCCACTGTGATCCATAAGGATTATATTGATAATAAAGGTGCCATACCCCATCCTTGTAGAACATACCGTTAGGATCATTCATCCAGCCATATTGAGGTGTATGATGATAGGCAGGGCGGAAGTGCTCTCGGTTGGCAGCATCAAATTTATCAGCAAACGTAATCTCCTTCCAGCAAGTGAACTCGCTTACAGCTCCCTTTTGACGGCGGTCACCATGAAACTCGATATCAAACAGCTTGGCTCCTTTCAGCTCGTAGGGTACAAAATAGTCCACACGATCAACAGCCAGTTTAACATTCATACGCTGCACCATGTTGTTACTGCCGTCGAGCACGGCTATTGCCGCAATTTCCTCCGTCTCTTGTACAGGCAGTAGAATGTACTTACTTTTTTCATCCAACCGCAACATTGCGTGCTTGTCACCGAGTACCATCGGTGTCACCTGTGCTATGGCTGAGACTGTCATCAGCATAACACCCATCATAGTTGTCACTAACTTTTTCATTTTGCTATTCATTTGTTGTTTTTGAATTATGACGCAAAGATATAACAAAACCCTTTTTTCATCTAGAAATATTGCTTCAAAAACTTAGAAAAATCGTTCATTGTAACAATAGTACCTACAATGAACGATTTTTCTAAGTTTCTTAAAGGCATTATTTCGCCTCGCCACTACCATAGATATAGCCAAAGGCTCCACTCTGGTAGTCAAAAATTTCTTCGTCTTTGAAGAAACGCTTCAATTCAATCTCGGCATTCGACGTTGAGTCACTGGCATGAACAATGTTCTGCTGATTACTCATCGAGTAGTCGCCACGAATGGTTCCAGGCGCAGCCTCACGTCCGTTGGTAGAGCCAGTCATGGTGCGCACCACCTGAACGGCATCCACACCCTCAAGGGCGAGAGCAACTACTGGTGATGCCTGCATGGAAGCAGCCAAAGAAGGGAAGAAGGGTTTGTCAACGAGGTGTGCATAATGCTCGCGCAGGATCTCATCACTGAGCTGCATCATCTTCATACCGGCCACGCGGAGTCCACGACGCTCAAAACGGTTCAGAATCTCGCCAATCAGCTGGCGCTGTACACAGCTGGGCTTCAGTAATACAAGAGTTTTTTCCATAATGATATTTTCTACTTTGGTTTATTATTTCATTTGTCTGCAAAAATACCGAAAAATATTGAATTACACAAATTATTTGATGACTTTTTGGTTGTCTGGGTGATTTTATTCGGTTGTTTGCGTTTATCAGGAAAAATGTGTCTCTGCAACGTGAAAAGTTATGTTCACAGGCGGTAAACATAAGTTCAATGGCGATAGACATATATTCAAGGACGGTAAACATAAGTTCAAGGGCTGAGAACATAAGTTTACAGAGTAGAAAAAAATAAAGCGCGACTCATCACGAGCCGCGCTTTTCTCTTACTTATTACTAACCATTAACTAACAAGAACCAAAACATAAGTATGAATCATGTTCTTGCTGCAAAGGTACGACATATTTTCCATACCGTCGATAAGATATGTTTCAATGAATAAAAAAAATCGTTCATTGCAACAAATCTACATGCAATGAACGATTTTTTAGATAGTTAAATAAGCGGGCTTAGATCGAGAGCAGATATTCAATACTGTTCTTCGCGAGCTTAAGAACGTTCTCCTGGCAAGAGTTGTTCTTAGGAGTTGCACTCTTATCGGGGGTGCCGTCGGCGTTCTTCATAGAGAACTCGCAACCGCCGTTACCGATGCAGAGCACTGTACCGCAGCCCTTCTGGAATCCATCAGGAGCCTTAGGAGCACCCTTGGCTTCCCAGACGTTCAGCTGAGATACCCAACTTGCCTGAGAGTCCCATGTGCCGAGCGGATAGATACCAAACTCTTCTGTCACAACATTGTAACACTCCTCTGTCGTATTATCCAAGCCAGTCAGCTTGTTTGGAATGTCGAAGAACAGACAGTTGTGATCCTCTGTCCAACCTGCGCCCTTGAAGGCGATGGCCTTGAAGCAGGTGTCGTTTAACTTCTCCGTCGGGATGTTGGCATAGATCGGATGTGAGCTGAAGTCCTTGGAGAACTTACCTGTGTTGAGACATACGCCCATCTTCCATACGTCGTTGTTAGGACCGCCGACACCACAGCCAAAGGCATTGTTGACACCACGAAGGGTTGCCGTTGCCAAACGGTTGATCGTCCCAATGTAAGGTACGGCATGCTGCCAGAGCAACAGGTTACCACCGTTCTTCACATACTGCTCGACACATGGAGCCGCATTTCTGGCTACGTCAGAGAAGTTCCAAATATCATCGTTATTGCCAGTCTCGAGGTCGCGCAGCCAGAAGAGCATACGGTAGTCCTCAATGTCCTCAACGGTACTGATGTTGCCGAAATAGACGTACTCACCCTTCGGATAGTTCTCTTTGAACCACAGCCATGCGCTGGCCTCATCGTCATCACCATTGGCAAGAAGCTCCTCTGGTGTGGCATATTCCGACAGGAAGCCGGGAATCTTACCACCGATCTTTGTCGATCCATAAATAGGCAGAGCCTTACCATCACCGTTCTGTGCGATAAGAGTAGCATCCCAGCTCTCCTTCAGCACAACATCCTCAAGAAGATAGGAAGTGCCGTTGACTGTCGTCTCGACCTTTCTGCTGCCATCACCGTTCACAAGCTTCAAGATGTATGACGTAGCATCAGCACTGGCTTTCCAAGTCACCTCCAGGTTGTGATTTTCTTCGTCGATGTCAATCTGCTGGAACTTCAGGTCTGTTGGAGCCGTAGCGCCAAGACGTGTGAAAGATGTCATCACACCTTTAGAGAGTGCATCGGCGTTAGCATACTTGAAGAGGAACTCATAGAACTCATTTGTCTCAAGATTCTTCAGTGTAAACGAATTGCCTTCACATGGAGTCAGACCCTGCATCTGTGTACCATTCTTAAAGACTGCAACCTGCATGGTGGCATTCTGATTACTTGGTGTCCACGTAAGGGTATAATCGTAATTATTATCGCCA
>CADCIO010000073.1 GCA_902801475.1 uncultured Bacteroidales bacterium
GGCGCTTGCCAAGGAATGTGGCATAAGCCTGAACCGCTATCTCACAGAGACTGGCTTGAAGCATCATCCTCGTCAGCGGCTCACCAAGGAAGAGGTCGATGCCCTGAACTCCCTTGTCTATGCCAGGACTGACCTGATAAAAATCAGCAACGTCCTTTCAAAAATGACGGATGAGGAAAAGTTGAAGCTTTTCAAGTCAGAGAAGTTCATGACACGGTGGATTAGGTCAAGTGCGGAACTCATCCAACATTGGTATAGTATCGAAGAGAACATTTCATCTCCTGTACAGACCAAAGAAAGGAGCAAACTATGATTATGCTTGCTAAAGTCGTACCCTACGGAGGCAATGCCGTAAGGTACGCATTGGAGAAGGAGAAGGCAAAGGTGGTCAAGGTAAACCACATGCCCGAAGGTATTGACCCAACTGCCATCTGGTATATGATGAAGCATCACTGCCAGTTGCATCAGCAGGACAGGACAGTCGGGCGAGCTTTGGAACGTCTCATGGTTCAGTTTGTAATCTCCCCCTCCAAGGGAGAGACAGCAAACTTCACCTTGAAGGACTGGGCAGACCTTCAGGATGAATCGTTGGAAACTTTGGATGCTGTCGGTCTTATCCCCATGGGCATGAAGAAGGAAGTGAAGACCAATTTCCGCAACTCAATGAATGTGTCTGGCTTGCATTCCGACTCCAAATCCGGGACGCTACACCTTCACATGGACTGCTGCCGTGTTGACCTCGAAGGCAATACCAACGATGTCCACGATCTCCATATAAGGGCAATGATGGCTGCGGAAATTATCAATATGAGGCATGGATGGAAGCAGCCGAAGGAGATACGTGACATGCGGAAGGAAGAAATTAAGGACTTCTGTGAATACACCCTTCAGAAAATGCAAGAGTTTGACATTGACTTCTATTTCAAGATGCTTCGGATGAAGGGTTATGAGGTGACCCCTCGTTACGACAAGAGCAAGAAACTTGTCGGCTACACTATCGGCAAGAACGCATCTGTGTTCAAGGCTTCTGAGGTGGGGCGTAGGTTCATGGCAACACAACTGGAAGCCACATGGAAGAAACTCCATCCGAAGCCTGCCCAGATCAACGTAAAACCAGTCGCACCAATCGTTTCACCAAGCAGCCGTCCCGTCCGTCCGACTGCCCAGACAACGACATCTACCCGGCCAAAGGTTCAGCCGCTTGCACAACCGAAACCTGTATCTTCCTTCACTACGTTCAACATCGATACGCCCAAAGGTAGCAAGGCTGTTGAGATTCCTAACTCAATCAAGGACATCTTCCTCAACGAGGCTCAGATACCCGAAGGCAACGAAACTGCCACCATAGAGAACGTCGCTCACGTCGCGATGCTTCTCTTTGCTGGCTATATCGATGCTGCCACATCCTTGTCCGAATCATGCGGAGGAGGTGGCGGTTCTGCCCCAGAATCTGGTTGGGGAAAGAAGGAAGACGAGGACGAACGTGCCTTTGCTCGCCGCTGTCTCCAGATGGCTCATTCCATTTGTAAGCCAAAGCCACGTCAGCGTGGTTATCATCGTTAATACAATCACAAATATCTATTATCTCTATGATACGAACAAATAAAAACAAAGAGACCAAGCCCGACTTCGACGAGATGATGATCGAGGTCAAAGAGGACATTCAGGAGCAGGATGCCGAACAGGACATCATCAGTCGTGTTCCTGAACTGAAGGAACTGAGTGGCAATATCGATAAGGCTACCAATAATTGTGTGAATGCCACGCTTCAATGTGAGTCAGTAATCCATCAGTATCAACGAGCCGAAAGAAAGCTGGACGATTCAGTTACAACCATCAGCGGCAAAGTTGACACCATCAATGAGCATATTGATCAGGTCATGGAAGATGCGCCCACAAAGTTGAAGGTGTCGGTGAATGTCTCTGATACTGACTGGCAGAAGATGCAAGAACTCCATGCCCAATGGCTGGGGCAAGAGGAACAGAAACTTGCCGACCATAACCAACAGCAAGAAGCAATCTGGCAAAAGCAGAGCCAACGACTAACGAACATTGTGAAGAACAATGAGGGTGTATGGATTTCAACAAGAGTCTTCTACATTGTTGGCTCTCTTTCCCTCCTCTCAATCATAACAATTGTGATGGAGATAGCTTTCTATGTATATTTCCACTGGATTCAATAACCCCGTCATTTTATCACGATGAAGTTTTATGCCTTGTAAGAGTTAATATATAAACTATATGGGTATTTCCCGCTGCTGCAAGGCAAACGGAGAGGCCCACTCATAGGAGCTGGCGTAATTATTCTACCTTTATCTGCGAGACGATGCTGATGAGTTCGTATTTGACTTTGACATCATCCTGCGGTGGATTGGCAAGCATAGTCTTCTTCACCAGCAGTTCGTACTCGTTTCCTTTTTTATAGATAAAGTCTTTGATGGTATAGAGACCGACAGTCCGCCAAACGCTACTCCCCTCCTCCCGAATCTGCATCCCAACGATTGGATTCTCCCTTTCAGGGTCGAGCCACATGTCATAGTATGTTCCCGTTTCGGCAGACACATAAACCGTCACCTGTTCCACTTTGTCTTCGTTGTCATCGTCGCTGCTGCAGGAGGTGAGGGAGAAGGCTGCAAGCATCATAAGCATGATTCTCCAATACTTTATTGTTTTCATTTTCGTTGCTTCATTTGTTTCGTTACTATATCTTGATTTGCATTTTGATGATGGTATTTCTCGGCCTTATGTTGAAGGAATAGAAGGATTCTGAGAGGGAACCAAAGGAAGTGTAGCGATAGTCTGTTTCGTCAAGGAGATTGGTGGCTGCAAGAGCGAGGTCAATGCGTTTGGAAATGAGCCAGCGGACAGAGGCATCGAGGAAAGTGATGCTGGCGGTCTGGTCGGTGGAGAAGCGTGTGTAGTAATGCTCTGCGCCGAAAGCAATATGCCACTGGTCGGTAGGTAGGAACGTGACGGAAAGGTTTTGACGTAAACTGCTGTGGATGGCCTTTACTGCATCGACCTTGTATCGGTTGTTAATGTAAGTCATGCGGTAGTCAGTGGATAGCCAGCGAGTGAATTTGCCAGTTAACTTGGGCACAAGTGTGATGAAAGTGGAGGTGTAGGGTTGTTCTACGCCTTGACGCAACATCCTGGCACGTGAATGTCCCAAAGACGCATCAATGCCTACGGTGACTTTGGCTGACCAAAGACCTTTGCTGATGCCACCACTGAGTTGCGTGACGGAGACGTTGTTTCCACAGGCGACAAACTCGGTGAGAATGCGGTCGCCGATGAACAGCTGGTTTTGCATCAGGGGCTGATAGTCCTGTTCGTATTTGGCTGAGAGATTGGCAAAGAGCGAGGTGATGGGGTTTCGGTAACGCAGTTTGACGAAAGCTGAGCGTTGCCGTATGCTTTCTGCGGAAGGTGTCTGAAAGGTGAGGTTTCGGAAGTCGGACATAATGACGGTTTGTGTGTAACTGCTTGGTGCGACAGGCTGGAGGCTGTAGTTGAGATAAGCGGTA
>CADCIO010000074.1 GCA_902801475.1 uncultured Bacteroidales bacterium
CCTTTTGTGATTTTGATTCCATACTTTCGACTAAATAATCATGGTTGGTTTTTAAGCCTTTGACAGTGCAACAAATACAAATGTCATAAGCACTACGAGAATGATGAATCTCACCCAACCGAAGATTCTCTGAATTCTTTCTGCTTTTTCTTTATCCATATTCTATTTAGCCAATCGTTAGTGATTGACGACACAAAGGTAGGTGGAGCATGTTACAAAAGCATTTCAATCGTATGATGGATAGGTTACAATGGTGCTTGTAACAGGATTGTAATATCAACGTAATGGGGACGTAACAAGATTGTAATACCTTTGCAGCAAAAATACAAAGGAATGGAATTGATTATCAACATTTTCTCGCTTGTGGGTTCTCTGGCGTTGTTTCTCTTCGGAATGAAAACAATGTCGGAGGGTCTTGAAAAGTTTGCAGGCGACCGCCTGCGTAGCATTCTGGCGGCTATGACCAAGAACCGCGTGATGGGTGTGCTGACGGGTATCCTGATCACGGCACTCATCCAGTCATCGAGTGCCACGACGGTAATGGTGGTGAGTTTTGTGAATGCAGGACTGATGACGCTGGCACAGTCTATCGGTGTCATCATGGGCGCGAATATCGGCACAACGGTGACAGCGTGGATTATCTCTGCCGTAGGCTTCAAGGTGAACATCGCGGCTTTCGCTATTCCTTTGTTGGCCATAGGAATGCCATTAATCTTTAGTGGAAAAGGCAACAGGAAAAGTATTGGTGAGTTTGTGTTTGGTTTCTCGTTCCTGTTCATGGGATTGTCTTTCCTTCAAGAGGCGGCAACGGCGATGAACATCGGCGATATGGTGGCTGGCATGCTGGCGCACGTGCCTCAGGATTCGTTCTTCACCATAATATTGTTTGTGATCGTGGGTGCTTTGGTGACTATGATTGTACAAGCTTCAGCAGCTACGATGGCTATTACTTTGATGCTATTTGGTATGAATATTCCTGGCTTTGGATTTGAACAGGCTGCCGCCTTGGCTATGGGTCAGAACATTGGTACTACTATTACGGCATTCATGGCTTCGCTCACCGCTAACACACAGGCACGCCGTGCAGCACTGGCCCACATGTTCTTCAATGTCTTTGGCGTCGTGGCGTTCCTTATCGTATTCTATCCCGCCTGTAACGCCGTCAGTTGGTTTGTTGATAGCGTGATGGGCGGCGGAAACGAGCTCTACAAACTTTCAACCTTCCACACAGCCTTTAACATCATCAACACGCTGCTGCTCATTGGTTTTGTCCGCCAGATTGAGATGTTTGTCTGCAAGGTACTGCCGATGAAGGCTCAGGAAGAGGATTATCGTTTGCGGTTCATCAGTGGTGGTTTGCTCTCTACAGCCGAACTCAGCATCATGGAAGCACAGAAAGAGATTCACCATTTTGCAGAGCGTTGCCAAAGGATGTTCGGATTCGTGCCTGAACTGATGCAGATACAGGACGAAAACGAATTCAACAAACTTTTCTCGCGTATCGGGAAGTATGAGAATATCACCGACTCTATGGAGATGGAGATTGCTGGATATCTGAATAAGGTGAGCGAGGGCCGACTGTCGGATGCCTCGAAGGCTCAGATACAGAAGATGTTGCGTCAGATTACAGAATTGGAGTCGATCGGCGACTCAGTGTATAACCTCGGACGCACACTGAACCGCCACCGCATGCATTGTCAGGATGCGTTCACTCCAGAACAGACGCAGCACATGCAGACGATGCTGCAACTTGTGGAGGGTTCGCTGGAAGAAATGATGAAGCGCATCGACTTGACAGGATCAAGAACGAACATCACAAAATCTATCAATATAGAGCATGAAATCAACAACTACCGCAAGCAACTACGAAACCAAAATCTGCACGATGTGAATGCGGGGCTTTACAGCTATCAATTAGGTGTATTTTATGTCGATTTCATCTCTGAGTGTGAACGTCTGGCAGACTATGTGATGAATGTAGTACAGGCAGGAAAAGGACTGAATAACGACTTTGAAGACAGACCTTACAATGGGCAAGGCTAAAACCTTGCGAGTGTAAACCTGATGGTGAGCCCTCCGCCTGGAGTAAGTTGTGCAGTTGTTGTTCCTCCGTGAACGGCAACTGCATTTTTCACTATAGCTAGTCCGAGACCTGTGCCGCCGAGTTTGCGTGAGCGGCCTTTATCTACACGGTAAAAACGCTCGAAGATATAATCCAAATGCTGCGGTTCTATTCCCTGACCGTTGTCGCTTATCGTGAACTCATAAAAATGGCGGCCTTCGTTTTCCACTTCGCTACAGGCAATCTTCAGACATGTTGCTCCTGTGGCGTAGGCAATAGCATTATCAATGAGATTGCGGAAGATGCTGTAGATCAGACTTGCGTCGCCCTGCACTTCTATATGCTGTGGCACGTTGAGCGATGGCGTAATGCCTTTTTCTTGAAGTTGCAGAGCAGTATCATCGAGCGCATTTTGCATAATTTGCAAAACATTAACATGACGGTATTCATAGTTGGGTTTGGATATATTGTTATCCATCTCATCTAGTTTGGTGAGAGTACTCATGTCGAATAGGAGCTTGTTCATACGTTCGCTCTGCGCATAGCAACGCTCTAAGAAATGTTTCTTCTTGTCCTCAGGCATGTCTGGATTGTCAAGGATGCTCTCCAAGTAGCCGTGAATGCTGGCGGCTGGCGTCTTCAGTTCATGGGCAGCATTCTGAGTGAGTTGGCGCTTGATGCGTACCTTTTCTTCCTCAGAATGACGGAGCTTCCAATAGAGCATGATGATGGTGTGGCTGATGTCACCCAACTCGTCATCGGGCAAACGTCGCTCCAGTTCGTGGTCGAGCGCCTCGCCCTGTTCAGCCTTCACAGCAAACTCGCGCAGATAGCCGATGTGACGGCTGATGCGATGGGTGATTAGGTAGAGCACGATGCCCAGTAGTAGTGTCAGGGCAACGGCAAAGTAGATGTAAGTATTGTCGGCTTGGAGTGAACGCGTCAACTCTGCCGAATATGGTACAGCGGTACGTACAATGGTGTTGCCAAACCGAGTGGCTGAATAGAAATACGTCTCGTGGGTGGATTGCGACAGACGCTTGATATCGTAGCCGTTTCCATCATGCAGAGCCTGCTGGATTTCCGTTCGTTCGAGATGATTTCCTAGAGAATCCACTTGTGGCTCGTAACTGTCAAGAATGACTCGTCCATTCTTGTCTATGATAGACACGCGTAGCCCTTCCATATTATGCCTTTCCACATAATCGCAAAACAGGCGGTTATTTGTAAGGCTGTCTTCACCAAGTGTCTGCACCATTTCATAGTTGTACATCTGAAG
>CADCIO010000075.1:0-3859 GCA_902801475.1 uncultured Bacteroidales bacterium
GCAGGTGTTGCCGGCGCAGATGCGAATGCCGGCAAGCTCGGGATCTTCCTTCAGCAGTTTGGCCACAGCCTTGAAATCGTCCTTCGTTCCTTGATTGCTGGCAGTCACGTCCGGCTCGTTGAAGGGAGCGATAGAGACCACGTTCAGCCCGTAGTCTTGTACATATTTTACAGTTGCCTTGATGACCTTGTACCACTGTTCGGGGTGGTGGGTGAAGATGTCCACGTTAATGTCCACTGGGTCGCTGTTGAGTAGAATGCCCGCGGGCTTGCTCAGTGCGATATGCTGCAATCGCGACCGCAAAAACTTCTGCTGCCGTGCAGACAATGTGCCATCGGCATTAACAGGGTCCATCACCTGGAAGGAGACACGGCCGTAAGTGAGACGGTCGGCACCGATGAAATTGATGCCACGCAACACATTGCCCTCGTCATCCCAGGCTGTGTCCATGCCCCACTTGATGGGTGTCGGCTTTCCTGTATCCGAGACGCTGAACGGCACTTTTACGATGTTGCTACAGCATGGCTGCTGAGCTGACATCCTGCAACACAGCAGGAAAAGAATCATGAAGAGCGGAGATTTATTGTATGTCATATTTGAATATGTTTTTTGTTTACCCCAAATTCCGCAGCACTTTAGTTTAACTTTGTTTATAAGTTCCTGAGCAACAAAAAGTTCTTGCTGTGACAAGCGGCAGAGCCGAGCGGCCCAGGATTTTGTCATGTCAGATTTTTCACTTACCTTAGTGCTGCAAAATCAAGACAAGCAAAATCATCAATGACATGGCAAAGATACAAATAAAATCTGAGAAAATCACTCCTTTTGGAGGAATATTTCATGTGAGAGAACTTTTTTCCCGTTTTTTAGGTCCGGTTATCGACAAAGTGCTGGTTCACTGGCAAGCGTCTACTTCTGTGGTGGCGACTTCGAGCAAGCCATCACCCCTGCCGACACCGTCCTTGCACCCACATCTATGCCACAACTCGACGAAGACTTCTCGTCCCGTCCCGACCTCCATCTGCTCCAGCAGCAGGTCAAGGCCAACGAGTTGCAGGTGAAGAGGGCGCGTGCCAACTACCTGCCCACTGTGGCATTGGTTGGAACGTACAGCCATTACGACAATCTGAAATTAAAAGGTGCGCTCAAGAACCTCGATGGCACCCCCATCAACGTCAACCACACCTTCAGCGGAGGTCGCCCCTACGCCTTGTTGTCAGTCAACGTACCCATCTTCCACTGGGGTGCTGAATTGAAGAAAGTAAAGAAGGCAAAGCTCGACCTCAACGACTCCCAGTTGCAACTGGAGCAGTATGAGCGAGGCATGCGCATCGAGGTGCGTCAGGCTGTGCTCAACCTCACCGACGGACAGCGAATGGTCGAGACCGCCACGATAGGTCAGCAGCAAGCCGACGAGAACCTTCGTGTCATGCGTCAGAAGTTCGACAACCAACTCTGCACCATGACCGACCTGCTCGATGCCCAGTCCCAATGGCAACAGGCACGAAGCAACCTCATCGAGGCAAAAACTCAATTGAAAATCTACGAGACAGAATACCTGCGTGTGACAGGACGACTGAACATCTGATGCACCATTTTACCAACCTGGTGGCAGCACAATATTCTCCACGCCGTTCGGATTCAAGTGACGGTTTTCTGATCCACATCCACAAATATCACGACCTCAGCAATGGGGTCGTGATTTTTTGTGTAATGGGAAAGAAGGAAGAAAGGAAGAAGGAAGAGGGCTGAGGGCTGAAGGAAGAAGGAAGAGGCAGAGTTGTTAGGATTAATTGAAAAGATCATCTAATGTCACTTCGCTGTTTACAATGCTTTTGTGCATTCCGTCTGCCACACCGAAAGTTGTAACAAACGTATTCACCAGTGCTTTTGTGCATTTCGTGACTTCACGGAAGATTGTCATCCGCTGGCGCAGTTTCTTTTCGTATGCATCCCTTAGCTCATAAGGACCGACGCTGAACTTCATCTCGCAAAGATGCACCATGCGGTCTGCGCGGTCGATGATAAGGTCAATCTGTGCGCCTTCCCTCTTGGCCGGGTCTTGATTGGCCTTATCAGCCAATTGTCGCCATGAGGAAACGTTGGTTGCCATTCCAGAGATACCAAGCGCCCTCTTAATCTGCCCTACGTGGCAGAGGCAAAGTAGTTCAAATGCCCTGCCCATCCAGGCTTCTACACTGTGTGACTGGAAATTATGGCTCCACCACAGTTCATCGCCCGACAGGTCTTCAGCAAGGAACTTGTAATAAAATAAGGTGTAAAAGTCGACTAGTCTGTAAATGGCATCGGTTGACTTGTTAGGGAAACGAGCCATTTTAGCGATGAAGTCGCAGCGTTCAAGATTACGAAGAACTGCAGTAAGATTGCGTCCCTCTATTTTCAGAGATTTCATCAAATCGTTTCGAGTCATGCCTTCTTTATGTTGGCTGAGAGTTTTCACCACAGAGATATACTGGTCGGCATGTTTGAAAAGTGCCGTATATAGTTCCTCAAACTCTATTCGAAGTGGGGCATTCGGTGCAAAACATAGTCGGTCAACATTTTGAACAAGGCTCTGATTCGTTTTCAAAAGACTAAGGTAGAAAGGGACTCCACCAAAGAGCATGTAACACTGTGCTATCTGGTATCGGTCCCATTTGCACTGATGAGAGCGCAGGTAGTCTTCTGTCTCTTTAAGGTTGAAAGGACGGATATAGATGTTTGCAGTAATGCGAGCATGAAGGCCACCTTGATTTTCAATCAGTTTGTCAACCATCCACGATGTAGCCGAACCAGACCCTACAAAAACAATATCATTCCGTCGATTGGCCCAACCGTTCCAAAAGTTCTCCAAAGCTTCAACAAAATCTGATTTTTGCGTGTCTATCCAAGGCATTTCGTCGAAAAACACTACTTTCTTCCTGTTGGCTGGAAGATTGTCAAGATGTTCCTCCAGCGCATCAAAGGCCTCAAACCAATCTGTGTACTTTGGAACAGTCTTCAACCCAGCATACTTTTTCATGGCTTTCCCAAAGTTACGTAGTTGAACCCTTTGCATGGAACGATGCGAGCCCACAAAACTAAAATCATAATCCATCTTGAAGTACTGGTCTATAAGGAAGGTCTTTCCCACACGCCTTCTTCCATATACGATAACAAATTCTGATCGATCAGACTCCATGCAATCTCTTAGCATGGAGCACTCTCTTTCTCTCGCAATAAGTTTCTTTTCCATAATCATATCCATTATTTGCCGACAAAGATACAAACAATTATTGAAAAAGAATAAATATTGAGCACATTTTTGCCCCAAAACATAAAATTATATTCACTTATGGGGTAAAATAGTGCAGACGAATCAGAAGGGGACAGGTTCCTTGATCCACATCCACAACCATCACGACCTCTTTTCGGGGTCGTGTTTTTTGTGTAAAGGGAAAGCATGGGAAATGTTTGGTGGTGAAAATATCCTCTTTTGCTATCTCCGAATTGACAATTTTTTCTTCTCATCCTCGTGTATCCCCCTATCCATCGGCGTTGCGTGAGATTTTGGCATCAATCGGGTCGTTTTTCGGCTCGATTTTTGCATCTGTTTGATTATCATGGCATCAGTTTTCAGGGGCAAAAAATCTTTATATTTTCTTGAAAAAAAGTTGGGGTTTTGTTTGGTGGATTGAAATGAAAATGCGTACCTTTGCTCTTCCCTCTTGATGGGGATTTCAATCATTTTATTAACGACAAACATAAGGATGTTATGAGACAGATCATTAACAAAGAAGAAATGAAGGAGATGGCGCAGGATGCGCGCCGTGCGCTCGGACGGGAGCGCGAGAGAATGATGGAAGAGGTGCAGCGAGTGGAT
>CADCIO010000075.1:3915-5211 GCA_902801475.1 uncultured Bacteroidales bacterium
TTGCTGGACACGACAGACGAATTGCTGGTGGAGGTTGACCGGCTGAATGATGAACTGGCGGGGAAGGATGCGGAGTTGGACAATCTGCACCAGCAGTTGCAGGAGGAGAAGGAGAGGAGCCAGGCGCTGGAGATGAAGATGGCAGAGATGAGCAAGCTGTCGGCAGGGGTGGCGAAGAAAGCTTCGCAGGAAGAGTTGCTCAAGGCGCTGCGCATCTTTGTCAACAAGTCGAAGCACAAGCGGATAGACAAGCGCATAGCTGTGAAAGAGATGGTGCTGGAAATGGCGATGGCAAATTCCGTGATTTTTCCTGAAGACTTGGCTGCAACCATCGACAGCCTCGACGATGAACAACCTGAGACGAAAGTGGTGAATGTGGCGGCAGGCGGCATCAATGTGCAACAAGCTAACGTGGTGAACAGATGAGCGACGAGAATGAATGTGGCGGCAGGCGGCATCAATGTGCAACAAGCTAACGTGGTGAACAGATGAGCGACGAGAAGTTTTTGGGTGTTACCCATTTCACGCAAGTGGATGTGCAGCCTGGGGGCATCAACATCCAGCATGTGGAGCATCTGCATCAGGCGGACATCCTGAAGGCACTGGGCATTGAACTGGAGATGAAGCCGAAGGGAAAGCCTGCCCCAGCGGATGCTGAAGAAATGCCAGCTTTCAAAAGTCAGGAGCGGAACATGGAGAGGTTCCGTTTCGTTCACCCAGAGATTGACGATGATGAGGCGTGGCGTATTCACGATGTCATGAAACGGCTTGTGGCTCACCAAAGGGTGCCTGAGATATGTGCATACCTGAAGGAGTTGAAGCAGAAGGGTAAGGTCATGCTGCCATCTAATTCTGCAATCATGTATAATGAGTTGGTACGATTGGGAATGCCAACTGGTGACGGCTATAGCGAGAAGCATTTCAGTAATAGCTATACGAAATAGGACACTTCACTGTTGAAGTTTATAAGCATCAGAATCATCTTCTGGTGCTTTTTTTGTGCCCTTGCGGAAGGGTCTTGACGGGATGTGACGGGACATCAGAGGATAATCCGGGATATCGCGGGATAGTTCGGGACGGCCTCTTCCAAAGCCATTAGACCGTAAATAATAGTATGTACCTTTGCACCGTCGAACCAGCCCACGCGCTGGGCGAAGTTCAACTTCAATCGATCTTTGACATTTTGGAACAAGCAAACTGAACAGACCTTGGGTCTGATACCATGAAAACACTAGCCCGTACGCGGGCGAAACTATCATTAAACTATTTATCAACCGAGTTGAGGAAAGAGCGAGG
>CADCIO010000076.1 GCA_902801475.1 uncultured Bacteroidales bacterium
TACTTTCCCCAGCTTTCAGGAAAGTGCGCAATTCGCTCTCCGAAAGGCCGTCAATCTTGCCCAAGCGGGTGTAGCTCCACGAATTGGTGCCATAGAAGAGACAGAGGTTACTGCCGTTGTAGAGGATGACATCGCCCGGCTGGGCTGTCGTTTGCTGATCGTTCTCAGGCAGAGAGAAGCCCAATGGGCCCCAAATCTCAAAGCCGCCGCTGCTGTTGAGCGTTATACTGACAGGTGCCTTTTGCAATTTGGCGACCAATGCCTGCGTGGCACTATTATTGGTCAGCGTGACGGCCTCAGTCCTTCCATCGATAGTGATGTACATCTTTGTTGTCATTGTCTCGTAGTTCGTTGGCTGTGCTTGAATATCGTCTCTGCTGCATGACATGACAAGCAACGCAGCTAAAATCATAAAAATCTGTTTCATCGCAATTCTCAAATTTCAATTATGAATTCACGACCTGGTATCTCATCCATACGATTCCGTCCAGCTCCTCCACGCTCTTGAAGGCCAGCCGGACGGGGTTCCGCTCCATCGTTCTACCGTCGAAGGCAGCAGCCATGCCCTCGCGCCCGTCGATGCCGTAGCCGTACATTATGCTCACCTCGTCGATCAAACCCTGGTCGAGCAGCGATCCATTGATGTGTCCGCCACCTACCACGGCCAGACGGTTCACGCCGAACACCGTGCGCAACGTCTCTAAAGCCGATGCCAGGTCGATGCCATCGCGCCCCGTGGTAATATAAGATATGTGTTTCTGCTTCAGATAGTTCAGATACTCCTGACTGGCCTGCTCCGATAGTATCATCAGCAGCGGACGCCCGAACAGCTCCGTGGTGTCGTCGTCCCAAAGTAGCGTGCCGCGAGTATCAACGCCGATGGCATAACCGTTGGCCTCTGTGGCTCGATAAATCTGTTGCCCGGCATTCTCATGCGCTTTCTGCGGTTGGAATTCGCCAGTCTGTGCATAGTGCATCGCCAGCGTTGTCTTGCCCTCCAGCGTCGAAGGGCAATCGAGTTGTTTTAGTGCCTCGTAGTAGTGGTTCGTGTCGTCAATCTGCTCTGTCATTGCACAGTCTATCCTGCCGTCGAGCGAAGCCATCATGTGGCAAATTACGTATGGTTTCATTCTTGTTTGTTTTAAAATTTGCTGTAAAGGTACGACGATTTAGCCATACTCCGCTTAGACGGATTATGGATAAATCTACCAAAAATGATGATTGTTTATTTTTCGCGCTGTTCGGCGAAAAATTGTGAGGGAGTCTGCCCAGTTAGCTGTTTGAAAAGGCGGGTGAAATGGTTAGGATACTCGAAACCAAGCGCATCGGACACTTGCGTGATACTCATGCCGCCAAGCATCAGACTTTTGGCACGCATGATGATGAAACCTCTGATGTAGTCTTTCGGACTCTCTCCCAAAGCACCACGCACGATGTCTCCGAAATAGCCAGGCGACAGATACAGCTCGCTGGCACAGTATTTCACGCTGGGGAGACCCCCGGTGCGCTGACGGCCTTTGTCGTAGTAATCGATAAGCACCTGTTGGAATCGGACTAGGATGTCGCTGCTGCCAGCTGTCATCTCCTTAAATTGGCGGGCATAGAAACGGTTACAGTAGTCCAGAATAAGCAGGATGTAGTCTCGCACGATGCCGTCCTGTACATTATCGTCATCAGTTGTTTGCAGCTCCCTTCGAATGTTCGCCATCAAACCCGATAACGTGTCCTTCTCTTCGGTATTCAGAAAGAGTGCCTCGTTGTTGTTGTACGAGAAGAAATGGTAGTCCTTCATGCGTCGTTCAATCTCCGTGCCGTGGATGAATATAGGGTCGAACAGCAGCACCCAACCGTGATACTGCCGCCTGCTGCCGTCATCGCGCTTGCCCCCAATTTGTCCCGGAGCAAAAGCAATTAGCGAGCCGTCGCCCTCGTGGTAGATGCCTATGCCGTAGGTCAGGTTCTCAGGGAACTCGCGTTGCAGGAAGATGCCGTAGCAGTCGATGCGGTTCAGCGAATGGCGTATCTCGCCCACCTCGTCGTAATGGATAATGGCGACGTGGGGATGTAGGATTGGTACACGAATGTCACGTGCATAGTCGTTAGCCTCGTTGATATACAGATCCAACTTCATTGCGGGTACTAAGTTACTAATTTTCTTCGAATTAACTGCAGAATAACATAAATGAGTCTTACAAATCAAGCTTTGGTTGCAGACTCAGACGGTACTCGCTGGGCGACTGGCCAAGATGTTTGGTGCAGTAGCGGCTGAAGTAAGAGAGTGACGTGAAGTTCATCAGGTCGGCTATCTGGGTGAGGGACAGGCGTTCATCATTCAGATAGTCTTTCAATATAGGTACGGTGTGTCGGTCAATGTATGAGGATACACTGTGTCCTGTCACACGTTTGATGGTGGCAGAAAGATATTTGGGCGATACGTTCAGACGATCGGCATAGTAGCTCACATCACGTTCCGTTTGGCTGATGCCGGTAGCAAGCAGAGCCATCAGTTGTTTTACGATGTAGGCTGTGCGGTCAGTATGCGAATCTGTGGATTCCCGTTGGGCATGGGCCTCGAAGATGTCGTACATCATCGTCAGGCAGAGACTGCCCATCAGTTCACGATGGAACAAAAAGTGACCGTCGTTCATGCGGTCACGCAGCCGATGGAAGTCATCAAGCAGATGTCGTGCTTGTTCATCCGTCAGTTTGATGACGGGGTCTTGGTTCAGCGAGATACTGCCACCGATGCTGTAGTTGTTCGATGGCAGCAGGTTCTGTAGGAACTTGTAATCGGCAGCAAACCACTCCACCTGCAAGTCAGTATGTCCCGCAAGGTTTCTTACTCTATCGGGCATCGGTATCACAACCAAGTCGTTTTTGATAATGTGGTAGCAATGCTCGTTGAACACAAAACTTGCCTCACCTGCCAAGCAAAGCAGGTGCATGCAGGTGTGGCTCAACTCACGGGA
>CADCIO010000077.1 GCA_902801475.1 uncultured Bacteroidales bacterium
GAATCCCACTTAATGAGATTGTTCAGCGAGGCCGTGGCGTTGTCCTTTGCCTTCACCTCCACCGGTATCAACGAATTGGCATCACGAACAAAAAAGTCCATTTCCAGTGCGGGATTCTCGCGCTTGTAGAAATACAACTGCTCGTAGCCCGACTTGCGCAGCATCTCACCGACAATGTTTTCGTATATTGCCCCCTTGTAGGTACCGAAGTTCTTGTTGGCACGTAGGTCTTCCTGTGCCTCCTCGTCTAATGATGCTATGAGCAGGCCCGTGTCGTGATAATACAACTTGTAGTAGTCGGTCATGTAGTTGCCCTTCAGCGGCAGCTCCACGTTGTTCAGACAGTAGCACACGTTGATGACACCCGCTTCCTTCAGCCAATCGACGGCACCCACATATTCCCGGTTCCTCGCGCCCTTGGCAATCTTCGTGATCTGGTACTTCTTGTTGTCTTTCGCCAGGAAGGTGGAGATGTGGCTATAGACGGCCAACAGCTTTGCTTTGTCCGTCTGCTTGGCGTACTTCGTAATGTCCTCCTCGTAGTCCTTCAGCAGTTGCCGTTGCAGTTCCAAGGTGCCTCCGAAGTGGCCGTTGTCGATGTACATCTTCACCACTTCCGGCATCCCGCCCAGGCTCATATAGTCGCGGAACACATCCATAATGGTGTCCATCTCCAGTTGTGAAAACGGCTTCAGCTCCACCATGTGGCGGTACATATCTTCAATCTGTTTTGGCTGATAGCCCTTGGCCCAAAGAAACTCCTCGAAGTCCATCGAGAACATGTCGAAGTCATCCTTAAAGCCCACAGCGTTGCTTTCTATTTCCTCATAATAGATGCCCATCAGCGAGCCACTACAGATGACGTCGTACCTTCCGTCCTGGCAGAACGACTTCAACGAGGTGGCGCAATCGGGACACTTCTGCAGTTCGTCGAAGAATATCAGCGTCTTCTGTGGGATAAACCGCCACGTTGGCTCCATCAGCGAGATGTTCTTGATGATGGTCTCTACCTCGTAGCCAGCGTCAAAGATAGCCCTGAATTTCTTCTGTAGCACAAAGTTAATCTCGATGACCGACTCGTAGTTGGCCTTTGCGAATGCCCTGATGCTCTCCGTCTTGCCAATCTGTCGGGCACCCTTCACTATCAGCGGCTTCCTTTTTGGGTTGTTTTTCCAATCCAAAAGATATCTGTCAATCTTTCTTTTAAGCAATTTCATATCGCAAAATCACATTTTCGACTGCAAATTTAAGAAATAAATCACATTTTTCGTTATTACGTATCAGGCATACCTTAGTGTGGATTCTTTTTGCTTGTCTTTTCTTCCTTTTATTGCCAATATCGTGCATCAAGGTAGTTGTATAAGTCTGAATGTGTGTCCTTGATGGGACACATCAGTTGCTTGGGGTCGATAACAATGAATTTGCTGGCATCTTTCAGCCCTTGGGCATAGGAGCTGATATTTTTACGTAATTCACTATTACCATTGGGAATAACATTGATGTGTAGGTAATCGTCCACAGGTAAAACCGTGTCACTGCTCCAGATTATATTTTCGACCAATAGAGTTTGACGCACCAATTCATAAAGTGGATCATATTCGTATGCCTCTTTCCAAATTGGTATATTGGAATTGCTGTGGATACGTGATGGATATCGGTCAATCGAAACCTGTGGGGCACGTTTGTGTTCGTATGTCTCAACATATTTCCATTCGATAGGGATGAGCACTCGCTTACAATCTGTCGTTTCAGCATATATGACGGCATCTATGGAGGTGCACATGGCTCCCCGTTTTTCTGTCCTTTCGCCAAGCAAGGAGCGATTCTTCCATACAAATTCAAAACAGACATTGCCGTTGCAATCGGTTTTGTCTAAGGGATTGGGTATAATCCTCGTGAATTGGTATTTGTGCTGGATAGAATTGAGCACTAATAGAAGAGCAGGCGTTTCTTCTTCCTTCATAAATGGGAATAGATGGTTGACACAGCTTATTTGAGATGAAAGCATGTGGCCTGTAGGTACATTTATTGCATCATGACTTTTCCACCATCCTATACCATTCTTTCGGAAATACTCTATGGCTGCTTCACGAATAGATGGATAGAGGTTCATAACCTCTTGGCCATCCTCGATAATGTAAGGTAACT